>JASBRX010000037.1 GCA_030149245.1 Sphingomonas bacterium
GGTCCTCGTCGGTGGCGTCGCCCTGCAGCACGAGGATGTCGGAGGGCAACTCGGCCGCCAGCGCCACGCAGCGCTCGGCACTTTCCTCCACCACCTTGATGTGAAATGAGCGCGGTGATATTGTCGCCCTTGAAGCCCGAAATCGGGATCGCGGTGAAGTTGGTGATACCGATCTCGCTGGCAAAGGCCCGATAGGCGAGCGTGATGCGATCGAACACCGCCTTGTCGTATCCGACGAGGTCCATCTTGTTCACCGCGAGCACAATGTGCCGGATGCCGAGCAGGTGCGCGAGGAAGCTGTGGCGGCGCGTCTGCGTCAGCACACCCTTGCGCGCGTCGATCAGGATGACGGCAAGGTCGGCGGTCGAGGCACCGGTGACCATGTTGCGCGTATATTGCTCATGCCCCGGCGTGTCGGCGACGATGAACTTGCGCTTTTCGGTCGCGAAAAAGCGATAGGCGACGTCGATCGTGATCCCCTGCTCGCGCTCGGCGGCGAGGCCGTCGACGAGTAGCGCGAAGTCGATCTCCTGCCCTTGCGTCCCCACCCGCTTCGAGTCGGCTTCGAGCGCGGCGAGCTGATCCTCGAAGATCATCTTCGAATCATAGAGCAGCCGCCCGATCAGCGTCGATTTGCCGTCATCCACCGAGCCACAGGTGATGAAGCGCAGCAGCGATTTCGACTGATGCTGTTCGAGATAGGCGGAAATGTCGGACGCGATGAGGGCGTCGGGGCGGTAGGAGGAGTCGGTCATAGATCCAATCCGTCGCCCCGGCGCAGGCCGGGGCCGCTAGCGGTCGTGAGGGCACGGCGTGCGGCAGGCGGCCCCGGCCGGCGCCGGGGTTGACCCGGCGTCACGCTTCGCATGACGTGGCGGGTCAAAAATACCCCTCCTGTTTCTTCTTCTCCATGCTCGCCGCCTGATCATGATCGATCGCGCGCCCCTGACGCTCGGACGTCGTCGTCAGCAGCATTTCCTGAATCACTTCGTCCAGCGTGGCCGCTTCGCTCTCGACCGCGCCGGTCAACGGATAGCAGCCGAGCGTGCGGAAGCGGATCGAGCGCATCACCGGCTCCTCGCCATCCAGCGGGAAGCGGTCATCATCGACCATCAAGGTCAGCCCCCCGCGCACCACGGTCGGACGCGGCGCAGCGAAATAGAGGGGGACGATCTCGATCCCCTCGGCGCGGATATACTGCCAGATATCGAGCTCGGTCCAGTTGGAGATGGGGAATACCCGCATGCTCTCCCCCTTGGCCTTGCGCGCATTGTAGAGCCGCCACAATTCGGGCCGCTGCGCCTTGGGATCCCAGCGATGGCTGGCGGAGCGGAAGCTGAACACGCGTTCCTTGGCGCGGCTCTTCTCCTCGTCGCGCCGCGCGCCGCCGAACGCCGCGTCGAAGCCATATTTGTCGAGCGCCTGTTTCAGCCCCTCGGTCTTCCACATGTCGGTGTGCAGCCCGCCATGGTCGAACGGGTTGATTCCGCGCGCCATCGCTTCGGGATTGTGGTGCACCAGCAGCTCCATCCCCGCGTCGCGCGCCGCCTTGTCGCGCAGCTCGTACATCGCGCGGAACTTCCACGTCGTATCGACGTGCAGCAGCGGAAAGGGCGGCGGCGCGGGGAAGAAGGCCTTCTTGGCCAGGTGCAGCATCACCGCGCTGTCCTTGCCCACCGAATAGAGCATCACCGGCCGCTCGGCCTCGGCAACCACTTCGCGCAGAATGTGGATGCTCTCGGCCTCCAGCCGGGCAAGATGTGTCAGGGAATTCATAGCCGGTCATCTATGGACCATGCCCGCGCGCTGCGATCTAGTATTTGTTTAGACCGCCCCAAGCCGGATGCGCGCCCTTGAGCCCTGCCCCGCAAACGCCATTTTTGGGTCGCATGGCGCGCTCCGGCTGTGCATAGGGCGGCGAGACAGCCGCGACGAAAGGGACTTCCAGCGTGCGTATTGCGATGATCGGCACGGGCTATGTCGGCCTGGTTTCCGGGGCGTGCTTCTCAGACTTTGGCCATGATGTCGTGTGCGTCGACAAGGACGCGCGCAAGATCGAGCTGCTGCACCAGAATGTGATGCCGATCTATGAGCCGGGGCTGGCCGAACTGGTCGCGTCGAACGTCAAGGCGGGCCGCCTGTCCTTCACCACCGACCTCGCTGAAGGGGTCAAGGGCGCGGACGCGGTGTTCATCGCGGTCGGCACGCCCAGCCGGCGCGGCGACGGCCATGCCGACCTGTCCTATGTCTTTGCCGCAGCAGAAGAGATCGTCGCGGCGGTCGAGGGTCCGACCGTGATCGTCACCAAATCGACCGTCCCCGTCGGCACCGGCGACGAGGTCGAGCGCATCGTCGCGCGCATCGCCCCCGACAAGGGCATCACGGTCGTCTCCAACCCCGAATTCCTGCGCGAAGGCGCAGCGATCAGCGACTTCAAGCGCCCCGACCGTGTCGTCGTGGGCAGCGAGGATGAAGGCGCGAGCCAGGTGATGCGCGACATCTACCGCCCGCTCTCGCTCAACCAGTCCGCCCCGGTCATGTTCACCGGCCGCCGCACCGCCGAGCTGATCAAATATGCCGCCAACGCGTTCCTTGCGGTCAAGATCACCTTCATCAACGAGATCGCGGATCTGTGCGAACAGGTCGGCGCGGATGTGCAGGAAGTGTCGCGCGGCATCGGCATGGACAACCGCATCGGACGCAAATTCCTGAATGCCGGACCCGGCTATGGCGGGTCGTGCTTCCCCAAGGACACGCTGGCGCTGCTCAAGACCGCTGACGACCACGAAACGCCGCTGCGCATCGTCGAGGCGACGGTGCAGGTCAACGACAGCCGCAAGCGCGCGATGGGGCGCAAGGTGATCAAGGCGATGGGCGGCGAGGTGCGCGGCAAGACCGTCGCGATCCTGGGCCTGACGTTCAAGCCCAACACCGACGATATGCGCGACGCCCCCAGCCTGGCGGTGATCCAGACGCTGCAGGATGCCGGCGCGATCGTCCGCGCCTATGACCCCGAAGGCGTCGAACAGGCGCGCCCGCTGGTCAAGAATGTCGAATTCTGCCCCAGCCCCTATGTGGCCGCCGAGGGTGCCGACGCGCTGGTGATCGTCACCGAATGGGATGAGTTCCGCGCGCTGGATCTGGGCCGGATGAAAAAGCTGCTCAGCACGCCGCTGCTGGTCGATCTGCGCAATATCTATCCCGCCGAAGAGGTGCAGCGCGCCGGTCTGAAGCTGGTCGGCGTGGGTAAGAAGGTGGACTAGGTCGCCTGCCACAATTTCGCTCCCCTCCCTGAAAGGGAGGGGTCGGGGGTGGGTGCGCGCGTCTGCGCGCTCAAAAGACTCTCATCCGCATCACAAAAAAGCGGCAGGCGAGGCATCGAGCCTCGCCTGCCGCTAAACCCACCCCCAGCCCCTCCCTTTCAGGGAGGGGAACTGCCGGGCGACGCCAACTAAGCGCTACCCCCGCTCCCCCTCAGTCGCGAGATACCAGCGCTCGCCCCCCTCCAGCGCCAGCGCGGTCAGCCGCCCGGTCGCATAAGCCCCGGTATCGATCCCGATGCGATTGGACAGTTCCTCGACCTGCGCGGCGATCGAATGGCCGTGCACCACGGTCGCGCCGAAGCCGCCCTCGAAATTGAGGAACTGCTCGCGGATCCAGCGCAAATCCTCGGGCTTTTGCCGGTCGATCGGAACGTGCGGCTTCACCCCGGCATGGACGAAGCAATAATCGCCGATCCGCACCATGTCGGTCATCTTGTGCAGGAAGTCGATGTGGTGCGACGGCACGCGCGGTAGGAAATCCTCGACCAGCTCGTCGGCGAGGCCGCGGTCGATCAACTCGATCGGCGTGCCATAGCTCAGCAGCGTCTCTTCCCCGCCGATGCGCAGCCAGAAGCGCATCGTCTCCAGATTGCCACCCAATGCCTTGAGGAACACCTCCTCATGATTGCCGAGCAGGAAATCGACTTTCCGATCGCCGAAATCGGCGGTCGCCAGCAGTTCCACCACCGATGCCGAATCGGGGCCGCGATCGACCAGATCGCCAAGGAAGATGATCCGCGTCTGCGAGTTCCCACGCGCCGCGTCGTCGGCGTCGATGCGCGCGAGCAGATCGGTCAGCAAATCGAACCGGCCATGAATATCGCCGATCGCATAGACGCGCTCGCCATCGGGCAGCACCGCAGACGCGGCCTGCGTCGCGGGCGACGCCCCGAACAACCCTTTTAGCTTCGACAAGACCACGCGAAATTCCCGATATCGCCCCGCCATAGGCGCTTTGCCGCGGTGCCGCAATTACAGAGCCGCTGCTTGACGAGGCCGATGAAAAGGCCAAGGTCCGCCGCAGGGGGACATATGACGAGAACCGGATTGACTGCGGAGGCGCGGCACGGACGCGCTGCGACACTGCCAGCGTTGCAATATTTCCGGGCGGTCGCGGCGATTCTGGTCGTCCTCTATCACGCCGCTTGTGTGTTCGGACCGGGCGGCTACCAGCCGGTACAGAGCTGGGAAGCCATGTTCCTGTTCGGCCATGCCGGGGTTGAGCTCTTCTTTGCGCTCAGCGGCTTTATCATCTGCTGGATCCATTACGATCGGATCGGCGCGGTGGGCGAAGTGCCGAGCTATATCCGCAAGCGGCTGGTGCGCATCTATCCCCCGGTTGCGCTGGTGGTGATCGCCTGGGCGGCGCTCAGCTTTGCTGCGGGCATGCCGATGCGGCCGATCGAATATCTGGTGCCCTGACGCTGATCCCGTTCGATTTCGCCTATGCGCCCCCTGCGCTATGGACGCTGACGCATGAAATGGCGTTTTACGCGCTGTTCCTGCTCGCCTTTATCCGCCGCTGGCTGTTCATCGCCGCGCTGCTGGCCTGGGGCGTGGTCGGCTATGCGCTGGTGATGGTTCCGGGGCGCAGCGCGTGCTCGGGCGGTTGATCGGCAGCGTTGGCCTGGCCGGGCCGGAAACGCGCGTGATGGCGGTGGCGCTGATCGTCGGCAGCGGCGTGGTGCTGGGCGTGCTAGTGTACCAGTTCGTCGAGCGACCGCTGTTGCGCTGGATCAATATCAAGCTGGATGCGCGGGCGCGACGCACGGCCGCTGCCTGACGCGGACCAAGCACGTGCAAAAAGCGGAAAATCCGCGTGCATCGCAGCAATCTTGTGACTATTGCCGGTCGCGGCCCTGTCCCGCCGCACCCCGCGGCCGCCCGCGTCGAGAAACGGAATGATTGGCAAGCTGCTTCGCGACTTTTTCGGGATTATCCGCGTAGCCGGGCCTGCGCGCGCGCTGCAATGGGCGGGCGCCGTCGCGGTGACGATGCCCGCCGCGCTCAAGACGCGCAACCTGCTCGCCGCCGACAAGGCGATGGGCGAAGGTCCGTTCGTGGCGCGGCACGGTGCGGCGAAAGCGAAGCTGGTGGGCGAGCAGGCATTCAGCGGCCTGCGCGAAATCTGGGTCCGCGAAGTCTATTCGCGCGATGGGTTCCTGAAGATCCCGGACCATGGCCTGGTCGTCGATCTAGGCGCCAATATGGGCAATTTCACCGCCATGGCGCTGGCCAGCAATCCGACGGCGCGCGTGATCGCGGTCGAGCCCGGCGCGCGCAACGTCGCCAAATTTCACGCGACGATGGCCGCCAATGGCTTTGCCGACCGCGCCACCCTGTGCCGCGCGTTCGTGGGCATCTTCAGCCCGCAGCAGATCAGCGACGTCGCGACCGACCCCAGCTACACCGATGCCGAACGGCTGTCGGAGCCCGATTTCATCGCGCGCTATGGCATCGACCGCATCGCATTCCTGAAATGCGATATCGAGGGCAGCGAATATTTTCTGCTCGATCCGCAAAGCCGGTTGCTCGACATGGCCGACCGGATCGGGATCGAGGTTCACGCATTCGGCGGTGACGTAAAGGCGTTCCTCGCCGAGCTGGAACGCCGCGGCTTCACGCTTGATACCGTGATCTGGGACGGCGCGGATTGCATCGCGCTGGCGTCGCGACACTGATGGCGGTCGGCGCACCGCGCTGGACAGTGCCGCAGGCGCGGACCCGTCTCGCCCCTGCGACACCGGCGGGCGGGGCGCACGAAGACGCGATGGCCGGCCTGATGCCGACGATGCAGGAAGTGGCCGGCACCTTCGCGCTGCTGATCTTCTATGGCATCGCGATCGCCTATGGCGGCGTCGCCAGCACCTTTGCCAACTATGCAGGCCCGGTGCTGCTGTCGCTCGTGGTCGGCTGGGCGATCTATCGCATGGTGCTGACCAATCGCCACACCTTGTGGTCGCCGTTGCTGTGGTACCGGATCGGCGTGGTCGGATATCTCGGCATCGGGTCGCTGATCACGCTGTTCCTGAACGACGAGACGCGGGCGATGCTCGCGACCTTTTTCGATTTTTACCCGCGCGACGTGCTCAAATTCAACATCGTCGTGGCGATGTTCCATGGATGTTTGCTGGTGTTCGTGGCCGGCATCGTCGGCCCGCTCCGCACGCGCAGCCTCGGCCGTCAGACGCTGAAGTTCATTTCGCCCTGCAACCTGAGCACCGAGACGATCGGCTTCACCTTTTTGGGTGTAGGCACCGCGATCAACTATCTGTTGATCTACCCGGTCGCGCTAGAAATAATCCAACTCACCCTTCCCAATTTTATCATCCAGCTGGGTCAGTTCGCCTATGTCGGCTATTTCCTGGTCGGCTATTGGGCATTGCAGAATGACCGCCGCCGCTGGTTCTGGCTGGTGTTCGCGCTGACCGTGGTCGATTCGATCGTCGGGATCGTTCAGCTCAGCAAATATGCCGCGATGTTCCCGGCGCTGATGCTTCCGCTCGCCTATCTCTATCACAAGGTGACGTTCCGGCGGCTCATGCTGATCGTGGGCATTCTGGTGCCTTATTATTTCGTGGTGGCCGACATTGTGACCGAGGCACGCGGGCTGGTGACGCGCAGCGAAACCGGCCGCGCGGTGCTGTCGGAAACGATTCAGGTGCTGAACGCACGCGCCGCGGGCGTCGAGCAGACCCGGCCCAACGAACCCGATTTCCAGATCGGTTGGGCACGCCTGAGCTATGTCAACGCCGGATCGTTCGCGATCAGCCTGTATGATCAGGGCATTCCCGGCGACACGTTGCGCGACATCTTCATCGTGTGGATTCCGCGCATCGTCTATCCGGACAAGCCGATCATCACCGATATCGGGCGCGACTTCACCTTTCGCGCCAACGGCAACTACAATTCATCGACCAGCCCAAGCATCCCGGCGGAGGGATATTGGACGTTCGGCTGGCTGGGGGTCGGACTGTTCGCGGCTTTGTGCGCGCCGGTCCTTGCGCTGTGGTCGATCTACAATGTCGTCGCGCTGCAACGCGAGTCCTGGCATTTGCTGCTGGTGGTTGCGCTCGGCCTGCGCACCGGATCGCGCATCGACGGCATGCTGGTGCCCGATATCGTGGGGCCGATCAGCGCGGCGGTGGTGCTGCACCTGTTGCTCTATTTCGCCAACCGGCTGCTGCCGCCGCGGACGGACGCCTGATCCGATGTGTGGCATCGCCGGCATGTTCGCGCATCGTGACAATGCGCTCGCAATCGACCCCGAACGGCTGATCGCGGTCCGCGATGCGATGGCGGCGCGCGGGCCCGACGGCGTCGGGCTGTGGATCGATGGTGATGCGCGCGTCGGCCTTGCCCATCGCCGCCTGTCGATCATCGATTTGAGCGACGGTGGTGCGCAGCCGATGCACGACGAAGCCGGGCGCTACAGCCTCGTCTTCAACGGCGAGATCTATAACTATCAGGCGCTGCGGGCCGAAATGGAGGCGCAGGGGCACCGCTTCGCCAGCGGGTCGGATACCGAAGTGCTGCTCGCGCTGTTCGCGGCGCACGGTCCGGCGATGCTGACGCGGCTGCGCGGGATGTTCGCCTTCGCGATCTGGGACGCGCGCGAGCGCCGCCTGACGCTGGCGCGCGACCCCTATGGCATCAAGCCGCTCTACTACGCCGACACCAACGGCCGGATCGCCTTTGCCTCGCAGGTCAAGGCGCTGATCGCCGACCCGTCGATCTCGCGCGAGCCATCGCCCGCTGGCCTGACCGGCTTCCATCTGATGGGATCGGTGCCCGAGCCCTTCACCATCTATCGCGCGATCCGCGCCGTTCCGGCGGGCAGCTGGATCACGGTCGACGCGCGCGGCGTGGGCGAAGCCGTCCGCTATGCCTCGGTCGCGCAGGCGATTGCCGATGGCCGTGACGGCGGGACGGTCGATGTCGCCGAGGCGCTGCGCGACAGCGTGCGCCATCACATGGTCGCCGATGTTGAGGTCGGCGCGTTCCTGTCTGCCGGTGTCGATTCGGGGGCTCTGGTCGGGCTGATGCGCGATTGCGGCGCACAACGCATCCGCGCCTGCACCCTCGCCTTCCCCGAATTTGCCGGCACGCCCGCCGACGAGGTGCCGGGCGCGGCATCGGTGGCGGCGCTGTACGGCGTCGAGCATCATGTCCGTCAGGTCAGCGCCGAGGAGTTTCGCGGCGACCTGCCCGCGATTTTCGCCGCGATGGACCAGCCGACGATTGACGGGATCAACAGCTGGTTCGTGAGCAAGGCGACTCGCGAGCTGGGGCTGAAGGTCGCGCTGTCGGGCCTGGGCGGCGACGAATTGCTCGCGGGCTATTCCACCTTCCGCACGATTCCGCAGACGCGGCGCGTGTTTGGACCCGTAGCGCATGTCCCCGGCGCGGGCGGTGCCAGCCGGGGTTTGCTCAAGCTGCTCGCCCCCGGCCTGCTCGCGCGCAATCCGAAGCTGGCCGGGCTGCTCGACCTGCCGCGCAGCTGGGCCGGCACCTATCTGCTGCGCCGCGCGGTGCTGTTGCCGTTCGAACTGGACGGGGCGATGGACCCCGGCATGGCGGCACAGGGATTGACGGAGCTCGATCCCGAGGATCTGATCGCCGCGACCATGACCCCCGATCCGGGCAGCGACAATGGCCGCGTCGCCGCGCTCGAATCGTGCAATTATATGCGCAACCAGCTGCTGCGCGATTCGGACTGGGCCGGCATGGCGCATTCGCTGGAAATCCGCGTGCCTTTGGTCGATTTCACGCTGCTGCAGGCGCTTGCCCCGATCCTGCCGGGCCTGACGCCAGGCGCAGGCAAGGCAATGCTGGGCAACGCCCCCTCCACGCCGCTGCCCGACGCGATTCTCAACAAGCCCAAGACCGGCTTCGGCATCCCCGTCACCGGATGGCTGAAGGGGGCGACCAAGGATATCCGCACGCGCAAATCGGGCCGCGAATGGTCGGGCGAGGCGCTGGCGCGTTACTTCGGCGATCCCGCGCGTCTCGCGGCCTGACCGCGCCGCCGCGATGAAGATCCTCGTCCTCACGCACTATTACCCGCCCGAGGTGAACGCGCCGGCCTCGCGCCTGTCCGAACATGCGCGCGTGTGGGCGCAGGCGGGGCACGACGTCACCGTCGTCACCTGCGTCCCCAATCACCCCACCGGCCGCGCCTATCCCGGCTATCGCAACAAGCTGTGGCAGGAGGAGGAGCGCGACGGGGTGCGCGTGATCCGGCTGTGGACCTGGCTCGCGGCGAATGAGGGGTTTCTGCCGCGCATCTCCAATTACGTGTCCTATCTGCTCTCCGTCTTCCTCTGGATGTGGCGGATGCCCAAGGCCGATGTGGTCCTGTCCACCTCCCCGCAATTCTTCTGCGGGCTTGCCGGCTGGCTGCTCAAGCGCAAGCGCCGTCCCTGGGTGCTGGAAATCCGCGACCTGTGGCCCGAGAGTATCGTGACGGTCGGCGCGATGAAGCGCGGCGCGGCGATCAAGCTGCTCGAGGCGATCGAGCGCTTCGCCTATCGCCAGGCCGATCTGGTCGTGTCGGTGACCGACGGATTCGTGCCGCATATCCGCGAACGCCGGGGCGACGGACCCATTGCGGTCATCAAGAACGGTGTCGATCTCACCACCTTCACCACGCCCGATGCGGCGGCAGAGGCGGAATTCCGCGCCGCGCACGGGCTGACCGGGAAGTTCGTTGCCGCCTATGTCGGCACGCACGGCATGGCGCACCGGCTCGACACAGTGCTGGAGGCGGCTGAACTGCTGCGCGACCGCAGCGACATCGCCTTTCTGCTGGTCGGCGACGGGGCGGAGCGGGAACGGCTGGTGGCCGAAGTCGCGGCGCGTGGCCTGTCCAATGTCGTGATGCTGGGCCAGCAGCCCAAATCGGCGATGCCCGGCATCTGGGCCGCCAGCGATGCGGCTTTGGTGCTGCTGCGCCGGGTCGATACGTTCAAGACGGTGATCCCGTCCAAGATGTTCGAAGCGATGGCGATGGCCTGCCCGATGATCCTGGGGGTCGAGGGCGAGGCCAAGGCGCTGATGGAAGCGGGCGGCGGGGGAATCGCGATCACGCCCGAATCCGCAGCGGAGTTGGCAGCGGCAGTGACGCGTCTGGCCGACGATCCCGCATTTGCCGCGCAACTCGGCGAATCGGGGCGCAGCTTTGTCGCGCGGGAGTTCGACCGCCGCGTGCTCGCCGAACGGCTGCTCACCGACATGCAGGCGCTGGTGGCGGCGCGATGAGCCGCATCGCCCGCTTGCGCCGCAGCATCGCCTTTGCCCGCCATGTGCCGGTGGGCCAGCTGCTCGCACGCGCGCGGCTGACGGTGCAGCGCCGCCGTTCGCTGAAAAGCCCGCTCAGCCTCGACGGCCTCGCCCCGGGTCAGATCGAGCCCGCGCTTAACCCGCCCGCGCCCCGCTTCCCGCCGCGCACCGGACAGGTCGCGCGCACCGCCAATGGCTGGCGCTTCGCCTTCCTTGGCCGCGCGGTGGAGATGGGTGAGACGATTGACTGGGACGCCCCCGGCACCGGCGTCGCCAATCAGCTGTGGCGGATGAACCTCCATTATATGGAGTATCTGGAGGGTCTCGACGCGGACGCGGGCCTTGCGCTGATCCACCAATGGATCGCCGCCAACCCGCCCTGGCAGCCCGGCTACTGGCACGACAGCTGGAACAGCTACACGCTGTCGCTGCGCGTGGTGGTGTGGATGCAGCGCATCGCGGCTTGGAGCGTCGACCGCAGCCACCCCGCGCTCGCCTCGATCCATGCCAGCCTCGCGCAGCAGCTGTCCTTCCTCGAACGCAATCTCGAGCTCGACATTGGCGGCAATCACCTCGTCAAGAATATCAAGGCGCTGAGCTGGGGCGCGGCGTTCTTCACTGGCGCGACCGCCGACCGCTGGCGCGCTCGCGCGCTCGAGCTGCTCGACAAGGAACTGGCGCGGCAGGTGCTGGCCGATGGCGTGCATTATGAGCGCTCACCCTCCTACCACGCGCAGGTGTTCGCCGACCTGATCGAGACGCGCGACGCGCTTGGACCCGCCGCACCGGAAGCGCTGGACCGCGCGCTCGGCGGCATGGCGCGCGCGACTGCGTTGCTCGCCCATCCCGATGGCGGCGCCGCGCTGTTCAACGATGCCGGGCTGACCATGGCCTATCCTCCCGGCGAGTGCCTGACAGCTTACACGGCCGCCACAGGCCGCACAGTCCCGCAACCACAAGGCGGCTTCGCCCTCCCGACCGCGGGCTATTTCGGGCTGCACACGCCGCTCCTGACCCTGATCGCCGACCATGGCCGGGTCGGTCCCGACGACCTGCCTGCCCATGCGCATGGCGATATCGGCAGCATCGAGCTGTCGGTCGCGGGGCGGCGGATGATCGTCGACCAGGGCGTGTTCGAATATGTCCCGGGTGCACGCCGCGACGCGAGCCGCAGCGCGCATCATCATAATGTCCTCGCCATCGACGGCGCGGAACCCGCAGACTTTTTCGGTGCCTTCCGCTGTGGCCGCCGCCCGAGCGTGTGGGTCAGCGAAGCCGAGGTCCAGCCCGACGCGCTGACGCTGGCGGGCGGGCATGACGGCTTTGCCCACCTGCCTGGCCGCCCGATCGTCTCCCGCCGGATCGAGGCACAGGGCGACACCATCCGCATTCGGGATCGAATCGAAGGCGCGCACTGGCCCCCCGCCACCTGGCGAATGCTGCTCCACCCCGAGTGCGAAGCGACGCTCGACGCCAACACCGCAACGCTGCGCCGGGGCAGCGCACAGCTGATAATCCACGCATCGCAGCCGCTGCGTCTCGAAGCTGCAACATGGTGGCCCGACATGGGCCGCGAAGAATCGACACAACGTCTGTGCTTGACACTGCCAAGTGGTTGTTTTGAGAGCGACGTCACAGTCATGGCCGCGTCGGTCGGGGAAACGGGGCTTTAGTGAAACAGGTCGAACAAAATTATCGCAGCGGCGTGCTGCGCCTGATCGAAGCACCGGTGCCGCGCTCGGGCCGGGGCCGCAATCTGGTCGCGACCCGCGTCTCGCTGATCAGCGCAGGCACCGAGAAGCAGATCATCGACCTCGCGCGCAGCTCGCTCGCGGGCAAGGCGATGGCGCGGCCCGATCTGGTGCGCAAGACGCTGCAAAAGGTCCGCAACGAAGGGCTGCTGCCCACGGTGCAGAAGGTCTTCGCCAAGCTCGATACCCCGATTCCGCTCGGCTACAGCCTCGCCGGCACGGTGGTCGAGGCGGGCGCGGAAGCGGGCGGATACGCGGTCGGCGACCGCATCGCCTGTGCCGGGGCAGCCGTGGCCAATCACGCCGAATACAACGCCGTTCCCAAGAACCTGTCGGTCCGCATCCCGGCGGGCGTGTGCGACGAAGCGGCGAGCTTCGTCACGCTCGGCGCCATCGCGCTTCAGGGCGTGCGCGTCGCCAACCCGACGCTTGGCGAGCGGGTCGTGGTCATGGGGCTCGGGCTGATCGGCCAGCTCACCGTGCAATTGCTCAAGGCCAATGGCTGCCGCGTGCTCGGCTTCGATCCCAATCCGGGTCGCGCCAAGCTTGCGCTGGAGATGGGCGCGGACGTCGCGGTCAGCGATGCGCTGGACGAGGCGGTGCGCGGCTTTACCGAAGGCTATGGCGCGGACGCGGTGATCGTCACCGCGTCGAGCAAATCCTCGACCCCGCCCAACCAGGCCGCCGAGATCAGCCGGATGAAGGGCCGTGTGGTCATGGTCGGCCTGACCGGCATGGAGATCGACCGCGAGCCCTTTTACAAGCGCGAACTCGATCTGCGCCTGTCGATGTCCTACGGCCCCGGCCGCCACGATCCGGCCTATGAGCTGGAGGGGCATGACTATCCCCTCGCCTATGTCCGCTGGACCGAACAGCGCAACATGCAGGCGTTTCTGGAGCTGGTCGCCGAGGGCCGCGTGACCCCGCTCAAGCTGGTCACCCACCGCTTCCCGATCGCGGAGGCGGAAGCCGCCTACAAGCTGATGGACACGGACGAGCCGTTCCTCGCGATCCTGCTGACCTATCCCGAGACCCCCGCGCCGATCGCGCGGTCGATTCCGGTCAATGTGTCGTCCGCCGCGACCGGGCGTGGCACCGCCTTCATCGGCTTTGGCAATTACGCCAAATCGGTGCTGGTCCCCGCGCTCAAGAAAGCGAGCAAGGAGCGGCTGACCACCGTCGTCACTTCGACCGGCCTGTCGGCGCATGACGCTGCGCAGCGTGAGGGCTTCGCCAACGCCGCGACCGATCCGCAGGCGGTGATGGACGATGCCGACACCGATTGCGTGTTCATCGCCACCCGCCACGACAGCCATGCCAACCTCGCCGCCGCAGCATTGCGCGCGGGCAAGCATGTGTTCGTCGAAAAGCCGCTGGCGCTCGACCATGAACAGCTCGCTGACGTCGTCGCTGCGGCGGAAGGCGCGCCGGGCGTGCTGACGGTCGGCTTCAACCGCCGTTTCGCGCCGATGATGATCGCGGCCAAGGCGGCGATTGCCTCACGCGCCGGGCCGATCGCGATGCATTACCGCGTCAATGCCGGGCATGTCCCGGGCGATAGCTGGCTGCACGGCGCGCAGGGCGGTGGGCGCATCGTGGGCGAGGCGTGCCACTTCGTCGACGCGCTTACCTTCCTCGCTGGTGGCCCGCCGGTGTCGGTCAGCGCGTTCCGACCGGAGGGGATCGACGACACCGTCTCGGCGGTGCTGCGCTTTGCCGACGGATCGACCGGGACGATTCTCTATTCCTCGCTCGGCGACTCATCGCTGCCCAAGGAATATCTGGAGATTTTCGCCAGCGGCACGGTCGTCCGCCTCGACGATTTCCGCAAGCTGCACATCACCACTGGCGGCAAGACGACCACCCAGTCGGCCTCGGCGCAGGACAAGGGGCAGGCCGGGCTGGTCAAGGCGTTCTACTCCGCCGCGCGCGAGGGTGCAGCCGCGCCGATCCCGCTCGATGAGCTGGTCGCGGTCAGCGAAGCGACGCTCGACATCGCCGGGGTGTGATGCCTGGAGCCGCACCTTCGATCACCGCGCTGATCATTGCCTTCAACGAGGAAGTGCACATCGCGCGGTGCATCGAGCGGATTGCTCCGCTGGTGCGGCGCATTGTGGTGGTCGACAGCTTCTCGACCGACCGCACGGTCGAGATCGCGCGGTCGCTGGGTGCAGACGTGTATCAGAACCCATTCACGACGCATGGCGCACAGGTGCAATGGGGAGCCGACCACACCGGGATCGATACCGACTGGATCCTGCGCATGGATTGCGACGAGTATCTGGAAGCCGGTCTGCTCGACGCGCTGCGTAGCCGCACACCAACGCTGCCCGATGACGTGTCGGCGCTCGACGTCAAGCTCAAGGTGATCTTCCGCGGCAAGTTCATCCGCTGGGGCGGCTATTACCGCACCTGGCTGACCCGCATGTGGCGGCCGGGCCGCGCGCGGATGGAAAGCCGCTGGATGGACGAAAAGCTGCTTATCGACAGCGGGCGGGTGGAGAAGATCACCGGCGGCGATCTGGTCGACGAAAACCTCCGCGACATCGGCTGGTGGACCGACAAGCATAACCGCTACGCGACGCTGCAGATGATCGACTTCGTGCTGCGCGAACAGGGCGTGGTGCGCGATCATGACGAACCCGGCGCGGTGACGCCGGCGGCGAAGTTCAAGCGCTTCCTGCGCCATACCATTTATGGCGGTGCGCCGCTCTACCTGCGCGCCGTGCTTTATTTCGTGCAGCGTTACTTCCTGCGGCTCGGCTTTCTCGACGGGCGGCGCGGGTTCGTGTGGCATTCGCTCCACGGCTTCTGGTTCTTCATGCTGATGGACGCCAAGATCGACGAGGCGCGGATGCATATCGCCGCGCACGGGATCGACAGCTTCCCCGACTATTTGAAGTCGCGCTACGGCATCAATTTCGCGCTGCCCCAGCCATGAGCGCGCGTCCCACGATCCTGATTCTGATCGGCGCGTTCTGGCCGGGGCATGAGGCGACGGGGCCGAACCTCAGCATCAAGGCGCTGTGCGAGACGCTGGGGGAGCAGTTCGATTTCCGCATCGTCGCGCGCGACCGTGCGTTCGGCGCGGCGGAGCCGCTGGTCGAGGCCGGGCGCTGGCACGACCTGGGCTATGCCAAGGCGCATTATCTCCCCGTCGGTCGCGCCGGTGCAAAGGGCTTGGCCAAGCTGCTGCGCGACACGCCGCACGACATCCTGCTGCTCAACGGCTTTTTCGACCGCGAATTCACTATTCCCGCGCTGATCGCGCGCCGCTTGGGTCGCACATCGCGCGCGCCGGTGATCCTCTCGCCGCGCGGCGAGTTTTCGGGCGGGGCACTGGGCCTCAAGGGTGGGCGCAAAGCGGCCTATCGCAAGCTCGTCACCCTCGCCGGACTGTTGCGTGGCGTGACCTTCCACGTCACCAGCGAGGCCGAGCGCGCCGATGTCCGCGCCGCCTTCCCGGGCCACCGCATCGAACTGATCGGCAATGCCCGGCCAGCATTCCCGCTTCCGACTCACCGTCCGCGCGGCACGGGCGAGCCGTTCCGCGCCGCGTTTCTGGGACGCATCTCCCCGGTCAAGGGGCTGGACGTCGCGCTCGAAACGCTGGTGCAGGTCCGTGCGCCGGTCGCCTATTCGATCTACGGCCCGATCAGCGATCCCGCGCATTGGGCGCGCTGTCGCGAGTTGATCGCCGAGCTGCCCCCGCACATCACCGCCGAACATCGCGGCGAGCTCGCCAATGCCGAGGTCGCCGAAGCGATGGCCGGCCAGGATCTGCTGTTCATGCCGTCGCGCAGCGAGAATTTCGGCCACGCGATCTTCGAATCGCTCTGCTCTGGCACGCCCGTGCTGATCGGCACGGAGACTCCGTGGCGCAACCTTGCTGCCGACCATGCCGGGTTCGACCTGCCGCTCGGCGACCGCGCCGCGATGGCCCGGGCGATCGATACGCTCGCGCAACTGCCCGCCGCAGAGCTGGCCCAATGGCGGCAGGGCGCCCGCGCCCGCGCCGAAACGTTCCTCGCTGGGAACGTGGCCGCCGCCGAGATGACCGCGCTGTTCCAGGAGCTCGCCGCCGGTGACGCTTGACCTTTCCACACCCGTCTGCAATCCGCCGCGCGAGCTTCCGCACGCCCGCGCGCAAGGTCAGGGGGACCAGCATTGACCGGAACGACACCCCAGGGCGAGCTGCACCCGGGCGTCGCCGCGCGCGCCGTGCGTGCGCTACGCGGCCTGCGCCATTTGCGCGGCTGGGGATCGCTGGCCAATCGCCTTGCCGGCCCAACGGGCAGTTTCCGCGTCGCCAATGACGGGGTGTGGGTTGAGGGCGAACTCAATTCCTTCGTCGAGCGTCAGGCCTATCTGTTCGGCGGCTATGAGCGCGATGAGATTGCCGCGTTCCTCTCGCGCATCCCCGCCAATCGCCGCCGCACGATCCTCGACATCGGTGCCAATGTCGGCACCCATGCGCTGCAATTTTCGCGCGCCTTTGATCAGGTGCACAGCTTCGAACCGAACCCGCTGGTGTTCGGACGCCTCCAGCGTAACCTTGCGCTGAACAGTGCCAGCAACGTCACGCCGCACCAGCTCGGCCTCGGCGCGGAGCCGGGCAGCTTTCAGCTTTATTCGCCCGCAGGCGACAATGGCGGCCTCGGCACGCTCGTCACCACCGACCAATATGACGCCCCGCTCGAAGCCGTCGCGACGGTGCAGGTCGAACAGGGCGACGCGCTGCTCGCCCGGCTGAACGTCGGCCCGGTCGATGCGATCAAGTGCGACGTCCAAGGCTTCGAGATTTCAGTGCTGGAGGGGTTGCAGGAAACGATCCGCCGCGACCGCCCGGTGCTGTGGATCGAGTTGGGCGGCGGCGCGCGGATCGCCCCCGACGAAGCCGCCCAGATCGTCGCGCTCGTCCCCGAACGCTCGCACTTCTACCGCATCGCCGGGGTCCGTCACGGCGCGACCCATGGCATCGCGCTGCACGAAGCCGCGCCCGACGCGCTGATGGGCGGCGATTACGTCATCGTGCCGGAGCCCGCATGACCAGCCTTCGCACCCGCATCAACCGCATTGTCGGCCCGATCCTCGCCAACCGCATGACCGGCGTGATCGCCGCCAAGCTGCTGCGCGACCGCATCCCGCATCGCGGGCTGACGATCGACACCAGCGATCCCGTCGTGACGCCGGAGATCAAGGCGGCGTTGCTGCTCGGCGGCTACGAAAGCGGCGAGTATCGCTTCGTCCAGCGCCACCTGCCGCGCGATATCGACGTGGTCGAGCTGGGCGGGAGCCTTGGCGTGATCAGCTGCACCACCCGCCGCGCGATCGCGCCCGACCGCCGCATGGTGATCGTCGAGGCCGATCCGCGCCTCGCCCGCTCGCTGCGCCGTAACCTCGCGCTCAACGGGTGTGAGACCAACACCACCGTCGCGGAGGTCGCGATCAGCTATGGCGGCGGCGACACCGTCGCGTTCGCGATGGGCGAAAGCTCGGTCTCGGGCCGCATCGCCAGCGAAGCGCCGGACCTCGAAACGGTGCAGGTCCCCGCCCGCACTTTGTCCGGCCTGCTCGACGAACATGGCATCACCGATTTCGCGCTGATCAGCGATATCGAGGGGGTCGAGTGGCAAATCCTGCGCAACGATTTCGACGCGCTCGCCCGCGCGCGGATCATCATCATGGAAACCCATGACAGCCGCGAGCATGGCACGCACGAACAGCTTGTCGCGACGCTGCTCGACAGCGGCCGCTTCCGCCTGATCGACAGCCACGGCCCGGTGGTCGCGCTCCAGCCGGTGACGCCCAATGGCTAAGGCGCGGCTGGCGATCGTGGTCACGCACCCGATCCAGCATTTCGTCCCCTTCTACCGCGCGCTCGCCGCGCGCGACGACCTCGACGTTCATCTGATCTTCGGCGCGCCGGTCGGGGTGCAGGCCTATTTCGACGAGGAAATGAACGCCGAGATTTCGTGGAACATGGAAATGCTCGGCGGCTATTCGCACGAGTTCCTGGAGGACGCCCGCCCCGGCCAGCAGCCCAGCCCAAGCTGGCCGAGCAGCCCCAAGGTCGCCGAGCGCCTCGCCGCATTCAAGCCCGACGCGGTGCTGCTCTACGGCTACAACCAGGCCAATGTCCGCCGCGCGCTCTGGTGGTGCGGGCGCAACCGCGTCCCCGCCATGATCATCTCCGACAGCGAGCTGTTGCAGGAGCGTGGTGGGCTGAAACAGGCGGTCAAAGCGCTACTCGTCCGCCTCGTCTACTCGCGCATCTCCGCCTTCCTCTCGGTCGGCGACCGCAACGAGGAATATTACCGGAAGTTCGGCGCCCCCACCGACCGCATCTTCCGCTCGCCCTTCACCATCGACGAAGAGACGTACCGCGCCGCCCGCGCGAACCGCGCTGCGTTGCGGGCGGATGTGCGCGCCGAGTTCGGCATTCCCGAGGACGAGATGCTGGCGCTGTTCGTCGGCAAGCTGTCGGCGCGCAAACGCCCGCAGGACCTGATCGACGCGCTCGCCCGCTTCCACCCCGGCCATGGCATCGGCGCGCTGTTCGCGGGCAATGGCGAACTGCACGACGAATTGAAGGCGCGCGCCGCCGCCGAAAACCTGCCCGCGCGATTTGCCGGTTTCGTCAATGTCGATCGCCTGCCCGCGCTTTACGCCGCGGCCGATGTGCTGGTGCACCCCTCGCAGGCCGATCCGCACCCGCTGATCACGTCCGAGGGCGCGTGCATGGGCCTGCCGATGATCTACAGCGACCGGATCGGCGCGGTCGGCCCGACCGACATCGCGCGCGAGGGCGAGAATGTCATCGTCTACCCGTGCGGCGACACCGCCGCGCTGGCCGAGGCCCTGGCGACCCTCGCCGCCGATCCGGACAAGCGCGCGGCGATGGCGCAGCGCTCGATCGAGATTTTCGACGAACTCGACATGCGCCGCAGCGTCGGTGGCGTGATGGCGGCGCTGAATGCCGTCCGCCGCTGACCCCGTCCGCCCGATCCGCGCCGTCATGGCGACGGAATTCTGGCACGGATCGACCGGCCGTGCGCTGGCGCAGGGTCTGCGCGGGCAGGGCTGGGATGTCGCCGAGGTCGATCTGGGGTCCTATCTCGGCCGCGCCCACGGTCTGATCCACCGCATCGCCAACCGCCTGCTCACCGGCCATGGCATCGCTGCGTACAACCGCGAGATCCTCGACCACGCCGCGCGGGTCGATGCGGAGGTGCTGGTCACGGTCAAGGGCAGCTACATCAGCGCGGAAACGCTCGCGACGCTGCAGGCGCGCGGCGTGCGCACGGTCAATTTCTACCCCGATGTGGCGTATAACCATGCCGGATCGTCGCCTGAGGCCTATGCCCGCTACGACCAGATCGTCACCACCAAAAGCTATCATCTCGACCATCTGCGCAAGACCTATGGCGCGGAGCGGACCGGCTTCGTCCATCACGGCTATGCGCCGCTGGTCCACGCCCGGCGGCATGGCGACGCGGTCCCCTATCGCTGGGACATCTCGCACATCGGCAATTTCTCGCCCTACAAATTCGATTACATGCTTGCGGTCGCCCGCGCCTTCCCGGACCGAAGCATCGCGGTGATCGGCAATGGCTGGAGCGGCCCGGCACAGGGAACCGAGCTTGAGCGCCATATCCTCGGCTACCCGCTGGTCGGCGACTATTTCGCGCGCGCGATCGAGGAAAGCCGGATCAACGTCGCGATGCATCACGGCCCGGTGCCGCCCGACGGGTGGCAGGATGTGACATCGACCCGCACCTTCGAGATTCCGGCCTCGGGCGGCTTCATGCTGCACATCGACAATGCCGAGGTGCGGTCGCTGTTCGTGCCGGGCGAAGAGATCGATGTATTCGCCGACGCCGCGTCGCTGTGCGAGCGGATCGGCCATTACCTGCAGCACGACGACGACCGCCGCCGGATCGCCTTGGCAGGCCATGCGCGCTGCGTCCCGGCCTACAGCCTCGACGCGCGCGCCGCCGAACTCGTCGCGCATCTGACCGCGCGCGGCATCGTGCGGGACGTCCGATGAGCCGCATCGCGTGGCTGCGCGCGCGGCTCACGCCTTCCTATCTGCTCGGCGCCAGCCCGGTCGCGACCTGGCTGCGCGGCGCGGGATGGATCTTCGGATCGTCGATGGTCGAGCGGGCGGCGGCACTCGTTCAAACCATCCTGATCGCCCGCGCGATCGGTGCCGACGATTATGGCCGCTATGCGCTGCTGCTCAGCACGATCGCGCTCGCCTCCCCCATCGCCTCGCTGCAACTGCCCTATTCGGTGATCTCGATCGTCTCGCGCTTTTCGGAGAAGGACCCGGAGCGAGCGGGCGCGGTGATGCTGCTCGCCGACCGGCTGACCTGGGGCCTCACCCTCGCCTTCCTCGCGCTCTGCGTCGGCTGGCCGTCGGGTCTGTCCGACTGGCTGCTCGGCGAAGGGCAGCATGGCTGGGCGGTGATCTTCAGCGGGGTGATTCTGCTCACCTCGGTCCAAGCAGGTCTCAGCGACGCGCTGCTTCAGGCGAAGCAGGAGTTTCGCGTCCTCGCGCTCGCCAGGTCATGGACCGCAGCCGCGGCGTTCGCGCTGCTCGTGCCAGTGGCCCTCTTCGCGCCCAGCCTGAACTATGTGATGGCGGCGGTCGCGGCGGCGAACGTGCTGCGCCTGCTCGCCGTCGCCATCCCCGCGCGGAGCCACCGCCGGACGCTGCGCACCGGCGTCCACATGCGCGCGGCCTTGGCCCATGCCAGCGTCATCTTCGCCTTCTCGGTTCCCAGCGGACTGCTGTCGGTGGTTCAGGGCGGTGCGGCCTGGCTCGGCAACTATGTCCTGTCGCGCTCGCCCGCCGGGTTCACCGACCTCGCGATCATCAACACCGGGGTGCAGTGGCGCCTGCCCGTGCTGATGGTGATGGGGTCGCTCGCCTCCGCGATCCTGCCGATGCTGGGCGCGTCGATCGGCAAGGCGAAGCATGGCGAGGTGCAGCGACTGCAACGCTACAATATGATCGTCAATCTCGGCCTTGCGACGCTGTTCAGCGGGGTGGTGATCGCCGCGTCCCCGCTGATCCTCGCGCTCTATGGCGACAGCTTCCGGGGCAATAGCTATCTCTTCGCGCTGATCGTCATCGCGCTGATCCCGACCGTTTACTGCAACGTGCATCAGCAATTGCTGGTCGCGCGCGGGACGATGTGGACGCAGCTGTGGCTGTTCGCGCCCTATGGCCTGGTCGTGGTCGGCGGCACCTTGTGGTACGCAGGCGCGCTGACGGGCGAAATTCTGGCCTATATCCAACTCGCTGGTTGGATGGTAACGGCCTTCGCGATCGGGGTCTGGGTCCGAATCGACCGGCGCGCGCCGATCGAATCGCCGGACGCGCCAGCAAGTTGAGGCAGCTCTAGCGCCTTGCCGCCTTTGGGGAACGGGAAGCATGTGCGGAATTCTGGGTTGGGTCGGCAAGCGGCCGCTGGAGGTCGAACGGTATCGCGCCGCACTCGACACCATCGCGCATCGCGGACCTGACGGCGCAGGCGACTGGAGCGATGCCGAGGCGGGCGTGTGGTTCGGCCATCGCCGCCTGTCGATCATCGACCTGAGCCATGCCGGCGACCAGCCGATGCACTCGGCGGATGGCCGCTATGTCATGATCTTCAACGGGGAGATCTATAATTATGTCGAGCTGCGGCAGGAACTGAGCGCGCTCGGCGCCAGCTTTACCTCGCACAGCGACAGCGAAGTGATCATCGAGGGGTATCGCGTCTGGGGCCGCAAGGTCGTGGACAAGCTGAACGGCATGTTCGCGTTCATGATCCTCGACCGCACGACGCGCACGATGTTCGGCGCGCGCGACCGCTATGGCGAAAAGCCGCTGCTGTTCGCGCGCGGTGACGGGTTCATCGCGTTCGGGTCGGAATATAAGGCGCTGCTCAGCCTGCCCGGCATCGGGCGGGGGTATGACGATTTCCGCGTGCTGCGCGCGGCGGTGAACCCGAGCAAGGGCCTCGACGCCGATCGGCAGACGGCGTTCGATGCGATCGAGCAGTTGCTGCCGGGCGAGGCAATCGCGTTCGACCTCCAGCGGCTCGAACCCGAAATCTGGCGCTATTATGCGCCGCGCTACGACGCCAGCCGGGCGAAGGCGAGCGACGCCGACGTCTTCGCCGAATTCCGCGAGCTGCTGACCGATTCGGTGCGCATCCGCCTGCGCAGCGACGTGCCGGTGGGGTCGTGCCTGTCGGGCGGGCTCGATTCGAGCGCGATCGTGTGCATCGCGCGCCAGCTGGTCGGCGACGATGCCGAATACAACACCTTCACCGGCCATTTCCCCGGCACCCCGGCGGACGAATATCATTTCGCCAAGGTCGTGATCGACGCGACCAAGGTGAAGAGCCATCTGGTCGAGCCGACGGTCGACCGGCTGATCGACGATCTGCCCGACTTTATCTGGCACAATGAGCTGCCCACCGGCGGGTCGAGCCAGTTCGCGCAATGGTGCGTCTTCCACCTCGCCAAGCAGCATAACGTCACCGTGCTGCTCGACGGCCAGGGGTCGGACGAGCTGCTCGGCGGGTACGAGACCTATTTCGCGCTGTATCTCGACAGCCTGCGTGAGACCGGCGACCGCGCACGGCTCGATGCGGAGATGCCGCAGATCGAGGCGCGCTATCCCGGCGTGCTCACCCCGCCGTCGCGCGCGCTGCGTGATCGGCTGCCGTTCCGCCTGCGCCACATGCTCGCCAACCGCATGGGCAAGGGGTCGAGCGTGCTCTACGCGATCGAGCCCGGCGTAGCGCAGAAGATCATGGCGCAGGACGCGCGCACCCGTCAGGACGACTTCCACCCGCTCGCCAGCGCGCTGGCGGAGGACAGTTTCGGCGGCTTCCTCACCACGCTGCTGCGCTATGGCGACCGCAATTCGATGGCGCATTCGCGCGAAGTGCGCCTGCCCTTCTGCGACCACCGCCTTGCCGATTTCGCGCTGTCACTGCCGCCGCATCTGCTGATGGGCGAGGTGCAGACCAAGCGCGTGCTGCGTGAAAGCATGCGCGGCGTGCTGCCCGAGGAGATTCGCGCGCGCTGGCGCAAACAGGGGTTCAACCCGCCGCAGGATCTGTGGTTCAAGTCGCCGCGGCTCCAGACCATGGTCCGCGACCTGTTCGCGTCGCAGAGCTTCCGCCAGTCGCCCTATTGGCAGGCGGGCTATTGGGACAAGATCCTCGACCGCGCCGTCGCGGGCGAAGCTGGCCTTGGCTGGATCCTGTGGCAGCCCTTCATCATCGAAAGCTGGCGCCGCGAATTCTTTGGCCGGCTCGACAGCGCTGCGCCCGCCTCATCCCTTCGTACGGCTGCGTAACCCAAGCCGTTCTCCACCGCGTTTCCACCCCTCGCAGACCGCAAGGTTCTCTTCATGCTGAATGCCAAATCGCGCCATCATCTGCTCCAGCGCATCTTCTGGAACCCGGTCGGCGCGCGCTTTGCCCGCGCCTTCATCCGGTTCAGCCGCAAGTTCGACGTGGTCGTGCGCAATTACTCGCTCAACGGCGAAACCAATGGCGAGCGCTGGCTGCTGACGCTGATGGACGAACAGCCGACGATCATCGACGTCGGCTTTCATGACGGTGCCTCGACCGCCGAGATGCTCAAGGCGCGGCCGCAGGGCAAGGTCGTCGGCTTCGACCCCTCGCGCTTCGCGGCGGAGCGCCATGCCGCCGATTTCGCGCAGGACAGCCGCGTCACCTTCGTCAATCAGGGCCTTGCCGCCGAGCCGGGCGAGCTCGAGTTCCACGATTACGAAAACATGTGCAACAGCCTCGCCCCGCGCAAGGAGCTGCCGGGCGAGGTGCCGACGACCTATAAGGTGCCGATCACCACGCTCGATGCCTGGTGCGCGGAGAATGGGGTCGAGCACGTCAACTTCATGAAGGTCGATGCCGAAGGCTATGACCTCCACGTTCTCGAAGGCGCGAAGCAGCTGCTGGAAGCGCAGAAGATCGACATCTTCATGTTCGAATTCGCCAGCGGCTGGACGGCGTCGAAACGCTATCTGTGGGAGGTCGACGAGTATTTCGCGCCGCTTCCCTACAAGCTCTATCACCTGTTCAACGGCTTCCTGACGCCGCTGACCTATGAGGTCGAGCGCGATTCGTGCACCACACGCTACGCCATGTATGTCGGCGTCAGCGAACAGCGGATGGCGCGCGGCGACATTCCTGTGCGCGATTACGGGCTCTAAGCTGAGGATCGCGACATTGCGCTGCCTGTTTGTGTCCGACATCTCGCACCGGGCGGGCGGGGTTTATGGGCTTCGCGCGATCTCTTTCGCTCGGGCGATGGCGGATCGCGGGCATGAAGTTTTGCTGCTGGCACCGACGCTCAGCGCTGCCGAACCGGGTGCATCTGCAACAGCAATTCGCGAACGCCTTGCGACGCATGATTGGACGGCACCGCTGCACGTGGAAGTCGCTCCACGCAATCGCGCGCTGATCCAGCTTCACCGGTCGCCCCTCCTGCCGCAGCCAATCAGGCGTCTCGCGACGGCGTGGCTGATTGCAGCCGAGGGGGGCACTCAGGGAGACTGGGTTGCAGGTGCCAATCAGGCTCAGGCCGCTATTCTGGACGGCTTTAGCCCCGACATCGTCTGGGCCAATTTCGGAAATCTGAGCAATCTGGTGGTCGGGCAGCAGCTGGCGCGCGATGCGGGCGTGCCCTGGACGATCGATTTCAAGGACAATTTCGCCAACTACGTCCCCGGCGGGCTGCACGGCGTGCTGCAGCGCCGCTTCGCCGATGCCGCAGCCTTCACCAGCAATGCCGAGCTGCACGCCGGCATCGCCGCGCGCTGGTTCGCGCAGCCGCATGAGGTGATCTATTCCAGCATCGCCCCGGCGATGGTCGCCACGCCCGACAGCGGCCCGCGTAGCGACAAGTTCCTCGTCACGTTGATCGGCAGCACCTATGCCGACCAGTTCCTCGAACGCTTCATGTCCGGCTTCGCGGCTTGGGTGAAGGCGGGCGGGGCAGAGCGGCGCGACGCCACGCTGTTCCACTATGCCGGTGCCGCCGAGAATAATGTCCGCGCCGCGATCGGCCGCGCCGGGTTGGACTGTGTTGCGACGGTCGAGCGCAACGTTCCGCACGACCGGCTGGCCAAGCTGTGCCACGACGCGGCGGTCAATTGCTATATCTGGGCGACCTTCGGCTTCCACCACAAGGCGCTGGAGCTGATGGCATGCCGCCGCCCACTGATCACCTTCCCCGGCGAGCATCCCGAGACCTTCGTCCTCGCCGAGCGGGTCAAGGGCGACCTGCGCACCTGCACCGACGCGGCGCAGCTGACCGCGACGCTGGATGCGGTGTGGGACGCTTGGAAAGCAAATGCGATCCCCGCCACCGACCCAGATCTGTCGTCGGTGACCTGGGACGCGGGTGCTGGGCAGCTCGAACAGGTCTTCGCGAAGGCGATTGGCTAGAGCCGTTTGTGCTGAGCTTGTCGAAGCACCGTTCCCGCGCTCAGTTAAGACGGACTACTGCCCTTCGACAAGCTCAGGGCAAACGGCTGTAGAGCCGTCAGTCCACCAACCGGGTCAGCAGATCAGCGATCCGCGCGCGGTAGGCCGGCAATCCGAAATAATCGAGCCCCTCCGGCACCCCCTTGGGCTGGTCGAGCGCGCGCAGCACCGCCGCTTTCAGCCCGGCGCGGTCGGCCGGATCGACCACCTGCCCCAATTTCCCCTCACGCACCGCCTCGCGCCCGCCGTCGAGGTCGCTGGCGATCGCCGGGACCCCGCACGCCATCGCCTCCAGGAACACGAAACCGAACCCCTCGCCGGTGCTGGGCATCGCGTAAACGTCCGCCAGCCGATAGGTCGCGACCTTCTCCGCTTCCGGCACCATTCCGGCAAATACCACCCGGTCGGCCACGCCCAGCGCGGCCGCCTTCGCCTCCAACCGCGCGCGATCCTCGCCCTTTCCGGCGATCAGATAGGTGATGTCGGGTGCGAGGTCGGGCAGAAGTTCGATGATCTCGTCGAACCCCTTGTAGCGCTCGGCGGGATCCAGCCGCCCGAGCGTCAGGATCACCCGCTTGCCCGCCAGGCCATAGCGCGCCTCCAGCGCCGGATCGCGGGGCCCCGGGGCATAGCCCGCAAAGTCCATCGCATTGGGAATCACCACACACCGCGCCGGATCGACCGGGCACCAGCTGCGGAAGCGGCCCAGGGTCAGCGCACTCACGCTGACGATCGCATCCGCGCGCAGCCCGAAAAAGCGCCGCCGCGGCGTCGCTGCGGCCGGCCACGCGTCGATCCCGTGCAGGCACAGTGCCCAGCGGGCGCGGCTCAGCTTGGCCGCTGCCCACGCCACGGGGGCGAGGTTGATATGCGGCACGATCACCGCATCGAACCGACGGGTCAGCACATGGCGCAGTACTGCGCGCAGATAGGCGCCCCGTCCGCTCAGGCCGCTGAGGTCATAGCGCAGCTTGCCCGGCAACGGCCCGATCTCACCATCGGCGATGCGCGGCGGGCAGACGATCTCGGCGACACGATCATCGGCGTCGAGCGCTTCGATCAGGTTGCGGCTGAACAATGCGATCCCGCCATGCCCGCCATAGGCGTCGGTGGCGAGATACAGGACGCGCAGTCCGCGGCGCGGGCGATCGACCAAGTTCAGCTCCTTTGCGATCCCGACCCGCGCGTGGCCTTGTCGCCACGCGACCTAACCGGCTTGCGGTGAATTGCAAGCGTTGGGCCGGGCGCGCGCTTGGCAAGGCGGACGGCGATGGGTAAGGACCGCGCTGCGCCGTCGAACAAGGGGGATGCGGGCTTTTGTTCAGTACCAGTCGACCAGGCATGCTCTATGCTGCGCTGGCCGTCCTTGCCGCGGCGATCCTGTTCGGCGGAGCGTCGCGGATCGAGACGGGGGGTGCCTTTCTCACCCGGCTGGTCACGCTCGGCGCATTCGTATGGCTGGTGTGGCAGCGCGGATCGACCGCGATCCGGATCGAACGCCCGGCAGCGCTGATCTGGTTCGCGCTGATCGCGCTGGTGCTGATTCAGCTGATCCCCCTGCCCTACTCCGTCTGGACCGCGCTGCCGGGCCGCGACCTTGCGAAAGCGGCGGTCGATCTGGTCGGCGAACAGCCCTGGGGCGCGATCAGCCTGACCCCGATGCGGACGCTCGACACGCTGCTGATGCTGCTCGGCGCCTTCGTCGCCTATGTCATCGGGGCTCAGCTCGACGCATCCGGGCGCACCATCCTGCTCAACGCCGTGCTCGGGCTGATGATCGTCAGTGCCCTGCTCGCCCTTGCCCAGGTCGGATCGGGATCGCAGAGCCCGCTCTATTTCTACGCGATCACCAACCGCGATGCCGGGGTCGGGTTCTTCTCCAACGCCAATCATCTCGCCAATTTCCTGAGCGGCGGGATCGTGCTGGTCGGATGGTGGCTGGCTCAGCGTGCGTCCGACCGGCGCGCGCCGTCAACCGGTGCGCTGTTCACGGCGGGCCTCACCGTCCTGCTGTTCCTCGCGGCGATCTTCACCACCACGTCGCGCGCGGGAACCGTGTTCGCGCTGGTCGCGCTCGGCTTTGCCTTCACGCTGCTGCCGCTGCGCCAGCTCGGGATCAGCCGCCGCCTGGCGTTTGCCGGGGCTGGCGTCGGGTTCGCCGTCGGCGCCACCGTCGTCGCGCTGTTGCTGACTGGCGTGCTGGGCAGTGGCGCGTTCACCTTTACCGGCGGCGAATCGGAACGCGTCGCTCTGGTCCCGCAATTGCTGGGCATTGCGCGCGATTTCATGCCGTTCGGCACCGGAGTTGGCAGCTTCGACCAGATTTATCGCAGCTATGAGACGCGCGACGGCCTGCAATTCGCCTATCTCAACCAGGCGCATAACGAATATCTTCAGATCCTGATCGAATTCGGCGTCTTTGGCGTCGCCGCATTCGTCGCCGGGCTGATCTGGTATGCGCGCCGGGCGTGGCAGGCGTTTCGGGTCGAACCGGAAAGCCGCACCGTCAACCGGCAACAGCGTGCCGCTGCCATGGTGATCGTTTTTGTCATCGTGCATTCGGCGGGCGATTATCCGCTGCGCACCGATGGCTTTGCCGTGTATTTCGCTCTGCTCTGCGCCCTGCTGACCCCGCCGATCGCCGTCGCGCGACGCAGCGGCGGGCGGATCGGGCGGGCTTCGGGGCCACGTATCGACAACATGAACCCGGGGCTTTCCTATTCGTCATCCCACCCCTAAAGATGGGCGCCGCAGGGGTATGCGGCGCGCAGCTCGACACCATTTGATGGAGGCCGTTATCAACGCCCGGTTCCTTACCCTCATGACGCTGGGGTGTGCCCTTTCGGCATGCGCGGCAAAGCCCAATTTCAAGCCCGAACTGGCCACGACGGCGCAGGTTGCCGAGGGGCTTCCGGCGCCCAGCGCAAGCGACACGTCGCCGCGCCAGCGTGCGCCGCGGATCGGCGCCTTCGACAAGCTGACCGTCAGCGTGTTCGGGGTGCCCGAGCTGACCACGTCGGGGTCGGTCGATGCCAGCGGCACGTTCAACCTTCCGCTGGTCGGCACCGTTCCGGTCGAAGGCATGACGTCGAACGAACTGGCCGCCGATTTGCGCCAGCGCTACGCCCGCTATGTCCGCGATCCGCAGGTCAATGTCGTGATCGACCAGGCGGTGAGCCAGCAGGTAACGATCGACGGTGCGGTCGCGCGCCCCGGCGTCTATCAGGTGTCGGGCGAAACCACCCTGATGCGCGCCATCGCCATTTCGGGCGGCCTGACCGAAGACGCGCTGAAGCGCGAAGTGCTGGTCTTCCGCACGGTGCAGGGCAAGCGCATGGTTGCGCGCTTCGACATGAACGAAATCCGTGGTGCACGCGCAGAGGATCCCGCTGTGTTCGGCAACGACGTGATCGTGGTGGGCAACAATGCCAACCGTGGGCTGTTCCGTGACGCCATTCAGGCCGCGCCGCTGCTCAGCCTCTTCTATCTTCTCCGTTAAGGGTCCGACCTTCCATGAACGACGTCACAGCGCAGCCCCGCCCGCCGGAAGGGCGCCAGCCTGGTGCGAACGGAAATTCGGCCGACCCGATGCTGACCGCACTGGTTCAGGACGAGCGGCGCGAAAGCCCGCTGACCTATTATCTTCAGGTGCTGCTACGTCGCCGCTGGTTCATCGTCGCGACGGTGCTGCTGTCGATTGCGCTGGCGGCCTATATCAATGCGACCACGGTCCGCCTCTACCGCTCGACCGGAACGATCGAAATCGCGCGTGAAGCGGCCCGGGTGATCGACGCCGATGACGGTTCGGCGAAACCGGCCTTTTACTCGCAGGAATTCTACCAGACCCAATATGGTCTGTTGAAGAGCCGCGCGCTCGCCGAAATGGTCGTGCGCAAGCTCAACCTCGCGAACAATCCGACCTTCATGTACGGCTATTCGGGCCGCGAGCCCGGCGAACAGCCGCGCGTCCTGGGCGCGGAACAGCGCAAGAATCTCGAACGCGCCGCCGCCGGCATGCTGATGGCCAATCTGACGATCGAACCGACGCGTTCGTCCAGCCTTGTGTCGATCAGCTTCGACAGCCCCGATCCGCAGCTCTCCGCGCGCATTGTCAACACCCTGTCCGAATCGTTCATCGAACAGAATCTCGCGCGCCGCTTCGCAGCGTCGAGCTATGCGCGCAAATATCTTGAGGACCGCATCGCGCAGACCCGCGCGCGGCTGGAGGAATCCGAGCGCAAGATCGTCGATTATGCGAGCAATCAGCGCATCATCACGGTGGATACACCGACCCAGAAGGAAGGCGGCGGCACGGCGTCCGCCCCAAGCCTGGTCGGGATCGAGCTCGGCGCGCTCAGCTCGGCGCTGACCACCGCCAAGGCCGACCGGGTTGCCGCCGAAGCACGCTATAACGAAGCGCGCCAGAGCGGCCCGCTTGCTGCATCCGAAGGGCTGACCGACAACACCATCACCGCGCTGCGCGGCCAGCGTGCCGAGCTGATGGGCGAATATTCCAAGCTGCTCGCGCGGTTCGAGCCGGAATATCCCGCCGCCGTCGCGCTCAAGCGCCAGATCGACGAAATCGACCGCCAGCTGCGCACCCAGGGTGGCAACGTGCTGGCATCGCTGCGCTCGAATTACGAAGCGGCGGCCGCGCGTGAAGCGCAGCTGCAGGCGCAGGTGGATGGGCTCAAGGACGGCGTGATCGACCTGCGCCGCCGCTCGATCCAGTATAATATCTACCAGCGCGATGCCGACACCAACCGCTCGCTTTATGACGCCCTGCTTCAGCGCTACAAGGAGATCGGCGTTGCCGGCGGGGTCGGCACCAACAACGTGTCGATCGTCGACAGCGCGATGCCGTCCTATGGCCCGATCAAGCCGCGCACGACGATGAACCTGTTGCTGGCAACGATGCTCGGCCTGTTCCTCGGTGCGGCGCTCGCCTTCCTCGTCGAACAGCTTGATCAGTCGATCATGGCGCCCGACGATCTGGAGTGGAAGCTCGGGATCCCGCTGCTCGGCAGCATCCCGCGCCTGCCCGAGACGGAAAACCTGCTGGAGGCGCTGGAGGACCGCCGCACGCCGCTGGCCGAATCCTACCTCTCGCTGTTCACCGCGCTGCGCTTCACCACCAGCCATGGCGCACCGCGCGTGATCTTCATGACCAGCTCGCGCGCGGCGGAAGGCAAGTCGACCAGCTCGGTCGCGCTCGCCCGCAACTTCGCGCAGCTGGGCAAGAAGGTGCTGCTGATCGACGCCGACATGCGCGACCCGTCGATTCATCACATGCTCAAGCTGACCAACAGCGGCGGCCTGACCAACGTGCTGGCCGGCGCCGATGATCTGCAGCGCTTCATCCAGAAGGGCCCGCACGAGAAGATGGCGGTGATGACCGCCGGCCCGATCCCGCCCAACCCGGCGGAACTGCTTGCCGGGCCGAACCTGCCGCTGGCGTTCGAGACGCTGCTGAAGAGCTTCGACCATATCGTGATCGACGGTCCGCCGGTGCTGGGCCTCGCCGACGCGCCGCTGATCGCCAACTATGCCGAAGCGACGGTGTTCGTGATCGCATCGAAGCAGACCCGGACCAAGGTGGTGCGCGTGTCGCTGCGCCGTCTGGCCGACGTCAATGCGCGGATCGTCGGCGCGGTGCTCACCAAGTTCGACGCCAAGACGTCGGGCTACAGCTACGCCTATAGCTATGAATATGGCGACCGCCGCGGCCGGCAGAGCAAATCGCTGGCGCGCCGCATCCTGCGCGGCTGAACGGACCTGCGATGACCCCGATCGGAACGAAGCCGGTGCAGCTGCCCACCGGCAGCTGGCCGGCGCGGATCGCGGCGATCGTGATCGCCCTGATCTTCATCGGCCTGCTGTTCCAGTCGCGGGTCGGGTTCATGCTGGCGCGGGTGCAGCCCGACGCAGCGCTCGCGGTCGCGCCGGGCAACCCCGAAGCGCTGCGGGCCAAGATCGAATACCAGCTGATGCGCGCCAAGCGCGAGGATCAGGCGGCCCTGACCGACCTCAGCCGCCGCGCGTTGCGGGCCGAGCCCTATAACCCGGCCGCGCTCCGCACGCTCGGCCTGTTCGCCGCGTTCGAGAAGAAGGAGGCCCAGGCCGACGCGCTGTTCAGCACGGCCGCCAAATTCTCGCTGCGCGACCTGTTCACCCATGCCTGGCTGTTCGAGAACCGCCTCGCCACCGGCCGCTACACCGAAGCCTTTTCCGAGGCCGACATCCTGCTGCGTCAGCGCTCGACCAACTGGGACGTCGTCATCCCGCTACTCGCCCAGCGGATCAAGGACCCGCGCGTCATCGAACCGATGGCCCGGATGCTGGCGACCAACCCCAGCTGGCGCGGGGCGTTGCTGCTCGAACTGGCCAATCCGAAAGTCGATCTTGAGTCCGGCCATGCCCTGCTCGCCCGCCTCGCCGCGCTGGGCAGCCCGCCGACGACGACCGAAGCGACCCCCTATTTCCAGCGCGCTGCGGCTGAGACGCGGCTGCCCTTGCTTCACCGCCGCTGGATGCAGATGCTGCCCCGCGCGACCCGGATCAAGGCGGGCGGATTGCTGCGCGACGGCGATTTCACCGGGCTCGATGTGCCGCCGCCCTTTGGCTGGCGCTACTTCGCCGACGGCGGGGTGATCGTCGAGCCGGGGGAGAGCCTGATCCCGGGCCAGGGCCGATCGCTCTATATCTCCTATCCCGGCGACCAACAGGTGACCTTTGCCGAGCAGCAGCTGGTGCTGCCCGCCGGTCGCTATCGCTTCGCCGGACGCGCCACCACCGATGCCGAGGTTGCAGCCGGGCAGGTCCACTGGACCCTGCGTTGCGGGCGCGGCAATCAGGAACGCGAGATTGCGAAACAGCCGCTGTCGCCGGGTGTCGATCGCCCGCACCGCTTCGCCCTCACCTTCGACGTGACCGCCGGGTGTGTCGGGCCCAAGCTCAGCCTGATCGGCGCCAAGAGCGATACGCTGGAAAGCGCCAATCTGTGGGTCGATGCGCTGACCATCGCGCCGATTTCGTAACCGACCCGCAACAGGATCGCCCTACCCGCTCCGAATAACACTTGCCTCGAAATTGCTGATCTGAAAGGGGACCGGCATGGCCACTGCACCGCGATTGCGCGTACTCATCGTGTTCGGGACCCGGCCAGAGGCGATCAAGCTCTACCCGTTGGTTCAGCGGCTGCGCGACGACCCCGCCGTCGATCTGCGCGTGTGCGTGACGGCACAGCATCGCCAGATGCTCGACCAGGTGCTGGAGATTGCGGGCATCGTCCCCGACCATGATCTCGACATCATGCTCCCCAACCAGTCGCTGGACGAGCTGACCGCGCGGCTGCTGCGTGAGATTGGCCGAGTGCTGGATGAAGAAAAGCCCGACCGCGTCGTGGTGCAGGGCGATACCGCGACCGCGATGGTCGGCGCGCTCGCCGCCTATTACCGCAAGATCGCGGTGTCGCATGTCGAAGCCGGCCTGCGCAGCGGCAATATCCACCATCCCTGGCCCGAAGAGGTCAATCGCAAGATCATCGGCACGATCGCCGACCAGCATTTCGCGCCGACCGACACCGCCCGCGACGCGCTGCTGATCGAAAATGTGCCCGCCGATCGCGTCCATGTCACCGGCAACACGGTGATCGACGCGCTCCACACGACGCTCGCGTCGATCGAACAAAACCCTTCGCTCGCCGCGCAGATCGAGCCGATCCTCGCCCCCTTTGCGGGCAAGCGGATCATCGCGGTCACCACCCACCGGCGCGAGAATTTCGGGTCGGGGCTTGAGGGCATGGCGCGCGCGGTGCGCCGGATTGCCGAGCGCGATGATGTCGCCGTGATTTTCCCGGTCCATCCCAACCCCAATGTCCGCGCGCCGATGCAGGCGGTGCTGGGCGGGATGGCGAATGTCGCGATGATCGACCCGCTCGATTATCCCAATTTCGTCGCCCTGCTCGCCCGCTGCCACCTCGTGCTGACCGACAGCGGCGGGGTGCAGGAAGAGGCGCCCGCGCTCGCCAAGCCGGTGCTGGTGATGCGCGAAACGACCGAGCGGCCCGAGGGCGTCGTCGCCGGCACCGCCCGGCTGGTCGGCAGCGATGAAGAAACCATCGTGGCGGCCACCCTTGAACTGCTCGACGACGAGCAAGCCTATGCCGCCATGGCGCGCGCGCACAATCCGTTCGGAGATGGGAAGAGCAGTGACCGAATCGCACGGACCATCATCGATGCCGGCTGAAGCCCAGCTCCGCGTCGGCGTCGTCGGCCTCGGCTATATCGGCCTGCCTACGGCCGCAGTGATCGCCCGCACCGGCGCGCGCGTCGTCGGCATCGATGTGAACCCGCATGTGGTCGAGACAATCAACCGCGGCCAGATTCATATCGAGGAGGCCAATCTCGACGCGCTGGTGCATCAGGTGGTGACGTCGGGCCATCTCGCCGCCTCTCTCTCCGCCGAGCCGTGCGACGTGTTCGTGATCGCCGTCCCGACGCCATTCGACGACGACCATCGCCCCGATATCAGCTATGTGCTGAAGGCCGGCGAGACCATCGCCCCGGTGCTCAAGCGCGGTGATCTGGTCATCCTCGAATCGACGTCACCCGTCGGCACGACCGAGCAGCTGCGCGACCTGTTCGCCGCCGCCCGCCCCGACCTCAGCTTCCCGCAGGGCTGGGACGACACGGCCGATGTCTGCGTCGCCTATTGCCCGGAACGCGTGCTGCCGGGGAAGATCCTGTTCGAACTGGTCGACAATGACCGGTCGATCGGCGGGATCAGCGCGACCTGTGCCGATCGCGCCACAGCCTTCTACAAGCGCTTCGTCGAGGGCGCGTGCATCGTCACCACCGCACGCACCGCCGAAATGTGCAAGCTGGTCGAAAATTCGTTCCGCGACGTCAACATCGCCTTCGCCAACGAATTGTCGATCGTGTGCGACACGCTGGAGCTGGACGTGTGGGAGGTGATCCGCCTCGCCAACCGCCATCCGCGCGTCAACATCCTCCAGCCCGGACCCGGCGTTGGCGGGCATTGCATCGCGGTCGATCCGTGGTTCATCGTGCACAGCGATCCCGCCAATGCCCGGCTGATCCGCACCGCGCGCGAGGTGAATGACGGCAAGATCGGTTACAGCTTCGACCGCGCCGCCGCGTTGGCCGACGCTGCACCCGACGCGAAGATCGCCTGCCTTGGCCTCGCCTTCAAACCCAATATCGACGATTTGCGCGAAAGCCCGGCGCTCCGCGTCGCACAGCTTCTGGCGGAGCGGTTCGGCGACCGGGTGCAGCTGGTCGAGCCGCATATCGACACCCTGCCCCGCGCGTTCGAGGGCACCGGCGCGCAGCTGACCGACCTGGCAACCGCGTTGGCCGAGTGCGAGGTCCTGATCCTGCTGGTCGATCACGATGCCTTCAAAGCGGTCACGGTCGAGCAACGCGCGGACAAGCTGATCTACGACTGCCGCGGGATCTGGACTGCGCCGCGCAGCTGATCCGGGTTCAGCTTGGGAAGAATGGCGGCACCGACGCGTGCCGCCTTACACCAAATTACTTCGCCCCGAACCCGCTCACCACCGTCGCGACGGTGCGGAACAGGATCAGCAGGTCGAGCCAGGCCGAGAAGTTCTTGATGTAGAAAAAGTCGTAATGGAGCTTGAGGTTGACCGACGTCAGGTCGGCCACATGCCCCTGATTGACCTGTGCCCAGCCGCTGATCCCCGGCCGCACGATGTGGCGATAGCGGTAGTGCGGGATTTCCGCCTCATACCATTCGGACAGCGGGATCGCCTCCGGGCGCGGGCCGATCCAGCTCATCTCGCCGCGCAGCACGTTGAACGCCTGGGGCAGTTCGTCCAGCCGCGTGCGGCGCAGGAAGCGCCCGATCCGGGTAATCCGGTCATCCTCATCCTGCGTCACGCAATCGTCGCGGTCGGCGCGCTCGTCACGCGGCCGCATCGTGCGGAACTTGATGACCGTAAACGGCTCGCCGCGAAAGCCCATGCGCTGCTGGGTGAACAACACCGGCCCGCGTGAATCGAGCCGGATCGCGATCGCGATTATGGCCAGAACCGGCAACAATACCGGCATGATGAACAGCGTGCCGATGACATCGATGACGCGCTTGATCTTCACATAGGCCAGGTTCGGCATCAGCGAGCCGAAGCTGTTTTCCGACAAATGCTCGATCGCGACGCGACCGGTGAGCGACTCGGCGACCTGCTTGACGTGATAGACCAGATGCCCGCGGATCGCCGCCTCGGCCAGCATCCGCTCCCACGCATCGGGATGGTCGTGACGCAGGTCGGCGACGATCACCGCGCGCCGCACCGTCGGCACTTCCGGGCTCAGCAGCGGGATCCACTCGACCTCGGGCGTCTGGTCCACCACCGACATATCGCCGGTCGTAACGTAATAGAATCGCAGCGCCGTGGTCTTGTCGAGATGGAACCGCAGCGCGAACGCCACTGCGACCGCGATCAGGAAGGAGGCGGCGAGGTAAAGGCGGCTATAGTCGGCACGGGCAAGAAACAGCGCGGCGAGCGCGATGCCATAAGAGCTGACGAACGACGGCAGGATGTAGCCGAACACCGTCGTCCCGGGAAATGCCGAGACCCGGCGCAGCAGCAGCACGCCCAGCGAGACACCGAACGCCGCCGCAACCACGGCATAATCGACCGGCCGCGCGGCAATACCCGGCAGCAGATAGCGACCGAGCAGCGGCGCCGGTGCCGCGACCGCGAGCGCGAGCAGCACGAGCAGCTCGACCCGCATCGATTCGAACAGGCTGTTGCGCGGCCGATGCGTCAGCTCGGCATACATCTTCAACATGTGCCCCCCCCATGAGCGGGGCGGCCGATCAGCGATTCACGCATGTTCAAGCCGAGCCTCCCATAGCTCTGGTTTCTATTCAAACCCTGCCTCGCGTCCCCCCGCCGAGGATCGGCAGCATGGACAGGCGTCGACAAGGCTGGACAGGCGAATGCCATAGCCGAAAATCCGCCCGACCGCGAATCGACGAAACCTGACATTGGTTCCATCGCGGCAGACGCAAAACGCCTTTTGCTGAGCATTCTTACGTCGCCGTGACTATTCGGTAACAGAATCGTTCCTCAACTCAGCTGCCCGACCATCACCACCAACGTCTTGCTGCGATTCGCGCCAAGCTGCGCAAGGACGCGATCGCCCGGCGGGGCTGCATAAAAATGGTGCTCGACCGGCGTCACGTCGAGCCCGCGATACAGCGCCGCCAGTTCGCGCGCGGTCGCCATCGATTTGACATGGGCAAAGTAACGCGGCCGCCCGGTCACGCCGAACGCGATCCGCTCCGCCTTGCGATACAGCGACTCGCTGTTCGGCAGCGACAGGATCAATCGCCCACCCGGCTTGAGCAGCCGCACCAGCCGCGCGACCTCTCCGGCCAGATCGGGTAGATATTCGAGCACGCTGGAGCTCAGCACCACGTCGAACGTCCCCGCCGGTCGCGCCGACAGGCTGTCGAGCAGCGCTACTTCAAAGCTGATATCGGGAAGCGCCAGTTCCTGCTGCCGCTTGCGGGCCAGCGCGATCATCGCGGCGCTGCCGTCGATCGCGGTCACGGATGCACCGACCCGCGCCGCCTCGAAGCTGAACGTTCCTGCGCCGCATCCGGCATCCAGCACGCGGTCGCCCGGCGTGACATGGCGTGCAATCAGGTCGCGCCACAGCGCGAGCCGCTCGCGAAAGCGCGGCGAGTGATCATATCCGGCTTGAAACGACTCGGCGATCGACTCGTGCCAATCCACCGCATCGGCTGTCTTGGCTGTCACGGGACGTCGCCTCCAATCGGCGTGGCGTTTACGGTCGGGGACGATGGATATCAAGGCTTTCCGCGCTTTGACCGCGCTTGCCTTCCACCCGGCACTTTGCGAAAGGGCGCGCCGAGACCTGCCCCGTCGGGCATGGGCGGGGGACCGTGAATGTCGGCAGATACGAAGGTTGTTGTCGTCGGCCTGGGCTATGTCGGCCTGCCGCTGGCAGTGGCACTGGCCAAGCGCTTCGATACCGTCGGCCTCGACATCGACACCGGGCGGATCGCGGAGCTCAAGGACGGGCATGACCGCACCGGCGAGATCGATGCCGACCGCCTCGCCGCGTCCAGCCTCTCGCTGACCAGCGATCCGGCGGAATGCCCGGCGGCCGATTTCATCATCGTCACCGTCCCCACCCCGGTCGATGCCGACAACAAGCCCGACCTGCGCATCGTCATGGCCGCGACCCGCACCGTCGCCGGGATGATCGATCCCGCGCGCGCGCCGATCATCGTCTATGAAAGCACCGTCTATCCCGGCGTGACCGAGGAGCTGTGCGGCCCGGAGATCGAGCGGATCACGGGTCTGGTCAGCGGCAAGGATTTCTTCCTCGGCTATTCACCCGAACGCATCAATCCGGGTGACCGCGAGCATACGATCGACAAGATCACCAAGGTCGTCTCCGGCCAGACCCCCGAAGTGCTCGACCGCGTCGCCGCACTCTATGAGCAGGTGACGAGCGGCGGCGTTTTCCGCGCCGCATCGATTCGCGCCGCCGAAGCGGCCAAGGTGATCGAGAACGCCCAGCGCGACATCAACATCGCCTTCATGAACGAGATTACGCGCATCTTTTCGGCGATGGACCTGTCGATCTGGGACGTGCTGGCAGCGGCGCGGACCAAATGGAACTTCCTGCCCTTCCATCCCGGCCTTGTCGGTGGCCACTGCATCGGCGTCGATCCCTTCTACCTCAGCCACAAGGCCGAGATGCTGGGCCATAACCCGCAGGTGATCCTGGCCGGGCGCAGCACCAATGACGATATGGCGGGCTGGATCGCCGACCGGCTGCACGGCCTGCGCGGCGGCGTCGCCGGGCGCGCGCTGGTGCTGGGGCTGACGTTCAAGGAGAATGTCCCCGACCTGCGCAATTCCAAGGTTGCCGACCTGATCGCGCGCCTGGCCGAGCTGGGCCATGCGGTCACCGTCCATGACCCGCTCGCCGATGCGGCTGAGGCGCACCACGAATATGGGCTGGAGCTGGCCGACGACGCCGCGCTGACCGAGCACTATGATCTGGTCCTGCTCGCGGTGACGCATGACGATTATGTCGCGATGGGTGCCGACAAGCTCTCCGCACTGGTCGCCCCGGGCGGCCTGTTCGCGGACCTCAAGAACGCGGTGCCGGGCGCCGGTGCGGCGACGGGGCGCTGGACGCTCTGATCCTGCCCGCGCACGACCGGCGGCCCGTCATTCCCAACCTCCGTTTGCCCTGAGCCTGTCGAAGGGCCTGTCCCGGCGCATGGAAGGGCGGCGGCCCATCGCCACCGTGGGCAGGAACCGTGCTTCGACAAGCTCAGCACCAACGGGGTTGAGCCATCAATCGCAGCGCCAGACGTGAAAAAGGCGAGGCCACCGGCCCCGCCTTTATCATGTCCTCACCCGGATGCGCCCGATCAGTTGCCCGGCGGCGGCGGAGCGGCGCCGCCCGGAGCCCCGCCCGGCATGCCACCACCCATCTGCTGCTGCATCATCTGCTGATAGACACTCATCGGCAGGAACTCGATCAGCTCGACCTCGAACACCAGCAGCGAATCGGCCGGGATCACTTCGCGCCCGCTGCGCGGATCGGTTTTGGCTTCGCTGCCATAGCCCAGCTCCGGCTTGATCCAGACGCGGTACTTGCCGCCCTTCTTCATCAGCTTGAGCGCTTCGCTGAAGCCGGGGATCATGCCCTGAACGGGGAGCGGGGTCGGCTGCTGGCTTGCGTCGAACGTCTCACCGTTGCGCAGCGTGCCCTTGTAGTTGACCAGCGCGACGTCGCTGTCGGTCGGGCTCGCCCCGGTTCCTTCGGTGATCGTCTGGATCTGCAGGCCCGACGCGGTCTCGGTCACGCCGGTCTGCGCCTTGTTGCGGGCGAGGAAGGTCGCATTGTCCGCGCGCTCGGTCACGACCTTTTCGGTCCCAACCCATGCCAGCGCGACTGCGCCAGCAATCGCCACGACGATGCCGAGCCACAGCCAGACAAGAGCGCTGCGCTTGGTCGGCGCGATCGGCACGGCGGTGACGGACGACATGAGTCAGCTATCCTGCTGGAGCCGGCACAGGGCACGGCAAACGATCACAAACGTCAGGCTGTCGGCACGCCCCGCGCGCCGACAGCGAATCGGGCCTTAACGGGCGCCGTCGCGCTCCATGCGCTTGCGCTCGAGCTTGCGCGCCCGACGCACCGCAGCGGCACGCTCACGGGCGCGCTTTTCGCTCGGCTTTTCGAAGTGACGGCGCAGCTTCATCTCGCGATAGACGCCCTCACGCTGCAGCTTCTTCTTGAGCGCCCGCAGCGCCTGGTCGACATTGTTGTCGCGAACGATGATTTGCATAAAGCCGTCTCAACTCCAGATTCGAATTCAACAGAACAGGGATCGCCGAAGCTCCTGCCCCGGGCGTTGGGACGCGCCCCTAGCAAAGGGACGGCTCAAAGACAAGGCAAAGCGGCGATTTCCACGACAACCCGGTCATTCCGGCCCGCAATCGCGCCGGGGTGCGACAAACGCGCCACATTTACCGCATGACGACCGCCCCCGCTTGCGATAGTCTACACCCGCTATGCGCCAGTTTCGTCTTCATTCGCAACGCCTTACGGCCGCCGTCGCCACCCTCGCCCTGCTTTCCGCCTGTGGCGGCGGGGGCAGCAGCGGATCGATCAGCAGTGGCGGTGGCGGGTCGACCCCCGCCCCAACCGGCACCTGCTCGCTCGCGTCGCGCCAGGCCTGGGCGGCGCAGCAGCTCAACGAATGGTATTTGTTCCCCGAAACGCTGCCCGCCAGCCTGAGCGCCACGCCCTATGCGACGGTTCAGGACTATATCGACGCGCTGACCGCCACCGCGCGGGCGCAGAGCAAGGACCGCTATTTCACTTACATCACCTCGATCGCCGAGGAGAATGCCTATTATAATTCCGGCTCCAACGCCGGGTTTGGCGTCCGCCTGTCGGTCGATTCGGTCGCGCGGCGGCTGTTCATCGCCGAATCGTTCGAGGGTACCCCGGCGCTGACCGCCGGGATCGACCGCGGCACCGAGATTCTCGCAATCGGGACCAGTACGGCGACGCTGCGCAACGTCAGCGACATCATCGCCACCGAAGGCTCGGCCGGGATCACCAATGCGCTGAATGGCGACACGCGCAGCTTCCGCTTTCGCCCGCTCGGCGGATCGGAACAGACCGCGACGATCACCCGCGCGACCTATACGCTGACCCCGGTCTCGGCCCGCTATGGCGCGAAGATCATCGACGATGCGGGCAAGAAGGTCGGCTACATCAACCTGCGCACCTTCATCAACACCGCCGAATCGCCGCTGCGCGCCGCCTTTGCCGATTTCCGCGCGCAGGGGGTGAGCGAGGTGATCATCGACCTGCGCTACAATGGCGGCGGGCTGGTTTCGATCGCGACGCTGATCAACAATCTGCTCGCGCGCGACAAGACGGCGAGCCAGGTCGCAAACTACACCACCTTCCGCGCGTCCAAGGCGTCGAACAACGAAACCACCTTCTTCAGCCCGCAGGCCCAGTCGATCGCCCCAACGCGCATCGCGTTTATCGGCACCGGCGGCAGCGCATCGGCGAGCGAGCTGGTGATGAACACCTTCATCCCGCATCTCGGTAATCGCGCGGCGCTGATCGGCACCAACACCTATGGCAAGCCGGTCGGCCAGATCGCGGTCGATCGCACCGCGTGCGACGACCGGCTGCGGGTCGTCGCCTTCGCCACCGAAAACAGCGCGCGGCAGGGCGCCTATTATACCGGCCTCGCCAGCTTCATGGGCGCGACGTGTCAGGCCAGCGACGACGTGACCCGCCCGCTTGGCGACCCGCAGGAGGCGTCGATCAAGACCGCACTTGATTTCCTTGCCGGTCGCAGCTGTACGCCGATCACCGCATCGAGCATGGAAGGCGCGCGAAGCAGCAAGGGCGGACTGGAACTGCTCAGCCCGATGCGGCCCAGCACGGCGCAGCGCGAGGTGCCGGGATCGTTCTGACGACCGGGTGCCGTGCGGAGGGGCTGCACGCCGAGGGGTTCTGGGGGATAAGGGGTGCCGAAGCCGCAGCCGGTAAGTGATGCGACGGGCGCCTTCGGCTTTCTGGCCGCAGCCTGCCGCTGGCCCGACGATGCCGCCCGCCGTGCCGCCATCCAGGCAGCCGCCGCGCGGGTGACCGACTGGGACGCGGTCTTCACTGACGCGACCCAGCACCGCGTGATGCCGCTGGTCGCCGGAGCGATGCGCGACATTGCCAGCGTCCCTGCCGATATCGCCGCACGCAGCACGGCGATCGCCCGCCGCGACGGCATGCTCACCATGGCACAGACCGCCGAACTGTGCCGCATCGGCGCGGCCTTGACCGAGCGCGGCGTCGATTGGATCACGGTCAAGGGGCCGGCGCTGGCCCTGCTCGCCTATGGCAATGTCGGGGCGAAGGCCTCGCACGACATCGACCTGCTGATCGATCCCGCCGCGCGGGCCGAGGCGTTCACAGCGCTGCGGGCGCTGGGCTATGTCTCGCTTGACGGACAGGACCGCGCCGCGCCCGGCTCGCTCGACCATGTGCTCAAGGACAGCGGCTGGCGGCATCCCGACAATCGGGTGATGGTCGAACTGCACACGCGCCTGTTCATCAACCGTGCGCTGGTGCCCACGCTCGGCCTGAAGTCGCCGCGCGAAACGGTGGCGGTTGGCGCCGGACACGGCCTGCCCACGCTCGCCCGGCCCGACATGCTGGTCTATCTCGCCGTGCATGGCGCAAGCACCAACTGGCACCGGCTGAAATGGATCGCCGATTTCGCAGCGCTGACCCGGTGCAGCAGCGACGCCCAGCGCGCCGCCGCACGCGACTGCGCCGCCCGGATCGGCGCGAGCGATGTGCATGACAGCGCGCTGGCGCTGGCGGCAGAGCTGTTCGGCGACTCCGCTAGCCCGCCGCCCGCGACGCTGTCGCATCAGGCGCGGCGGCTGACCGCAGCGGCGCTGCGCGACCTCACCGCCCCGCACCGCGCGACGCTGCGGGAAGCGGACTGGGACCGCAGCCTGGTTGTCTATCTCGACAAAATCCGGTTCATGCCGGACTGGGCCTATCGCCGTGAGGAGCTGCGCCTGATGCTGATCGAAGCTTCCTCCTACTCGCCCGACGCGCCGTGGTGGCGGCCTTGGATCGCGCCCTTCGGCCTCGCGGGGCGGTTCGTCCGGCGCAAGCTGACCCAGGCGCTGAGCTTGGCATTCCCGCGCGGGGCCGGGCGATGAGCGCGGCACCGGACATGCGGACGCGGCTCAAGTCGATCTTCGGCGGGTCGGCGGGCAATCTGGTCGAATGGTATGACTGGTACGCCTATGCCGCGTTCAGCAGCTATCTCGCTCCCCATTTCTTCCCCAAGGGCGATCCGCTGGCGCAGGCGCTCAATGTCTGGGCGATCTTTGCCGTCGGCTTTTTCATGCGCCCGATCGGCGCGTGGCTGATGGGCATTTATGGCGACCGCCGCGGGCGCAAGGCGGGGCTGACGCTGTCGGTGACGTTGATGTGCGGCGGTTCGATGCTGATCGCGATGACCCCCGGCTATGACAGCATCGGCGCCTGGGCGACGGTGTCGCTGGTGGTTGCGCGGCTGATGCAGGGGCTGTCGGTCGGCGGCGAATATGGCGCGAGCGCGACTTACCTGTCCGAAATGGCCGGCAAGGAGCGGCGCGGCTTCTATTCCAGCTTCCAATATGTGACGCTGATCTCCGGCCACCTCGTCGCGCTTGGCGTTCTGCTCGCGCTCCAGGCGGCGATGGCCGACACCGCGCTGGCTGAATGGGGCTGGCGCATCCCCTTCTTCATCGGCGGCGCGCTCGCGGTCGGCGTATTCTGGCTTCGCCGCAACCTGCCCGAAACGCAGAGCTTCGCCAATCGCAGCACGGCGGCGGAGGACAAGTCCAGCTTCGGCGGCCTGTTCCTGCGCCACCCGCGCGAAGCGGCTCTGGTGATGCTGCTCACCGCCGGCGGCACGCTCGCCTTCTACGCCTACTCCGTCTACCTGCTCACCTTCCTCAGCGGTACCGGCGCCTTCACCAAGCAGGTCTCGACCCAGATCAGCGCGGCCGCTTTGTTCGTGTTCATGTGCCTGCAGCCGATTGCTGGCGCGCTGTCCGACCGGATCGGGCGCAAGCCGCTGATGGTCGGCTTCGGCGTGCTCGGCGTCCTCTTTACCTGGCCGATCTTCACCACCCTTGAAAGCGTCCAGACCCCGCTCGCCGCGTTCCTGATCATGTCCGGCGCGCTGGTGATCGTCACCGGCTACACCTCGATCAACGCGGTAGTGAAGGCGGAGCTGTTCCCCGCGCATATCCGCACGCTCGGCGTTGCTCTGCCCTACGCGCTCGCCAACGCGATCTTCGGCGGCACCGCGCCCTATGTGGCGCTGTGGTTCAAGGATCAGGGGATGGAGCGCGGCTTTTACTGGTACGTCACCGCGATGATCGGCGTGTCGCTGGTGACGTACCTGCTGATGCGCGACACGCGGGTGCATTCGAAGATCCTGGAGGACTGAGAGGCTTAGTTCCGCCCATTTCGTCACCCCGGCCTTGAGCCGGGGCCCAGCTTCTTCGATGGACCCAAGGCAGCTGGGCCCCGGGTCAAGCCCGGGGTGACGGTGAGCCTGACCGATTCCCTCAATCCAGAAACCACGCTAAAGCCCCCCGATGACTCCGGTGCTCAACGTCCACAGCTCGATCCTCGGCCAGGCCTGGCGCTGGCGGGGGTTGGCGGCGGATGCGCGCGACCCATCCTTCGCCCCCGATGATCTGGTCACCCAGCTGCTCCTCACCCGCGGCTGCCCGCGTGAGGAGCTGGAGGCGCATCGCAACCCCAGCATCCGCGCCTTCATGCCCGATCCGTCGATCTTCCGCGACATGGATCGCGCCGCCGAACGGCTCGCCAATGCGGTACAGCGCGGCGAGAAGGTCACGGTGTTCGGCGATTACGACGTCGACGGCGCGACCTCAGCCGCGTTGCTGATCCGCCTACTGCGTGACCTCGGCCTCGATCCCAAAGCCTATATCCCCGACCGGCTGATGGAGGGCTATGGCCCCTCGGGCGAGGCGCTGGTGCGGCTGAAGCGCGACGGCGCCGACCTGATCGTCACCGTCGATTGCGGCGCGATGGCCTATGACGCGCTGGCCGAGGCGAAAGCGGTCGGCGCGGAGGTGATCGTCGTCGACCACCATAAATGCGCGTCGGAGCTTCCCGTCGCGCTCGCACTGGTCAACCCCAACCGCCTCGACGAGGATGAGGGGGCGGCGCACGGCCATCTCGCCGCCGTGGGCGTCGCGTGGCTGCTCGGCGCGGCATTGGTCCGGGTGCTGCGCGGGCGCGGCTTCTTTGCCAATCGCGTCGAACCACGCCTGCTCGACCTGCTCGACCTCGTCGCGCTCGGCACCGTCGCCGATGTCGCACAGCTGAAGGGCCTCAACCGCGCCTTCGTCGCACAGGGTCTCAAGGTCATGGGCCAGCGCCGCAACATCGGCATGAACGCGCTGATCGAGGCAAGCCGCCTGACCCGCGCACCGACCTGCACCGATCTCGGCTTCGCGCTCGGCCCGCGCATCAATGCCGGCGGGCGCGTCGGCAAGTCCGACCTCGGCGTCCGCCTGCTCACCACCGAAGACATGGACGAAGCGCGCACCATCGCGCAGGAACTCGACCGCCTCAATGAGGAACGCCGCGCGATCGAGGCGGAGGTTCAGCAATCGGCCGAAGCCATGGACTGCGACGGCGCGGTCGCGGTCGTCGCCGCACGCGGCTGGCACCCCGGCGTGATCGGCATCGTCGCCGGCCGGCTCAAGGAAAAGCATGGCCGCCCCGCCATCGTCATCGCCATCGGAGAGGACGGGATCGGCAAGGGCTCGGGCCGCTCGATCTCCGGCGTCGATCTCGGCGCGGCGATCATTGCCGCCAAGGAAGCAGGCCTGCTGATCGCGGGTGGCGGCCATGCCATGGCGGCGGGCGTCACCGTGGCAGAGGACCAGATCCCGGCATTCATCGCCTTCCTCAACGCCAAGCTGGCCGACGCGGTCGAGCGCGCCTCGGAATCGCGCGCGCTGCTGCTCGATGCCGTCCTCGCGCCCGGCGGGGTAAACCCGCAGCTGGTCGAAGCGATGGAGGCGGGCGGCCCCTATGGCATGGGCTGGCCCGCACCGCGCGTCGTGGCCGGGCCGGTGCGCCTCATCAAATGCGACGTCGTCGGCAACGGCCATGTCCGCGCGATCGTCGCGGGCGATGACGGGCGCAGCATCAAGGCGATGGCCTTCCGCGCCGCCGACACGCCGCTCGGTCTCGCCCTGCTCGGCGCCCCGCGCGACCGCAAGCTGTGGATCGCCGGTCGCGCGAAGATCGACGACTGGGGTCCGCGCCCCGCGGCGGAAATTCATCTCGACGATGCCGCTTGGGCCGACTGATCGATACGATTCGCCCTTGACCGCGGCGACGGCTTTGCCTAACCGGCGCCCTCGCCTTCACGGCCCCTTCGTCTAGCGGTTAGGACGCGGCCCTTTCACGGCTGAAACACGGGTTCGATTCCCGTAGGGGTCACCATCTTGCAGGCGGGCGTTCGGTCGCTGGGCCTCGATGCTGTGCAGTTGCATGTTTTCCGCGCTAACCCGTAGTTTACCGTGATTGACCTTGATGGGTCTTAGGGTGCAACATTGCTGTCATGAAAAAGGCAGAGGGTGCATTGCTGACCATCAGTGAACTGGCTGATGAATTGGGCCTGCCCCAGCATATATTGCGCTATTGGGAAACGCGTTTCCCGCAACTGCGCCCGCTCCAGCGCTCCGGCAATCGCCGCTACTACCGTCCCGCCGACGTGGCGCTGGCCCGTCGCATCCATGATCTGCTCAACATCGAAGGCTTCACTGTGAAGGGCGCGCAGAAGATGCTGGTCGATGGCAATGGGACCGTATCGCCGGATGTGCCGGAGCCAGGGACGCACGATGATGTGCTGGCGCGGCTGGAGGGCATACGCGACCAGCTGGCCCGCGCCATTCGCCTATAATTGCCGGGCATAGATCAGGTCGCGGAACGGCACGTCGCCAACCATGAAGGTCAGCGATCCCACCTCAACGAAATCATGCCGCGCATAGAAGCGCCGCGCCCGGTCATTTTGGGGATAGACGGCCAGTAGCAGGCGGCTGGCCCCGCGCCGCCGGGCTTCCTGCGCAACCAGGTCCATGATCCTATCGCCATGCCCGCCACCCTGCCAGCCCGACAGCAGATAGAGCCGCTTCAATTCCCGGTCGCAGGCCGGATCGGTCGCGATCGGCAGGTCAGGCGGCGTGATCATCGCATAGCCCACCGGCGCGCCAAATGGTGTCTCGCCAATCAGGACGGTCTGCTCAGGATCGGCCAGTGCGGCCTCATAATAAGGGATGCCATGGGCGGTGCGGATATGACTGACCAGCGCCGCGCCGGGATGGTCGTGGGCGAAGCTGGACAGGAAGGTCGCCCCGCCAAGGATGGAAAGCGCAGGGGCATCGTCGGCCCGCGCGACGCGCCAGATTATGGGCGTCATGGCTGCCGGCCCCGTCAGCGCGTCCCCGGACCCAGCGCCGGGTCCAGATCGCGCGGGCGGGTGAAGCTGACCAGCGTGGCGACATTCTCCCGCGCCTCGCTCCAGCGCTCGATTTTGAGGTCCAGCACCGCGATGCTGGCGGTCGGGAACTTGACCTCCACATCCTCGCGCAGAGGATTGGCGCCATCGTCGGGGACGAGATCGAGGATCAACTCCTCCAGCCCCGGATTATGCCCGGCCAGCAGGGCGCTGTCGGTGCTTTCGGGCAGGTCGCGGATGACATCGAACAATGTCGGGGAGGAGGCGAGATAGATGCGCCTGTCCCAACGCGCGTCGAGCGATTCGCCAAAGCCGGTGAAAAATGTCTCCAGCGTCTGCACCACCCGCACCGCGGGCGACGCCACCAGCATGTCGAACTGCATCTGCCGCTGGGCGGCAAACTGGCCCATCAACAGCGCCGCCTTCTCGCCCCGATGATTCAAGGGCCGGTCGAAGTCGCGGGCCACCGGATCGTCCCAGTCGGACTTGGCGTGGCGCAACAGGGTCAGCCGC
>JASBRX010000042.1 GCA_030149245.1 Sphingomonas bacterium
TTGCTGCAATCCATATATTGCACGCCCTTGCGGTCGGTCAGGAACAGGTGATTGCCGCCCGGCCGCCCTGCCACGTCGATATATTTGCGCAGCTCGATCGATCCGTCGGTGCCGATGATGAACAGCCGCCCGTCGCCCCAGGTCGGCAGGCCATCGGGCGTGTGCCAGTCGACACGCACATAACCCGTGCCGCCGTTACCGCTGAGCATCATGTCGCCGAAATCCTCGAACCGCGGATGGTCGGGCATCGCCATATTGCCCGTCTGCGACGCCACGACGCGGGCTTCGGTCGATCCGGTATAAAAGAGGAACTGGTCCGCCTGATGGCTGCCGATATCGGTCAGGATGCCGCCGTAGCGCGCGGTGTCCCAGAACCAGGCCGGGCGGCTCGGCGCGTTCAGCCGGTGCGGAGCAAGGTTGATGGTCTGGAGAACCTGGCCGATCGCCCCCGCCTTGACCAACTCGCCGGCGCGTACCGCCGCGCGCACGTCGAAGCGTTCGGAATAGAGGATCGCAAACTTGCGCCGCATCTCGCGCACCGCCTGGCGTACCGCGGCGAGCTGATCCAGGCTGGTGATGCCGGGCTTGTCGGCCAGGAAATCCTTGCCCGCACGCATCACCCGAATGCCTAACGGCGCGCGCAGATCGGGAATCGAAGCGCTGGCGACCAATTGTATCGTGGGGTCATCCAGAATCTCCGCCTCGCTGCGCGCAACCTTCACATCGCCGTAGCGCCGGCGAAACGGCGCGACCTGCGCCGGATCGGCAGCAAGCATCGCCACCAGCGTGCCGCCGCCACGGATCAACGCATCGGTCATGCCATAGATATGCGAATGGTCGAGCCCGATGACCGCAAAGCGGATGCGATGGCGCGCCGACACGTCCGGCTCGCGCGGCGCCCCCCTCCCCGCGCCCGCCTTCGGCGGCGGGGTGGATTGAGCGAACACGTCGCTTGCCATGGCAGCGGCAAAGCCAGCGCCGGCAATCAACGCGCGGCGATCGATCGGGGTCATGGACAATATTCCTGCAGAAACCGGTTCAGAACGCGACGAGCGAGCGCGGCCATTCGACCGCTTGCCCGCTGTCCATCGCCTGTTCGCCCATCAGCGAAGCGACGCTGGCATAATAGGCCTGCTGCAACAGGCCGGGGACTTCGCGGCCGCTGCGCACCGCCTCGCCGAACCCTTCGAACTGAAGCATCGTTTCGTCATACTCGCCCCAGCCCAGCGATTCCCCCGGCGTGGTCACCGGCAGTTCGGGGAACCATGTGGCGCCGCCGATCGGGACCGTGCGTTTGTGCCCCCGCGCGACATCCTGTTGCATACGCTGAAGCGCGAGCTGCTTGGGCAACACTTCCTGATAGATTCGGCCGAGTTCGGGCTCGATGGTGCCCGTGCTGCCCTGGATCTGCTCCTCGCAACCGTAGCGCGCGTTGTTGAGGAGCGAGGAATAGATGGCTTTTCGCCCGCCGCCATATTCGTAGATCAGCGCGACATGATCGTACACTTCGCGCCCGTCTTTCCAGAAACAGATGCTTCCCGATCCGATCGCCCGCGTCGGCACGCCGTCAAGAAACCAGTTGCACACCTGAAGCTGGTGCGTGGCCAATTCGGTCATCAATCCCGCTGACCGGTCGCGATACAGGCGCCAGTTGATCTGCCGATCGGTGGCATCGGCAGGAACGTTCCGCCGCCATTTATTGTTGCGATGCCAGCTCGCGCGGATTTGCGTGATTTCACCGATCTCGCCCGACTTGGCGCGCTTCAGCGCGCTCAGATATGTCGGGTGGAACATGCGCTGGTGCCCGATCTGGAGCACCTTGCCCTTTGCCCGCGCGCGTTCGATCATCGCGCTGCAGTCGGCGATGCTACGCGCCATCGCTTTCTCGCACCAGACGTGCAGCCCGGCGTCGAGCGAATCAAAAGTCTGCGACGCATGAAGGTCGAGCGGTGTTGCGACGACCACCGCATCGATCCCGCGCGCATCCAGCATCGCCCGATGATCGCTGAAGCCCGGCGTATCAGCCGGCACGAGCTTGCGCGCACGATCCATATTGGGCGCATAATTGTCGCAGATTGCTGCAACGGTGCAGTTGCGCGTCTTGGCGATGTTCTGGATCAGCGCCCGGCCGCGATCGCCGGTGCCAATGACCCCCAGGCGCACGCGGGTTCCGGTAGCCACAGGCGTCTGCGCGATCGCCGTCCAAGGTGCCGCCGCAGCCATCGCCGCGCCGGCCGATGCCATCGCGATCCGGTCGAGGAATTTGCGGCGCGAAAGGGTGAAATCACTGTCGGACATCTGTCGATCTTTCAATTATGCCGTCATGCGGCGGGTGTGGTCATCAAAGGCGAAGGTGAAACGGCGCGCCGGATCGGCTCCGATCAGTCGCTGCGCGGCATCGGGGGCCGCCACCAGCAGCGCGGTGCTCATCGCCTCGGCCACCGCGCCCGAGGCGTCGACCGCCACCGCCGTTGCGGCAGCGGTGACGATCATGCCGTCGGAGGGTCGGATCATCGGACTGCGCCCCGGCGCGGCCGCGCCATCACCGACGGTGGATGAAACCGAAAGCGCCTCATCGCGCAGCGTTAACTCGACGAGCCAGCGCTCGGGATCAAGCGGATGCGGTATCGCGACGGGCCATGCGCCGCCGAGCGGATGATCGCCAATCACCGCGACCGAACTCTCACCCGCCGACAGGAATGCCGATGTTACACCGGCCGCGCGCATCGCCGCGGCGGCGCGATCAAGCGCGAAACCCTTGCCAAAGCCCCCGAAGTCGAAGGCGGTCGGCTGGGCCGCTTCGATGTGCCCGGAACCGCGGTCGACCGATAGCGCGGGCCAGGCCGCCCCACCGCCGCTGCCGACCGTCGGATCGAACAGACCGTCGGTCGCGCGCCAGGCCTCCGCAATCGCCGCCAACGCGTCGAGCAGTACCGGATCATCGATCATTGCAACCTCGCCGGCGATCAGCCGGTCGTTGACCGCAGTTGTCGCCGAGGGACGGTGAATCGTCAGCGCGTCGTCGACCGCCTCGATGGCGCGGCGCCCAGCCAGCAACGCGTCGGGCGCCGCCCGCCCGAACTGGTGCAGCTCGATACGCGTACCCATCGCGGCAAAGCGCTCTGCGCGCGTTTCGACCAGGGCGCCTTTCATGTACGCGCCTCCAGACAGCATGGTTTTTGGACCGATCGCCGCATGATGGCAGCCCCGGGGGTGGCGATTGATCGCGTCACCATTATTTCCTCACAGCCGCTTCGGGCGAGATGGCAGCCAGCGAGACCCGTGCCGCCCTCATATTCGCGCCTCTCCTGCAACAAGCCTAAAGAGCGGCGAAGCCATGTGCAATAGTATATATACGATAATTAAGACTGCGAAGCGCTGCCCCTCTACTCCCTGCGCGTCGCGCCGTCCGACCGGGGATCGGGCGGATCGGACCGAACGCCCGGAGGCACGGCGACAGGGCCGTCGAGCAAAGGATCCTGCGTCCGGCGCATCCACTCGCTCAGCCGCGAGCGCATATCCTCCAGCACCGCCGCCAGTTCCGGCAGCGCGACGAGGTTGCGCTGTTCGGTCGGATCGAAATAAAGGTCGAACAATTCTTCACCCGCCTCGTCAGCCACCAGCGGATAGCCCGCCCAGCCGCGTTTCAGCCACTGGGCCTTGGTCAGCCCACCGTCACAATTGACGACCACGGGCGTCCGACGTCCATCGAAACGCCGGATATATTTGTACCGCTGCGTTCGCACCGCGCGCTTGGGCTCATAGGCCGCGTGGAAAGTCAGCTCGGTGAATATCGCCTCGTTCACTTCCGCCCTTCGTCCGTCGACGACGGGCAAAAAGGACTGGCCTTCCAGCCAATCGGGTCGGCCGATCCCAAGATAGTCGCACAGCGTCGGGAACAGGTCGATTTGCGATAGCAGGGCGTCGGAAACCCTGGGACCGGCGAATGCACCCGGCCCCCGCATGATCATCGAAACGCCCGTCCCGCCGTCGCGCAATTCCCCCTTCATCGTCGGAAACGGCAGGCCATGGTCCGTCGTGCTGATGATCAGGGTATTTTCCGCCAGCCCGGCCGCTTGCAGCGCATCGAGGATGAGCCCGACACCATGGTCGAGCGCGCGGGCGCTGGCATGATATTCGGCCATGTCGCGCCGGCTTTCGGCCGTGTCGGGAATGGGGGCCGGCGGCAGGATGAAAGCGTGATCGTCCACCGCCGGGTGCAAGGGCCGGTGGGTTTCCTCAAATCCGACATCGAGGAAAAACGGCTGCGCCTTTGCGGCCGGGCTGCGAAGAAACGCCGCAGCTCCGGGCGCCACGTCGCGCACCATATTGCTTCGATGCGGAAGGATTTGGCTATAGCCGATCGACGCGGCGTCGCGCGCGACATGCTGAAGCCCCGCAAGCACGGTGGCATAGCCTGCCCGGCCCAGCGTATGCACGAGATGGCGTTCGGGATGCGCAAGGTTCCAGCCGCGATGCGTGAGCCCGAGCATGCCGCTGCTATGCGAAGACTGGCCCGTCAGCATCGCCGCCCGGCTGGCCGAGCAGCTGGGCGAGGCACAATGCATCTGCCGGAACAATACACCTTCGCGGGCAAGGCCAAGGAGGCGCGGCGTCGGCACCGCATAACCATAGGGCGACAGATACCGGCCCGAATCGTGCGAATGGATATAGACGATGTTGGTGCGGCGCGACGGCTGGATCGCACTGGCACGCGCCGCGTCGAAAAGCGATGGCGCGGCCGCAGCGGCCGCCGCCACACCGACGAGTTCGCGGCGCGTGAAATCCTTTGGCATCTATCCTCCCTCAATCATCGCGGCCGTCACCGCGCTCTTTGCTCTGTTGTCCGACAGAGGCATAATATATATTATAGATATGCCAATTTCAAAAAGTCGCAAGCAGAAGAGCGTCATCCAACGCTGCTGAGACGATCAAGGCCGCGGGCACGGCCTGCGGGGGAGGACGATAGCGTGAAGATCATCTGCAACCGCTGGACGGCCCGCGCTGTCATCGCCGCTGTAGCCGTCCCTGGCTTGCTGTCGTCAGCGTTCGCGGAACCGCATCCGCAGAACAACCCTAAGATTGAAGCCGGGGTCCACGATCTGAATCTGCCTCGCTGGGGCCCCTATTCCAACGCCTATCTGGGCGTGTCGCACATTCCGGATCTGACGTCGGGAATGCGGTTCGACCTCACCCTATTCGCCGGGCCGCACACGACGTCGACGCCCGATGTCCCCAATGCGTCGCTCAACACCGGTTTCGTCGCCTGGGAAGCGGCGCCTGACCTGTCCTATCATTCGTATCGCCAGAAACTGGAAGGGCAGCAGGTTTATGCCGAGATCGCGTTTGCCGCGCTGGACCCGGCATCGCATTCGCGGCTGATCCGCGTCGATCTGGTCAACGGCAGCCCGCGCGCGAAAACGCTGACGCTCAATCTTCTGGCTTCGATGCAACTTCCCAACCGCGCACCCGGCAGCGTGCTGACGCCGCGGCGCATCTTGCGCGCCAGCATCCCGGCGGGCGGCGAATGGGTGTCGGGGGTCCATTATAGCGCGCATCGCCGGGCGCGACCGACACCGTCGGACCGGCTTGTTTACGATGGCTGGTTGCGCGGCGAGGTGCGCGAGGACGGGCTGGTCGATGGCCGCGCGCTGCGCATGGCGACGGGAGACATGGCGACCTATGCGGTTCCCGCCGGAGCCGAGGTTGCGGTGCTGCGCTATCGCGCCAAGACGCAGGTCGCGCTGGCCGATGCCGGGGGTACGTTGCTTCCCGCCGCCCCCGATGGCGCTACGTGGACGATGCCGCTCGCCGCGGGCGCACGGGCGCTGACGCTCCGTCCGGCGGGCGCGATCGACCTCGAAGGGATCGCTTTCGCACCCGCCTCGGCCGCGTCGGCGGTGCGCTTCCAGCCCGAGGACGCCGACACCCGGCCCGAAATAGCGAAGGGACCCGCCCCGCAGTCGCTGCTTCTGAATTATCGGCAGGCCGATGCCTGGTACGGCCTGCGCTGGTTCCGGCCGGGAGTGCGTATCCGCGAATTTCGCAACGGGACGCTCGATTTCTTCTTCGCCCGGCGCAGCCACAGCAAAACGCTGACAGTCGCGCAGGGCGATGGCCGCGGTCGTTATGCCAATCTGCTGTTCGGCGGCACGCCGGTGCCCGCCGGCGGCAGGGAGACGATCTGGGCACTGGTTTCGACAGGTCCGCGCGAGACCGTCGAGCGCACGCTCGCCGCCCACTCCGATACCGCCGCGCTGGAACGCGCATGGGCACGGGGCAAGGCGCAAGCGGCGATTGCCGATCCCCTTCCCGCCGGCCGGCGGTTCATGCTGGCACGCCAGTTGATCGGCGCCAATCTGCTGATGAACATCGTCTACCCGGTCTATACGCAGGACCAGTACATCCGGCATTTCACCCCGGGAAAATGGTGGGATTCGCTCTACACTTGGGATTCGGGCTTCATCGGCATCGGAATGGCCGACGTCGCGCCGCGCCTCAGCGCCGACGTGCTGCGTGCTTATACCACGCCGCCCGGCGCTCAATCC
>JASBRX010000057.1 GCA_030149245.1 Sphingomonas bacterium
GTCGAACCGTCCGGCCGACGCGCCGATCGGTCTGATCCCGGTCGACGCGCTCTACTCGCCGGTCCGTCAGGTCAGCTACAAGGTCGAGAACACCCGCGTCGGGCAGGAACTCGATTACGACAAGCTCAGCCTCTCGGTCGAGACCGACGGCACCGTGACCCCTGAAGACGCCGTGGCCTATGCCGCGCGCATTCTTCAGGACCAGCTCGCGCTGTTCGTCCACTTCGACGATTCGGCGATCACCCGTTCGGCACCGATCGGCGTGGCCGCTCCGGCCGCGGCGGAAGGCGGCGCGGGCGACACCGCGACGATCAACCGCTACCTGCTCAAGAAGGTGGACGAGCTCGAGCTGTCGGTCCGTTCGGCCAACTGCCTCAAGAACGACAACATCATCTATATCGGCGATCTGGTCCAGAAGACCGAAGCCGAGATGCTGCGCACCCCGAACTTCGGCCGCAAGTCCTTGAACGAGATCAAGGAAGTGCTGTCGTCGATGGGTCTGCGCCTCGGCATGGAAATCCCGGGCTGGCCGCCTGAGAATATCGAAGAGATGGCCAAGAAGCTCGAACAGGAGATCATGGGGTAAGGAGCTTCGGCTCCTCCCTTGGCCGTCACCCCGGCGAAAGCCGGGGTCTCGTGCGGCGGGGGACAACCTTATGGAGATCCCGGCTTTCGCCGGGATGACGGCTTGATGGGTGGCTCTCCGTCCCACCTGGTCTGGGGTTCCGTAAGACGGCCCCTTAACGAACGAAGGAAGATATCATGCGCCATAAGTACGGCGGTCGTAAGCTTCAGCGTACCTCGGCCCATCGCGCTGCGCTGTTCCGCAACATGTCGGCCGCGCTGATCAAGCACGAGCAGATCACCACCACCGTCGCCAAGGCGAAGGAACTGCGCCCCTACGTCGAAAAGCTGGTCACGCTGGCGAAGAAGGGTGGTCTTTCGAACCGCCGTCTCGCCCATGCCCGTCTGCTCGACGATGCGCAGCTGGTGAAGCTGTTCGACGTGCTCGCGTCGCGCTACGCCGACCGCAACGGTGGCTATACCCGCATCATCAAGACCGGCCCGCGCGCTTCGGACGCGGCGCCGATGGCGATCATCGAATTCGTCGACCGCGACGTCTCGGCCAAGGGCCAGGATTCGGGTCCGGTGATGACCGACGAGGATTTCGACGAAGCAGCCTGATTTCGGGCACTTCATCGACCAGAGCTGGGGCGGTCGCACGACGGTGCGGCCGCCCCTTCGCGTTTGGGGCAGGCTAGCAGCCGCCCGCTCCTCTTAACCCGTTCCACTTCTTCTTGAGCCCCTCCCGCCTGCGGGAGGGGTTGGGGAGGGTCTTCTTCTTATTCTTCTTAGCCTTCTTCCGTCATGCTGAACTTGTTTCAGCATCCACCCCTCCACCAACACCTCAGTCGCCTGAGGAGCCGTGGATCCTGAAACAAGTTCAGCATGACCGAAGTGGGGAAGGGGCCGCTCCACGCTGCCTCAACATCGCTTCAACTCCGGCAAGGCCCGCTATCCCAAGCAAATGTTGCGACCCCGTAAGAATCGCTGAACTTTGGCGCGGCGTCCGACTGCCCATCTATCGTGCGACGGCCGAACCGACGGACACCCGCCGATCGCCGAATTGGCACGCGCCCTGCAAACGATGCGGCGCAGGAGGACGACATGAAGCGGACGAGCGGACAAGGTGCAAGCAACGCGGTGGCGATCGCCTTTGCCACATTCCCGCTGCTGGTAATGGCGTGGGTCGCGCATGAAAGCGCGTTGCTCGCCTTTGCCTGAAGCGCGGGCTTCAAATGTTGGATTTTCTCTGATCTACGCCGGTGCGTGACCCGGCGACCCCCTCCATCGATGCCCCAGACAGCGAAGCGGACAGCGTCACCCGGTGTCGCGTCGGCGTCGCGCAGATGTTGCCTCACTGACGCGTCGCGGTCGCGAACCGGGCCCTTCGCGGTCGTGTCAGCCGAAAACAATGCATTTTTTGTCCGCATCGTCCGCCGCCCGCTTGACCCAGTCCGGTGTAGCAATAGGTTAAGGCAGTTCCGTTTCAGGAGATACCAATGCGCCGCGCGTCGATTCTCGCCCTGCCGCTTTTGTTCGTTTCGCCCATTGCCGTTGCCAGCCCGGAGTCCGCGCCGACCATGACCGCACCGCTTTCCTATCCCGACACCCGCCGCGTCGATGTCGTCGACGAGCAGTTCGGGGAGAAGGTCGCCGATCCCTATCGCTGGCTCGAAAATGATGTCCGCAATGACAAGGAAGTGGCCGAATGGGTCGCGGCGCAGAACAAGGTGACCGACGCCTATCTCGACACGCTCCCCGGCCGCGACGTGTTCAAGGCACGCCTGACCAAGCTGTTCGATTATGAGCGCTTCGGCATGCCCTATCGTAAGGGCGGCCGCTATTTCTATTCACGCAACTCGGGGCTTCAGAACCAGTCGGTCCTGTATGTCCGCGATGGCCTGAACGGTGAGGGCCGCGTGCTGATCGATCCCAATGGCTGGGCCGCGGATGGCGCGACGGCGCTGGCCGAATGGCTGCCGTCGGAAGACGGCAAGCTGCTCGCATATTCGATTCAGGATGGCGGCACCGACTGGCGCACGATCCGCGTGCTCGACGTGGCCACTGGCAAGGTACTCGACGACAAGATCGAATGGGCCAAGTTCACCATGGCCGCGTCCTGGGCCAAGGATGGATCGGGCTTCTTCTACTCGCGCTATCCCGAGCCGCCGGCCGACGCCAAGTTCCAGGCGCTGAACGAAAATCACCGCATCTATTTCCACAAGCTCGGCACCCCGCAGAGCGCCGACCGGCTGGTCTATGAAACCCCCAGCCAGCCCAAGCAGAGCCATTATTCGGGCCTGACCGACGATGGCCGCTGGCTGGTGATCTACACCAGCGAGGGGACCGACAACCGCAACCTGCTGCATGTCATCGATCTCAAGGACCCGGCGGCAAAGCCCAAGACGATCATCGGCGAACTGACCAACGAGTGGTCGGTGATCGGCAATGTCGGATCGACCTTCTATTTGTCGACCAACAAGGACGCGCCGCGCAGCCGTGTCGTAACGATCGACGTCGCCAGTGCCGATCTGACCCCGCGCGAAATCGTGCCGCAGGATCAGGCCGTGCTGAACGGCACGTCGATCGTCGGCGGCAAGCTGATCCTGTCCTATCTGGTCGATGCCAAGACCGAAGTGCGTCGCCATGCGCTTGACGGGAAACTGCTCGGCAAGGTGACGCTGCCGGGCATCGGCACCGCAGCCGGCTTTGGTGGTGATCCGGACGAGACCGAGACGTTCTTCGCCTTCACCAGCTTCAACTATCCCACCACGATCTTCCGCTACGATGTCGCCACCGACAAGGCGACGGTGTGGGCGCAGCCCAAGGTCGCGTTCGATCCGACCGCCTATGTGGTCGACCAGAAATTCTACACGTCGAAGGACGGCACCCGCGTCCCGATGTTCGTGGTGCGCAAGAAGACGACGACCGGCCCCGCGCCGACGATCCTGTGGGGCTATGGCGGCTTCAACATCGCCTATACCCCGGCCTTCTCCGCAGCGCGGGTGGCGTGGATGGAGCAGGGCGGCGCGTTCGTCCTCGCCAACATCCGCGGCGGCGGCGAATATGGCAAGGCGTGGCACGACGGCGGGCGGCTGGCGAACAAGCAGAACGTGTTCGACGATTTCATCGCGGCGGGCGAATATCTGATCGCTCAGGGGATCACCAAGAAGGACGGGCTGGCGATCCAGGGCGGGTCGAACGGCGGTCTGCTGGTCGGTGCGGTGGTCAATCAGCGGCCCGACCTGTTCGCGGCGGCGATGCCCGCGGTGGGGGTGATGGACATGCTCCGCTTCGACCGCTTCACGGCGGGACGTTATTGGGTCGATGACTATGGCTATCCGTCGAAGGAAGCCGATTGGAAGCGGCTGCGTGCCTATTCGCCCCATCACAATATCCGGTCGGGCGTGACCTATCCGGCGATCCTGGCGACAACGGCGGACACCGACGACCGCGTGGTGCCGGGTCACACGTTCAAATATACCGCCGCGCTGCAGGCGGCCGATATCGGGCCGAAGCCGCACCTCGTCCGCATCGAAACGCGCGCCGGCCATGGTGCGGGCAAGCCGACCGACAAGGTGATCGAGGAGACGTCGGACCTCTACGCCTTTGCCGCAAAGTGGACCGGCCTCGACGTCAAGCCGGTGCAGTGATTGCCGATCCCCGGGGGCGGCAATGTCCCCGGGGGCCGTTGAGATCGCGGCATTTTTGCCGCTTTCTGCCCCGACCGGCTGCCGCTATCGTCACGGCGAATCGTTGGGGGGCTTTCGGTGAAGAAATTCTGGGCAGCGCTGGTCGGCGCAGTGGCGACCGGCGGGCTGGCAAGCGGTGCGCAGGCCGGCCAGTCCAAGGTGGTCGAAGTGCCATCCCCGCCGCCACCGGTCGTGGTGAGTCCGCCGGCCCCGCCGCCTGTTCCCGCCGCCCCGGTCGCGCCGCAGCCCGCGACCGCGGCAGACTATGTCGTCTGTGACGGCTATCCGGTCCCGAACCCGAAAAAGAAGCTGAAGCCCGGCGAAAAGCAGCCCGAACACCGGGCCTGGGGCGGTCTGGGTCCGAACTATGGCATCCGCTTGCGGTCGTTCGGCGTGCAGGGCAGCGCAGCGTGCGAGCGGACGCTTGCCGATCCGATGCTGGTCCCCGAATTCCGCGGTCGCCGCCTCTCGCTGCTCCGCGCCCGCGCACTGCACGAACTTGCCGAGAAGAGCGACGCCACTGCACTGGCGACGCTGGACGAGTTCGATACCTTCCACGCGACCTATGCGACGCCGGAGGAGCTTGCCGCCTCGCGCCTCGGCAGCGACGCGCTGCGTGCCATCGCGCTGTATCGCACCAAGAAGACGGCGGACGCGCAGAAAATGCTCGATTCGATCGTCGCGCGGCGCCCCTATTCGCCCAGCGTGCGGCGGCTGGCGTCGGCGATCCGGTTGTTGTTCGACACCGATCGCGGCAACCGCGTTGCCCAATTGCGCGAACAGGCATCGTATAATCCGGCGATGCTGCGGCTGATGCTGCTGATCGCGTTGCAGACCGGCGATTTCGAGAATGCCGCGCTCTACGCCGAACAGATTAGTTTCGACTTGCCCAAGAATCGCGGTGGCTGGACGCTGAGCGGTGAGGCGGATCGCAAATATGAGGAGATCGAAGGTCGCGCGGCGATCCGGGGCGCCCGGGCCTATGCACTGCTCGCGGCGGGAAAGACCGAGCAGTCGGCGATCGAGCTGAAAGGGGCGCGGGACGAGGTGGCCTTTGCCGTCGAACCCCCGGCGCCGCGCCCCGACGGGCGCAAGCAGCCCAAGCGGGTCGAAGAGGATTATCGCCGCCGCGTTGCCGCCGGGGACAAGGCGACCGAGGTGCTCGACGACTGGTCGCGGGCCATCGCCTTGCGCCTGCGCGCGGGCAAGATGACGATGAAGGCGCTCGCCGACGAGCCTGAGCGGCCGCGCGGCGAGGCGATGGTCGTCATGTCCGACCTGATTGGACAGCTTCGCGCCGATGATCCGGCCGAAGCACGGGCGATCGATGCCACAATCGACGAAATTCGGCGGATGCAGGATCTCGGCATGACCAAGATGCTGCAGCTGGGCTTTGGCGACCTGGTCAAGTTGCTGCCGCGTGGCGAGCATGCCGCCGCCAAGCCCAAGATGCGGGACGAGGGGAGCAATTTCTGGCGTACCGATATGGAAGGATATCGGGTCATGAAGGGCGACGATCCCCAATTGGTCAATCTGCGGATGGGCAGCCTGTCGGCGAGCCCGGCGATGGTCGAAGAGGCGGCGATGCTGGTCGCGGCGGACCATGTCCGCGGCCTGGGCAAGGACGCCTTCATCATCGAGAGCGCGTTGCTGGTCGAGCGCACGGTGACCTATGGCTATTATGGCTATAGCGCCGGCGGCGGGACGCCGCAGGGGTTCGAGTATCGCCTGCTGATCCGCCCGATCAGCCTGGCGGCGGGCGAGGAGCCGTCGCGGCAATGGCGGGCGATCAAGGTGGCCGATGTCCGCGCCGCGCTGGCTGACAAATACCCGCCGGCGCAGTAATTCGATGGATTAACGGACACATAGGTAGAAACCCGATCGCAATTTCCCGTTATGGGCAACCCGGCCGGGACGTGGCAGCTTTGGCAGCATCGAGCGGAGTGTTGCCATGCCCTCTTACCACGAGATCGCCAGCGCGGATGACCCGATGGACGACGCGCTGCCCGCCGGTTCGGGTTTCCTGATGGTCGTGTGTGGTTCGCTGCTATTCTGGCTGTTCGTCCTCCTGCTGTTCAGCGCCGGCTAAGGCACGCGGGTCACCTTCAGGATCCGGATCTTCGGGCTGAGCATTTGCCCCTTCATCACGCCTTCGCCCGCAGTCGGTGACGTGGGAGCGTCGAGAATCTTCCACACCACATCCATCCCCTCGACCACCTTGCCGAAGGCGGCATAGCCGAGATTGTCGCCGGGCTTTGACGGGTCCGCGTCGAGCGAGGGCTGGTCGCCCACGCTGATCGTGAATTCGCCGCGCGCGGTGCCGGGGGCGAGGCGGGCGGTGCTGATCGCGCCATTCACATGCTTCACGCCGGTTTGCGTGGTCGGTTCATGCTTGATCGGAGGCAGGATGCGCTTGGGGTCGTTATCGACCCCGAACTGGATGAAGCCGAACTTGTCGGCGACCTTCACCGTCCGGTAGAAAGCAATGCCGTCGAGCCGCTTCTGATCGGCATAGCGCAGGAAATTGCGCGCGGTAATCGGGGCGCGTTCGGTCTCCAGCTCCAGCACGATGCGCCCGAAGCTGGTGTCGAGCGCCACTTTCTGCGTTGCCGGTTTCGACGCGGGCGTCGGTGCGGGGGCAGGGGCCTCCTGCGCCAGTGCGGGGAGGGGGAGCAGCAGGGCTGCGGCGAGCAGGGTGCGGCGCAATGTCATGCCGCCAGTCTGCCCAGCCGGGCGGCGCCCTTCAACCGGCTTTCGTCCACAACAGAATCGCTTTGCTGGAAGGCGTGCGGCCACCACCCATGTTGCCTTTGGCGGTGCCGACCCCCTAGATGCGGCACCGCCACCCGCTTCACGGGGCTCAACAGGATTTTCGAATGACCGCCACCCACTCGACCCGCATGCTGATCCTCGGTTCCGGCCCGGCTGGCCTGTCCGCAGCCATCTATGGCGCGCGCGCCGGCCTTGCGCCGATCGTGGTTCAGGGCATCCAGCCCGGCGGGCAGCTGATGACCACCACCGATGTCGAGAATTATCCCGGCTTTCGTGAGGTGATCCAGGGCCCGTGGCTGATGGGCGAGATGCAGGCGCAGGCCGAGCATGTCGGCGCGCAGATGATGTACGACACGATCGTCGAGGTCGATCTGACCAGCCGTCCGTTCCGGCTGATCGGCGATGGCGGCACCGTCTATTCGGGCGATACGTTGGTGATCGCGACCGGCGCGCAGGCCAAATGGCTTGGGCTGGACAGCGAAGAGGCGATGAAGGGCAAGGGCGCATCGGCCTGCGCGACGTGTGACGGGTTCTTCTATCGCGGCAAGAAGGTCGCGGTGATCGGCGGCGGCAACACCGCGGTCGAAGAGGCGCTGTACCTCACCAACCACAGCCATGACGTCACGCTGATCCACCGCCGCGACACGCTGCGCGCCGAAAAGATCCTGCAGGAGCGGCTGTTCGCCAATCCCAAGGTCAAGACGTTGTGGAACAAGGAAGTCGTCGAATTCGTCGGCGGCGGCGATCCCGAGGGGTTGGTGGCACTGCGCCTGCGCGACACCGTGACGGGCGAAGAGTCCAGCATCGATGTCGAGGGCGGCTTCGTCGCGATCGGCCACCACCCGGCGACCGAGCTGTTCCGCGGGCATCTGGAGCTGGACGAGGACAGCTACATCACCGTCGAGACCGGGACGACGCGCACCAGCGTGCCCGGCGTGTTCGCGTGCGGCGACGTGATGGACAAGGTCTATCGCCAGGCGATCACGGCGGCGGGGACCGGGTGTATGGCCGCGTTGGACGCCGAACGCTTTCTGGCCGAGGCGGATTTCGAAGCGGTGGCTCAGGCGGCGGAGTGAGCCGCGGAAACTGACGAAGTTTCGGGCAACGTGCGTGAATCTGTCAGCTTTGGGTGACGAAGCTGGCGGATGCGCGGGGTGTTATGCGCGGCGGGCGCGGAAGTTGGCACTAGGTTTACACGATCGGCGTTGATTTGCGCGGGTTGGCCGCGGCCGGGATTGCGGCACGTCGGTCCGGGCAAGGCGAGTCGGGGGCGCATCGACCAGTTTATGTGCTCTTTGGGGTGCTGTAGGAAAGGCCCCTTATTCGTCGCCCGGGGCTTGACCCGGGGCGGTGCTGCCTTGCGCGGTCCGAAGAAGAAGCCCAGTCCCGGGTCAAGCCCGGGGCGACGAGGGGTGTTGGGCGAGGGCGGCCAGCACCTTCTCCGTCAGCCATGCCTTGTCCGTGGGGCGGGCGAAGCTGTGGCTGTCGGTGGGGCAGGTGGTCAGGGTTGCGGTGGTGCGGGCTTGGGCGAAGGTCACGCTTTTCCAATGGTCCGCGAAGGCGAGGGCGGTGTTGTCGCGTTCGGCTAGAAGGATTGTCACCGGCACCTTCGTCGCCGCGAGCGATGTGGCGAGGCGGGCGGGCAGGCGGGTCGGGGGCTGAGACTGTTTCACCGATGCCTTGGCCAAGCCGCTGATTAGCTTGCGAATGTTGACGCCGCCGGTGAGCAGACGGAGCAGTTCGCGGGGGCTTCTCAGCTTTTCGAGATAGCGAGAGCGGATCGCGGCGGCGGGGGGCAGGGTGTTGCCGTCCGCGCTGGGTTCGATGGTCCAGGGGTTGGTGAGGATCAGGGCGTCGATCGCTGCGTCGGCGTGGAAGAGGATCAGCGCGCTGGCGGCGTCGCAATTGCCGAAGGCGACGATGCGGGTGAGATGGGGGGCCTCGCGGCGGAAGGCGGCGGCTGCTTCAGAGACGTCCTGCGCTGTCGATTCGAAGCCGTTGTTTTCGCCTGATGAATCGCCAATGCCGCGGCGGTCGTAGCGGAATGCCGGATGTCCGGCGGCGGCGATGGCGGCGGCGAGTTCGGCCATGCCGCGATGCGCGCCGATGCGGATCTCGTTGCCGCCCGAGACCATCAGCAGGCCGGTGGTGCCGGGGGCTTCGTCGAGCGTGGCGGCGAGAGTTTCGCCGGCGCAGGGGAAGTGCGTCAGGCGGCGCATGTCGCGATCCATTGGGCGATGTCGTCGGCGACGGCCTGGGCGAAGGCGGGGTCATTATCGGGCTCGGCGCGGCGCCAGAGCGGGGTGCCGGGGAGCTTCGCGTCGGCGGGCTTGGCTTCGGTGGCGAGGCGGACGGTGCGGGTTCGCTCGGCTGACGGCGTGGCGTCGCTGAGCTGGGCGAGCAATGTGGGGCTGACCAGATTTCCGGCGAGCTCGACCGGGTCGGTGGCGGTGTCGAGGCTGGCCGGGTCGAAGGCTTCGCCGGATTCGCGCGCGGAGGCCTGGCGCGCGCGGATGAGTTCGCGGCGCAGGTCGGCGCCGGTCATCGGAGAGAGATGATAGCGGGCGGTGACCTGTGCCGCGCTGTCGAGCAGGGCGCCGCTGCGGATGGCGAGGGTGAAGATGTCGGGGCCGGTCACCCTCACCCTTCCGGCGCTTCGCGCCTCCCTCCCTCTCCCAATGGGAGAGGGAAGGGGCCCGCTCGCCGAAGGCGAGTGGGAAGGGTGAGGGTGGCCGAGTGTTTCAACGGCGGTCGCGAACCCGCCGCGCAATTTGGCGAGATCGGTCGCATGCGTGGGGATCAGGCTCTCCCCCTGACCGGGCAGGTCGGGGAGTGCGCCCGCGATGCCGCGTTCCGCCAGCGCGCGCAGGATGGTCACCGCGAAGGCGCGGGTGCGGTTGGCTTCTTCAAACAGGGGGAGCGCGACGACCACGACCGGGCCGGTATCGGGGCCGAAGCGGAGCATAGCTTCGCGGCCCCCGGCCCAGTCATAGGCGTCTGCGCGGATCAGCTGAGCGCCTTGGATGCGGCGAACTGAACCAGCGCACCGAAGGTTTCGAGCATGTCGCCGTCCACCTCGTCATCGTCGATGATGATGCCGAGGCGGTCCTCGATCTCGGTCAGCACGCCGGCCACGGCCATCGAGTCGAGCTCGGGGAGCGCGCCGAACAACGGCGTCGCCTCGTCGAAGGTTGCGGCGCGGGCGGCGTCGATGCCCAGCACGTCGCGCAGTACGCCGCGAACGGTTTCTTCGACTTCACTGTATCCGTCAGGCTGCACGGCCCCAAATCCCCGGTTGTTTTGGCGCCCGTTACGCGCTGGACGCGGCGATGCCAAGTGCTGCACCTGCTAAGCGAGAATAGACACTGGATCGTTAACCGATGCAGGATATGGCCGCACCATGGTGGAACTCGACCCGACCCCGTACCCGATCGATGCGCTGACGACGCGCGGTGCGCCTGATGCGATTGCATTGGAGGATCGTGCGGGGACGCTGACCTTTGCCGAGCTGGAGGCTGCGGTTGCCGCGCTGGCACTTTGGTTGCGCGGGCAGGGGCTGGAAGCGGGCGATCGCGTCGCGACCTGGCTGCCCAAGACGCGGCATGCGTGCGTGATGCCGCTGGCGGCGGCGCGGGCGGGATTGGTGCATGTGCCGGTCAATCCGGTGCTGAAGCGCGCGCAGGTGGCGCATATTCTGGCCGATAGCGGGGCGCGGCAGTTGCTGACTCAAGGCGCGCGGGCGGGGACGCTGGAGGATGGCGATGTGCCCGCAGGGTGTCGCGTCGTGTTCGACACTGATGCGCCGCTGGCGGGCGAGGGGCTGGCCTATTCCGCGCGCGATCCGAATGGGTTGGCGGCAATCCTCTATACTTCCGGCTCGACCGGGCGGCCCAAGGGGGTGATGCTGAGCCATACCAATTTGTGGCTGGGTGCGATCAGCGTGGCGCATTATCTGAAGGTGACGCCGGACGACCGCGTGCTGGGCGTGCTGCCGCTGAGCTTCGACTATGGGCAAAACCAGTTGCTGTCGACCTGGGCCGCTGGCGGACGGGTGATCCCGCTCGATTATCTGACCGCGCGCGACGTCATCAAAGCGGTGGACCGGCATGACGCCACCACGATTGCGGGCGTGCCGCCGCTGTGGACGCAGTTGCTGGAGGCGGAATGGCCGGTCGAGGTCGCCGCGAAACTCAAGCGGCTGACCAATTCGGGCGGGGCGCTGACGATTGGCATGGTGCGGGGCTTGCGGGCGCGCTTTCCTGAAGCCGCGCTGTTCCCGATGTATGGGCTGACCGAGGCGTTTCGGTCGACTTACCTCGATCCGGCGCTGGTCGACGCGCATCCGGAGTCGATGGGGCGCGCGATCCCGTTCGCCGAGATCATGGTGGTGCGTCCCGATGGCACGCGCGCCGATCCGGGCGAGGCGGGGGAGCTGGTGCATGCCGGGCCGCTGGTCGCGCAGGGCTATTGGCAGGATGCGGAGCGGACCGCGTTGCGCTTCAAGCCTGCGCCGGCCGAGTCCAGCTATGGCGGGATGGCGGTGTTTTCTGGCGATACGGTGGTCGAGGGCGCGGACGGGCTGTTGCGCTTCGTCGGGCGCGATGACGAGATGATCAAATCATCGGGCAACCGGATCAGCCCGACCGAGGTCGAGGAAGCGGTGCTGGCCGGGGGCGAGGCGCGTGAGGCGGTGGCGCTGGGCGTGCCTGATGCGCGACTGGGGCAGGCGGTGGTGGTGATCGCGGTGGCGCGGGGTGAGGCAGAGGCGGCTGAGGCGGCATTGCGCGAGCGGTTGCGGCGCGAACTGCCCGCGTTCATGCAGCCAACGCGCTATGTCTGGCGCGAGGATTTGCCGCGCAATGCGAATGGCAAGCTCGACCGGTCGGGCCTGAAGGCGGAGATTCTGGCATGAAGCCGATGGGGCCGATCCCGCCCTATTTTGCGGGGCAGAGCGGGGAGTTGCGGATCGCGGGGCGCGCCGCGACGGACTGGGCGGCGCAGGCGGGGACGCCGCTGTTCGTCTATGACACGGCCATTGTGCGGGAGCGGATCGGGCAGTTGCGCGCGGCACTGCCGGATGCGGTTGAGATCCATTTTGCGATCAAGGCCAATCCGCTGCCTGCGTTTCTGGAAGCGGTGGCGCCACTGGTGGGCGGGCTGGACGTGGCATCCGGGGGCGAGCTGGCGACGGCGCTGGCGGTCAAGGATGCGGCGCATATCAGCTTTGCCGGGCCGGGGAAGCGCGATGTCGAGCTGGAGGCGGCGATTGTCGCCGGGGCGACGCTGAACCTTGAGTCCGAGGGCGAGGCGGATCGGGCACTGGCGATTGGCGAGCGGCTGGGCGTGATGCCGAAGCTGGCGGTGCGGGTTAATCCGTCGTTCGAGCTAAAGGGTTCGGGCATGAAGATGGGCGGGCGGCCGTCGCCATTCGGGATCGATGCGGTGCGGGTGCCCGATCTGGTCAAGCGGCTGATCGCAGCGGGGGCGGACTGGCGCGGGTTTCATATCTTTGCCGGGTCGCAGGCCCTGGACAGCGAAGCGATTTGTGAGACGCAGGCGGCTACCGTGGGACTGGCGCGCGAGCTGGCCGATGCGGTTGGTGTCCGGGCGCCGCTGGTGAATATCGGGGGCGGGCTGGGTGTGCCTCATTTCTCGGGCGATATGCCGGTGGACATCGGGCTGGTCGGCGCGCGGCTTGCTGAGGTGCTGGAGCCGGATCAGGCCTATGCGATCGAGCTGGGGCGGTGGATCGCGGCGGAGTGCGGTGTGTATCTGACGCGGATTGTCGACCGGAAAGTGAGCGGGGACGAGACGTTCCTGATCTGTGACGGGGGATTGAACCACCAGCTGGCCGCTTCGGGCAATTTCGGGACGGTGGTGCGGCGCAACTATCCGATTGCGATTGCGGGGAAGATGGGCGCGGAGCCGGTGGAAACCGTGTCGGTCGTCGGGCCGCTGTGTACGCCGCTGGATCGATTGGGCGACAAGGTGGCGCTGCCCGCGGCGCAGGTCGGCGATGTGGTCGCGGTGTTCCTGGCCGGGGCCTATGGCGCGAGTGCGAGTCCAGCTGGCTTCCTGGGCCACGGACCCGCGTCTGAAATTGTCGCCTGAAGGCTGACGTCACGCCGTCAGCGGCCGCGTTCCTAACGCAATCTTTACCTCCCGCCGCCATAGCAAAGCGGTTGTTCGTGTCATGGCCCCGGGACGCCGAGGCCGCGCGGGCGTCAGGAGGTTCGATTGTGATGCGTTTGGGACATGCCGGCAAGAAGTTGGCGCTTCCGCTGATGATGGCGGTGGCGCTTTCGGGCTGTATGGGCGGCGGAAATCGTCCGGAGCTGCCGCCGACCACCTTTGTCGCGAGCCGTGAGGGGCCGGGCGAGGAATATGTCATCGGTCCGCTCGACACGCTGCAGATCTTTGTCTGGCGCAACCAGGAATTGTCGGCGGAAGTGCAGGTGCGCCCCGATGGCCGCATCACTACCCCGCTGGTGAGCGACATGCCGGCGGTGGGCAAGACCCCAGCAATGCTTGCCGACGACCTGAAATATGCGCTCGGCGAATACATCAAGGACCCGATCGTGTCGGTCGTGGTCAAGAGCTTCTCGGGCACGTTCAGCCAGCAGGTGCGCATCGTCGGTGCGACCGAAAAGCCGGCGTCCTTGCCCTATCGCGCCAACATGACGCTGCTCGACGCGATGATCGCGGTGGGTGGCCTCAGCGAATTCGCAGCGGGCAACCGTGCGCGGCTGGTCCGATACGACAAATCGACCGGGCGGCAGCGCGAATACAAGGTTCGCCTGTCGGACCTTCTCAAGAACGGCGACACCAGCGCGAACGTCCGGCTGGAGCCGGGCGACGTGATCATCATTCCCGAAAGCATGTTCTAACCAGACGGAGACCGCCCGGTGGGGGGATTGTGGGACGAGATCAGGACGGCACTTCACGGCGTGTGGCAACGCCGGTGGATCGCCGTGGCCGTCGCCTGGGCCGTATGCCTGGCGGGCTGGCTGGTCGTGTCGCAAATCCCCAACCAATATGAGAGCCGCGCGCGCATCTTCGTGCAGCTGCGCTCGATCCTGCCCGGCGAGGGCATTGCGACCCAGCAGGAGCAGCAGAAGGATATCGACCGCGTCCGCACCACGCTGGCGAGCGCGGCCAATCTCGAAAAGGTGGTGCGCGGCACCGACCTGGCCAACACCGTCGCGACCGATCGTGACGTGGCGGACCGGGTGGCGGGGCTGCAGAAGAAGATCAAGATCACCGCGCAGCAGGACAATCTGTTCGAGATCACCGCGACGGCGGACAGCGGCAAGCTGTCACGCACCATCGTCCAGAAGCTGATCGATATTTTCGTCGAGGATAATCTTGGCACGATCCGGGACGAGGCGAGCCAGTCGCTCCAGTTCCTCGACCAGCAGCTCGCCCAGCGGCAGAAGGCGCTGCAGGAGGCCGAGGCGAAGAAGGCGGATTTCCAGGACCGGTATCTCGGCTCGCTGCCTGGCACGGGCACGCTGTCGGAGCGGCTGTCGGCGGCACGCACGCAGCTGGCGCAGGTCAATCAGGAGCTGGCGGCGGCGCAGAGCGCGCTTGCCGCCGTGAATGGCCAGATGGCGGGGACTTCGGCGACGGTGGCTGGTGCTGGCGGCGGCGGGGTTGCCGGGCCGGCACGCGCGCGGCTGTCGGCGATCCAGGGGCAGCTGGCCGAGGCGCGGGCGCGCGGCTGGACCGATAGCCACCCCGATGTGATTGCTCTGAAGAGCCAATTGTCGGCCGCGCAGAGTGCTGCGCGCAACGAACCGGTCTATTCGGGCGGCGGTGGGGCGAGCGCCAATCCGCTGTATCTGAGCCTGCGCGCGATGCAGGCCGATAAGGCGGCGCAGGTCGCCGCGCTGACCAACCGCAAGGCGCAGATCGAGGCGGACATGGCCGCGATCGACCAGAAGATCGCTGGCGATCCGGCGGCGGCGCAGGAACAGGCGGAGATCGACCGCAACTATCAGGTGCTGAAGGCGGCGTATGACAAATTGCTCGCCGATCGCGAGCAGGTGAAGCTGCGCAGCCAGGCGGCGGGACAGGCCGACGCCGTCAAATTCAACGTGATCGATCCGCCGACCGCACCGCGTTCGCCGACCGCGCCCAACCGGCCGCTGCTGCTGACGGGCGTGCTGATCGTCGGGCTGGGCGCTGGGCTGGCGGTCGCGTTCGGCCTGAGCCAGCTGGCGGGGACGTTCCCGACCACGGCGCGGCTGGAGAAGATGAGCGGGATGCCGGTGATCGGATCGATCGGCGAGGTCGTGACGGCGACGCAGACAGCGCTGCGCCGCAAGCGGTTGCAGATGTTTGCGGCGGCAACCGCAGGGCTGGTGGTCGCATGGGTGGCGTTGCTGGGGCTGGAAATGCTCCAGCGCGGCATGAGCGCGTGAGGGACAGGCGATGAACGACCAGACTCCCAAACGCCTTGGCGGATCGCTGGTGGAGCGGGCGGCGGCGCATCAGGCGTTCGTCCAGCGCCAGGCTGCGCAGCAGGCGGCTTCGCCTCCTGTGGCGCCTCCGGTGGCCAAGCCGCGCCATGACATTCCGGTGTTCGGCGCAGTTGAAGCGCCGCGTGCGCCGCTGGTCCGGCCCGAGCCGGTCGCGGTAGCGCAGCCCGTGCAGCAGGCCACTCAAGAGCCAAGCACGCGTCGGCGCGTGGCGATCGATCGCAAGAAGCTCGCCGAACATGGCATGCTCGTCCCCGGAGCGACCGTCACCGCGCTTGCCGAGGAATTCCGGCTGGTGAAGCGCCAGTTGCTGACCACTGCGCGGCAGATCCGCGCGAGTGGCGGCGAGGGGGCGGATGACCGGTCGCGGATGATCCTGGTCTGCTCGGCCAAGCCGAACGACGGCAAGACGTTCTGCGCGATCAACCTGGCGCTTTCGCTGGCGGCGGAGAAGGATGTCGAGATCCTGCTGGTCGATGCCGATTTTGCCAAGCCGGATGTGCTGGCGCGGCTGGGTGCGCCGGACGGACCCGGGCTGCTCGATGCGCTGTCGGGCGGGGTCAAGAATGTCGAGGACTGCATCATCGACACCGATGTGCCGCAGCTGTCGGTCCTGCCCGCCGGTACGCGCAGCGTTGCCGATACCGAATTGCTTGCCAGCGAACGGGCGCACGCGATCCTCGACGGACTGGCGGCGGCCAATCCGCGCCGCATCGTGATTTTCGATTCGCCCCCGATCTTGGCCGCATCGCCCGCAAGCGCGCTTGCCAGCCATGTCGGGCAGGTGATGCTGGTGGTCCGCGCCGACCGCACGCGCGAGAATGAACTGCGCGACGCCGTCGGCCTGCTCGACGGGTGCGACCATATCCAGTTGTTGCTCAACAGCGTTTCCCTTCAACCCAATGGTCGCCGGTTCGGGAGCTATGGCGCCTATTATGGGGAGCCCGACCGATGAGGCTGTTCGCCGCGGCACTGGCCGCCACCACGCTGATCGCCGCGCCTGCGCTGGCGAAGGACAAGAGCAAGTCGATCACCCCCTATGTCGATGCAGGCCAGGTGCTGGTCGCCGACCTTTCGGGCGGGGGCGAGGTGCTGACCTACTCCACCGTCGGCGCGGGGATCGATGCGTCGATCCAGACGCGCCGGGTCGAGGTGCAGCTTTCGTACAAGTATGAGCGCCGTTTCGACTGGCAGAATGACGTCGCCGACCAGGATACCCATAGCGGTCTGGCGCGCGCGGCAGTGAAGGTCGCGCCGGGCTTTACGGTCGAGGGCGGGGCGCTGGCGACCCGCGCGCGCAGCGACATTCGCGGCGACGCGCCGACCAATCTGGCCGGCAATGTCCGCAATGTGAGCCAGGTCTATTCGGTCTATGGCGGGCCGACGTTCCACACCGGCAACGGACTGGCGAGCGTCAGCGCGGCCTATCGTTTCGGCTATACCAAGGTCGAGGCGCCGACGATTTCGTCGATCGATCCGACGGCACCGCCGGTCGATGTGTTCGACAGCTCGACCAACCATCTGGCGCAGGTGCGCGCGGGGGTGAAGGCGGGAACGATCCTGCCCGTGGGGCTGAGCGTCGCGGGTGCGTGGCAGCGCGAGGAGATGAGCCAGCTCGACCAGAAGTTCGACGGCAAATATGGCCGCGTCGATGCGGTGCTGCCGATCAGTCGCGGCCTCGCGGTCGTGGGCGGCGTGGGCTACGAGAAGATCGAGATTACGCAGAAGGACGCGCTGCGCGACGGGACCGGTGCGATCGTGCGCGACGGGGCTGGGCGGTTCGTGACTGATCCGGCATCGCCGCCGCGCATCGCGTACGAAATTGAGGGCATCTTCTGGGACGCGGGCGTGCTCTACAAGCCCAATGCACGGCTGATGCTTGAGGCGCGGGCGGGCCGCCGCTACGACTCGATGAGCTACACCGGGTCGCTGCAGTGGCAGATTTCGCGGCGTTCGGGATTGCAGGTCGGCGTATATGATTCGGTGCAGAGCTTTGGCCGTCAGCTGGCGAGCGATCTTGCCGCGCTGCCGACCAGCTTCAACGTGCCGACCGATTCGTTCGGTGACCAGTTTGACGGCTGTATCTTCGGCGACAGCGGCACAGCGGCGGGCGGGTGCCTGACCAATGCGCTAGGTTCGGTGGCGAGCGCCAACTATCGCGCGCGTGGCGTCACGGGCGTGCTGGCGATGAATTCGGGCCGCACCACGCTGGGGCTGGGCGCGGGCTATGCCAACCGGCGCTATCTGGTCCCGGCGGGCAGTTCGGTGCTGGCGGGGAGCAGCGACGACACATACTATGCTCAGCTGTTCGCGTCGCGCGCGCTGAACGGCCGGTCCGGGGTGAACGGCAATATGTTCGTCAACTATTATCAGAGCAGCATCGCAGGTGCGCCGGGCGTGTTCGGCGGTGGCGCGGCTGGATCTTACTATCATAATTTCGGGCCGCTGAGCGCCGTGGCGTCGGTCGGCATCTCCAGCTTCGAGGTCGATGGCGAGGGCAGCAACACCCAGGCGCAGGCGCAGCTTGGCCTTCGCTACGGTTTCTGAAGGTTTTTGGTCCAGGGATGGCAGGATGTACGACGACCATTACGGACTGAGCGGGCGACCGTTCCAGCTGACGCCGGATCCGGCGTTCTGGTTCGACACCGCCACGCATAAGAAGGCCATGGCCTATCTCGGCTATGGCCTGAGCCAGGGCGAGGGGTTCATCGTCATCACCGGCGCGCCCGGCGCGGGCAAGACGACGCTGGTCGGTCACCTGATGGAGACGATCGACCCCGAGCGGCTGCACGTCATCAAGATCGTCACGACCCAGGTCGAGGCCGAGGACCTGTTGCTGATGGTCGCAGCGGGGCTGAACATCGACGGGACGCATCTGGCCAAGGCGCAATTGCTCGCCGCGATCGAGAAGCAGCTGCACGCTGTGGCGCGACAGGGGCGGCGGACGCTGCTGATCGCCGATGAGGCGCAGGCGCTGCCGTTGGAGAGCCTGGAAGAGCTGCGCATGCTCTCCAACTTCCAGGCGGGCGGTTATCCGCTGCTGCAGATATTCCTGCTCGGCCAGCCCGAGTTTCGCGCACGCCTGTCCGATCCGCGGCTGGATCAGCTGCGCCAGCGGGTGATCGCAATGCATGCGCTCGACCCGATGGGTGCGGACGAGCTGGAGCCCTATCTGATCCACCGGCTGTCGTGCGTGGGGTGGCGGGGGAAGCCGCGCTTCACCAACGATGCGGTGGCGGCGATGTATCGCTGGTCAGGCGGCATTCCACGCAAGGTCAACTTGCTCGCGGGGCGCGTACTGCTGCTGGGTGCGATCGAGGAGATTACGAGCTTTACCGGCGCGGATGTCGAGGCGGTGATCGCGGATTTGGAAGGCGATCTGTCGGGGGCGATGCCGCCCTCCGCGCCCGCGCGTCCGGCTCCGGTTCCGGCACCACCCGAGGTCGCACATACCGCGCGTGAGGCGCTGCGGCGCGAGGTTTCGGCTCCGGCTGCGCCTGCGGCAGCCCCTGCGCCTGCACCGGCACCGGTCGTTGATGCCGATCTGGCGGCGCGCTTCGCAAAGCTGGAAGCGCGGATCGAGGAGCAGGATGCGGCACTGCGTCGCGTGCTGACGCTGATGGTCGATTTCATCGAGGTCGAGGATGCCCGGCCGACGCGGCGGGGAGCCGCTGCCTGACGATGGTCGCCAACGCCCTTTCGGTCGATGTCGAGGACTGGTTCCAAGTCGGCGCGTTCGAGACCGTGATCGCGCGCGACGATTGGGCGGCGCTGGAGCATCGCGTCGAGGCGAATACCGACCGGGTGCTGGCGCTGTTTGGCGAGGGCGGGGTCAAGGCGACGTTCTTCACCCTGGGCTGGGTGGCGGAGCGCTATCCGGCGCTGCTGCGGCGGATCGCCGAAGCGGGGCATGAGGTGGCGAGCCATGGCTGGGACCATCAGCGCGTCTTCACCATGGGGCCGGAGCAGTTTCGCGCCGATATCGCCCGCGCGCGCGCGGTGCTGGAGGACGCGACCGGGCAGAAGGTGAGCGGGTATCGCGCGCCGAGCTTTTCGATCGATGTGCGTACCCCCTGGGCGCATCAGGTGCTGGCGGAGGAGGGTTATGCCTATTCGTCGAGCGTCGCGCCGATCGGGCATGACCATTATGGCTGGGCCGATGCGCCGCGCCGCGCCTATCGACCGGTGGCGGGGAGCGAACTGATCGAGCTGCCGGTGACCACCGCGCGCTTTCTGGGGCGCGAGGTGACGACCGGGGGCGGGTTTTTCCGTTTGCTGCCCGGCAGTGTGGTGCAGGGCGCGATCCGCGACTTGAATGCGCAGGGACAGCCGGCGGTGTTCTATTTCCATCCGTGGGAGGTCGATCCGGGCCAGCCGCGTGTTGCCAATGCGCCGTTCAAGTCGAAGCTGCGGCATTACAGCCGGTTGGGGGCGATGGCGGGCAAGCTGCGGACCCTGTTCGCGGCGCATCGCTGGGACCGCACCGACCGGGTAGCGGCGGCAGAGGCGGCGTTGCTCGACGCGGCTCCGGTTCTGGAGGTGGCGGCATGAATGCGCCGATGCTGGCCCGCCCGATGACGCTGCGCGTTGCCGATCTGACCGATACGATCGATCGTGCGCGGATCGGTGCCTATGTTCATGAGCATCGCGATGCGACGCCCTTTCACCTGCCCGCCTGGAGCGCGGCGGTGGCGAAGGGGTGCGGGCAGCGCAGCCACTATCTGGTCGCCGAGCGCGGCGAGCGTGGGATCGTCGGGGTGATGCCGCTGACCGAACTGCATTCGCCGCTGTTCGGGCGGGTGCTGGCGTCTGCCGGGTTCGGCGTGGGTGGCGGAATCCTGGCGGACAAGCCGGTGGTGGCCGAGGCGCTGGCCGAGGCCTGCTGGGCGCTCGCCGAGCGGCTGAGCTGTCCGAGTGTCGAGGTGCGCGGCGGGCCGCGCCCGGGGCCGAAATGGACGGTGGACGACAGCCATTATCTCGGCTTCGCCCGTCCGCTCGCCGAGGACGACGATGCCGAACTGCTCGCCATACCGCGCAAGCAGCGCGCCGAGGTGCGCAAGGCGCTGGACACCGACCTGACAGTCTCGGTCGGGCGCGATCCCGCGGACGTCGCGGCGCATTACGCCGTTTATGCGGAATCGGTGCGCAATCTGGGTACGCCGGTGTTTCCGCGTGCACTGTTCACGGAAGTGTTGCAGGAATTTGGTAGCGCAGCCGATGTGCTGGTTGTGCGGCGTGAGGATAGGCCGGTGTCCGCTGTGTTGAGTCTCTATTGGCGGCGGACGGTGTTTCCCTATTGGGGGGGCGGCACGGCGGAGGCGCGCCGGTTGCGCGCCAATGACCGCATGTATTTCGAACTGATGCGCCATGCGCGGACCCGCGGCTGCACGCGATTCGATTTCGGCCGGTCGAAGGTCGGCACGGGGGCGGCGGCGTTCAAGAAAAATTGGGGCTTCGAGGCCCAGCCGCTGACCTATTACGACCGTGTCGCCGAGGGCGCTGCAATCCGTGACGCCAATCCGCTGAACCCCAAATACCGGTTGCAGGTGGCGGTGTGGAGCAAGCTGCCCCTCGCTATCGCCAATCGTGTCGGGCCGTTTATCGCGCGGGGGCTCGGCTGATGGGCGATATCCTGTTCCTGGCGCATCGCGTGCCGTTTCCACCCGACCGTGGCGACAAGATCCGCGCGTTCAACATCATCCGCTATCTGAGCGAGCGCAAGCGCGTGCATCTGGTGGCGTTTGCCGACGATCCCGCCGACCTCAAGCGCAAGTCGGGCCTCGCCAAGCTGACCGGGAACCGCCAGATCGTGTGGCGGAGCAAGCCGCAGGCGCTGGCGGGCGTGCAATCGCTGTTGTCGCATCGTCCGGTGTCGCTGACCGCATTCGACAATGCCGAGGTGCATCGCGCGGTCGAAGCGATACTGGCGCGGCATGCGATCGACACGATCTATGTCTTTTCGAGCCAGATGGCCCAGTACGTGCCGCTGCGCCCGCGTCAGCGCGTGGTGATGGACTTTGTCGACATGGATTCGGCCAAGTTCGCGAGCTACGGCGAGACCAGCCGGGGCTTTACCGGGTGGATGATGCGGCGCGAGGCGCGGCTGCTGGCGGCGCATGAGAAGGCAATTGCTGCGCGGGCTGATGCCAGCCTGTTCGTCAGCGAAGAGGAAGCGCAACTGTTCCGCGCGCGCACCGGGGCCGAGCGGGTCCATGCGGTGTGCAATGGCATCGACACCAGTATTTTCGATCCGGGCGCCCAGTTCAAGCGCATCGACACGATGGGCGCGCTGATCGTGTTCACCGGCCAGATGGACTATCGCCCGAATATCGAGGGCGTGACGTGGTTCGTTGAGACGATCCTGCCGCATATCCGGTTGCGCCACCCCAATGCGCGCTTTGCCATTGTCGGGCGCAAGCCGACCGACGCGGTCAAGGCGCTGGCCAAGCATCCGGGCGTCACTGTGACCGGCGAGGTCGCGGATGTCCGCCCGTGGCTGCAGGCGGCATCGGTCGTCGTCGCGCCGCTCAAGCTGGCGCGCGGGGTGCAGAACAAGGTGCTGGAGGCAATGGCGATGGCGCGGCCGGTCGTGGCCTCTGCCGCGGCTGCGACCGGCATCGACCATGGCGGCACGATCGAGGTCGGCGAGACCGTGGGCGAGATTGCCGACGCCGTGAACCGCATCCTTGCCGATCCGAAAACCGGCGCCGAGTTCGGTGCGCTCGCCCGTCAGCGGGTGATCGATCACTATAGCTGGGACGCGCGCCTGTCGGTTCTGGACGACATTGTCGGGCTGCGTGGGCGCAACGACCGGCGGCTGGACCGTCCGGCGGCGGCTTGAACGTGGCGAGCGCGGCGATGCCCGTGGCGGCGACGCCCCTGTTCGATGCGCGCTGGCAGCGGCATGCGGCGATGCTGGCGGGCGTATGGGCCGTGCTGTTGCTGCTGTTCCGCGGCGATGTCGGCGATCTGGCCGCGATTTATTGGACCAATACGACGTTCGGCCATTGCCTGTTCGTCGCGCCGGTCGTTGGCTGGCTGGTGTGGCAGCGGCGGGTCGATCTAGCGCAGGTGCCGCCGGTTGCGTGGTGGCCGGGGCTGGTCGTGGTCGCGGGCGGCGCTGGGGCGTGGCTGCTCGGCGATGCGGCGGGCGTGGCGCTGTTTCGGCATCTTGGCCTTGTGGTCATGCTGCAGGGCGCGGTGGTCGCTATGCTTGGGCCCAATGTGGTACGGGCGCTGGCGTTTCCGCTGGCCTATATGATCTTCCTCGTGCCGTTCGGTGAGGGGCTGGAAAAGCCGCTGCAGGATCTGACGGTCGCGATCCTGGTGCCGCTGCTCGACCTGTTCGGGGTGCCGGCGCATGTCGATGGCGTGCTGATCACCACGCCGAACGGCTATTTCGAGGTGGCCGAGGCGTGTTCGGGTGCGAAGTTCGTGATTGCGATGATCGCCTACGGCGCGCTGGTGGCGAACGTCTGCTACACCAGCTGGGCGCGGCGGGTGGCGTTCATGGCCGTCGCGCTGATCGTGCCGATGCTGGCCAATGGTGTGCGCGCGTTCGGGACGGTCTACGCTGCCTACCTCACGTCGGTCGAGGCGGCGACGGGGTTCGACCATATCCTCTATGGCTGGGTATTCTTTGGCGTGGTGATGGCGGGCGTGCTGGCGATCGGGTGGAAATGGTTCGACCGCGATCCGGATGCGCCGTGGTTCGATCCGGCCAAGCTGCAGGCGCGCTGGCCGGGGACGGCGCAGATGCCGGCGGTGGTGGCGCTGGTGTCGCTGACGGTGGTGAGCCTGTTCATGGCGTGGGCGGGGGTGATCGCCGCGCGCGCCGATACGCTGCCAGCGAAGGTCGTTGCGCCGCAGGTGCCGGGGTGGACGCAGGTTCCGTTAAGCACCCGCGCGGTGTGGAAGCCCAACTTCCCCGGCGCGGACCATTTCGTGATGACGCGCTATTCCGACGGGATGGGCGCGCAGGTCGATATGGTGCTGGCGGTCTATGCCAGCCAGCGTGAGGGCAAGGAGCTGGTCGGATTCGGCCAGGGCGCGATCCGGGAGAATGACAGCTGGGTGCGGATCGAGGATCTGCCCGACCTGGAAGACGGGGCTGCGCTGCGGATGACCGCTCCCGGCCCGGTCGAGCGTGAGGTCGTGACCTGGTATCGCGTCGGCGATGCGGTGACCGGCAGCCCGTCGCGGGTGAAGGCGGAAACGCTCAAGGCCAAGCTGCTCGGCGGGCGGCAGCGCGCGGTGGCAGTGATGGTGTCGGCGGAGAAGACCGACCTGCCGACGCGCGCGGCGATCAAGCGGTTTCTGGGGGCGATGACGCCGGTGGATGTGCTGGCGGATCGGGCGGCGGGGGCGAAATAGAGGCGGTTCGTCTGGCTGGACTTGCAACCGGCCGTCACCCCCGCGAAAGCGGGGGCCCATCTCCCGGACGTGCCACCAGCACAACCGTGGTGGTTTGGGAGAGTGCCGGAGATGGGCCCCCGCTTTCGCGGGGGTGACGGCTAGGGTGGGACGCTGATCGTCGATGTGCGGAATTGCAGGACTCTACTATCCCGGAACGCCCAAGCCGGTGGAGCCGGCGCGGGTGCGGGCGATGACCGATGCGCTGGTGCATCGCGGGCCGGACGGGGCGGGCGTGTGGACCGGGCCGGGCGTTGGCCTTGGGCATCGGCGGCTGTCGATCATCGACCTGTCGGGCGGTGGTCAGCCGATGGCGACGCCGGAGGGCGATGTCGTCGTCAGCTTCAACGGCGAAATCTATAACTTCCAGGAAGTTCGCGCCGAGCTTGAGGCGAAGGGCGCGGCGTTCGTCAGCCATAGCGATACCGAGGTGCTCCTGCATGGCTGGCGGGTGTGGGGGCCGGGGATGTTGTCGCGGCTCAACGGCATGTTCGCCTTCGCGTTGTACGACGCGCGCAGCCAGTCACTGTTGCTGGCGCGCGACCGGATGGGGGTGAAGCCGCTCCATTATGCCGAGCTGTCGGACGGGGCGGTGGCGTTTGCGTCGGAGATCAAGGGGCTGCTCGCGCATCCGCTGTTCCGGCGAGCACCCGACTTTACCGCGGTCGAGGATTTTCTGGGGCTCGGCTATGTCCCCGACGACGCGAGCGTGCTGGCGGGGGTGAAGAAGCTGCCGGCCGGGCATTATCTGTTGCTGGAGCGGGGCAAGCCCGTGCCCGCGCCGGTCAAATGGTGGGACATTGACTTTTCGCAGCGGGCCAAGGGATCGGCGCGCGATCTGGAGGCCGAGCTGATCCACCATCTGCGCAGCGCGGTGCGGTCGCGGATGATCGCCGACGTGCCGCTGGGCGCGTTCCTGTCGGGCGGGGTGGATTCGAGCGCGGTGGTCGCGCTGATGGCCGAGGCGAGCCGGGCGGCGGTCAAGACCTGCACCATCGGGTTCGACGAGGCGGGCTATGACGAGACGGCGCACGCGGCTTTGGTGGCCGAGCGGTTCGCGACGCAGCATCGGGTGAAGACCGTCGCGGCGGACGATTATGCGCTGATCGACACGCTGGTGCATCATTTCGATGAGCCGTTCGCGGATGCTTCGGCGTTGGCGACGTACCGCGTGTGCGAGCTGGCGCGGGAGAGCGTAACGGTGGCGCTGTCGGGCGATGGAGCGGACGAGGCGCTCGCGGGGTATCGGCGGTATAAATTCCATGCGGCGGAGGAGAGGGTGCGCTCGGTGCTGCCGGCATCGGTGCGCGGCGTTTTCGGGGCGCTGGGGCGGGTCTATCCCAAGGCTGATTGGGCACCGCGACCGCTACGCGCGAAGACAACGCTGTTGGCGTTGGCGGATGAGGGCGGGGCGGCCTATGCCAAGGCGGTCGGGGTGACCACGCCGGGGGTACGCAGCGGCCTCTATACCGATGCCGCGCGGGCGGCGTTGGGCGGGCATCGTGCCGAGACGCGCTATGTCGATACGATGCGCGACGCTCCGGCGCGGGACGGACTGGACCGGGCGCAATATGCCGATTTCAAACACTGGCTGCCTGGCGACATCCTGACCAAGATGGACCGCACCAGCATGGCGGTGAGCCTGGAGGCGCGCGAGCCGCTGCTGGATTATCGCTTCGTGGAGTTTGCCGCGACGCTGCCCGCGTCGATGCGGATCCGCGGCGGGCAGGGCAAATGGCTGATGAAGAAGGCGCTGGAGCCGTATCTGCCCAAAGAGGTGCTGTATCGGCCCAAAATGGGGTTCGTGACGCCGGTGTCGGCATGGTTCCGGTCAGCGCTGGCGGACGAGGCGGCGGGGCTGGCGCGGTCGCGCGTGCTGGCCGGAAGCGGCTGGTTCGAACCCAAGGCGATCGCCCGGCTCGCGGAGGAGCATCGCAGCGGGCGTGCCGAGCATGGGCGGACGCTGTGGCAGCTGATGATGCTGGAACGGAGCCTGGCGCGGCTTTTCCCCTAATCATATCGTCATGCTGAACTTGTTTCAGCATCCACCCATCCTGCTGCGACCCAGTCGCTTGTGGCGCGGTGGATGCTGAAACACGTTCAGCATGACGGAAGGCGGAAGGGGGCGTCGCGCCTCAGTGGAAGCTCACGCCCCAAAACGCCATCGCGGCGTGGACCGTCAGCATGATCAGCGCGATCGTCGCCAGCGCGAACAGCGTGAAGCGGATGATCACGCGGTTGGTCGTCACCTGAACCAGGCTGTGGGCGATTCGCAGCGCGACATAGGCCCATGCGATACCAGCGTTGAGATTGTCGCCCTGATCCATCAGCGCCAGTACGATTGCGACCGCGTAGAACAGCACCGGCTGTTCGAGCAGATGGTTGTAGTTGTCAGCGGGCCATTGCGATTTGGTATCGATCTTAGCGCGCAGGTCGGCGCCGGTGCCGCCGGTGAGCTTGGCGACGTCGATCTTGGCGCGCTTCATCGCCGGGATGCGGGTGGCGTACATCCATAGCCACATGATGAGCGTCCAGCCGATCAGTGCGATGGCCGGGCCGAAGATGGCGCTGTGCATGATATGTCCTCCCCTGTTTGGGCGGAGGGTGGCGGATTTGTTGCGGGGGTGCAACTTTACGCATTCCTCCCCTGAAAGGGGAGGTGGCAGGCCGCAGGCCTGACGGAGGGGTGTCGCCCTCTCGATAGCAGGACACCCCTCCACCACGCGCTACGCGCGCGGTCCCCCTCCCCCTCCGGGGGAGGAATTTATTTGGTGTGCGTCGCGGTCCAGGTGGCGAACCACTCCAGCCATTTGTGGCCTGGATTGGTCGCGGGGAGCGACAGCGCCCCAAAGCCGTGGCCGCCGCGTTCGAGCAGGTGGGCCTCGACCGGCACCTTGTGGCGGCGGGCGGCTTCAATGAGGGCGATGCTCTGGCTTACCGGGACGGTGCCGTCGTCCATCGCATGGGCGAGGAACAGCGGCGGCACTGCAGGGCTGGCGCGGGTGAGCACGTCGAAGCGGGCGGAGGCGGCACCGGCGGGCGGCGGGCCGCCGAACAGGTTCGGGCCGGAGCGGCTGTTGGGACCGGCGCTGGCGAATTGGGTGACGGGGTAGATCAGGCCGGAGAAGCGCGGGCGGGCGGACAGGCTGTCGGCGGCATCGCGCGGCTTGTAGACTGGATCGTCATGGCCGACCGTCAGCGTGCCGCCGAGATGGCCGCCGGCGGAAAAGCCGAGGATGCCGAGCTTGGCCGGATCGATGCGGTATTGCGCGGCGTTGGCACGGATCAGCCGCATCGCCCGCTGCGCATCCTGTAGCGGCACGTCGGTACGGTTGAACCAGCCTTCGCCGGGCAGGCGATAGGCGAGGACAAACACGGTGATGCCGAGCGGGTTGAGCACGCGCGCGACATTCACCCCTTCATTGATCAGGCTGACGAAGACATAGCCGCCGCCGGGCATGACCAGCACCGCGCGCCCATCGGGCCGCTGCGGGCGGAAGACGCCGATATAGGGGTAGCGGATGCCTTTTTCCCAGCGCTGTGGGGTGCCTAGCGGAAGCGGGACGGGTTCCCGCGACGGCGCGATGCCGGGCGGGGTGCCGGGTGGCAGCGTCGGCCAGAGCATCAGCGTTTCGCGCGGGGGCCACGGTGGGAGCGGGGCAAACACCTTCTGCGCGGATTGTGCGGCGGCGGTGCCGCTGAGTGCGAAGGTGGCCGCGCCCCCGATGAATGTCCTGCGTCCGATCGTCATGCTCATGTCGCAGTCATAGGGGATTTCAGCAGCTTGGGGCCAGCCCATGCTTCGCCCTTTGCATCCGGCGCGCGCCTCCCATATGGGGGCCGCATTCCCCCGGGACATTAGAGGAAGGACAAGGCGTGAAGGACGTTCTCGTAATCGGCGCAGGCGGCGTTTCGTCGGTCGCAGTGCACAAGATGGCGAAGAATCCCGAGCTGTTCGGCAAGATCACGCTCGCCAGCCGCCGTCAGTTCAAGTGCGACGCCATCGCCGAATCGGTCAAGGAGCGCTTCGGCGTGACGATCGATACCGCGCAGGTCGATGCGGACGACGTCGCCGCGACGTCGAAGCTGATCGAGCAGGTCAAGCCGAACCTGCTGGTCAACCTTGCGCTGCCCTATCAGGACCTGAACCTGATGGACGCGTGCCTGAACACCGGCACCGACTATCTCGACACCGCGAACTACGAGCCGCGCGACGAAGCGCGGTTCCATTATGGCTGGCAGTGGGACTATCAGGACCGCTTCAAGAATGCGGGGCTGATGGCGCTGCTGGGTTCGGGTTTCGATCCGGGCGTCACCAGCGTGTTCGCGATGTACATCAAGAAGCACCTGCTCGACACGATCCGCACGCTCGACATTCTCGACTGCAACGGCGGCGATCACGGCCAGCATTTCGCGACCAACTTCAACCCCGAGATCAACATCCGCGAGATCACGGCGCCTGCGCGGCACTGGGAGAATGGCGAATGGGTCGAGACCCCGGCGCTGTCGACGCGGCAGGTGTTCGAGTTCGATCAGGTCGGTGCGAAGAACATGTACCTCATGTACCATGAGGAGCTGGAGAGCCTGGCCAAGTTCATCCCTGAAATGGAGCGTGCGCGCTTCTGGATGACGTTTGGTGAGCAGTATCTGACGCATCTGCGCGTGCTGCAGAATGTCGGCCTGACCTCGATCGAGCCGATCATGTTCGAAGGCCGCGAGATCGTGCCGCTGCAGTTCCTGAAGGCTGTGCTGCCCGAGCCGTCGACGCTCGGCACCACGACCAAGGGCAAGACCAATATCGGCGACATCGCGACCGGCACGAAGGACGGGGAAGAGAAGACCTTCTATGTCTACAATGTCTGTGATCACGAGGATGCGTTCGAGGAGACCGGCAACCAGGCGGTGAGCTATACCACCGGCGTTCCGGCGATGATCGGCGCGGCGCTGATGCTCAATGGCACCTGGCGCGGCGAGGGCGTGTTCAACATGGAGCAGTTCGATCCCGACCCCTTCATGGACATGCTGAACAAGCATGGCCTGCCGTGGCAGGTGAAGGAATTGGACGGGCCGTTGAAGTTCTAAAATTCCTCCCCTGAGCTTGCTCAGGGGAGGGGGACCGCTCGCGCAGCGAGTGGTGGAGGGGCCGCCCCGTAGAGGGCGGTGTCTTGCGGCGGCGTTTCGGCCGTCTGCGCGGCCGCCCCTCCGTCATCGCTGCGCGATGCCACCTCCCCTGCGGGGCAGGGGAGGAATAGGAGACTGTAATGGAAACCCGCGCTGCGTCGCCCGTGATGTCCACCAAGGCCGGTGATCCGGGCGCGTTTGCCGGGTTCGACCTGTCGCGCGTGCCGTCGCCATGTTTTGTCGTCGATGCGGCGGCGGTGGAGCGCAATCTGCAGACTATCGCCGATGTCCGCGATCGCGCCGGGGTGAAGATCCTGCTGGCGCTCAAGGCGTTTTCGATGTGGTCGCTGGGCGATCTGGTCGGGAGATATCTCGACGGCGTCGCGACGTCGGGACTGTACGAAGCGAAGCTCGCCAAGGACCATTATCACGGCGAGATCGCGACCTATTGCTCGGGCTACAAGGCCGCGGACATGGCCGAGATCTGCGCGATCTCCGATCATGTGATCTTCAACACGCCGTTCCAGCATGCGGCGATGAAGAGCGAGCTGGCGGCGGCGCGGGCGCGCGACGACAAGTTCGAGGTCGGGCTGCGGCTCAATCCGATGCACAGCGAGGGCGAGGTCCAGAAATACGACCCCGCCCAGCCGCACTCACGGCTCGGCTTTCCCGCCGATCAGCTGACGGCCGAGCATCTGGAAGGGGTGGACGGCATCCATGTCCATTCGCTGTGCGAACAGGATTTCCCGCCGCTGCGCCGGACGTGGGAGGCATTGAAGCCCCGGATCGCGCCCTATCTGGGTCAGCTGAAATGGCTCAATTTCGGGGGCGGGCATCACATTACCCGCGCCGATTATCAGCGCGACGATCTGGTCGACTTCCTCAAGCAGGTGCGCGAAGAGACGGGGCTTGAGGTGATCCTGGAGCCGGGCGAGGCGATCGCGCTGGATACCGGGATCCTGGTCGGCGAGTTCGTCGATGTGTTCACCAACGGCATGCCGATCGGCGTGGTCGATATCTCCGCCACTTGCCACATGCCCGATGTGATCGAGGCACCATACCGCCCCGCGATGCTGGGCGAGGAGGGCGATGTGCTGGTGCGCCTTGGTGGGCCGTCGTGTCTGGCGGGCGATATCCTCGGCGATTTCCGCTTTCCGGAATGGCCGGTGCCGGGGCAGCGCTTCGCTTTCCTCGATCAGGCGCATTATTCGATGGTCAAGACGACGACATTCAACGGCGTGCCGCTGCCGAGCATCGCGCTGTGGGACAGCCGGAGCGATGAGCTGCGGATCGTGAAGTCGTTTGGGTACGCCGATTTCGAGGGGCGGCTGTCTTAACACCCCGCTCGTGCTGAGCTTGTCGAAGCACCGTTCTTTTCCTAGGCGGGCGGATAAGAAGAACTGCCCTTCGACAAGCTCAGGGCGAACGGGTTGAAAACGAGATCATGCTGAACCTTTCCGCCATCACCGTCCGCCTGGGCGGGCGCACGATCATCGACCGCGCCAGTGCCGCATTGCCGCCGCGTGGGCGCATCGGGCTGGTCGGGCGCAACGGCGCGGGCAAGTCGACCCTGGTCAAGGTGATCGCCGGGATGATCGACCCGGACGAGGGCAGCGCGGACATGCCGCGCGGTGCCCGGCTGGGTTATGTCGCGCAGGAGGCTCCAGCGGGCAAGACCACGCCGTTCGAGACGGTGCTTGCCGCCGATGTCGAGCGCGCGGCACTGATGGCCGAGGCAGAGGGGCTGGAAGACCCCGACCGGTTGGGCGAGATTCATGAGCGGCTGGGGGCGATCGACGCCTATACCGCGCCGTCGCGGGCTTCGCGGATCCTGGTCGGCTTGGGGTTTGACGAGGAAGCGCAGCATCGCCCGCTCGATAGCTTCTCCGGCGGGTGGCGGATGCGCGTTGCGCTCGCGGCATTGCTGTTCAGCCAGCCGGACCTGCTGCTGCTCGACGAGCCGTCGAACCACCTCGACCTTGAAGCGGTGCTGTGGCTCGAGGATTTCCTGATTTCCTATCCCGCGACGATCGTGATCGTCAGCCATGAGCGGGATTTCCTGAACAATGTCGTCGACCATATCCTGCACCTCGAGCGCGGCAAGCTGACGCTCTATCCCGGCGGATATGACGCATTCGAGCGGCAGCGTGCCGAGCGTCAGGCGCAGCAGGCGGCCGCGCGCGAGAAGCAGATGGCCGAACGCGCGAAGCTGCAGGATTTCGTCGCGCGCAATTCGGCCCGCGCATCGACCGCCAAACAGGCGCAGTCGCGCGCCAAGGCGCTGGCGAAGATGCAGCCGATTGCGGCGGTAATGGACGATCCGACGCTAGCGTTCGGCTTTCCCGATCCCGACCAGCTGCGCCCGCCGCTGATCACGCTCGACCATGCCAGTGTCGGCTATGACGGGACGCCGATCCTGTCGCGACTGAACCTGCGGATCGATCCCGATGACCGCATCGCGCTGCTCGGCCGCAACGGCAATGGCAAGACGACGCTCGCGCGGCTGCTGGCGGCGCAGTTGACCCCGATCGAGGGTGAGAAGGCGGCGTCGGCGAAGATGCGGGTCGGCTATTTCACCCAGTATCAGGTCGAGGAACTGCACAGCGACGAGACGCCGTTCGACCATATGCAGCGGCTGATGGATGGCGAGAAGCCCGCTGCAGTGCGCGCGCAGCTCGGGCGGTTCGGCTTTGCCGGCGACAAGGCGATGACCAAGGTCGGCAAGCTGTCGGGCGGCGAGCGGGCGCGGCTGGCGCTGGCGCTGATCACGCGAGACGCACCGCACATGCTGATCCTCGACGAGCCGACCAACCACCTCGATGTCGATTCGCGTGAGGCACTGATCCAGGCGCTGACCGCCTATCAGGGCTGTGTCGTGATCGTCAGCCACGACCGGCACATGATCGAGATGACGGCGGACCGGCTGGTGCTGGTCGATGGCGGGACCGCCAAGCCGTTCGACGGGAGCATCGAGGATTACATTGCCTTCGTGCTGGCCAAGGAGCCGAAGGCCGAAGGCGCGGCGAAGGGCGGCAACCGCAAGGATGCGCGGCGCGAGGCGGCCGAGGCGCGCGAAAAGGGCAATGCGATGCGCAAGGCTGCCAAGGCAGCAGAGGCGGAGCTGGCCAAGCTGCAGGAAAAGCTGAGCGCGATTGATCGGGCGATGTTCGATCCGTCGAGCGCCGCGCCGGAGTTCACCAAGCTGACGATGACCGAGCTGATGAAGCAGCGCGGCGTTGTGGTGAAGGCGATCGAGGCGGCTGAGGTTGCGTGGATGGAGGCGCAGGAGGCGCTGGAGATGCTGGCGGCTTGAATTTCCACCGCTCATGCCGAGCTTGTCGAAGCATCGTCCTTCTTTCGACGCGCGAAGAAAGTACGGCCCTTCGACAAGCTCAGGGCGAGCGGAGTAGGGAGGCAGGCGTGCCCATCACCGTCGTTCACCATCCGCTGTACGTCGCGCCGGCCCCTGCGCGCAGCCAGTATCAGTGGAACAAGAACGGCCTGGTCCGCGACCTGTTGCGCGATCTGGGCGATGCGCTGGAATGGCATGAGCCCGAGCCGATGCCGCGCGACTGGATCGAGGCGGTGCATGATCCCGACTATGTCGCCGAAGTGATCGAGACGCGGGTGCCGCGTGAGAAGGAGCGGCGGATCGGCTTTCCGGTGACGCCGGAGGTCTCGGCGCGGGCGCTCGCCGTTCCGGGCGGCACCTATGCGGCGGCGAAGATCGCGCAGGTTCGGGGTTTTGCCGCCAATACTGCCGGGGGCAGCCATCATGCGCTGCACGCGACGGGCGCGGGGTTTTGCGTTTTCAATGACCTTGCCATTGCCGCGCACCGGCTGGCGGAAGAAGGCGAACGGGTGCTGATCGTCGATTGCGATGTGCACCAAGGCGATGGCACTGCGGCGCTGACCGCCGGGCGCACCGACATCGCGACCTATTCGATCCATGCCGAGAAGAACTTCCCGGTGCGCAAAGCGCGCTCGACGCTGGACGTCGCGTTGCCCGATAACGTCGATGATGCGGGATATATGGATGCGCTCACCACGACGCTGCCGGGGCTGGTCGATGCGTTCGAGCCGACGATCCTGCTGTATCAGGCCGGGGTCGACCCGTGGGAGGGCGACCGGCTGGGACGGCTGGCGCTGAGCCTTGAGGGACTGATTGTGCGCGACAAATGGATCGCGACGCTGGCGCGGCGGCGCGGCCTGCCGCTCGCGAGTGCACTGGGCGGCGGCTATGGTGTCGATGCGATGGAGGTGTCGGCGCGGCACGTTGCGTCGATCATGGCGCTGGGCGGAGCGCCCTAAAAGAAGCGGTTGCAACCGCGCGCCATCCTTCTAACCTTGTCGGCACACCGTCCCGCAGAGGATGGGACGACATTGCAGGAAGAGACTGAATGGCCACAGCCGCCCATCAGGTCACGCCCGAAGAGGCTTCCGCCAATCCGCCACCCGAGGCGGTGGTCGTCCGATTTGCCGGGGACAGCGGCGACGGGATGCAGCTGACCGGGGGGCAATTCACCCTGTCGACCGCGCTGGCGGGCAATGATCTCGCCACCTTCCCCGATTTCCCCGCCGAAATCCGCGCGCCGCAGGGGACGTTGTTCGGGGTCTCCGCCTTCCAGATCAATTTCGGGTCCGCGGCGATCGAGACGGCGGGCGATGCGCCCGACGTGCTGGTCGCGATGAACCCGGCGGCGCTCAAGACCAATGTCGGTGATCTGAAGCCCGGCGGGTTGATCATCGCGGACGAGGGTGAGTTCAACAAGCGCAACCTCGACAAGGCGAAATACGAACAGAACCCGCTGGAGGATGGCAGCCTCGCCAAATGGCAGCTGCTCAAGCTCAATATCTCGCAGCTGACGCTGGATGCCGTGAAGCCCTTTGGGCTCGGCAACAAGGAAGCGCTGCGCTGTAAGAATATGTGGACGCTGGGGCTGGCGCTCTGGATGTTCGACCGTGAGCGCGGGCCATTGATCGACTGGCTCAAGACCAAATTTGCCAAGGCGCCCGAGCTGGCCGAGGCGAATATCGCGGCGCTGAATGCGGGTCACGCTTATGGCGAGACCGCTGAGCTGGGCGCGCTGGGCATCGGGCAGATGCATGTGCCCGCGGCACCCGTGGAGCCGGGGCTGTACCGCACGGTGACGGGGGCGGATGCGATCAGCATGGGGCTGGTCGCGGGGGCGCAGCTGGCGAATCTCAAGCTGTTTTACGGCGGCTATCCGATCACGCCCGCGTCGGCGATCTTGCACCATCTGGCGCGGCTCAAGGAATTCGGGGTCACCACCTTCCAGGCGGAGGATGAGATCGCGGCGGTCGCCTCCGCGCTGGGTGCGAGCTATGCCGGGTCGCTGGGCGTCACCTGTTCGTCGGGGCCGGGGATCGCGCTGAAGACCGAGGCGATCGGGCTGGCGATCATGACCGAATTGCCGCTGGTGATCGTCAATGCGCAGCGCGGCGGGCCGTCGACCGGGCTGCCGACCAAGACCGAGCAGTCGGACCTGTATCAGGCGGTCTATGGCCGCAATGGCGACGCGCCGGTGCCGGTGATCGCCGCGCGCTCCGCCGCCGATTGCTTCGATGTGGCGATCGAGGCGGTGCGGATCGCGACGCAATATATGACGCCGGTGATGCTGCTGACCGACGGCTATCTGCAAAATGCCGCCGAGCCGTGGAAGGTGCCGGACATGGGCGATTATGCGCCCTTCCCGGTCGAGTTTCACACCGAACTGCCGGCGGAGGGCGAGAAGTTCCTGCCCTATGCGCGCGACGAGAAGCTGAAACGCCCCTGGGTCAAGCCGGGGACTCCCGGCCTGCTCCACCGCATCGGCGGGATCGAGAAGGCGATCGGGACGGGCGCGATCGACTATGCCCCGGCGACGCACCAGACGATGACCGACACGCGCCAGGCGAAGATCGCGGGCATCAAGGTGCCGGATCAGGAGATCGAGCAGGGCGAAGCGGGCGGCAAGCTGGTCGTGGTCGGCTGGGGCTCGACCTATGGCCCGATCACCCAAGCGGTGCGGCGCGCGCGGCGCAAGGGACTGGACGTCAGCCACATCCATATCCGCCATATCTGGCCGCTGCCGGCGAATTTGGGCGCGTTGTTGAAGGGTTACGACAAGGTGTTGGTGCCGGAGATGAACACCGGGCAGCTCAAGACCTTGCTGCGCGACCAGTTCCTTGTGGACGCGAAGCCGCTCAACAAGGTGTCGGGGCAGCCGTTCCGCATCCATGAGATCGAGGGCGCCATCGAGGAGGCGCTCGCATGAAACCCCTCTCCCATTGGGAGAGGGAGGGAGCCGCCGAAGGCGGCGGAAGGGTGAGGGTGACAGCGCCCGACCCGCTCACCCTCACCCTCCCACGCGCTGGCGCGCGCGGGCCCCTCCCTCTCCCAAAGGGAGAGGGGTTTGAGGACGGACAGCCATGAACGAGCTCACCACCATCCGCCCGTCGACGCCCAAGGACTGGGAGACCGATCAGGAGGTCCGCTGGTGCCCCGGTTGCGGCGACTATGCGATCCTGAAGGCGGTGCAGCGGACGATGCCGGAGATCGGCGCGACGCCGGAGAAGACGGTGTTCGTCAGCGGTATCGGCTGCTCGTCGCGCTTCCCCTATTATATGGAAACTTATGGCTTCCACACCATCCACGGGCGCGCGCCGGCGGTGGCGACGGGGGTGAAGCTGGCCAACCCCGAGCTCGATGTGTGGATTATCACCGGCGATGGCGACGGCCTGAGCATCGGCGGCAATCACACGATGCACCTGCTGCGACGCAATCTCGATTGCCAGATACTGCTGTTCAACAACGAGATTTACGGCCTGACCAAGGGGCAATATTCGCCGACCAGCCGTGAGGGGACGCGCTCGCCCTCCACCCCGTTCGGGTCGGTCGATCATCCGGCGAAGCCGTGCGCGTTCGCGCTGGGCAGCGGCGCGCGGTTCATTGCGCGCGGGATCGACGTGAACAAGAATTTGCCGAGCGTGCTCAAGGCGGCGCATGCGCACAAGGGCGCGGCGTTCGTCGAGATTTTCCAGAACTGCATCGTCTATAACGCCGACGTCTTCGCGTCGTTCGTGGACAAGGCCAATGCCGGGCATCAGCTCTGGGTCGAGCATGGCAAGCCGCTGGTGTTTGCGGGCGGGACCAAGGGGCTGGCGCTGGATGTCGAGCGGCTGACGCTGAAGGTGGTTGATATCGTCGATGGCGATGTGTCGGGCGTGGTGGTGCACGACCAGACCAATCGCGGGCTTGCGCATATGCTGGTCGAGATGCCGTTTGGGCCGTTCCCGATGGCGCTAGGCGTGATCTATGACGATCCCGCGCCGACGTTCGAAAGCGCGGTAGTGGCGCAGAACCGTGCGGCGAGCGAGGGCAAGGTCGCGGACCTGCAAAAGCTCGTCAGCAAGGGCCAGACCTGGCAGGTGGACAAGGAACCGCGCACCGCATAGCGCGGCGGTCATGGACAATCTGACACATAGCATGATCGGTGCTGCGCTGGGGCAAGCGGGGCTGAAAAAGCTGTCGGGCCTGGGCATGCCGACGCTAATCATCGCGGCGAACATCCCTGATCTGGACGCGGCGTGCACCGTTTATGGCACCCAGTCGCTCGCAATGCGACGCGGGCTTACCCATGGGCCGATCGCCATGCTGGTGCTGCCGGTGCTGTTGACCGCGATCATGATCGGGTTTGACCGGTGGCAGGCGCGGCGGGGCAAGCGTCCGGAGGCGCGCGCGCCGGTGCGGCCGTGGCATCTGCTGCTGCTCGCGTTCATCGGCACGATCAGTCACCCGGCGTTCGACTGGCTCAACAGCTATGGCATCCGGCTGCTCGAACCCTTTTCGTCGCGCTGGTTCTATGGCGACAGCATCTTCATCATCGATGTGTGGATGTGGGCGGCGCTGATCGGCGGGTATCTGTGGTCGCGCCGGGCCGAGCGGCGCGGGGGCGACTGGCGGCGGCGCGGCGGGATCGTGGTGGCGGCGGTCAGCGCCTATATCCTTGGCAATGGGGTGCTGACGGGCCATGCCGAGGCACGGATGGCCGAGCGGGTGCTTGCCGACTATGGCATCACGCCCGAACTGGTCGTCGCCAATCCGGTGCCGATCGCATTCTGGCAGCGCGAGATTTTGTGGCGCGGCGAGGGGCAACGCGGGCGGCGCGTGATGAACCTGGCGGAAGGCGCGCTGCCGACGATCTTCCCGCTGGAAGTCGAGACACCGGCTCCGATCGGGATGGAAGATCCGCGCATCGCGGCAACAGCGGCGCGCGACCCAAATGTGCGGGCATTCCTGTTCTGGTCGCGCATGCCCTTTGCCGAGCGCCAGCCGGACGGAAGCCTCATGATCTGGGACCAGCGCTTTGGCCATGATGTAGCGCGCGGTCAGTTCAGCGCGCGGATTCCGGCGGAAGGGGAGGCCCAGTGACCAGCATCCTGTGGTTTCGCCGCGACCTGAGATTGTCCGATCAGGCGGCGCTGATCGCGGCGGCGGGGGAGGGGCCGGTGGTGCCGGTCTATATCCTTGACGACGAGACGCCCAGGCATCGCGCGATGGGCGGGGCGTCGCGCTGGTGGCTGCACCATAGCCTGGCCAGTCTCGACGCGGCGTTGCGTGAGAAAGGGTCGCGGCTGATCCTGAAACGGGGCAAATGCGATGACGTGCTCGCGGGGCTGGCGGAGGACGTGGGGACGAAGCGGGTCCACTGTATCCGCCATTACGAGCCGTGGTGGCGCAATGCCGAGCGGGCGGTGGGAAAACTGCTGGAGTTGGTCTGCCATGACGGCAACTACCTCGCCCCGCCGGGATCGGTGACGACCGGATCGGGCGAGCCGTACAAGATCTTCACGCCGTTCTGGCGGGCGTTGCAGGGGCGGATGCCGCCGGCTGCTCCGGCGAACCGGCCGCATGAGATTCCTGCACCGACCAGCTGGCCCAAGTCGGATCGGCTCGAGGATTGGGGACTGCTGCCGACCACGCCCGACTGGGCGACGGGCTTTGCCGAGTGGGAGCCGGGCGAGGCGGGCGCGCGCAAGCGGGTCGATAGTTTTGTCGACAAGGCGGCGGACTATGACCGCACGCGCAACCTGCCGTCGATCGAGGGCAGCTCGCGGCTGAGCCCGCATTTGCATTTCGGCGAGGTGTCGCCAGCTTATGTCTGGCATCGCTTCGCCGATGCGGGCGGGTCGGTCGACGTGTTCCTGAGCGAGATCGGTTGGCGCGATTATGCGCAGAATGTGATCCTGCAATTCCCCGACTATGCCGCGAAGAATGCGCGGGAGAAGTTCGACGCGATCCCGTGGCGCGATTTTCGATCGCCGGCGGTGCGCGACGAGTTTGACGCCTGGACCAAGGGGCGGACCGGCTATCCGATCGTCGATGCCGGGATGCGGCAGCTATGGGCGACCGGGTGGATGCACAATCGCGTGCGGATGATCGCGGCGAGTTTCCTGATCAAGCATCTGCTCATCGACTGGCGCGAGGGGGAGCGCTGGTTCTGGGACACGCTGGTCGATGCCGACTACGCGAGCAACGCGGTCAACTGGCAATGGGTTTCGGGGACGGGAATCGATTCGAACATGTTCGTGCGGATCATGGCGCCGCTGTCGCAGTCGGAGAAGTTCGATGCGGCGGGCTATATTCGCGAATGGGTGCCCGAACTGGCACGGCTGCATGACGATGTGATCCACGATCCCGAGGAACATGGGCGGCGGCCGAGCGACTATCCGCGCAAGATTATCGGCCATCGCGAAGCGCGTGAACGGGCGCTGGCGGCGGTGCGGGGGATTTAGCAGGGCCAGACCAAAGATTCCTCTCCCCTTGATAGGGGAGAGGATAGCGAAGCTTGGCAGCTTGCTGCCTTAGCGTAGCTTGGAGAGGGGTAGAGCGGAGCGCAGCTCCGCGCGGCTACTGCGTAGCCGCCCACCCCACACCCAGCTCCGACTAAGGCCTTGCTGCGCAAGACCTAAGTCTGCGCAACCCTCTCCCCTCCTGCGGAGGGGCGAGGGGAAGAAGGCGCTTGCCCGACTCGCTTCCCGCATGGTTGGTGCGCGCGTGAGCCAGACCAGCACCCGCAACCGTGGCCGCCGTGACGGATCGAACCTTCGTGGCGTGGTTGGCGCGATGATCGCGCGCGCCGCGGAGCCGTGGCTCCACCGCCTGCTCGACCGGATCGACGCCGGGCTGGCCGAGGGCGCGATCCAGGCGACCTTGCCCGGCGGCATGCAGCGGCGGCTGGGCGGGCGAGCGCCGGGGCCGGAAGCGGTGGTGGTGATCCGCAGCTGGCGCGCGCTGTGGCGGCTGGCGACCGGCGGGTCGGCGGGATGGTATGAGGCGTGGGCGGCGGGCGAATGGGCCAGCCCCGATCCGGTGCCGTTGTTCGACCTGTTCGTGCGCAACCGCGCGACGCTGGGCAATGCCGGACGCGCGGGGGGCTTGGGGCGGATCGCCAAGCGGGCATGGCACTGGTTCCAGCGCAATTCGCGGACCGGATCGCGGCGCAACATCGCCTATCATTATGACCTCGGGAATGACTTCTACGCGCCGTGGCTGGACGCCAGCATGACCTATTCGAGCGCGCTGTTCGCGCCGGGCGTGACGTCGCTGGCGGAGGGGCAGGCGGCGAAGCTGGCGGCGGTGCTGGAGCGGACCGGCACTGCGCCGGGCGACCGCATTCTGGAGATCGGGTGCGGCTGGGGATCGTTTGCCGAGCTGGCGGCGCGGGGCGGGCGGCAGGTGCACGGCATCACCCTGTCGGCGGAGCAGAAAGCCTATGTCGAGGCGCGGATGGCGCGGGCGGGGCTGGAGGGCGTCACCGTCGGCCTGACCGATTATCGTGATGTGAGTGGCGTGTTCGACGCGGTGGCGAGCATCGAGATGGTCGAGGCGGTGGGGCAGGACTACTGGCCGGCCTATCTGGCGACGATCGCGCGGGTGCTGAAGCCCGGCGGGCGCGCGGCGATCCAGTATATCGCGATCGATGACGCGATCTTCGACGCCTATGCGCGCAATGTCGACTTCATCCAGGCCTATGTGTTTCCCGGCGGGATGCTGCTGTCCGAAAGCCGGTTCCGCGCGATTGCGCAGGCGCACGGATTACGCTGGACCGATCAGCAGAATTTCGGGGTCGATTATGCTGAGACGCTGAAGATATGGCGCGCGGCATTCGACGCGGCGGTGGCGGCGGGGCGGCTGCCCGCTGAATTTGATTCCCATTTCATCGAACTGTGGCGCTATTACCTGATGTATTGCGAAGGCGGGTTTCGCGGCGGGGGCATCCATGTCGCGCAGGTCACGCTGATCAAGGATTAGGGAGAGCGATGATGCGGGCTTGGGGAGTAGCGCTGGGCGCATTGGCATTGGCGGGCTGCGCTGCGGGTGCCGGAACGCCGCCGCCCGTCACGCAGGCGGCCGCCCCGCAGGATATGGCGAAGCTGCGTCAGGTCGGCGCTGCCGTGCTGTTCTGGTCGCAGGAGGAGCGGTACCGCAACTTCCCGGCGATGGAGACGATCTTCCCCGGCACCACCGCCAAGGCCGGGCGCAAGGTCCGCGCGCTGCCCAAGGGCGCGCCGCTGCCGATCGCCGAGGCGGATGTGTCGGCGTTCATGGCGGCGCAGAACATGACCGGGCTGCTGGTACTGCAGGATGGCAAGGTGCGGCTGGAGCGATATGCGCGCGGCTATGGGCCACAGGGGCGCTGGACGAGCTTTTCGGTGGCGAAGTCGGTGACCTCGACCTTGGTCGGGGCGGCGATCAAGGACGGATACATCAAGTCGATCGACGATCCGGTGACGCGCTACATCCCCGATCTGGCCGGGGCGGGCTATGACGGGGTGACGATCCGACAGCTGCTGACGATGACGTCGGGGGTGAAGTGGAATGAGGATTACACCAACCCGAATAGCGATGTGGCGCGGATGTTTGCCGAGGCGGTGCCGGCGGGGCAGGACCCGACCGTCTTCTACATGCGCAAGCTGCCGCGCGAGAGCGATCCGGGGGTCAAGTTCGTCTACAAGACCGGTGAGACCAATCTGATCGGCGTGCTGGTGCGCCGCGCGACGGGCAAGTCGCTCTCGGCCTATCTCGAAGAAAAGATCTGGAAGCCGTACGGCATGGAGCGCGATGCGTTCTGGATGACCGACCAGACCGGCGCGGAAGTGTCGGGATGCTGCCTGTCGGTGTCGCTGCGCGATTATGGGCGCATCGGGCAGATGGCGCTGGAGGGCGGCAAGGGCATCGTCCCGGCTGGCTGGTTCGCCGACGCGACCAAAGCGCAGGTGAGCTTTCCCGGCGGCGGCTATGGCTATCAATGGTGGGTTCCGGCGGGCGGCATCTTCGCGGCGCAGGGGATTTTTGGGCAATCGATCATCGTCGATCCGGCGAACAGGCTGGTGATGGTGACCAGCGCCGCCTGGCCGCGCGCGAGTGATCGGGCGCTGGCACAGGAGCGGATGGCGTTTGCGATGAAGGTGCAGGCGGCGGCGAAGGAGTAGCCCGCCGTCCGTTTGCCCTGAGCCTAAATACACACCTGTCAGGAGCAGCCCTTCGACAAGCTCAGGGCAAACGGCTGTTGGGGCGCATCGTAGAGGTGTCAGCCCCGCAGCCGCTCGATCGCCTGCGCCAGCGCGACGTAGAGCTTGCCCATGTCCGACGACAGCAAGGTCACGCCCAGCGGCGCGCCGTCGCGCAGGGCGAGGACCTGACGCAGCATCGCTTCGAAATCATGGATGTAGCGGTTGACCTGCTCGCGGAAGTCGGGATCGCCCTCGTAGAGCGAGGAGACTTCGCGTGCCTGACCGCTATCGAGCAGGCGAACGGCGCGGCGGGTGAAGACGCCGCGGTCGCCCTTGAGATATGCGGCCCAGGCGCTGTCCGACACTTCGTGCGCGAACGCCTTGGAAATGTCGATCGAGGCGGAGTTGAGCGCTTCAACCAGCAACGAGACGCGGCGCGCGAAATTGTCGCGGTCGGCATTTTCGCGCTCGGCGCGGGCTTCGTCGATGCGCGCCTCGACCTGCGCCGAGGCGTCGTTGATTGACAGCATCTGCTGTGCGAGCCGTTCGCTGGCGCGGGCGGCGGCGTTGACTGCGCCTTGGGTCACCTCGCCCAGCTCGATCAGCTGGGTGCGGACGCTGGCATCGAGCGCGCGGCGCAGTGCGGCGGAGCCGGCATCCTCGAGCTGGCGAGTCGCTTCGGGCACGATGCTGGCGAGCGCAGCGCGGGCCTGATCGGACGCGGCATTGGCGGTTTCGCGGATGCGGAGCAGCGCGTCGACCAGCTGGGGAGCAGCGTCTTCGGCGAAGCGGCGGGCATTGGCGATGGCGCGGTCGACGACATCCTCAAGCTGCGCGGTCTTTGCTTGACCGTCTTCGAGCGATTCGAGCAACGATGCCTGGGTCTTCGCCAGCATGTCGCGCTGGGTGCGGACCACGTCGGCGATGGCCTCGATCGCGTCATGCGTGCTTTCCGCCGCAGTGACGAGCGCAAGCAGTTCGGGCTTCGACGCCGCGATAACGCCACGGGTCGCGCCGATCCGCTGTTCGAGCCGCACCAGCGCCTCGGGCATGGTTTCGTCCATCTCGCGTGCCGAGGCATCAAGCGCGGTGAGCAGGTCTTCGGCAGTGGCGATCACGCGGCGGGCAGTCTCATCGCCGTCGCGCAACGTCGCGGTCATCGCGCTGGCGGAGCTGTCGAGCGCGCTGATCGACGCGGACAGCGCCTGGGTGCGCTCCATGCCGTGGCTGTGCAGCGATGCCAGCTGACCATCGGCCTGGGCGATCCCGCCGGTGACCGAGGCGAGCAGGATGTCGACGCGGGTCTGTTCCTCACCCAGCCGGTCGGCGATGCGGCCGATCGTTTCCTCGACTTCGCCGATGCGCGCGCCGACCGTGTCGATGCTGTCGCGCCCGGCCTTGTCGAGCGAGGCCTGATTGGCGGCGAGCATGGCAAGCATCGCCTCGCCCTGTGCGGCGATCCCCTTGCGCGCTTCGTCCACCGCAGCGGCGGCGCGGTCGAGCATGGCGTCGACGGTTTCGGACATGCTGGCGGCGACGCCCTCCAGCTTGGTGCCGGCATTCTCGCTGGTCGCTTCCATCCGCGCGATGTGCGCGGCGAGGCGCTGGGCGGCGCCACCGGCGATATTGTCTGCCTCACGCCCGCGCTCGGCCAGCGCCGCAAGCTGTGCATCGAGTGCGGAGGCGTGTTCGCTGGCCTTCATGCCCGCCGCATCGAGCGTCGCGGCCATCCCGGTCATCTCTTCATGCGCGCGGGGCAGCGAGGACAGGACGATGCCGACGCTTTTTTCGGCGGAGCTGCTGCTGTCGACCAGTTTCTGCGCGCTGTCGGACACGGCGCGCGCTTCGGCGGCCATGCCGTTAGAGATCGCCTGAAGCCGTTCGGCGGCGCGGTCGCCCATCGCCATCAGCGCGGTGGTCTGATCGGCGAGTTCGGCGCGGTTCGCCTCGATCTTGCGCGACAGGGTGGCGACGACGCGCTCCAGGCTCGCTGCCTCGGCGCGCATGGCGCGGGCGGTGCTGCCGAAGCGACGCGCCTCGGCCGCGCTGTTGCGCTGGGCGAGCAGCCACAGGATGCCGATGAGCGCCGGCGGCACGCAGAGCGCGGCGATCAGCTGAATCAGCTGGGCCGGGGGCGGCGGGGCAGCGAAGACCGGCTGGAGCATCCAGCCGGCGACTCCCAGCCATGCAACGACGAGCCCGAGTGCGAGCGTCGCGGCCAGCCACGGCGTACGCAGCGCCTGTGGCGCGTCATCCTCCGCGTCATCGGCTGCGGGCGCCGCTGCGACCGATGCTGGCGCCTCTTCGACGAGCAGCAGTGCGTCGTCCTCGTCGTCGAGCGGACGCGGTCCGATCTTGTTCGTTCCCCCGTTCATCGTCCCGGTTTAGCACAGTCGCCCCGCCGTCGCCTAGCATTGTGAAACCACTCATTAAGCACGGCGAATCTAGAGTCGGGCATGGCGTATGATCCCGGTGCAATCGATGCGACTCTGGCGGCGGCGGTGGGCGATGAGCCCGGGCTGATCGCGGAGCTTCGCGGGGCGTTCCTCGAAAGCGCAAAGCGCGCGCTGGAGGGGCTGGCCAAGGCCGATGACCCGGAGGGCTGGCGCAGTGCGGCGCTGCGGCTTAAGGGGCTGGCGGCAAGCTTCGGCGCGATCCGCCTGATGGCGCTGGCACAGGACGCGGCGGATGCGCCGGCAGGCGACCGCGCGGTGCTGCGCAAGATCGAGCGCGCGGTGGAGCGGCTCTGACCCGCCCGCGGTGCGCGCGGCGCAACCAGGCTTTCGACGGACGGCTCACCCGCTTCGACCAACGTGCCTTGCGTTAGTGGTATCGGAACGGGCGATCACGTTAGATGACGTGATGGCTGATCATGCTCCTGCGCCCGCCCGATATACGGTTCCGCCGCGCGTTGCGGTGCTGTCGATCATCGGCTTCTGGGCGTTTTACTATGTCAGCGTCACGCTGCGCGCCTGGATCATGGATTACCCGGATCACTGGGTGATGCTCGACAATCGCGCCTGGGTGTCGCTGTTCGGGATTGGCTTCACCACGCTGATGTATCTGGCGCTGCGTCCACTGGAGCAGCGCAGCCTGCGCTTGCGGGTCGCAGCGGCATTCCTGTTCGCCGCAGTGTCGTCCACGGCATATTCGACGGTCAACTACCTGTCCTTTTACGTCGTCGATCCAAAGCCCGAACTGGAAAAGTCGGACGCGGAGAAGTCCGCGACGCACACGGCGCAGGAAAAGCATGAAGAGGAGAAGGGGCCAGCCCACCTGATCGCCGACAACGCGATCCACTGGTATTTCTTCAACCTCGCTTGGGCGATTCTCTACCTTGCCTTGTCCTACGCCGGAGCGGTGCGCGCGTCGGAGCGGGAGGCGGCGCGGCTGCGCACGGCGGCGCAGACCGCAGAGCTGCGCGCGCTGCGCTATCAGGTGAACCCGCATTTCCTGTTCAACACGCTCAACTCGATTTCGTCGCTGGTGATGACCGGGCGGCGCGAGGACGCCGAAACGATGATCCTCAACCTGTCGACCTTTTTCCGCACCAGCCTGTCCGCCGAGCCGACCGAGGATGTGCCGCTGTCCGAAGAGATCGCGCTGCAGCGTCTGTATCTGGAGATCGAGGCGGTGCGTTTTCCCCAGCGGTTGCGTAGCGTGTTCGACATCGCGCCCGAGGCCGAGCGTGCGTGTGTGCCCGGGCTGTTGCTCCAGCCGCTGGTCGAAAATGCGATCAAGCATGGCGTGGCACCCGCGCGTCGTCCGGTCGAGGTCCGCGTTCGTGCGCGGATCGAATGCGCCATGCTCGTGATTTCGGTGATCGACGACGGCGAGGGCGTGCAGGGGGCGAACGGCACGTGCGTCGGCCTGCGCAACGTTCGCGACCGGCTGACCGTGCGGTTCGGCGAGGCAGCAACGCTCGAGGCCGGGCCGCGCGCCGAGGGTGGGTTTGCCGCGACCATCCGCATGCCGGTGACGACTCATGGCTGCTGAGCGGTTGCGCACGCTGATCGTCGATGACGAGCCGCTGGCGGTCGAGCGGATGCAGATTTTGTGCGCGGGGCTGGAGCAGGTCGATCTGGTCGGCACGGCGGCGGATGGCGACGCGGCGCTGCGCCTGATCGACGCGTTGAAGCCCGATCTGGTCCTGCTCGACATCGCCATGCCGCAGTGCGACGGGATGTCCGTCGCGGCAGCGCTGGCGCGCGTATCGCACCGTCCGGCGGTGATCTTCTGCACGGCATTCGATCAGCATGCGGTTGCGGCGTTCGAGGTGGCGGCGGTCGATTATGTGCTGAAGCCGGTCAGCGCCGACCGGCTGGCGCGCGCGGTCGCGCGTGCGGTCGAAGCTCGCGGACTAAAGGGCGATGTGCCAGCACCACCGTCGTTGCGCTGGATCGAGGATTTCTGGGTGCCGCACCGGTCGGAAATGATCCGGATCAGCGCCGGCGATGTCGAGCGGATCGACGCCGAGCGCGACTATATGCGGCTGAGCGTCGGCGGACGCAGCTATCTGATCCACCAGACGATCAGTGAGCTTGAGCGGCGGCTGGACCCCGAGCGCTTCATCCGGTTGCACCGATCGGTGATCGTGCGGCGCGACCGCATCGTGAAGCTGCGCCATGACGGACTGGGCGCGTGGTATGCCGAGCTGGTCGATGGCGCCAGCGTGCGGATCGGGCGCACCTATCAGGCGGCGGCCAAGGCGATCCTTGCGGGCCTATAGGCAGATAACACAAAGAGGCCCCGCCCGGCGGGTGCGCCGGGCGGGGCAGGACGATGTCAGGGAGCTACTCTGACATTCTGGTCGCGCGCGGCCAGCTGCCGCGTCGCTGCGTTGCGCAGAGCAAGTTCGACCGACGGACGCGCGGATTCGAGCGCGCGGGCGACGCACCGGTTGTGCGCGCTGGCTCCGGTCAGATCGCGATAGTCTGGACGACCGCCGCACACCGCCATGGCGGCATTGGCGATCCGTCGTTCGAGCGTCTTTTTCCCCGCAGGGCTCGTCAGGTTGAGATCGGCATAGCGGACCGTCGCCGACTTGCCGGGGCCGGCCGCTGCCGGAAGCGAAAGGAGCAGCACGGCACCGAGTGCGGCGCTGCGAAACAGGGTGGCGAACATTACGGACCTCGTTGGGTTCATCGCGTTCGGGGGCTGAACGCAGGTCCGGGTTAGGTGCGGCGCGGGATGCGGGCGACGCTGTATCGACCGACGCATTGGGTCCGTCGATCAGGTCCGTTCATGGGTGTCAAACGCCGTTCATCATCGACAAGCAGCGGGTGTCGCGCGGGAACAGGGCAAGAAAAAAGGGCGCCCCCGCAGGGACGCCCTTTCGATTCGACCGGCTCAAGCGAGCCGGGAGGCCGAACCGGAATTAGCCAGCGACGTTGTCGGCAGCGGCTTCCAGGTTGTCGGCAGCGTTCTCAGCAGCGTCCTCGACGACTTCGTTGGTCGCGTTGTCG
>JASBRX010000048.1 GCA_030149245.1 Sphingomonas bacterium
GCCGGAGCTTCCCGAAGTCGAAACCACCGTCCGTGGCCTGACGCCCGTGCTGCACGGACAGCGGCTGACGTCCGTCGTCACCCGGCGGGGCGACCTCCGGCGGCCGTTCCCGGCGGATCTGGCGCAGCGGATGACGGGGGCGACCGTCACCGGCCTGTCGCGGCGCGCGAAATACGGCCTGATCGACACCGATCGCGGCGACACGATGATCTTTCACCTCGGCATGTCGGGACGCTGGCGAATCGATCCGTCCGAATTGCTGACGCACGATCATCTGGTGATCGAGACCGAGGCGGGGCGGCGGCTGGCGCTCAACGATGCGCGGCGATTCGGGTCGATCGATCTGATGCCCACGGCCGATGTCGGTGCCTGGCCTCCTTTCGCCGCGCTGGGCCCGGAGCCGCTTGGACCGCATTTCACTGTGGGTCACCTGCGCCAAGTGCTTGCCGGGCGGGTCGCGTCGATCAAGCTGCTCCTGCTCGACCAGCGCATCGTCGCGGGGCTGGGCAATATCTATGTGTGCGAGGCGCTGCACGAATCGCGCATCTCGCCAAAGCGCAGCGGTGGGTCGCTGACCCGCCCGCAACTCCAGCGGCTGGTCGCGGCGGTGCATGGCGTGCTCGAATCGGCGATCGAAGCGGGCGGGTCGACGCTGCGCGACTATGCCCAGCCTGATGGCGAGCTCGGCTATTTCTCCAAACAGTTTAAAGTCTATGGCCGCGAGGGCGAACCGTGCGATTGTGGCGGCACCGTCGCGCGCTATGCCGAGGGCGGGCGCTCGACGTTCTGGTGCCCGAAATGCCAGAAGTAGAAAGGGTAGGCGGGGCGTTATCGGTTGACCGAATCGCCCGCCCTCGCTAAGGGGCGCGCTTTCCCGAGGCGTGGGACGGAAATCCGCGCCTCTTTTCGCATTGAAAACAGGAACGAAGATTCATGGCGAACACGCCGCAAGCCAAGAAGCGCATCCGCCGCAACGAACGCCGCGCCGAAGTCAACGGTGCCCGCGTCGGCCGCATCCGCACCTTCATCAAGAAGGTCGAAAGCGCGCTGACCAGCGGTGACAAGGCCGCAGCGGAAACGGCGCTCAAGGCGATGCAGCCGGAGCTGGCACGCGGCGTCGCCAAGGGCGTGGTTCACAAGAACACTGCTTCGCGCAAGTTCTCGCGCCTGACCAAGCGACTCGCCGCCCTCGGCTGAGCCGTTCGTCGCACTGCGATCCGAAAATGCCCTGCCGGCGCAACGCCGGCGGGGCTTTTCTTTTGTCCGAAGCAGGTCCGCAAGCATTGGGGCAACGAATCGCGGAATCCCAATGAGTCGCGCCGTAACGGGAATGTAATGATCCGATTAAAACAAGCTAAATCAGCAGTTTAATTGGAGAATAACGGTTTTCCGCGGCTCTTGGTGAGTCAACCCTACTTATTTCAGATTCTTTACATGCATCCCTCTTGATCGACTCAGAAATGCGTCCCTAAAACGGACTTCCGCCACGGCGTTCTCGTCGGCGGAATCAGCGAGGGTACCGATCAGCAGCGGATGCGATTCCGCCTGCGGAATCCTTTTGCCTGAACGAAAATTCGCACGCGAAGGCCGTGCTTTCGCGATGGGGTCGGTGCGTGCGCACGGTTTGCGCGCGCGTGATGGTGTAGTCGGGGGCAACGGGAAGATGGATCAAGCCAAGGCCTGGACACGCGTGCGCGGCAATCTGCGACTTTCCGCAGGCCAGCGGCTGTTCGACCAGTGGCTGAAGCCGATCGTCCTGATCCCGGGCGAGGACGCCGAGACGGTCCGCCTCGGTCTGCCGTCGGCCTTCATGACCAACTGGGTCAAGAATCACTATGCCGACCGGCTGATGATGGAATTTCGCGCCCAGCTTCCGGGCGTGCGCACGGTGTCGATCGAAACGGTCGATGCACGTGCGACTCGTGAGCTTGCTGCTGCGGCCCCTGCGGTCGCAGCGGCGGCGCCCGCCGCGCCCTCGGCCCTGGCCGGAGCGGGCGAGCGTCCCAATCTCGACTCGCGGTTTACCTTCGACCGGTTCGTGGTCGACACGTCCAACCGGTTGGCGTTCAACGCCGCCAAGGCGCTGGCCGAGCCGGGCAAGCCGCGCTTCAGCCCGCTCTACCTCCACAGCAACACCGGCCAGGGCAAGACGCACCTGATGCACGCGATCGGGCATGCCTTCATGGAGGCCTGTCCCGACGCGACCGCGATCTACATGCCGGCCGAGCGGTTCATGTTCGAGTTCGTCCGGGCGGTGCGCGAGCGCGATACCTATGCGTTCAAGGCGCGGCTGCGTGGCGTCGATCTGCTCATGATCGACGATCTTCAGTTCATCGCCGGCAAGGAAACGACCCAGGAGGAATTCTTCCACACGGTCGACGAGTTCATGCGCGAGGGGAAACGCCTCGTGATCGCCGCCGACCGCAGCCCGCTGGCGCTTGAAGGGATCGAGGCCCGGCTGGCCTCGCGCCTCGGCTCGGGCCTTGCCGCGGACATCAAGCCCGCCGAACTCGGCCTGCGCCGCGCGATTCTCGACCGCAAGCTGGAGGATATGCCGGGCGCCACGGTGCCGTCCGACGTGCTCGACCTGCTCGCCGCGCGGATCAGCTCGTCGGTGCGCGAACTCGAAGGCGCGCTCAACCGCCTGGTCGCTTATGCGCAGCTGAACAACGAGGTCGTGACGATCGCGTTCGCCGAAAGCGTGCTCGGCGAAGCGCTGCGCGGCAGCCAGCGTCGCGTGACGATCGACGAGATCCAGAAGGCGGTGTCGAGCCACTTCGACGTCAAGCAGCTCGACCTGGTGTCACAGCGCCGCGCGGTGGCGATCGCCCGCCCGCGCCAGATCGCGATGTACCTCGCCAAGCGCCTGACCACGCGCTCGCTGCCGGAAATCGGCCGCAAGTTCGGCAATCGCGACCATTCGACCGTGATCCACGCCGTCCGCCGCATCGAGGAACTGCGCGGCACCGACAGCGAAATCGACGGCGCAGTGCGCAGCCTGATGCGTCAGCTCGAGGCCTGAAGCTTGCGTCTCCCTGCGGGGGGACGCCGGGGTGGGGGGTATTCCCCCCGGAACTACATACCCTCCACCCCAAGCTTTTTTGGCCCGGTGCGCGGTCGAAGTCAGCGCGGCAATGCGTCCAGGAACGCGGCCACATCCGCCAGATCGACCTGCTTGTCGAGATAGGTCTGCCCGATCCCGCGCGCGAGCAGGAAGGGCAGGGTGCCGGCATCCATCTTCTTGTCGTGCAGCATATGGCCGACCAAGGTCGCGCCCGATGCGGTGATGCCGGCGCTGGCCAGATCGTACGGCATGTCCATCGCCTTCAGATGCGCCGCGACCCGTTCGGCCTCCTGCCCCGGACATAGGCCGCGCCGCGCCGAATAGGCGAAGGCCAGCGCCATGCCGGCCGCGACGCCCTCGCCATGCAGCAGCGCGTCGGAAAAGCCGGTCTCCGCCTCCAGCGCATGGCCAAAGGTATGGCCGAGATTGAGCAGCGCGCGCACGCCCGTGGTCTCGCGCTCGTCCGCCGCCACGATCCGCGCCTTGGCCGCAACCGAATGCGCGATGGCATATTCGCGCGCCGCCGGATCGCCGGACAGCAAGGCCGCGCCATTGGCCTCGCACCATTCGAAAAAGGCGAAATCGTCGATCAGGCCATATTTGACCACCTCGGCATAGCCCGCGCGCAGGTCGCGCAGCGGCAGCGTGTCGAGCAAATCGGGGTCGATCAGCACCAGCGACGGCTGGTGGAACGCGCCGATCAGGTTCTTGCCCGCCCGGCTGTTGATCGCGGTCTTGCCGCCAACCGAGCTGTCGACTTGGGCCAGCAGGGTTGTCGGGATCTGCACGAAATTGCAGCCGCGCTTGAGGATCGAGGTGGCGAAGCCGACCAGATCGCCGATCACCCCGCCGCCGAGCGCAATGACATGATCGCCACGCTCGATCCCGCGTTCGAGCAGCGCATCGGTCAGCGATTCGAGCTGGCCCCAGCTCTTGGTCGCCTCACCCGCCGGCAGGGTGATGATATCGCTCGTGAGGCCGCCATGGTGCAGCAGCGCCGCCAGCCGTGCCGCATGCGGCGCGACATGGGCGTCGGTCACGATGACAAAGGGCCGCCCGCGCGACAGCGGGGCGAGTTGCTCGGCGGCCTGCGCCAACAAACCGCTAGCGATCCGCACCTCATAGCTGCGCGCGCCCAGCGCGACCGGAACGACGTTCAACGGCCCAGCTCCGCCAGGATCGCGCTCACCGTCGCCTCATGCGGCGCGACCTTGCTCACCACATGGATCGGCGCGAGCGCGTAGACGGGGTTACGAATTTCGGCCAGTTCGGTGAGCACTTTCAACGGATCCTTTCCGCGCAGCAGCGGGCGATGGTCGCGCTTGGCAACGCGTTCGGCCAAGACCCTGGGCGCGGCGTCCAGCCAGATCGCGGTCGCCTGGTCAAGAATCAGCGCGCGGGTCTCGTCGTTCAGGAATGCGCCCCCGCCGGTCGCGATCACCTTGGGCGCGCCGTCGATCAAGCGCGCAATCACGCGCCGTTCGCCATCGCGGAAATGCGGTTCGCCGAATCGCTCGAAGATTTCGGCAACGGTCATGCCCGCCGCCGCCTCGATCTCCGCATCCGCGTCGACAAAGGGGAGTTTCAGCCGCTGGGCGAGGCGACGGCCCACCGTGGTCTTGCCCACGCCCATCAGGCCAATCAGCACGATCGGGCGGGTAATCGGTTCAGGATTGGCCGGGTGGGTTTGCAGCATGGTCGCGGGGGCTATACAGCGAGCATCGCGCTCGGGCAAAAGGCCTGTCGCCTGTGTTCAGAACCGGTTTGAGGGGGTCGATGTCCCGTTCGCTCATCATCATCGTCATTGTCGCTATCCTGTTGATCGGAGGGCTGTTTTTCCTCGCGGGGCGCGATACGGAAAAGCAGCCGGTGCGCATCGAGAAGGCCGTCCCGCTTGACAATCTCTCGAACTAAAACCGCGCTCGCCGCGGTTCTGGTGGTCGCTGCCGGCGTGGGAATTCCCGCGCTGGGGCAGGATCGCCCCGAATCGCTGCTGCCTCCGGGGTTCGACGATCCGGCCCCGGCGCCCGCACCTGCGCCCGCCCCGGCCGCGACCGGAGCGCCCGCCGCTGGGCCGACCGCTGCACCGCGCCCGGATGCGCTGACCGCGCCAACGGGTGAGATCGGCAACGCCACTGCTGCGGCTGGCGGCGTTGCGCCCGAAACGACCGGCGAGATCGATTACGCGACGATCGCGCGCTACGAACTCCCAGACTTCGCCAAGCGTTCGCTGGCGCAGGTCGGGCCGTCTTCGCCCGCCAGCGACGGGCTATCCGTCACCGCGTTCGGCAACGCCGATGGCGGTTTCCTCCAGACGCTGATGCGCCGCACCGATGCGCCGGTCGCGTCGCGCTGGCTGTCGATCGCGCTGCGCCGTGCGCTGCTGTCGCGGGTCAACACCCCGCGCGGTCTCAACGGCGCCGATTTCGCGGCCGAGCGCGCCTGGCTGCTGATCCGCATGGGTGAGGCGGACGCCGCCCGCGCGCTGGTCCAGTCGGTCGATATCGCCAACTACACGCCCAAGATGTTTCAGGTGGCGATGCAGGCGATGCTCGCCGCTGCCGATCCGGGCGGCATGTGCCCGATGGTTCAGCCCGCGCTCGACGCCGCGCCCGACCGCAACTGGCGGCTGGCCGAGGCGATCTGTGCCGGGCTCGACGGCGATCCGAGCAAGGCCGGGCCATTGATCGACGCCAGCCGCCGCCGCATGGGCAATGCGGTCGATGTGCTGCTCGCCGAGAAGCTGGTCGGCATGGGCGTATCGGGCCGCCGCGCGGTCACCGTCGAATGGGATGCCGTAGACCGGATCAGCGCCTGGCGCTGGGGCCTTGCGGTCGCGTCGGACACCGATGTGCCCGAGCGCCTCTATGGCACCGCCGGGCCCCAACTGCGCTATTGGCGCGCGACCGCACCGATGCTGGGCCTGCGCGATCGCGCGGCGGCTGCAGAGGCGGCGGCGAGCCAGGGTATTTTCTCCAGCCAGGCGCTCACCGACCTTTATGGTGAGATCGAGGCGCAAGAGGATTCATCGATCGCCGAAGTCGCGGTTGCCCGCGACCTGCGCGCTGCCTTCACCGCCGCTACCCCAGCCGAACGGGTCGAGCGGATGCGGCAACTATGGGACGAGGCGCAGGGGCCGCGCGCCACCTATAGCCGGCTGATCCTCACCGCCCGCGCCGCCGCGCGCCTGACGCCATCGGCCGAACATGGCGCCGACGCCGATCGCCTGATCGCGTCGATGCTCAGCGCCGGCCTCGACCGCGCCGCGCTGCGCTGGAAGCAGATCGCGCCGCGCGGCAGCGATGGCTGGGGGATGCTGCTGCTCGCCGAGCCGGGCCGCGCGGTCGCGGTCGGCGATGTCGAGGCGTATCGCAACAGCGCAGACTCGACCAACGGCGCAATGCTGATCGCGGCGATGGCGGGGATGGGGCGCATTTCCAATGGCGACGCCGAACGGCTGATGCGCGCATCGGGCGTCGAGTTCGGCGCTGCCAACGCCTGGACCCGCGCCATCGCGCAGGCGGCGGACGCGAACCAGCCGGGGACGGTGGTGCTGCTCGCCGCGGTCGGCATGCAGAGCCGGGTATGGGAAGGCGTCTCGCCCGAGGCGCTCTATCACATCACCCGCGCGCTCTCGCAGGTCGGGCTCGACGGCTATGCGCGGATGATCGCCGTCGAGGCGATTACCCGGCTTTGACGACGATCCGCCCGGGTGACGACCCGGCGCTGATCGAGCGCTTTCTCGAGATGCTGGCGGCTGAGGCGGGAGCTTCGGCCAACACCATCGCGGCCTATGGCACCGATCTGCGGCTGGCGTCGCAGGCGTTGGAGGGCGGGCTCGCACTGGCCGACCGCGCGGCGATCGAGCGGCTGGCAGAGGAGTGGCGTGACCTTGCCCGAGCCACCGTCGCGCGCAAATCCGCGGCGCTGCGGCGCTTCTACGGCTTTCTGGTCGACGAGAAACTGCGCGCCGACGATCCCGGCAGCGCGCTGCCCCGACCCGGCACCGGGCGCGGCCTGCCCAAGACCCTGTCCAACGCCGATGTCGAGGCGATTTTCGCGGCGATTCAGGCGCGAATCGACCGCGTGCCGCCCGATCCCCGCGACCTGCGCCTGCTCGCGCTGATCGAACTCCTCTACGGTTCGGGCCTGCGCGCCAGCGAACTGGTCTCGCTCCCGCGCGGCGCGGTTCAGCCGGACAAGCCCTATCTGATCCTGCGCGGCAAGGGCGGGAAGGAGCGGCTGGTCCCGCTCTCGGATCGCGCCCGCGCGGCGGTGGCGGCGTGGCGCGAGCATGTCGATCCGGCGCGGCCCTGGCTGTTTCCGTCGGGCAAGGGGCATTTGAGCCGCATCCGCCTGTACCAGATGGTGCGCGAGATTGCGGGGCTGGCGGGCATTCCGCCCGACCGGATCAGCCCGCACGTCCTGCGCCACGCCTTTGCCACGCATCTGCTGGAAGGCGGCGCCGATCTGCGCGCGCTTCAGGCGATGCTGGGCCATGCCGATATCGCGACCACCGAAATCTACACCCATGTGGACAGCGCCCGGCTGGTAAGCCTCGTCAACGAACGCCACCCGCTCGCCGACACGCCCCGAATTGACGCGAAGCGCGACCGCGCATAGGTGCGCGCGATGGCCAGTTTTCTTGAATTTGAAAAACCGATTGCGGAGCTTCAGGCCCGGATCGACGAATTGCGCGACACCGCTGCGGGTGGCGAGGTGGATATCGAGGCAGAGGTCGCCAAGCTCCAGGCCAAGTCCGACCGCTTCCTCAAGGATGCCTATGCCAAGCTGACCCCGTGGCAGAAGACGCAGGTTGCGCGCCATCCGGAGCGGCCGCATTTCAAGCACTATGTCGCGCGGCTGATCGAGGATTTCATGCCGCTCGGCGGCGACCGCGCCTTTGCCGACGATCAGGCGATTCTGGGCGGCCTTGGTCGCTTCCGCGGCCAGCGCGTCATGGTCATCGGCCATGAAAAGGGCGACGACACCACCAGCCGCCTGCGCCACAATTTCGGCATGGGCAAGCCCGAGGGCTATCGCAAGGCGATCCGCCTGGTCGAGCTGGCTGACAAGTTCGGGATTCCGGTGGTCACGCTGGTCGACACCTCCGGCGCCTTCCCCGGCATGGAAGCCGAAGAGCGCGGCCAGGCCGAGGCGATCGCCCGTTCGACCGAGGCGTGCCTCAATCTTGGCGTGCCGATGGTCGCATCGATCCTGGGTGAGGGCGGATCGGGCGGCGCGGTCGCGCTTGCCGCGGGCAACCGCGTTCTGATGATGGAACATGCGGTCTATTCGGTGATCTCGCCCGAGGGGTGCGCCTCGATCCTGTGGCGCACCGCCGACAAGGCCGCTGACGCCGCCGAGGCGATGAAGGTGACCGCGCAGCACCTCAAGGAACTCGGCGTCATCGACACGATCGTTGCCGAGCCGCTCGGCGGCGCGCACCGCGACCATGCCAAGGCGATCGATGCGTTGGGCGACGCGATCGAAGCGGCGCTCAAGGATCTGTCGGGCCAGAGCGCGACCGCGCTCCGCCAGGGCCGCCGCGCCAAGTTCCTGGCAATGGGCCGGGCCTGACCCATATTCCTCTCCTTCTCCGCAGGGGAGGTGGCGATCCAAACCAATCGTCACCCCCGCGAAAGCGGGGGCCCATCTCCCGGACTGTCCGCTTTCCGAACCGGTGAGATATGCCGATCGCACAGGAGATGGGCCCCCGCTTTCGCGGGGGTGACGAGAACAGATGTTCCCGGCCAACTACACGAAAAAGGGCGGCGAACCGATCGGTCCGCCGCCCCCTGTTCAGTCGTTCCGAAACGAAGGGGTCTTACGACGCCTTCATATTCGAAGAGACGTTGGTGAAGGTCTTTTTGAGCTGATTGCCCAGGCCCTGCATCGCGGCGATAGCGGCCACGGCAATCAGCGCGGCGATCAGGCCGTATTCGATTGCGGTCGCGGCGCGGGTGTCGCGCAGCGTCGCCAACAGGCGCTTAACCATAAATCCCCCTGCATCGAAAAAGGGGCGGTGAACCGCTGGCTCACCGCCCCCCTGTTCAGTCGTTTCAACGAAAGGGTCTTACGACGCCTTCATGTTCGACGAAACGTTGGTGAAGGTGGTCTTGAGCTGGTTGCCCAGGCCCTGCATCGCGGCGATTGCAGCGACCGCGATCAGAGCGGCGATCAGGCCGTACTCGATTGCGGTGGCGCCCTTCTTGTTGCCGAAAATCTTGCGGATCGTGTTCATACCGGTCTCCATCCTGTTCGAAGCTTCAGTTTTCCCGGCTGCCCCCGGCGAAAACCGGTCTCAGCAAGCCCGAAACTAGGGGACGGAAGTTAATAAAGGCCTTAGACGCACGCCCGCATCGGCGAAAATTCAGCCGGGGTTCTGGACCTTGTTGCTGACATTGTTCCACATGCCCGTGGTGCCGCCGGCCAGTTCGGTCAGTGCCCCGATCAGGACGAGGACGATGAGCGCGAGGATGAACCCATATTCGACCGCCGTCGCGCCGCGATTGCAGCGTGACAGCCGGGTCAGCAATGGCTTGCGTGCACGCATCCTCGGCCTTTCATGTTGGCGCTACCGGGAAACTACGGAAACAAGATTAACGAAATGCTGAAATCGGATGCAGGGATTCCATCAGGGCGTATCCTCACGGTAGTGGCGGCGGCGTTGGTCGATGCAGAAGGGCGCGTGCTCGTGCAGCAACGGCCGCCGGGTAAGCCTATGGCCGATCTATGGGAGTTTCCTGGCGGCAAGGTCGAGCCGGGCGAACTGCCCGAAGCCGCCCTGTGCCGTGAGCTGCACGAGGAACTCGGCATCACGGTCGATCCCGCCGCGCTGGTCCCCGCGACTTTCGCCAGCGCGCCGCTGGGCGAGCGTCATTTGCTGCTGCTGCTTTACACCTTGCGCAAATGGGGCGGGGAACCCCAGGCGCGGCACGCGACCGCGCTGCAATGGGTTCACCCGCCCGCGTTGCGCACCCTCGCCATGCCGCCAGCGGATATCCCGCTGATCGGCATGCTCGAGGCGCTGCTTTAGGTCAGGCTCGGTGTCGGCGCATTGCGGGTGCGCCACAGCGAGTAGACCACGCCCGTCGTCAGGATCAGCGCGGTAATGCCCAGCGACACCACCGGCGGGATCTTCGCCAGCCCCAGCGCATCGGCAACGAAGATCTTCGACCCGATGAACACCAGCAGCACGGCGAGCGCGTACTTCAGATAGTGGAACCGGTCGACCAGTGCCGACAGCGCGAAATACAGGGCGCGCAGGCCCAGGATCGCGAAGATGTTCGACGTGTAGACGATGAACGGGTCGGTGGTAATGGCAAAGATCGCCGGCACCGAATCGACCGCGAACACCAGATCGGCGAACTCGATCATCACCAGCGCCAGGAACAGCGGCGTCGCATGGCGCGCGATTGTCCCTGTTTTTGCATCCGGCTCCCGGACGAAGAACGCCGTCCCCCGCAGCCCGTCGGTCACCCGCATATGCCGTTTCAGCCAGCCGAGCAGCGGCGAGTTCGCCACGTCATAGGGCGTGTCGACCATCCGCCACATCTTGATGCCGGTAAAGATCAGGAAGGCGGCAAAGAGGTAGAGCACCCAGCCGAATTCGGACACGATCGTCGCGCCCAGTGCAATCATGATCGCGCGCAGCACGATGACGCCAAGGATCCCCCAGAACAGCACCCGGTGCTGATACTGACGCGGGATCGCGAAATAGGTGAAGATCATCGCGATGACGAAGACATTGTCCATCGCCAGGCTTTTCTCGACGACGAAACCGGTGACGTAATTGATCGCCGCCGTCTCGCCGAGCTGCCACCAGACAAAGCCGCTGAACGCGAGGCCCAGCACGATATAGAAAGCGGAGAGCATCAGGCTCTCCTTGACCCCGATCTCGCGCGACTTGCGATGCAGGACGCCGAGGTCCAGCGCAAGCAGTGCGGCGACCAGCCCCATGAAGGCGAGCCACATCCACACCGGCTTGCCAAGCCAGAGTAATGTCAGAAATTCCATGGTAGATCAGCCCCTGTTGGGTGAGGCGCTGCGCGCGCCATCATGGCGGCCCGACATCATGCGCATCGTGCGCATCAGAGGGGCCCGGGCCGCCGGTGGTGGTTCGGTTAGTTCCCGGTCGCGAGCGTGCGCTTCCAGTGGCCGGCCAGACGGTCCTTGACCGCCAGCTTCAGCTTCTTGAGCCGCAGCAGCCGAAACCCGTCCGGATTGCGCCGCCGCGCTTCGCGGCGAATTTCCTCGTCCAGCTTCCGGTGGACGACGCTCAGACGGTACAACATGCCACTCATCATAATGCCTCCTGTCGATGTGAAATCGATCGGATGGCCGTCAGCGGGTGGATACGGTCACAAAAAGCCCAGCCTGCATCGGGTCATCCGATGCGGTCCGACATCGCGATCATTTGGATCGCCAGAGGGGCCCGGTCCGCGCACTGTTTATGGCTGCGGTGCACCATTTTGTCAAGATATCAGGGCTTGGGCCGCAGCGCGTCGGCCAGCGATGCGCTCGCCGATCCGCGCCGCGCGGGCTTGGGCTGGCTCGGGTCGGGTGCCCAGCCGGTGACGAAGATCGCATCGAATCGCTCGCTGGTCCGCCCCTCTGCATCGGCACGCGCGGCGAAGGCTTCGGCGGCGCGCGCTACCGCGCTGCGGGTCAGCGGCGCGGGGTCGCGCAGCAGGCTGGTCGCCCCCATGCCGCGCAGGTCGCGCACCAGATCGAACAGGCTGGCGTAGCGCACCTCCAGCGTCTCCACATCCGCCACCGGCAGCGCAAAGCCGGCGCGGACCAGCAGGTCGCCCGCCGCGCGCACGTCGACCTGCGGATGCACCCGCGCCGCCGGCCGATCGCCCTCCGCCTCCAGCATCACGCTGCGCAACGTGGCCAGCGTCGATCCGCCCAGGAACGCCCCCATGAACAGCCCGTCCGGCCGCAGCGACCGGCGGATCAACGCCAGCGCGCCGGGCAGGTCGTTGACGCTGTCGAGCACTCCCGCCGATACGACAAGGTCATAGGCACCCTCGGGCGCAAACGGCCGATCCTCGTCGGCCTGCATGCCGCCGGATACCGCTGCAAAACGCGCCCCGGCGTCGATCCGCGTGAGGTTCGCGCCGGGCGGCGGAGCGAACGCACCGTCGAAACTGCCCAGATCCAGCACGTCACGAAACTGGCGCCGCACTGCGTCGAGCCGCTCGGCGATCCCGTCGAGCATCCAGGCGCGGATGAAGTCGAACCCGGCAAAGCCCGGTGCGGCGCGATCCCGGCGCAGGCGGCGGCGGGTGCGGTCGAAAATCTCGGGCGGAGTAGGGGCGGGGATCACGGCGCGGCTTGTGCCGCGTCGCGCGCCGCGCGACAAGCTTTGCATGGGGCTACGCCAAATGTTGCTCGACTTGATCGGCCTGGCGCTGCCCCCGCGCTGCCCGGGCTGTGGCGACGTGGTCGACGCCGATCACCGCTTTTGCGCCGCCTGCTGGAGCGGGATGCGCCTGATCGCGCCGCCTTGGTGCGCGACCTGCAATCTGCCGTTCGAGCATGACCGGGGACCGGATGCGCAGTGCGGCGAATGCCTTGCCAATCCGCCTGTGCATGACGGCGTGCGCGCGGCGGTCGCCTATGGCCCGGCGGCGCGCACGCTCGCGCTACGCCTCAAATATGGCGGACGCACCGGGTTCGCCGTCACCGCCGCGCGGCTGATGACGCGGCTCATGCCCGAAGATGCCGAGCTGCTGATCCCGGTGCCGCTGCATCGCTGGCGCATCTGGGGGCGCGGGTTCAACCAGGCGCTGCTGATCGCCCGCGCGCTCAGCACCGCGTCGGGCGTGCCGGTCGCCCCCGATCTGCTCCGCCGGGTCAAGGCGACCCCGGTGCTGCGCGGCCTTGGCCCACGCGGGCGCGCCAAGGCGGTCGCGGGAGCCTTCGCGCTCGCTCCCGGAGCCAGGGAAGCCGTTCGCGGCAAGGCGATCGTGCTGGTCGACGACGTCCACACCAGCGGCGCCACGACCACCGCCTGCGCGCGCCTCCTCAAGCGCGCCGGCGCGGCCAAGGTCACGATCCTGTGCTGGGCGCGCGTAATCGATGACGCGGAGGCGGATTGACAAGCGCGGTCGCGATCCACAACTCGGTCACATGGCCAAGATCGAAATCTACACCAAGGCATTTTGCGGGTATTGCCACCGCGCCAAGGCGCTGCTCGACAGCAAGGGTGCCGACTATGAGGAGTTCGACCTCACATTCGGTGGGCCCAAGCGTCAGGAGATGCTTCAGCGCGCCAATGGCCGCACCACCGTCCCGCAAATCTTCATCGACGGCGCGCATATCGGCGGTTCCGACGACCTCATGGCGCTGGAGCGTGAGGGCAGACTGGACGCGCTGCTCGGCCAATGAGGGCCGCGCTGCTCCAGATGACCAGCGGCATCGACCCGCTGGCCAATGCGCGCACGCTGGTCGAGGCGATCAGCGCGGCGGCGGGGGAGGGCGCGGCGATGGTCTTCACCCCCGAAATGTCGGGCCTGCTCGACCGCGACCGCGTGCGCGGGGCTGCATCGATCGTGGCGGAGACCGACGACCCCGTCCTCGCCGCCGTGCGCGACGCTGCGGCCAAGCACGGCATCTGGGTTCAGCTCGGCTCGCTCGCGCTGCGCGGAGACCACGACCGTTTCGTAAATCGCGGCTTCGTGATTGACCCCAGCGGTGCGATCCGCGCCTCATACGATAAGCTGCATCTGTTCGATGTCGACCTCGCAACCGGCGAGCGCTGGCGCGAATCCGACGCCTATGCCCCCGGCGACCGCGCGGTGGTGGTGGACACGCCGCTCGGCGCGCTCGGTCTGTCGATCTGCTACGACATCCGCTTTCCCGATCTCTATCGCGCGCTGACCGATGCCGGCGCGACCCTGCTCGCCGTCCCCGCCGCCTTCACCCGTCCGACCGGCGCCGCGCACTGGCACACCCTGCTGCGCGCCCGCGCGATCGAGGCCGGAGTCCACGTCATCGCCGCCGCGCAGACCGGCACGCACGAAGACGGCCGCACGACTTATGGCCACAGCCTCGCCATCGATCCCTGGGGCGAAATCCTGCTCGATATGGGTGAGCCGGCGGGCCTTGGCTTCGTCGAGATCGACCCCGCCCGCGTCACCGATATCCGCAGCCGCGTCCCCGCCATCGCGCATCGCCGCCCGATCCCGCCGGTCACCCGCGCATGATCGTGTTCGACCTCAAATGTACCCACGCCCATGTGTTCGAGGCATGGTTCGGTTCGAGCGCCGATTATGAGGATCAGCGCGCGCGCGGCCTCCTCACCTGCCCGATCTGCGGTGACGCCGACATCGCCAAGGCGGTGATGGCCCCCAACATCCCCGCCAAGGGCAACCGCGCGGCTGCCAACGCCGCTGCGCCGGACCCCAAAGCGCTGATGGCCGCGCTCGCGCAGGTTCAGGCCAAGATGCTCGAAGGCTCGCAATGGGTCGGCATGTCCTTCGCCGACAAGGCGCGCGCGATGCATGCGGGCGAGGAAGCTGCCGCCCCGATCCACGGCCAGACCAGCCTGGCCGAAGCCAAGGCGCTGATCGAAGACGGCGTCCCCGTCGCACCCTTGCCGTTGCCGGTCATCCCGCCGGAGCAGTGCAATTGACCCCGTCGCCCTCTGCTCTTAACCAGCCCGCAGTGTCCCGGTAGCTCAGCAGGATAGAGCAACAGTTTCCTAAACTGCAGGTCGGAGGTTCGAATCCTCTCCGGGACACCAATGCCCTGTTCCAGCTTATCCCCCGGCATATCGACAAACTCCCGGAAAACTGCGATATTCTGGACCTGTAAGGCCCGGAATGTTTCCGATTGTTCCTGCATAATCCGCCCCGGCTGGGGGCATCGCTGGGGGCATGACGGGCGCGGTGGAAAAGGGATGCCCCCAAATGGCGCTGACAGATTCTGAAATCCGTAGCTTCCGGGCGATGGCCAAGCCTTACAAGCGCGCGGACGGGGGCGGGCTCTATCTGGAGATATTCCCGAACGGCGCAAAGCTGTGGCGGTTCAAGTTTCGCTTTGCCGCAAAGGAAAAGCGGCTGGCGTTCGGAGCCTATCCCGATGTCACGCTGGCGAGCGCCCGGCGCATGCGAGAGGCGGCGCGGACGACGCTGGCGGAGGGGTTGGACCCTGCCGAGCAAAAGAAGCGGGACAAGCGACAGGCGAAGCTGGAGGCGGACAATAGTTTCGGCAAGATCGCGGACGAGTTCATCGAATCCAAGATGACCGGCGATCGTCGCGCTGACCGGACGCTGGTTCGGGCGCGGTGGTTTCTGGCGTTGTTGCGCCCGGCGCTGGGCAATCGCCCGATCACCGCGATCGAACCGGCGGAGTTGCTGGAGCCGCTGCGCAAGCTGGAGCGCAAGGGCAATCTGGAATCGGCGCGGCGATGCCGGGCGTTTGCCAGCCGCGTGTTCCGTTACGCGGTGGCGACCGGGCGGGCGAAGTCGGACCCGGCGGCGCTGCTACGCGGCGCGCTTTCCGCCCCACAAGTCAAACACCATGCCGCTATTCTGGACCGCGCTAAGTTTGGCGAGCTGTTGCGCGCGATCGACGGATTTGAAGGAAGCCCGATCACCCGGCTGGCATTGCAGATTGCCCCGCATGTGTTCGTGCGGCCCGGTGAACTGCGGCATGCCGAATGGTCGGAAATCGACCGGGCGGCGGCGCGGTGGGATATTCCCGCCAGCAAGATGAAAGGGCGGCGGCCCCATTCGGTGCCCCTGACCCGGCAGGTTCTGGCGCTGCTGGACGATCTGGAGGAACTGACCGGCGGCGGCAAATACCTGTTCCCGTCAATGCAGACGCTGCACCGCCCGATGAGCGAAAACACGATCAATGCCGCGTTTCGCCGGATGGGCTTTTCCAAGGACGAAGTGACGGGGCACGGTTTACGGACGACCGCATCCAGCTTCCTGAACGAAAGCGGCAAATGGTCTGCCGATGCAGTGGAACGTGCGCTGGCGCATCGCGATAGCGATGTAGTGCGCGGCATTTACAATCGCGGAAGCTATTGGGAGGAGCGGGTCGCGATGAACCAATGGTGGAGCGACCGAATCGACGGCATGCGGGACGGGGCGACTATTCACCGAATGCTGGCCGCTCCTGCATAAATTCTGTGGACGAACTGGCACGCGTAAAATTTCTGCTGTTCGGGCGGTGTTCTCTTGCGGTCTGCGGAGGCCGCTTTTCTCCGCGAGTCGCGCCGCCAAGGTCGTTACGCACGTGCCACGAGCCGAGTCATATGAGCGACGAGCGGAGTCCCTTAACTGTCACTCCCGACGTTCCCTACGTGTTCCAGATGCCTTATGGTCTACTGTGCTAAGGGAATTGGCCCAAGCGCAGCATGAAAAAGAGGAGACCACCTATTGCGTAAGTTTCTCACGATCCGGCAGTTCGCGGACCAGTATCAGGTCAGTCGATCTACCATTTACCGTCTGCTGGCAGCCGGACGCGTTGCCAGCGTCAAGATTGGGCGGAGCGTTCGCATCACGGTCGAGTCAGCCGTGGCTTGGGAACGCGGCCTGCTTCCGCCAGCGAATGACAATGAGTGAAGCAACAACCCCCAGGTTCGCACAGTTTGGCGACGGAACGAACCTGAGGGCGTAAGCATGCTTGGTCAGCGGTGCTACATGGGAAGTAACCTTCCACAATCCGGATTACAAATTGTTTGGGCCGAATTGAGGCGGGATACAGTTCAGGCGGCCAACTGACCGAGCACCTGACCGGGGAGCAATCGTTCCCCGGTCATTCTTTGAAACTTGCGGCGATGTGATCCGGCATGTTCCCGGACGTTCCAGCCGCTGGCGCTGATTATCGCGCGTTTTCAAGGTGTTCGGCGTGGCGACGGGCATTCCTCTATTAAAGGGCGGGACTTCCCGACGGGGGGCGCGGCGTGGAGGTGCGCGCAACTGCCGGGGGCGCTCTAGTGAGGCGTTGACCGAACGCCACTGTCGCGATCTGGTCGAGGCGATGCAGCATGCCGAGCGTATCGGGCACCCGTTCAATCGCTTCCTGACGATCACGTGGGAACGAAGCGGCATCGATCCGCGCGACAACGCACGCGCGACCGGGCGATTTATCAAGATGGCAAGCGAATGGATGCGTGCGCGGGGATGCCGGTTGCGTTGGGCATGGGTGCAAGAATCCAGCGATGGGTTCCGGGCGCATGTGCATATGCTGTTGCACGTTCCGCCCGATCTGGAGCCGCTGTTCAGCCCGATGCCGACTCGATGGGTCCGGCGCATCGTGGGGGCGGGCTATGTCAGCAGAACCACCCGAAGCCAAATGGTGCCTTATCCCCTCAACGCTGGCGATACCGCGTCGCTGGATGCCTACCGCACCGAAATCGGGGGAAAGGTCCACTATATGCTCAAAGCCGCCCCGGCGGCGTTGGAGGCGCGGCTGGGGATGGTGGGCGCGGGGCCGAAAGACTGGGGGAAACACTGCCGCGTGTTCGGCAAGCGGCTGGCGATCTGGCAGGGATGGCGGACCGATCCGGGCGGTTGAATTTTCGGCAAGTTGCCTAATGATTTCGGAAAATCTTGGCGCGGGTCGCTTCCCCGGATAGGCATGGGCGATGCCTGTTAGCCATGATCGTATCGCCCCAGCCGAAAGCCGCCAGCCGTGACCGATGCGAGCCTGTTCACTGCCGGGGGGCTGTTCACCCAGGACTATCTTATCGAAGCGATCAAGGGCACCGCGCACTACCGGCAGGTGGATGCCCCGGGGATGCGCGCGGCGCTAACCGACATCCTGACCCGCTTCCCGCATGCCAGCGGCCCCAATGAGGCGACGACCGAACAGGATTTGATTTGGCCGATCCTGCATTTGCTGGGCTGGACCGATTACCTGACCCAGCAAAATCTCAGCGGGTCCGGGCGCGTCGATGTTCCTGACGCGCTGCTGTTCATCGACGCGGGCGCAAAGGCGCAAGCCAACGCGCATCCGGAGGAATGGCGGCGCTATGCGTTCGGCGCGGCGATTGTGGAAAGCAAACGCTGGGGCCGCGCGCTCGACCGTGCGGAAGGGCGCAAGGGCGACGATCGCGACACCCCGTCAACCCAGCTGTTGCGCTACCTTCGCCGCGTGGATGACCTCACCCAAGGCGGGGTTCGCTGGGGCATCCTGACCAATGGGGCGAAGTGGCGGCTGTATTTCTCCGGCGCGCGCTCGACCATCGACGATTATCTGGAACTGGACTTCGCCCGGATCATGGGGCTGGCGGGTGATGTGCTGCTGGACAGCGCGGTCAGCGCGGCGGAGCGCGACCATTGGCTGGCGGTATTCGTCGCGATGTTTTCGCGCACCGCCTTTGAGCGCGCCACGACGACATCGCCCAGCTTTCACGATACCGCCCGGCGCGACGCGGCGCTGTATGAGGAACGGGTGGCGTCGAACCTGTCGGACCTTGTGTTCGACCGCCTCTACCCGGCGCTGGGGCGTGCTGTGGCGCAAGCGGCACCGGCTGGCACCGATCTGGACGAAATCCGTCAAGGGACGCTGATCTTGCTCTACCGGCTGTTGTTCATCCTCTACGCGGAGGATCGCAGCCTGTTGCCGGTCAGTGACCGCCGGTTCGACGATTACGCGCTACGCAAGGCGCGGCTGGACGTTGGCGAGCGGAAAGACGCTGGCGACAGTTTCTCGACCGTCGCAAAGACGATCTGGAACCGCTTTGCCGACCTGTCGGAAATGATCGACAAGGGCGACGAATCCGTGGGCTTGCCACCCTATAATGGCGGCCTGTTCAATGCCGAGCGGACCCCGTTGCTCAAAGCGATTGCGCTGGGCGATGCCATCATGGCGGACGCGCTCGACATCCTGTCGTTCGAACAGCGCGGCGGACGGCGGCGGTATATCAATTACCGCGACCTGTCGGTTCAGCAACTGGGCTCAATCTATGAACGGCTGCTGGAGTTCGAACTGGTCCGCGACGATGCGGGCGCGGTGGATGTTCGCCCCAATCTCTTCGCGCGCAAGAACAGCGGCAGCTACTACACCCCGGACGATCTGGTCCTGCTGATTCTGGACGAAACGCTTGCCCCGCTGATCGACGATGCAATGGCGGCGTTCCGGGCGGCGCTCAACGCATTGAAGCCGGGCGACAGTGAGGATTACCGGATTACCCAGCTGCAAAAGGCAGACCCGGCGCGCGCCATCGCCCGGCTGCGCATTTGCGACCCGGCGATGGGGTCCGGGCATTTTCTGGTCAATCTGGTCGATCGCCTGACCAACCACACGCTGGACGCGATGGCGGAGGCGGCGGGGATGGCCCGCGACATCGCCAAGCTGGACTATGAAAGCCCGGTGGCGGAGGAAATCCGCAAGGTTCGTGCGACCATCCGCCACAATGCGGAGGATGCGCGCTGGAGCGTAAGCGAAGAGCAGCTGGACGACCCCCAGCTGGTCAAGCGCATGATCCTGAAACGCTGCATCTACGGCGCGGACAAGAACCCGATGGCGGTCGAACTGGCAAAGGTGGCGCTGTGGCTGCACACCTTTACCGTGGGCGCGCCGCTGTCGTTCATCGACCACCATCTGGCGGCTGGGGACAGCCTCTTCGGTCTGTGGGTGCGCGATGCGATTGACAAGGCGGGGCAGGGCGGCGCGCTGTTCTTGCATGAACCCATTTCGAACGCCCAACGCCAAGCGGCGGCGATGCAGACGATCGAGGCGCTGACCGACGCGGAAGTGGCGGAGGCGCATCGCAGCGCCGCCATGTGGCATGATGTAGAGGCACAGACAGGGCCGCTGGACGGCTTTGTCAGCTTCATGCACGCGCTCGACTGGCTGGACCTGAAAAAGCCCGACAAGGCGCTGGTGACGCTGTGGCTGGACGGGCGGTTTGGCGACCCTATCCCGATCGCGCGGGGCCGCGTCGCTCCGGAGCCGGGCAAGGCGAAACGGGAGGAAGTCGAGCGCTTTACCGCGATCTGGAAACAGGCGCGCGAATTGATCGACGAAGAGCGCTTCCTGAACTGGCAAATCGCTTTTCCCGGCGTCTGGACCAATTGGAGCAGCGCGGGGCGCGAAGGCGGGTTCGACGCAGTAGTCGGCAACCCCCCATGGGACCGTTTCGAGTTTGAAGAAGTGCCTTGGTTTGAGGCACGAGACCGTGAAATTTCGTTAGCGCCGAGCGGTGCGAAGCGGAAGGCTGCCATTCAGAAATTGAGGGCTGGTAAATCTGACCTCTGGCAAGCGTATGAAAAAGCTACATCGCGAATGTCAATGGCGACAAAAATCGCAAAGGGAAAGTTCATCTATTCCCAGCTTAACGAAGGCAAACTGAACTTATACAAGTTGTTTGTCGAGCGGGCGAGGATGCTGGTTAAGCCGATGGGTATTGTCGGTTTGCTAACCCCTAGTGGTATCGCATCCGATCTGTCGGCGTCTTCATTCTTTCGGTCGGTAGCAACCGGCGGACACCTGCGGGCGCTTTACGATTTTGAGAATCGCCGAACGCGATATGGCTTAGAGCCATTCTTCCCGGACGTGGACACGCGCTTCAAATTCGCGGCTATGGTTTCCAGTCCGACGCGCAAGTTCGCGGCGGCTCATTGCGGATTTTTCCTCCAAGCAATCGAGGAGCGAACCAATCCCGAACAAGGGTTTGAGATTGCCGCAGACGAGTTTGCCATGGTCAATCCGAACACGGGGGCCGCGCCCATTTTTCGGACCCGGCGTGACATGGCACTGACTACTGCGATTTATGGAAGGACACCCGTGTTGCTGAACCGGTCCTGCCCCGGTGGTCCAGTTGCGACGTGGCCGGTCAAATACGCGCAGATGATCAATATGACATCTGACAGCCATCTGTTCCGCACTCGAGCGGAACTGGAGGGGCAGGAAGGCGCATGGTCTGTCGGGGGCAATCGCTGGCAATCGGCAGCGGGGGAATGGGTGCCGCTCTATGAAGGCAAAATGGTGCAAGCGTTCGACCATCGCGCGGCAAGTGTGGTGGTTAACCCGGACAATGTGAACCGACCTGCCCAGCCGCTGCCCGCCACGGTCGAACAATCGAGCGATCCTGACTGGCTGGCTGATCCGCAATTTTGGGTCCAGCCGTCGCAAGGTGCGGCTGATCCATACGCGTTGGCGTTCAAAGACGTTACCGCGCCCACAAATGTGCGGACCATGATCGCGGCTGTCATTCCGACGAGCGCGGCAGGTAATACGCTTCCGCTTATTAGGTTTGACCAACCGAACCCCGCCGCGCTGACGCAGTTGGCTGGCAATCTCAATTCGCTGACGCTGGACTACATCGCCCGCCAAAAGGTTCAGGGGCAGCATCTGAATTGGTTCATCGTCGAACAGCTTCCCGTCATTCCCCCAGCCGCCTACGCCCGCATGTTCGGCCCCAAATCCGCCGCTGACATCGTTCGGGAGGCGGTGCTGGAGCTGACCTATACCGCGCACGACATGGCCGCGTTCGCGCGCGATCTGGGGCATGTGGATGGCGAGGGGAATGTCCTGCCCCCGTTCGCTTGGGATGAAATGCGGCGGCTGCATTTACGCGCAAAGTTGGATGCGCTGTATTTCATCCTCTACGGCGTGTTCGACCCAGCCGATCGCGAGCAGAGCCGCGACGATATCCGCTACATCTACTCGACCTTCCCGATCGTCGAACGGCAGGAACTGGCGGCGCATGACCGCTATCTCAGCCGCGACCTGTGCCTTGCCTATGTCAACGCGCTGGACGCGGGACAGCCCGACGCGGCGGTGGCGGTGTAGCATGGCGCGCAAGCGGGAAGTCATGTTGGCGGACGGCATCCACTGGTTCGCTTTGCCCAAGGCGGCGGCGCATATCGGGATGACCAAAAAGGAACTGACCGCGCTGGCGCTGGAGGATGGCGTCCGCTGGCGTCCGGACGATTTTGGGCAACCCGGCTGGATCGCGGAGCCCGATCTGGTCGAGCGGCGAAAGGCGCATCTGGAGGCGGAGCGGGAACGCGCGGCAAAGAAGGCGGCGCGGATCAAACGCCCCCTGACCGATGCCCAGGTCAATGCCCGCAACCGGCACAAGATCAAGCTGGACGATTATGCCGACATCGGCACCCGGCGCGGCGGTGGCGGCACCGGCAGCCTTCACGCGCTAAGGCTCAACGTGCCGTCCGAACCGATGCCCGAACGCCCCCAGCTTCCGGGCGACATCGAACGGCGCAAGAAGCTGCTAGGGGAGGGGGAGGGATAGTATGCCTAAAGACCGTCAATCGAACGACCCTGATAACAAGCGCTATGCGACCCTTGCTGATATGAAGGCGGCAGGTTGGGATGTCATGGCGACAGTAGAAATCCTCAAAGCGTTGGATAGCCCTTACTTTGATCCAGCGACGGGCAAGATGGTTCGCGACATTCCGCCGGAGACGCGGAGCCAAACGGAAGGCGGAGCGGACTTGAAAGGGCAAGAGGAGGGGGCGGATTAAACCTTGCTTCGCGCGACAGGGAAACCGGTCGCGCAGCCGCTGAATATCGCTAACACAGTTTTTCCCGCGCGGGCGCGCGCGGGGCGTGCTATCGGTTGGCCCATGATGGGGGGCAAGATTTTACCCGCGCTGTTGCTCTTCGCGCTGACCGCGTGCGGCGGAGCCGAAGCCGTTTCCGACGAACGGGAGGCTAGTATTTCGTCACCGGACGAAAGCGAGCCCGGACCTGCCGACGATACCGAAGGGACCGGCGAAGAACGCGGCGGCGAGACCTATTCGGAGTTCGACGACCGGCGGGACAGCTATGACGGCGCGCGGGGCACCTATGCGGGGGATGGCTGCACCGTCGATTGCAGCGGCCATGACGCGGGTTATCGCTGGGCAGAGGAGCGCGGGATTTCCGATCCCGAAAGCTGTGGCGGCAAAAGCTGGAGTTTCGAAGAGGGTTGTCGCGCCTATGCGGAGGGTCGCGAGCGCGAAGAGGAAGCGGGATACGACGATGCCGGGGCGTCTGCCGATGATGACCGGGACGCCTACTAATGGGCGGCTGGGGCTCCGGACGCCAAGGCGGGCGACCGCTGGCGGATCACAGCTTTCGCGTTGACCTGAATTGGATGCTCCGCACCGGCCATGCCATGCCGGGCGCGCGGATGAGCGGAACGCTCCGGTGGAGCCGGGGTGGCGAGCATGCCGGTTCTGTCAGCTATGTAGCGGACCTAGAGGACGAACAGCCACATCTCATCTTGACCTATCGCCGGGGAAGCGGGGCGAGTGCCGAGCAGGTCGAACAAAGGATTCGCCTTTGCCGCACCCGTCCGAACTATGGCGGCGTTCGGTGGTGGATGGTCTGCCCCTATCGCGGCGTCCGGGCGGCGAAGCTGTATTTGCCCCCGCATGGCGATCGCTTCGCTTCGCGCACCGCATGGCGGCTGGGCTATCACTCGCAACGCATCGCGGATCACGACCGCCCATTTGAAGCGCTGTTCCGGCTGCAAAAGCGGCTGGGCGGGCCGCAAGGATGGGAGGCCGGGTTGGCCCGGCGTCCGAAGGGCATGTGGAACCGGACCTATGCGCGGATGTGGCGTGAATATGAGGCTCTGGACGGGCAATGCGCGGTGGTCATGCACGGGATGCTGTCCCGGCTGGCGCGCTGAACCGGGCGGTCATCGACAGGCGCGATCCGCTGGGGCAGATTGCTGGATATGTGCAACAGGTTCCACCAATCCGAAAAGGCGGTTGCCTACCTGCGCGAACGCGGAATCATCGTGGAGGTCGATGTCACTGACCGTCCGGGGCAGCTGTTCCCGACCGGCGCTAAGACACCGCGATACGGGATTACGGTGCGACGGAGCGCGGAGGGAAATCGTCCGCTGATCGCGTCTGCGATGGAATGGGGCTTCCCGACGACGATCAAGGGCGCAAAGGGCCAGCCGCTGCGCAAGTTCGTGACCAACGCCCGGAATCTGGAAAGCCCATTCTGGCGCGCATCGCTGGCGAATCCGGCGCATCGTTGCCTTGTGCCGTTCACCCATTTTGCCGAGCCGCACCCGGACGGGGGCAAGGGCGATGACGGGTTACCGAAACAGGCATGGTTCAGCCTATCCAATGCGGACGTGGGCATGTTTGCCGGGCTATGGCGCGCGACCGATCGCGGCCCGGCATTCGCGTTTGCAACGTGCGAGCCGAACGCCCTTGTCGCGCCGATCCATCCTAAGGCTATGCCAGCGATCCTGCCCCCAGCCGACTGGGATGCGTGGCTGGAGGCGGACGCAGATACCGCCCGCGCGCTTGTCCGTCCCTATGCCGGGCCGATGGTCATGCAAACCGAGACGCCATCTTTGCCCCAGCCTGTCCCGGCACCCGTTCCCGGCGAATTATTTTAGGGGGCACCGGGCAGGTTTGGGGGCAGAATTGGGGGCATGCTGACAAGTCAGATGTAAAATGCGCAATTAGAACAGCTATTTAAGCTGGCGTTGTGAATCCTCTCCGGGACACCATTTCAAAGGTCGATATAGCCGCGTCGCGCCGCGATGATCACCGCTTGGGTCCGGTCGCTGACGTCGAGCTTGGCGAAGATGTTCTTGAGGTGCGCCTTGACCGTGTCGGTCGACACCTGCAGCCGCCATGCGACTTGTTTGTTGGGATGGCCCTCGGCGACGAGCTTCAGGATCGCGACTTCGCGGTCGGTCAGGCGTTCGTCGAGCGCATGCGCGGCGATTTCCTGCGCGATTTCGGCGCTGATCGGGCGGCGGCCGGCATGCACCGCGCGGATCGCGTCGATCAATTCGCGGCGGATGCAGCTCTTAAGCAGATAGCCATTCGCCCCGGCTTTGAGCGCGCGCAGCGCCTGGCTGTCGCCGGGATAGGTGGTGAGCACCAGCATCGGCGCGCGCGGCGCGCGGGCGCGGATGCCCTCGATTGCCGCGAACCCGCTGGCACCTGGCATCTGCAGGTCCATCAGCGTGACGTCGGGGTTTAGTTCGGAAAAGCGCGCAATTGCCTCCACCCCGTCGCTGGCCTCGCCGACCACCGTCATGTCCGCCTGCCGCTCGATCACCGCGACGATCCCCTCGCGCAGCATCGGATGGTCGTCGACAACGAGTACGCGGATGGAGCCAGCCTCAGTCATCGTCACCTCCACGCGCATAGGCGATCGATGCCGGGACGATCAGCATGACATCGGTGCCGCCGCCCGGGGCGGGCGTGATGCTCAACTCGCCGCCGATCCGGTGGGCGCGTTCACGCATCGAGGGGAGGCCGAAATGCCCCTCGCGCTGCCCGCTTTGCAGGATCTGCGGCGGGATCCCCATGCCATCGTCGCGAAAGCGGACGCACAGCGCATGCGCACGCCATGCAACCAGGATTGACACCGCCCGCGCCCCGGCGTGCCTGCGGATGTTGAACAGCGCCTCGCCCGCCACATTGGCTACCTCGTCGAAGACAAGGGGGTCGAGGTAACGGGGCTGGCCCTCGCTCTCGACGCGGATCGCCAGGTCGGGCGGAAAGCCCTGCTTGCTCGCGATGTCCAGCAGCCGCTGGTCGAGCGCGTCGGGATCGCCGGTCGGCTTGCGCAAGTCGCGCACCCGGTCGCGCGCCTCCTCCAGAACCTCTTCCGCGCGGTCGAGTGCGTCCTCGATCGCACGGCGCGGGGCACCGCGTTTGGGCAATTCCTCAGCGACCAGGTGCAGCCGCAGGATCAGCGCCTGGACGGACTGGAGCAGGGTGTCGTGCAGTTCGCGCGCGATGCGTTCGCGCTCGCGCATCCGCTCGGCCATCTGCGCCCGGATGCCGCGGGCAAGCACACGCAGCCGCAGGCGGAAAAGCAATGTCGCCAACGCACCCGCCGCAATCAGACAGATCAGGGCGAACAGCGGCGTCTGGATGAAGGTGGGGGGAATGGTCAGCGCCACGCTGGTCGGGACCGGATTCCAAACGCCGTCATTGTTCGCCGCCATCACCTCGAACCGGTACCGGCCGGGGCCGAGATTGGTGTAGAATGCCTGACGCCGCTCGCCCGGATCGATCCAGTCGCCATCCACCCCTGTCAGCCGCACGCGAAACCGCACCCGACGCGGCTCGGCCAGGCTCAGGCCGCTATAATCGATCGCCAACCGGCTGGTCCCGGCTGGCAACGTCAGCGTCACCGGATCGACATGACGCACGCCATTGGCTGTCACCGCGCGGATCGCGACCAGAGGTGGGGTGGTGTTGCGGCCCAGCTTGGTCGGGTCGATCCGGATGACCCCCTGGCGCGTCAGCACCCACAGCCGACCGTCTCCGCCCTGCGTCAGCTGCAATCCGTCCGAGCCTTGCGTGCGGCTGGCAAAGCCATCCTGCTCGTCGAACAGCGCATGGGCGATCGGCGTGCGCGGCGCGCGGAAGGCGCGGTCGAGCTCCGCAGTGCTCAGCCGGATCACGCCGCGATTGTTGACCATCCAGGTCATTCCGCCCGACGTCTGGACGATGCCGCGCACGCCGCGCAGCCATGGATGCTGCTCGATCGACAGCCGGTCGAACCCGCGTCCGTTCCACCGCGCAAGGCCGGTGCCGCCGCCGATGATCAGCCCGCCGACGCTGTCATAGACGACGGTCAGGCCGGCGACCCCGATCTGCGCATTGGACCATAGGCGCGTCCGTCCTCCCTCGGCCCGCATCACCGCGCGGCGATCAAGGATGATGACCGCGCGCCCCTGCCGGTCGATCACGATATCCTGCGGGCGACGGCGCTCCGGCCCGGGGACGGGGACGTCCCGCCAGCCGGTTGCGCTGGCGATCCCGACACCCCGCCCGAACCGCGCCACCCACAGCTGCCCGCGCCCATCGACCCCGCATCCGAATACTTCGCCGGCGGGCAGCGCGCGCGTGTCGACCGTCCGCCCCTCGCGCAGGCGAACCATGCGCCCCGGGCGGTCGATCCACAGCCCGCCGCCGGGATCGGCGCACAGCGCCCGTGCGCCGGAAACGTCACCCGCGACGGCGACCGGCTCCGCCTCTCGGTCGACGCGATACAGCCGGTCGCGGGCAATGAACCAGGCTATGCCCGCCGCATCGGTTGCGGTCAGATAGCCGGTCGGGGAACTGCGCGGCGGGCTGGCGAGCGCGACCAGATTGGCCGGACGGAACTGGTCCAGTCCCGCCTCGGTGGCGACCCAGATGCTGCCTTCCCGGTCGCGCAGCACTGCCATCGCCTGATTGGAACTCAGCCCGTGATCGGTGCGAAAAGCCGGGGGCTGCGCCAACGGCCCGGCGGCGGGCGTTGCGATCCGAAAAATCCCGCCGGTATAGGTTGTTCCCCATAGCGCGCCGCCCGGTTCGGCGAGCAACGATGTGTAGCGGATGTCGGCCACCGGCGGATACACGCGCGGGTCGGCGGCGCGCGTTGCTCCGGCGGGATAATCGGCCAGCATCCGCGTTCCCGCCTGGTCGGCCAGCCAGATGCGCCCGCGCGCATCCTGCGCCATGCTCGCGCCCGCCGCGATCCGCAGCGGTGCCGCTTCGAACCGTGGGGTCCCCGGACGCAGGAACAGCAGCCGCGACTGCATCGCCACCCACACCACCCCGTCCCGCGCAATCATCAGGCTGGCGACATGTTCATTGTCGGGCACGCCGTGCCGTGCGTCGATCAACGCCCAGCGGCCATTGGCAAAGCGCTTGAGCGCGCGCCGTCCGCGCCCGCCGACAACCCAAATCGCGCCATCCTGTCCCTCATGGATGCCGGTCACCTCGCCCGGCGGGTCGGGCATGTGCATCCGCACCAGCCGCCCGCCGCGCATCGCCTCGACGCCCGCGCCGCCGGCATAGCCGACCCATAGCTGCCCGCGCCGCGTCACCGTGACGGCGCTGACCGGAATCGCGCCGGGTGGATGGCCGGGGGCCACCGGGATTGCCTCGAAGCTGACGCCGTCGAAGCGGAACAGTCCCTCATAGGTGCCGAGCCACAGAAATCCGTCCGGCGTCTGCGCCAGCGCCTGGACGAAATCCGGCACGCCATCGTCGCTGGTCCAGGCGCGGTGGATGAAGCCGTCAAAGCCTGCGGGCGCATCGCGCGCGGCCAGCAGCATGGGACAGGCCAGGGCCAATAGCAGCGCCAACAGCCGATGCCACGCTTGCACGCCCAATCCAATCCCACGCCCCGTGATTGCCTACCCTATCAGCTTGCGGGCGGACAGGCGACCTACCCGATTGGGTGGCCAACGATACCACTGGAGGGATGGCAGCCACCGGTTCATGTGCGGATGATGGCGCCGCAACCCGCAGCAGGAGCCTGTCATGCCCCCGACCTTCAGCGCGCCTATCGATCTCACCCGGCGCGATCTGCTGACCGCCGCCGCGCTGCTGACCGGTGGGTCCGTGTTGTCGGCCGGCGCGTACCCGGCGCTTGCCGCATCCCCCGCAGGAGTTCGACATATGGGTATCATCACCACCAAGGACGGCACCGAAATCTTTTACAAGGACTGGGGTCCGAAGGACGCGCAGCCGATCGTCTTCCACCATGGCTGGCCGCTCTCGGCGGACGACTGGGACGGCCAGATGATGTACTTTTTGCTCAAGGGCTATCGAGTCATCGCGCATGACCGCCGCGGCCATGGCCGATCGAGCCAGACCGACACGGGCAACGAGATGGACACCTATGCCGCCGATGTCGCGGCGCTGACAGACCATCTCGACCTCAAGGGCGCAGTGCATATCGGCCATTCGACCGGCGGCGGTGAAGTCGCCCGCTACGTCGCCCGCGCCAAGCCCGGCCGTGTGTCAAAGGCGGTGCTGATCGGCGCAGTCCCCCCGATCATGGTCAAGACCCCGGCGAACCCCGGCGGGCTGCCGATCGAGGTGTTCGACGGCTTCCGCGCCGCGCTCGTCGCCAACCGCGCGCAATTCTACCTCGATATCCCGACCGGCCCGTTCTACGGCTACAATCGCCCCGGCGCGAAAGTCGATCAGGGTGTCATCTGGAACTGGTGGCGCCAGGGCATGGCGGGCGGTGCCAAGGCGCATTACGACTGCATCAAGGCGTTCAGCGAGACCGACTTCACCGAGGATCTGAAGGCGATCACGGTGCCGACCCTCGTCATGCATGGTGATGATGATCAGATCGTCCCCTATGCCGACTCGGCGCCGCTGTCGGTCAAGCTGCTCAAGAACGGCACGCTCAAAACGTACAAGGGCCTGCCCCACGGTCTGTGTACGACCCACCCCGAGATCGTGAACCCGGACCTGCTCGCCTTCATCAAGGGTTGATCAATTCCTCCCCTGAGCTTGTCTTAGGGGAGGGGGACCGCCGCCGCAGGCGGTGGTGGAGGGGCCGCCCCGCAGAGGGCGGTGACATCTCGACAAAATTCCGCCGTCTGCGCGGCGGCCCCTCCGTCATTGCTGCGCAATGCCACCTCCCCTGCGGGGCAGGGGAGGGACGGTAAGCACACAAAAAAGGGCCGGGCCACCCATCGGTGGTCCGGCCCCTTTTGCGTCTGGCGCGCTTCAGTTCTTGTCGAAGCTCAGCCGCCCCGCGCCGAACGCCACGACCTGCAACAGGCCGCCCGCAATGGCGAGGTTCTTGAAGAAGTGAATGAACTGGTTCTGGTCACCCAGCGAGTTGTGGAAGAAAATCGCAGCAGCCACGGTGAACAGCGCCAGCGCGGCGGCGACGATGCGGGTGCGGTAACCGACGACCAGCAACAGCCCGCCGACGATCTCGACCAGCAACGCGATGGCATAGCCGACCTCGGGCAATGGCAGCCCGGCCGAGGCGATATAGCCGATCGTCCCTGCCGGAGCAGTCAGCTTCGACACCCCGCTCAACAGAAAGATCGCGGCGATCGACACGCGGGCGATCAGCGGAAGCACGCCATTGCTGGAAGCAGCGCCATAAGCGGGCGAAACGGTGGTGGTGTTCATGGTTCAAATCTCCTGTTCAAAGTCCAAAAAGGGGGTGGCCGCCGGGCAGTTGGTGGGGGGATGGCCAGGCGGCCGGGGAGTGGTCAGGCCGCGTCGACCAGCACGATCTCGCTGTCCTCGATCGCAGTGACGCGCAGCGTTTCGATCTCGCTGATCGCGACACCGTCACGGGCGTTGACGCGGATGCCGTCGATCTCGACTGCACCGGTCGCGGGGACGAGATAGGCCTTGCGCACGGCGGTCAGCGGATATTCCGCACTCTCGCCCGCCTTCAGCGTCGCCGCGACGACTCGCGCATCGGTGCGGATCGGCAGCGCGTCGCCATCGCCATCATATCCGCTCGCCAGCGTCACGAACTGGCCCGCACGCTCGCCCTTGGGGAAGGGGCGTGCGCCCCAGCTCGGCTTCTCGCCATTGCGGGTCGGGATGATCCAGATCTGGAAGATCTGGGTGACCTCATCCTCCATATTATACTCGCTGTGCGTGATGCCGGTGCCGGCGCTCATCACCTGGACATCGCCCGCTTCGGTACGACCCTTGTTGCCCAGATTGTCCTGGTGGGTGATCGCGCCTTTGCGGACATAGGTGATGATTTCCATGTCGCGATGCGGATGCGGCGGAAAGCCGGTCTTGGGCTGGATCGTGTCGTCGTTCCAGACGCGCAGATTGCCCCAATGGACGCGGTTCTCGTCATAATAGCCGGCGAACGAGAAATGATGCTTGGCATCCAGCCAGCCATGATTGTCGCCGCCAAGGCTGTCGAAAGGACGAAGGTCGATCATTGGTCTTCTCCAGGCCGCCGCGCGATTGGCTCGCGGTGGCTACGAAGGCGGAGATAGCCCTTGCCGCGTTCGCTGAAGAGTGGAATAAAATCGACAGATTCGTTCGAGAAAGTTGAATGGTTCAGCCCGGCACCCCGACCTATGATCAGCTGCGCATCTTCCTCGCGGTGGTCGATGCGGGCAGCTTTGGCGGCGCGGGACGGCGGCTCAACCGCGCGGTCTCGGTCGTCAGCTACGCCATCGCCAATCTCGAGGCGCAGCTTGGCGTCACCCTGTTCGAGCGGGAGGGCGCGCGGAAGCCGCAGCTGACCGTCGCGGGACAGGCCGTGCTGGCCGAGGCGCGCGGGATCGCCCAGGGAATGGACGGCCTGCGCGCCAAGGTGCGCGGGTTGCTCGAAGGGCTCGAGGCCGAGGTTAGCCTCGCCGTCGATGTGATGGTGCCCGCCGCGACGCTCGGCGCGGTGCTGCGCGACTTCCGCACTGCCTTTCCCACGGTCGCGCTGCGGCTGCATGTCGAGGCGCTGGGCGCGGTGACCGCGCTGGTGCTCGACGGCAAGGCGGGGGTGGGCATCAGCGGCCCGCTCGCGATCGACCAGGACGGGATCGAGCGGATAGCGGCCGGGTCGGTCGAGATGATCCCGGTCGCCGCGCCCGATCACCCGCTGGCGCAGCTCCACCCGATCCCGCCGGGGGCAGGGCGCGGGCATATCCAGCTGGTGCTGACCGACCGCTCGCCGCTGACGGCGGGCCGCGACTTTGCGGTGCAGAGCCCGCGCACCTGGCGGCTCGCCGACTTGAGCGCCAAGCATCAGCTGCTGCGCCAGAGCATTGGCTGGGGCAATATGCCGCTGCCGATGGTCGAACCAGATCTGATCGACGGCAGCCTCGTCCGCCTCGCCATGCCCGAAGCGCCCGGCGGCGCCTACCGCTTCTGCGCCATCTACCGTCGCGACACGCCCCCCGGCCCGGCGGCCGCCTGGCTGCTCGACCGGTTTGTGGAGGCCGGCGGCGCGGCATCTTCGGGACTTGGCGACATCTGACGTTACAACGTCAGGGTCGCCTCGACCGCTACGAGCTTTTGTGTAGGCCCACCCAGCGCCGGCCCCGGCCGAAAGCGCGCGATCGCCCCGGACAGCGACAGGCCCGGTCGTACGCGCCACTCGGCACCGATCTCGACCTGCGTTCCGATCAGCCGCGCGGACCCACCCGGCCCGGTCAGGGGCAGGCCCGACAGATCATAGACGCCATCGCCGCGCCGATGCCGCCAATAGGCGATCGCGGTGGTCGACACGGTCAGGCGCTCGCCAAGCGCCAGCTCGATCCCCGGGTGCAGATTGATCATGTTGCGCGGCCCGATCGGCGACAACTCGCCGAAATATTGCGCCTTGGGATAAAGCGGGTCGAAGGTTCCCGCGGTGGCATCGTCCGGCGACCGATCGCCGCTGGCGATCGCAGCGCGCAGCCGCAGCGTCAGCGGGGGCAGCACCAGCGCCGTCTCGCTCGCCAGCGACCATGCCCGGATTCGCCGCCCCTCGGCCTCACCGCGCTGGCGCATGGCCTCCCAATTCCAGCGCCACGGCCCCCGCGCGCCATAAGCCCGCACGCCCAGCGTCGCGCGCGCGCCGATCCCGGTGCGCCGGTCGTCGAGCCAGTAGAGATCGACCGACACCGGCCGCCCCGACCATTGCGCCTGAATACCGTTCAGCCAGCGCAGCGGGTCGGCGCGATCGTCGAAATCGCCGCGCCCGACGCGTATCGGGTGCAGCGCCATCGCCAGCATTTTCACGCGCCCCCGCGACACGGTCAGCGTCGCACCCTCGAATGCGCGCGGAACATTCGCGCCATAGCGCCGCCCGACCAGCCGCTCCGACCCAAGCGCGATCAGCGCCCGCCCGGCTCGCAGCGTCACATCGGCTCCGCCGGTGGTCAACGCCAGCGCGGCATGGCCCTGCAACAGGTCGATGCCGGTCGTATCGGTCGGCCCAGGCTCCGGTGCCCCAGCGGCGGCGGTCGCGATCCCCTGCACGAACAGCCGCAATGGCCCAGCCTCGACCTGCGCATGCGGAAGCACACGCAGCCAGCGGTCGCTACCGGGCGCGTCGTCCTGCAGCGCCTCGACCCGCACCCGCGCCTCGATCCCGGCATCCAGCGTCAGCGCCTGCGCTGCGGCCGGAGCAGGCAGCAGCGCAAGCGCGAGCAGAGCGCCGCGAGTCATCCCGGCGCGATCCAGTGGCGCACCACGGGCGGCTGCGGGCCGAGGTGAAACGCGCGCGCCGCGTCCTGATCGGTGCGGTCGGCATTGGTCACGCGCACATGCTGGCGCAGATGCTCGACCCAGCTCGGCACGGTGAAGCTCTCGATCATCAGCCCGGGCATGGCGGCATCCTCGTACAGCCCCCAGCCGCTCGCCCCATCGCGTCGCCGCGCGCGCTGCATGGGTGCCATCGCGCGCGCAAATGCGGCGACCTGGTCGGGGTCGATCCGATATTCGATCGTGACCAGCACCGGTCCGCGATCATGCGCGATCTCTCCCGCAACGACCGGCGTCCCCCAGTGCAGCGATGGCGCAAGGTCCAGCGCGTCCTCTGACGACAGTGGAAAGCGCCACGCCGCGACCAGCGCCACCACGAGACCGCTCGCAGCCGCGAACAGCGCGGCATCGGTCCCGGCGTGAAGCGCGATCGATCCCCATAGCGCCGCACCCGCCGTCATCGATCCCTGAAAGACGAGAAGATAGATCGCCAGCGCGCGCGCCTTGACCCATCCCGGCACCGCCAGCTGCGCAGCGCCGTTGAGCGCCGCCATGGTCGCGATCCACGCCATCCCCGCCACGACCAGCACCGCGACCGCCACCGGGAGTCCGGGTGCCAGCGCCAGCGCGGCGGTCGCCCCTGCGAACAACAGGGCGGCGATGATCGACAGCGCATTGACCGATACCCGCTTGCGCAGCCACGGCAACAGCAACGCCCCCGCCACCGCGCCGCATCCCAGCGCAGTGAGCAGCACGCCATAGCCGAGCGCGTCCAGCCCCAGCTCGCGCCGTGCCACGGTCGGCAACAGCGCCCATAGCCCGCTCGCGAACAGGAAGAAGGCGAGCGCGCGGATCAGTACGGTCTGCAACGCCGGGGCACGGATCGCAAAGCGCAGTCCCGCCGCCAGCGCGCCGCCGAACCGCTCGGGCGGCAACTGCATGTCGCTGCGCGCACGCCGCCAGCGCCACAGCACCACCAGCACCCCGCTCACCGACACCGCGTTGAGCGCGAACACCGCGGCGGACCCGGCAAATGCGATGATCACCCCGCCCAGCGCCGGACCGATCGCGCGCGCGATATTGATCCCCATCGAATTGAGCGCCACCGCCTGGGTCAATGCGTCGCGCGGTACCAGCTCGGGCACGCTTGCCTGAAATGCCGGCGCACTCATCGCCGCACCGCACGCCAGCGCGAGCGTAAAGCCAAGCAACAATGCTGGCGACGTCCACCCCGCCTGCGTCACCGCCGCCAGCCCTCCGGCCGCGCACAAAGTCCACAGCTGCGCCCCGATCAGCACCTTCCGCCGATCGACGATGTCGGCCAGCGCTCCAGCGGGCAGCGCGAGCAGGAACAGCGGGAACGTCGTCGCGGCCTGCACCAACGCCACCATCAGCGGGCTGGGCGAGAGGCTGGTCATCAGCCACGCCGCGCCGACATCGTGCATCCAGGTGCCGATATTCGACACGATCGTCGCCAGCCACAGCGCCCGGAACACCGGGCTCGAAAGCGGCGAACTCACCGGCGCGCGCTCAGACTCGCCGCGAGCATCAGCCCGCCGATGATCGCGACATGCTCGACAAAGATGTTGCGGTGGAGCGCCCACAGCATCGGGTCGGCAAAGCTCCAGAAGGGATGGGCGAGCAAGGTCGCGGCGAGCGTGAACAGCGCCAGCACTCCCGCCGCGATCGCGCTGCACCGCCCGACCAGCACCGCGATCCCGCCGGCCAGCTGCACCGCGATCACCAGCCCCGCGAACAGCCCCGCCGGGCTCAGCCCGAACTGCTGCATCTCCGCCGTCGCGCCGGTCGGATCGATCAGCTTGGCGATCCCGCTCGCCAGGAACGGCGCGACCAGCGCCAGTCGCGCAATGGCCAGATACCAGCGGCTCCCGGTGACGCGTTCGATCAGATCCTTGGCCACGCTCAAACCGCCCAACAGCCGCAACCGAACACGCCCCAGAAGCTGCGCGCATCGGCCACCGGCACATCCGCGCCCAGCGCTGCAGCATGGTCATGCCCATGCACCGCGCACCCGCTGGCACAGCCGCACGCATCGGCGAGCTTCGCCTTGGTCGCGGGTGCCTGATGATAGCCGCCGAACGTCGCGACCGGGGACCAGTCGGGCATCACGCGCGGCAGGTCCGGGGCGAGCGGCGCGAAATCGCCCTCGCCATGCATCACCCGCCCGCCGAGCAGGGTCAGCACCGATCGCAGGCGGGCGATATCGCTCTCCGCCACGCCGAAATAATCGTCGCTCAGCACCGCCAGATCGGCGAGCTGCCCCGCCTTGATCTGCCCCTTCTTGCCGACCTCGTTGGAGAACCACGTATTGGCCTCGGTCCACAGCCGCAGCGCCCCCTCACGGTCCAGTCGATTGGCCATCGGATACAGTGCCGTCCCGCCCACCGTGCGCCCGGTCACCAGCCAGGATAGCGAGACCCACGGGTTATAGCTCGCCACCCGCGTCGCATCGGTCCCCGCGCCGACCGGCACCCCGCTGCGCAGCATCGCCGCGATCGGCGGGGTGCGCTCGGCCGCGCGCGCGCCATAGCGGTTGACGAATTCCTCGCCCTGATAGGCCATGCGATGCTGCACCGCGATTCCGCCGCCCAGCGCAGCGATCCGGTCGATGCTGCGCTGGCTGATCGTCTCGCAATGGTCGAAGAACCAGTTGAGCCCGGCTAGCGGAATGTCGCGATTGACCTTCTCGAACACATCGAGCGCGCGCGTGATCGTCTCGTCATAGGTTGCGTGCAGCCGCCACGGCCAGCGCCGCTCGGCGAGCAGGCGGATCACCGGCTCCAGATCCGCCTCCATATTCGGCGGCATTTCGGGGCGCGCGACGCGGAAATCCTCGAAATCCGCCGCCGAATAGACCAGCATCTCGCCCGCGCCATTGTGGCGGTACGTGTCGTCGCCATCGCCGGGCTTCACCTGGGTCGACCAGTGGGCGAATTCCTTCAGCTCCTCCTTCGGCTTTTGCGTGAACAGGTTGTAGGCGATGCGCAGCGTCAACTGCCCCTCGCGGTGCAGCTCCTCGATGATCGCATAATCGTCCGGGTAATTCTGGAATCCGCCGCCCGCGTCGATCACGCTGGTGACGCCAAGGCCATTGAGCTCGCGCATGAAATGCCGCGTCGAATTCTTCTGATAGTCCGGCGGCAGCTTCGGCCCCTTGGCCAGCGTCGCATAGAGGATCGCTGCATTGGGGTTGGCGAGCAGCAGTCCCGTGGGATTGCCCTTCGCATCGCGCGCGATCACCCCGCCCGGCGGGTCGGGTGTGTCCTTGCCATAGCCCACCGCACGCAGCGCGGCGGCGTTGAGCAAGGCGCGGTCATAGAGGTGCAGGATAAACACCGGCGTATCCGGCGCGACCGCGTTGATCTCGTCCAGCGTCGGCAGGCGCTTCTCCGCGAACTGATGTTCGGTAAAGCCGCCGACGACGCGCACCCATTGCGGGCTGGGCGTGCGCGCCACCTGCCGGCGCAGCATGTCCATCGCATCGGCCAGCGTCGACACGCCGTCCCAGCGCAGCTCCATGTTATAGTTGAGGCCGCCCCGGATGACATGGATGTGGCTGTCGATCAGGCCGGGGATCACGCGCCGCCCGCCGGCATCGATCATCGCCGCGTCGGGCGACGCGGCCGCCCGGACCTCGGCTTCGCTGCCGACCTTCAGGAACTTGCCATCGCGGATCGCCACCGCCTGCGCCACCGGATTGGCGCGGTCGAGCGTCGTCACCTTGGCGTTGACGAGAACGATGTCGGTCATGGGCTTGCTCCGGGCAAAGGGGGTGACGGCGATCAGCGCGCTCGCGGCCGCCCCGCCGATCGCCTCGCGCCGCCGGGGCATCAGACGCTCGCTCCAGCGTCGTCGCGGGGCGGCGGGGCGGCATGCGGCCCAAGCACCTCACGCGCGCAATCGGTACGCAGCCAGGCGACCACCGGCTCGCGATGCACGATCTTGCGCGCCAGCGGGATCACCTGCTCGCCCAGCAACATGCCGAGCAGCCCCAGCAGCGCGATGGCCGGCGGGGCGGGGGAGCGCACGCCGAGCGTCGAATAGATCACGCCGACCAGCGCGCCGACCGCAAGCGAGAGGAGATAGGGCTTCATGCGCGTCATCCTGAAGGGGGGACGCAGGCCGGACTTGGGGGGCTTGGGGGCGCCCGGCCTGCGTCTGGGACACACGGCTGGTCAGTGGCCGCCTTCCTTCGCGCCGAACATCGCGCCGGCGTAGATGATGCCGAGGCCATAGGCGCCGCCCAGCTTCGCCGCGATGCCGGTGGTGAGCGCATAGGTCTCGCCGCGCGCCCAGTCGCGCTGCAGCTCGAGCAGATATTGCAGCGACGTCATCGGCACCGCGCCCGCCTGAACCATGCGGTCCATCGCGCGGTCATGCGCCTCGCCCGACACGTCGCCGCACGCGTCGGCGATGACGTAAACCGTATAACCCTGTTCCAACGCCGACAGCGCCGGGCCGACGATGCACACGCTGGTCCACAGCCCGCCCAGCACGATGCGCGGCTTGCCGATCGCATTGACGCGGTCGATGACATTCTGGTCCTCCCAGCAGTTCATCGTGGTGCGGTCGATCACTTGCGCGTCGGGAAAGGCCGAGCTGACCTCGTCGAACACGGGGCCGGAAAAGCTCTTTTCGGCGACCGTGGTGACGATCGTCGACACGCCGAACCCGGCGGCGGCCTGCGCTACCATCGCGGCGTTGGTGCGCAGCGCGACGGTGTCGATCGATTTGGTGGCGAACGCCATCTGCGATTGATGGTCGATCAGGATCAGCGTGTGATCGCCGGGCGTCAGCAGCGACTTGGCCGGTGCGGCGGTGGCGGTGATGGTCATCCTCAAGGCTCCTCGCTTCGTGCCGGGTCCCACCGGCCGGATTACGAGCATGAGGTTAGGCCGCGCCGGATCGCCGCACATCGACCGCTTGGGTCGCGCGGCCTACCCGAACGGGTAGGTGCGCGACGCCGAGACGTTCAGCGGCAGGTGCTTCCCGGACCCGAATCGAGGTCGAGACACCGCCCGTCAATCTCCGACGGATCGACCTTCAACCCGATGACGCTCGCCAGCGTCGGCAGGATGTCCACCGTCTCGACGCCATTGGGCTGGTTGAACGGGGTCACGCCCTTTCGCCAGAACAGGATCGGCACGCGCCGGTCATAATCCCAGATGCTCCCGTGCGTCGCGACCGACCCGCCCGGCACGGGGATCGGCGTGATCCGCGGCTTGAGCACGACATAGAAATCGCCCGACCGGCCGGGGTAGTAGGACGCGCGCGCCCGCTGGATCAGCGTCCAGCTCTCCGGCGGCCCGCTCGGGCTGGGCGTCGCCATGATCTCGTCGCCGGTGAACACCGCCGCGACCTGCGGATGCGCGCGATATTGCGCCACCGCCTCCGCCATCACCTTGGCGCGCAGCTTCGGGGCGAGCTTCGGATCGACATAGATGTCGCCGAAATTTCCGCCCCACAACAGGCGCTTCTCGCCCAGCTTCAGCTTCGCCGCGACCTTGTCGCTCATCGGCTTGGACGACAGCCCGGTCTGCGCGCGCGCGGCATCGATGATCCCGTGCATCACATTGCGCTCGGGCAGGTCGTGCCCGCCATGATCGGCGGTCAGCACCACCTGATAATCGACCCCGCTCTTGTCGAGCACATCGAAGAACGCACCCAGATCGCGGTCGAGGCTGGTGAGCTGCAGGCACATTTCGGTGCCTTCGGTGCCATAGCCATGGCCGACATAATCGGTCGCCGACGCGCCGACGATCAGCACATCGGTCGCCTCGCCGCGGCCAAGCTTCATCTCCTCAAAGAACGCCGCCGCCAGCGCCAGCGTCGCCCCGTCCATCTCGGGCGAAGCGCGGAAGGCGCGCGCATCGCCGGCCTCGCGCGCGAAGCGGCCAGTGCCGACCGTGCGGCTCCCCGCCGTCACCGCGACATCGCGCGGCTTGCAGTAATCGGGCAGGTCCAGCGCGGGCTGCGCCTTGCCGATCTGCGCGGCGATTGCGGTGTTGGTGCGTGCCACCACCGGCGCTTCGGCGGTGCCGGTGTAGCTGACAAAGCCCTTGCCGCCCCACCACCAGGTCTGATCGGCGGTCTTGCCCGCCATCATCACCGCCGCGCGATCCTTGGCCGACACCGAAACGACGCGCGTCGCGGGGGTCGAAGCCTTCAACCGGTCGCCCAGCGTCGGGACCAGCAGGTGCACCGGCGACACAGTGTATTTCTCCGACGTGCTGCCCGGAACGCGTTCGTCCTCGGCGCAATAGATCGTCTTGTCCTCACGCCCCGCCTTCAGATCGACCCAGTCATTGGCGACGATGCCGGTGCGCGACGGGCGGCTGCCGGTCAGGATCGTCGAATGGCCGGGGCAGGTCTCGGTCGCCGCATGGCTCTGATAGCCGGAAAACACCACGCCCCCCGCCAGCCGTGCCAGCCCGCCGGTGAAATAGGGGCGATATTCCGCGAACAGGTCGCTCGAAAACTGGTCCACCGAAATCGTGACGATCAGCTTGGGCGGCGCGGTCGGAGCAGGCGCGGGGGGAGCTTCCTGTGCCGCAACCGGAACAGCAAGCAGCATGGCAGTGGCGAGCAATCGAGCGAGCATGAACCCTCCGGCATGGCAAAAATGGCCGCGCCCGCTATGTTCCCGCGACATCGGTACGGCAAGGGCTGGCAATGCGCAGATTCGGTTTCGCTTTGGTGACACTCTTGTTCGCGTTGATCGCGGTCCCGGTGGCGGCGCAGCCCGCTGGGCAGGATAACCTCAAGGTCGATCTGATCGCCGAAAGCGACGCCCCCGCACCGGGCAGCGAGGTGACGATCGCCTTCGTCGCCAAACCCAATCCCGGCTGGCACGGCTATTGGAAAAACCCCGGCGACGCCGGTCTCGACACGCGGCTCGACTGGACGCTGCCCCAGGGCGTGACCGCAGGTGAGCTGCGCTACCCGGTGCCGACGCGGCTGATGATCGCCGGCATCATGAACTATATCTACAAGGGCGATTACACCCAGTTCGCGACGCTGAGGATCCCCGCCGGCCTCGCCCCCGGCACCCAGCTGCCGATCGCGGTGCGCGCCGATTACCTGATCTGCACCGACGAAATCTGCGTCCCCGAGACCGAAAATCTGACGCTGAACCTGACCGTCGGTGACGGTTCGATCACCCCCGAACGCCGCGCGCAATTCGACCAGTGGCGCCGCCTGTTGCCCAAGCCGCTCGGCAGCGAAGCGACGTTTCAGGTCGCCGAGGGCACGCTGCGCATCGCGATCCCGTTCCCCGCATCGGTCGATCTGTGGAAGGACGCGTACTTCTTCGCGCAGACCCCCGATGCCCTCACCTATTCCGCGCCGCAGAGCGTCACGCGCGACGGCGACACGCTGATCCTGTCGGTCAAGGCCGGATCGAACGTCCCCGAACGCCTCGACGGCATCCTCGCCACCGGCGAGCGCGACGGCTTTGCGCTCACCGCCGTCCCCGGCACCGTCGCCGCTGCACCCGCAGCGCCAGCCGCCATCGACTGGAGCGCAGCCCTGCTTGCGCTCGGCGGGGCGCTGCTCGGTGGGCTGATCCTCAACATCATGCCATGCGTCTTCCCGATCCTCAGCCTCAAGGCGCTGACCCTGGCGCGCGGCAACAGCCACCAGGCCCACGTCGAAGGCATGGCCTATACCGCCGGCGTAGTGCTGGCCTGCATCCTGCTGGGCGGCGTGATGCTCGGCCTGCGCGCGGCGGGCGAGGAAGTGGGCTGGGCGTTCCAGTTGCAGGAACCGTGGGTCGTCGCGCTGCTGGTCCTGCTCGCCACCGCGATCACCGCCAACTTCGCCGGGCTGTACGAGCTGCCCGGCCTCTCGCTCGAAAGTGCGCCCGCTTCCGGTTCCTCCGGCGCAAAGGGCGCGTTCGGCACCGGTCTGCTTGCCGCGTTCGTCGCCACGCCCTGCACCGGCCCGTTCATGGCCGCGGCGTTCGGCGCGGCCTTGGTTATGCCGTGGTGGGCCGCGCTTGCGATCTTCGCCGCGCTGGGTCTCGGCCTTGGCCTGCCGTTTCTCGCCATCGGCTTCATCCCCGCGCTGCGCCGCCTGCTGCCGAAGCCCGGCGCGTGGATGGAAACCTTCCGCCACGCCATGGCAGTGCCGATGGGCCTTACCCTGCTATGGCTGTTCTGGCTGGCGCGACAACTGGGCGGCGGCACCTTCGGCCTGCTCACCGTCGTTCTCGCCGTGGCGCTGGTCGGCGCGCTCTCCGTCGTGCGGCGCGACCAGCGCGGCGGACGCCGCCCGCTTGCCGGCACGCTGGCCGCGATCGCGCTGACCGCGGCGGCGGTGGTCCTGTTGCCCCGCACCGTCAG
>JASBRX010000004.1 GCA_030149245.1 Sphingomonas bacterium
TTGAAGGTCGGGACGGTCGTCAGTGTGATCGTCACCGCGTTCGTCATCTGGCTGATCGCAGCCTGAGGTGAAGATCGCGGTCCTCAAGGAGACCGCCGCTGGAGAGCGGCGCGTCTCCGCGACGCCGGAAACCGTCAAGAAATTCGTATCGCTGGGTGCTGCTGTCGCAGTCGAACGCGGTGCGGGTGACACCGGTTTCCTATCCGACACAAGCTTCGAATCCGCCGGGGCCACCTTGGGTTCGCGAACCGAGGTGCTGGCCGACGCCGACATCGTGCTGGGGGTGCAGGGTCCCGATCCGGCGACGCTGACCGGGATCAAGCCCGGTGCCTGGCTCGCCGCGGGCCTCAACCCGTTTGGCGAGCGCGCGCGGGTCGATGCCTATGCGGCGCTGGGGATCGAGGCGCTGGCGATGGAGTTCATGCCGCGCATCACCCGTGCGCAGTCGATGGACATCCTCTCGTCCCAGTCGAACCTGGCGGGGTACAAGGCGGTGCTCGACGCCGCGTCCGAATATGGCCGCGTCTTCCCGATGATGATGACTGCGGCCGGCACCGTGTCCGCGGCCAAGGTGTTCGTGATGGGCGTCGGCGTCGCCGGGCTTCAGGCGATCGCCACCGCCCGCCGCCTTGGCGCGCAGGTGTCGGCAACCGACGTCCGCAGCGCGACCAAGGAGCAGATTCAGTCGCTCGGCGCGAAACCGATCTTCGTCGAGAATGTCGCGGGGATCGAAGGCGAAGGCTCGGGCGGCTACGCCACCGAGATGAGCGACGAATACAAGGCCGCTCAGGCCGAACTGGTCTCCTCGCACATCGCCAAGCAGGACATCGTCATCACCACCGCATTGATCCCGGGCCGCCCCGCGCCCCGGCTGATCAGCGACGCGCAGATCGCGTCGATGCGTCCGGGCAGCGTCATCGTCGACCTCGCGGTCGAAGCCGGCGGTAATGTCGAGGGCGCGGTCGCGGGTGAGGTCGTGGAGAAGCACGGCGTCAAGATCGTCGGCCACCGCAACGTCTCGTCGCGACTGGCGAGCGACGCCTCGGCGCTGTTCGCGCGCAACCTCTACAACTTCCTCTCGGCATTCTGGGACAAGGAAGCGGGAAAGCCGGTGCTCGACGAAGAGATCGGCGACGCGATCCGGCTGACCCAGGGCGGCAAGGTGGTGAACGCGAGGCTGTTGTCTTGACCCGGCGCGGCGATGCAGTGCGCGCCGCACATCCCCGAATCCTCCCCTGCAAGGGGAGGTGGCAGCGCGCAGCGCTGACGGAGGGGTGTCGCCGGTTGTTGGGTATGGGCACCTCGCAAGCCGGGACACCCCTCCACCACGCCTTCGGCGCGGTCCCCCTCCCCTTTCAGGGGAGGATTTGAATGCTACAAGGGGCGGTCGAGACCAATCGGCGCGCCAAGCTCTTGCGCAATACGATGTCGCTGCCCGAGGTGCTTTTATGGGTAGCGCTCAAGAAACGTCCGGGCGGCTTTAAGTTCAGAAAGCAGCATCCGTCCGGACCCTATGTCGCAGATTTCTACTGTCACGAAGCGCGGATGATCGTGGAAGTGGATGGGGCGACGCATGATTTCGGTGATCAGCCGGAGCGCGATGAGAGACGCGACGCCTGGTTTGCCGAGCGGGGACTGGACGTCATGCGGATACCGGCTCGCGAATTGCTGAACGATTGCGATGCGGTCGTTCGTGGGGTTGTTGCTCGTGCCGCTGAACGGTGTGCACCGGGGGAGGAATAGATGGACTTTATCTCGATCCTGTCGATCTTCGTGCTGGCGTGTTTCGTCGGCTATTATGTCGTGTGGTCGGTGACCCCGGCGCTGCACACGCCGCTGATGGCGGTCACCAATGCGATTTCCAGCGTCATCATCGTCGGCGCGCTGATCGCGTCGGCGGCTGCCGGAAGCCCAACCGCCAAATGGCTGGGGCTGATCGCGGTGGCGCTGGCCAGCGTCAACATTTTCGGCGGGTTCGCCGTGACCGAGCGGATGCTCGCCATGTACAAGAAGAAGGGCTGAGCCGATGCACGAGGCTGCTCCCATCAACCCTTGGGTTGCGCTCGCCTATCTGATTTCGGGCGTGCTGTTCATCCTGGCCCTGCGCGGCCTGTCCTCGCCCTCGACCAGCCGTCGCGGCAACCGATTCGGCATGGCCGGCATGTTGATCGCGGTGGTGACGACGCTGGTCACGCACGAGATCGCGTCGCTGCCCGAGATTATCGGCGCGATCGCGGTCGGCGGGATCGTCGGCTTCGTCATCGCGCGCAAGATCAAGATGACCGACATGCCGCAGCTGGTCGCGGGCTTTCACAGCCTCGTCGGCCTGGCCGCGGTGCTGGTCGGCGTTGCCGCCTATCTGAACCCCGAGGCGTTCGGCATCGTCTTCCCCAAAGGATCGCCCAATGCGGGCCTGATCCTGCCGGTCAGCCGGATCGAGCTGGGCCTGGGCGTGGCGATCGGTGCGATCACCTTCTCCGGATCGGTCATCGCCTTCCTCAAGCTCAACGGCAACATGGGTGGCGCGCCGATCATGCTGCCCGGGCGGCACGTCATCAACCTCGGCACGCTCGCCGCGATCCTTGGCCTGATCGCGTACCTGACGGTCGAGCTGCGCGCGCCCGAATGGGTATTCTGGACCGTGCTGGTCCTGTCCTTCGTCATCGGCTTCCTGCTGATCATCCCGATCGGCGGCGCAGACATGCCGGTCGTGGTGTCGATGCTCAACAGCTATTCGGGCTGGGCGGCGGCGGCGATGGGCTTTACGCTCGGCAACACCGCGATGATCATTACCGGCGCGCTGGTCGGCAGCTCGGGCGCGATCCTCAGCTACATCATGTGCAAGGCGATGAACCGCAGCTTCATCAGCGTGATCGCGGGCGGCTTTGGCGGCGACAGTGGCGGTGGCGCTGCGGCGGCCAAAACCGATCGTCCGTGGAAGCGCGGCAGCGCCGAGGACGCCGCGTTCCTGATGCAGCAGGCCGAACAGGTCATCATTGTCCCCGGATACGGCATGGCGGTGGCGCAGGCGCAGCACGTGCTGCGCGAGATGGGCGACAAGCTGAAAGAACATGGCGTCCGCGTGAAATACGCGATCCATCCGGTCGCGGGGCGTATGCCGGGCCATATGAACGTGCTGCTCGCCGAAGCGAATGTCCCCTATGACGAGGTGTTCGAGCTGGAGGACATCAATAGCGAGTTCGCCCAGACCGACGTTGCCTTCATCATCGGCGCGAACGACGTCGTGAATCCGGCGGCGAAGACCGACAAGAGCTCGCCCATCTATGGCATGCCGGTGTTCGACGTGAACAAGGCCAAGACGGTGTTGTTCATCAAGCGCAGCATGGGCGGTGTCGGCTATGCCGGCGTCGACAATGACGTCTTCTACCAGGACAACACCATGATGCTACTCGCCGACGCCAAGAAGATGGTGGAGGAAATCGTCAAGTCGCTCGACTGATTATGTCCGGTCCCGGTCGCGCTTAATTGCTTGATATCCAGGCGTGACCGGGACAGCATCTCCCTGCAACATTTGGGGGATGGGCAATGCTGAGTGTCGGGCGGATTCTGGAGGGCGCGTTCGGGCTGGTCCGCGAACGTTTCGTGGCAGTAGCAGTGTGGATCGGTCTCTATTTGGCCGTCAACATCGCATTCATGCTGACGATAATGCCGATGATGGGCGCGACGATGAACCCGGCCGCCGCGACCGACCCCGCCGCGATGTTGGGAGCGATGCTGCCGATGTTCGCGCTGATCCCGGTTTTCTTTGTGGTCGCGGTCGTCCTCTATGCTGCCGCGATGCGCGCCGTGCTGCGCCCCGATGCGGGTGGAATCGCTTATCTGCGGCTCGGAATGGATGAGCTGCGGCTGATCGGGTTGAGCATCATCTTCGCGATTGCCGGCACGATCCTGATGTTCGTCATATCGCTGGCGCTTGGCCTGGTCGGCGTTGGGATCGCCGCCAGTGGCGAACCTGGCGTCGGATCGGTGCTGTTCAGCTTCCTGTTCATGATCGGCATCTTCGCGGTCATGATCTTTTTCGTCGTCCGCTTCTCGCTTGCCTTCCCGCTCACCCTGTATCGGCGCAAGATCGTGATCGGCGAAGCGTGGACGCTGAGCAGCGGTCGGTTTTGGAGCCTGTTCGGCGCGGCGCTCGTCATTACGCTGATCATGATGATCCTGAACATCGCGGTCTCGATGTTCACGATGGGCAGCTATTTCTACGACCTGATGAGCGCGGCCGGCGATCCCGAGGCCGTGGCGCTCGCGGCGGAAGCGCAAGCGCAATCCTATGCGCAGTTCAGCCCCGTCATGATCCTGTCCTCGCTGGGCACGGCAATCGTTGCGGGTCTGGGTGTCGCATTGACCGGCGGAAGTGTCGCGACTGCAGCCAAGCTGTTGCTCGCGGACGAGGATGAGGATGCCGAGGAGGTTTTCGGCTAAGCCGCTTGCCATAGTGCATCCATAGTGGAGATAACGGGCGGCAGACCGGTTGAATTCGGAGACGCCTTGTGCTGACGCGCCGCCCCGCCCCGCGATTACATCCGCATTGCAGCGCAAAGCGGAGGGATTGCGATGAGTGACGCCATGACGGGTACCGAGCTTGCCGCCGATGCTGCGCGCGTCCTGATCGTGGCACCGCCGGCGGCGCAGGAGCGGCATCGCGCGGCCGTTATGGCGAACGGCGCGCGCGTGCTGGGCGCGGTTCCTCCGGACGCAATCGATGCGGCGCTCGCCAGCCTGATCGCCGCCGAGATGATCGTGATCGACGGCACCGGCGTCGATCCTGAACGAATGGCGGCGAGCGCCGGGCGGATTGCCGCCTGGACCCGCGACGGCGACTGCCGGATCGTCGCCTTGCTCGACACCGACGCACTGGACCTTGCCGCGCCGGTACTGATGGACGCCGGGGCGGTCCTGCTCTGCGATCCGTCAGCGTCCGACTATGCCGCCGCGCTGGTCCGAGCGAGTGCGCCTCCCGGCGCGCGGCTGCACGACGCGACGCAGGAGCGCGAGGCCGAACGGCTGCGTCTGCTCAACGAAGAAGTGGCGCGGCTCGCCGCCGTCCTGTCCGACTTTGCCGCCGATCCGATGCGGCGCGAGCTGCGCGAACCTGGTCGCGGCTATCGTCCCGAGCCGGGCGGCGCGCCCGATCCGACGCCGCGCACCGTCCGGGCCACCATCCGCGCCCGGCGGCTGCGCGACCAGCATTTCACCCCCGAGCTCTTCGCCGATCCGGCCTGGGACATGCTGCTCGACCTCTATGCCGCGCGGCTGGAGGGCAGTCGGGTGTCGGTGTCGAGCCTGTGCATCGCGGCGTCCGTGCCGCCGACGACGGCGCTGCGCTGGATCGGGACGATGCACGATGCCGGGCTGTTCGAGCGCGAGGCCGATCCCGGCGACCGGCGGCGGGCGCATATCATGCTGTCGACGCGCGCGGCGGAGGCGATGCGTGGTTACTTCACCGCAGTCGCGCGGCTGGGGCTGCTGCCGATCTGAAGTGGTGAGCCCTGATGGATTCGAACCATCGACCTACTGATTAAAAGTCAGTTGCTCTACCGACTGAGCTAAGGGCCCCCATGCTGGGTCAGGCGCTGCACCTAGGGGCGCAGAGGCGGCGGGTCAACCGGTGAGGCGGGCCGCGAGTTGACGGATCGTTCGCCCGGTGAGCGGATCGCACCAGTGGGGGACGATGCTGGTCAGCGGACGCAGGACGAAGTCGCGCTGGCGGAACAGCGGGTGGGGCACGGTGAGGCCGGGGCTGCTCCACGCCCCGCCCGACCACAGGATCAGGTCGAGATCGATCACCCGCGCGTCCCAGCGGCGACCGCGCCGACGACCGAAGCTGCGTTCGATCTGCTTGAGACGCGCCAGCAGTTCGGCGGGGGTTTCGGCGCTCTCGATCAGGATCGCGGCATTGGCGAAGCGGCGGCGCGAGGGGCCGAGTGGGGCGGTTTCGATAACCCGCGACTGCGCGACCACCCCGCCGATCGCCGCGATCGCCGCCGCCAGCTCCTGTCGCGGGGAGCCGTGGCGGCCGCGCCGGTTCGACCCCAGCGCGATGACATAATGGTGGGTTGAGGCACTCACCCGCCCCGCCTATCCCGGAGCGATGATCCCGCCAAGTCCGTTGCCCGAGACCGAGCCGCCGCACGACTGCCCGCGCTGTCCGCGGCTGGTGGCGTTGCGACAGGAGTGGCGGGTTGAGTATCCCGACTGGTGGAACGCGCCGGTGCCGGCGTTCGGGGACCCCGATGCATGGCTGGGCATTATCGGGCTGGCACCGGGCAAGCATGGGGCGAACCGGACCGGGCGGCCCTTTACCGGGGATTTTGCGGGCGACCTGATGTTCGCGACGCTCGCCAAGTTCGGCTTTACCAGCGGGACCTATGAGAGCCGCGCGGATGACGGGCTGCAGCTGAACGGCACGATCATCGTCAATTCGGTCAAATGCCTGCCGCCCGAGAACAAGCCGACGCCGGAGGAGGCGCGGAACTGCCGTCCCTTTGCCGAGGCGCAGGTCGATGCGCTGCCCAATGCGCGCATCTTCATCGCGCTGGGCCAGATCGCACATCAGAGCGCGGTCAAGATTTTGGGCGGCAAGCTGCCCAAATGTCGCTTCGGGCATCTCGCCGAGCACCGCATGCCGGACGGGCGGGTGCTGATCGATAGCTATCACTGCTCGCGCTACAACCAGAATACCGGGCGGCTGACGGCGGAGATGTTCGAGGCGGTGTTTGCCCGGGCGATCGAGTTGCGCGGGACGGTGTGAGCGCCGGACGAAGCAGACGTTTTCGATGGGGTTTCCGGGTGAAGCGACCGCGACGCGACGGGTTCGAGGCTGCGACGCGACACCGACGCGACAGCTGCGCGACGCCGGGTGGCGGGGTGTCAGGCTGGATGCGAAGGGCATGGGGACTGTCCCGGTCGGTCGAGGGGGACAGATGAGATATGCCTGATCGGGGTCTGTAGGAAAGCGGATTCGGCAAGAGCCGATTGCTTCGCGCCTGCCGCACGGTGGACCCCGGAACAAGTCCGGGGCGACGGATGGGCTAAACGTCCTCGACCATCCGCCGGTACAGCTCCGGCCTGCGGTCGCGGAAGAAGCCCATGCCGGCGCGGTGCTTGCGTGCGCGGTCGAGATCGAGAGTGGCCGTGAGGACGCCGGTTTCCTCGGCGCCGAACTCGGCGAGGATGTCGCCCCATTCGTCGCAGATGAAGCTGTGGCCGTAGAAACGCTGGTCGCCCTCGGTCCCGATGCGGTTCGACGCGATCACGGGCACGACGTTGGACACGGCATGGCCGATCATCGCGCGGCGCCACATGCGGCTGGTGTCGAGATCGGCGTCATAGGGTTCCGACCCGATCGCTGTGGGGTAGAAGAGCAGTTGCGCCCCCATCAGCATCATCGTGCGCGCGGTTTCGGGATACCATTGGTCCCAGCAGATGCCGACGCCGAGCGCCGCGTCGTCGGCCGGGCCGTCCCACACCTTGAACCCGGTATTGCCGGGGCGGAAATAATATTTCTCTTCATAGCCCGGGCCGTCGGGGATGTGGCTCTTGCGATAGACGCCCGCGACCTTGCCGTCGGGGCCGACCATCGCGAGGCTGTTGTAGAAATGCGGTCCGTCCGCCTCGAAGAAGCTGGTGGGGATGTGGATCTGAAGCTCCGCCGCGAGCTTCTGCATCGCGGTGACGGCGGGGTGGCTGGCGAGCGGCCGCGCGGTCGCGAACAGCGCCTCATCCTCGACCCGGCAGAAATATTCGCCTTCGAACAACTCGGGGGGCAGGACCACCTGCGCACCCTTCCCCGCCGCCTCGCGGACAAGGTCGGTGACGTTGGCGATGTTCTGCGCCGTGTCGGTGGTGAAGGCGAGCTGGAGCGCGGCGACGGTGATCTGGGTCATGTGGGGGTATTTAGGGGGTGGGCCTCCCTTCGTCACCCCGGACAGGTGGCGAACGTCATCATAACCGTCACCCCAGCGAAAGCTGGGGTCTCTGGTGGCGGAGGCGGGCAATTGCCTCACGAGGCCCCAGCTTTCGCTGGGGCGACGGATATGAGTGGCGGATCACGCGATCTGGTCAAACAGGTCCTGCCAATCCGGGTTGGTTCGCTCGATCAACTCGATCTTCCAGCCGCGCTTCCATGCCTTGAGCGCCTTCTCCCGGCGAATTGCGTCGTCGATACTGTCGTGCCATTCGACGAGAACCAGCGTATTGATGCCGAATTTTCGACAATAGGCCGATCCCTTGTCGCGGCGATGCTGGTCGATGCGCTCGGCGAGATATGCAGTGACCCCGACATAGAGCATCCCGCGCTGCTTGCTGGCCATGATGTAGGTCCAGCCACCGGGCATGGCGTCAGCGTTGGACTCGCCGGGGGAGACCCCAGCTTCCGCTGGGGTGACGAGAAGAACGAGGCGACGCCCAGATCTTCACCGCGGAATCTGCTGCGAGATGCAGTGGAAGCTCCCGCCGCCGGTCAGGATATGCTCGGCGCGCAGGCCCACGGCTTCGCGATCGGGGAAGAGCGCACCGATCGTTTCCACCGCCTTGCGGTCGTTGGGCTGGCCGTAGACCGGGACCACCACTGCGGCGTTGCCGATGTAGAAGTTCATATAGCTTGCCGGGACGACCTCGCCCCCCTGGATCACGCGGCCGGGTGAGGGGATGGGGACGACTTCGACGCCCAGCGCCTCGGCGCGGCGTTTCGCGTCGGCGTAGACCAGCCAGTTGGGGTCGTTTTCCTCCGGCACCGGGATCGCGAGGCGGTTTTCGCCGACGAAGCGGGCGAGGTTGTCGACATGGCCGTCGGTGTGATCGTGGGCGAGGCCGTTGCCGAGCCACAGCACGCGATCGAAGCCGAGATCCTCGCGCAATCGCCGCTCTGCCTCAGCCGGTGACAGGCCGGGGTTGCGGTTGCGGTTGAGCAGGCATTGTTCGGTGGTGACGACAAGGCCGGTGCCGTCCCAGTCGATCGATCCGCCCTCAAGGATCCAGTCGTGCTCGACCACGTCCATGTTGCGCTTGGCGGCGAGGCGGCGGCCGATATCTTCGTCGCCATCATATTCATATTTCCCGCCCCAGCCGTTGAAGCCGAAGGCGTGGCCGATCCCGGCGCTATCGAGGATCACCCCGGTGTCGCGCAGCCAGATGTCGCCGAACGGGACGACCACCACCTTGGCGGTGTCGCCGACCAGCAGCGACGCGGCCGCCGCCGCTTCGTCATCGGCGGCGACCAGCAGCACCTGTTCCCCCGCCCCGCCGGCATGGACCGCGCGGGCGAAGGCGGCGACCTCGGCCCGGGCGGCACCGAGCGAATCCCACAGGTCAGGATGGCTGGGGAAACCGATCCAGACGGCCTTGTGCGGTGCCCATTCGGGGGGAAGGTGCGTGGTCACGGTGTTACTTGGCTCCTGCGCGGGATTTATCGCGGGCGGCACGGAATTCGTCGCCCTCGACCCAGTTGGGCCAGGCGGCGGTCATGGCGAGCATGCGGCCGACGGCGTAATAGACCTGAAGATCCTTTTCCGCGCCCGCCCAGTTCCACTTGGGGTCAAACTCGTCCTTCGGGCCGTGGTAGCGGTTCTTCTCATAATCCGCCGCAGCGGCCTTGCCCGCTTCCTTGCCGCCCTCGATCAGATCGTCGCCCGCGTCGAAATAGAGCATCGGCACGCCATGCTTCGCCAGCATGAAATGGTCGGAGCGGTAGTAGAAGCCCTTTTCCGGCGTCGGTTCGGCACTGGCGACGCGGCTCTGCTTGGCGAGTGCAGTGGCGAGGTAGCTGTCGAGCTCCGACTTGCCCATGCCGACCACGACGACATTCTTGGCAGGCGGCGTCAGGTTCATCGCGTCGATGTTCACGCCGCCGACGGTCTTGGCGAGCGGATAGACCGGGTTGTCGCCATAATATTTGGAGCCGAGCAGGCCCGATTCCTCGGCAGTGACGGCGAGGAAGACGAGGCTGCGGTCGGGGGCGCCGGCGTCCTTGTTCGCCTTGGCGATCGCGATCAGCGCCGCGGTGCCGGTGGCGTTGTCGACCGCACCGTTGCAGATGTCATCGCCATCGGGCGCGGCTTCGCAGCGGCCGAGATGGTCCCAATGCGCGGTGTAGAGGACGACCTCGTCGGGCCGCTTGGCGCCGGGGAGGATGCCGATGACATTCTTCGACGCGTGCTTGCGGATCGTGTTGTCGAAGCTGACCGATGCCTTGACGTCGCCCAGCGGGACAGCCTTGAAGCCCTTCACCTTGGCCGCGGCGGAGAGCTTGTCGAAATCCTGACCCGCGCTGGCGAACAATGCCTTGGCCTTGTCGAGCTGGATCCATCCATTGGCGGCGGTCTGGTCGGCATGGCCATTGGCGGCGTCGGCGACCTGCTGTTCACCGGTCCAGCTCGACTGGACGACGTTCCAGCCATAGGCGGCGGGTTGCGTGTCATGGACGATCAGCGCGGCGGCGGCACCCTGACGCGCGGCCTCCTCATATTTGTAGGTCCAGCGGCCGTAATAGGTCATCGCCTTGCCGTTGAACCCGCCTTGTTGCCCCTCCGTTTGCCAGTCGGGATCGTTGACGAGGATGACGACGGTCTTCCCTTTCACGTCCACGCCGTCATAGTCGTTCCAGCCCTTTTCAGGCGCGTTGATGCCGTAGCCGACGAACACGACCGGGCTGTCCTTGACCGCGATGTTCGGGGTCACGCGATAGGTACCGGCGACGAATTCGGGGCCGTATTTCAGAGACATCGGCTGGGTGCCGCCGGTGAAGGTCAGCGGCGAGACATTCTGCGCGGTGATCGCCACCAGCGGCACGTCCTGGAACCAGCTGCCGTTGTTTCCGGGCTGAAGTCCCGATTTCTGGAACTGCTCGACGAGGTAGGCGAGCGTCTTGGCCTCACCCGGCGTGCCGGGGGCGCGGCCCTCGAATGCGTCGGACGACAGCGTCTGCGTCGCTTCCTTCATCACGTCCATCGGCATCGCGGGGAGCGCGACGTCGGGCAGCGCGGTCGTATCGGACGCGGTCGAACAGGCGGCAAGGCCCAGCAGGGCGAGCAGCGCAAGGCGCATGGGGCATCTCTCCAAAGATGTGATGCCGCGACTATTGGCAGGGGGCGGCGGCGCGGGCAAGCCGCGCACGCGCAGAGCGGGGTTGCCCGCCCGCCCGAATACGCGGTAGGATTGGACGCAGGGGGACAGATATATGCTGCGATTGTCGTTAGTTATCGCGCTGACTTGCTATAGCGCGCAGGCGTCGGCGCAGCAGCTGGATGCCGCTGCCGCCTTTGGCGCACGCGAATATATCGAGCAGGCGAGCCTGTCGCCCGACGGCCTGCGCCTGGCCTATGTCACCCCGACCCGGGGGCAGGCGTCGGCGGTCTATGTCTTGCCGGTCGACGGGTCTGCAGCACCGAAGGCGATCGCCGCTGCGGACGGCAAGCCCGAACGCATCGCCGGATGTAATTGGGCGAGCAACACGCGGCTGTTGTGCACCGTATACGGCGTGATCAGCATCGACGGGACGCTGGCCGTGTCGACGCGCATCGCGGCGATGGATCATGACGGCGCGAATATGAAGGTGCTGAGCCACACGCGCGGGACGGGCGACCTGCTGGGCTATGACACATTTGGCGGATCGGTGATCGACTGGAACCCCGGTGTCGATGGCAAGGTGTTGATGATGCGCCAATATGTGCCTGAATCGAGCACCGGGACGCGACTGGCCCAGACCGCGCAGGGAATCGGCGTCGACCTTGTCGACGTATCGACGCTGAAGGTCAGCGCGGTCGAACCGCCGAGCCGCGATGCGGGCGAATATATCACCGACGGCAAGGGCAATGTCCGCCTGATCGGCCGCAGAGCGTCCAAAGACTATTACACCACGGGGGTCAGCCACTATTTCTATCGGCGCGCGGGCAGCAGTGCATGGCAGGCGCTGAGCAGCGTCGGCCCCGATCGCGCCGGATTCGATCCCTATGGCGTCGATCCGACACTCGACATTGCCTATGGCCTCAAACGGGTCGATGGGAAGATCGCCGCCTTCTCGCTCGCGCTCGACGGCACGCTGGGCGAAAAGCTGGTGTTTGCGCACCCCAGCGTCGATGTCAGCGGATTTGCGCGGATCGGGCGCAACCGGCGCATCGTCGGCGTCACCTACTCCACCGATGTGCCGTCGGTCGAATATATCGATCCGGGTATCGCGCGGCTCATCCAGTCGCTGCAAAAGGCGATGCCGCAGCTGCCGCTGGTTCGAGTGATCGATTCGAGCGAGGACGAGAACCGCCTGCTGATCTGGGCCGGCAGCGATGTCGATCCCGGCCGGTTCTTCCTGTTCGACCGCAAGGGCAAGGCGCTTCAGGAGCTGGCGCTGGCGCGGCCGCAGCTGGAGAAGGTCAAGCTCGCGCCGATGCGGCACATCACCTATCCCGCCGCCGACGGCACCATAGTCCCGGCCTATCTGACGCTCCCGGCCGATGGGAGCACCAAGAATGTCCGCGCCATCGTCCTGCCCCATGGCGGCCCGGGCGCGCGCGACGATTGGGGGTTTGACTGGCTCACCCAATTCTACGCCAATCAGGGCTTTGCGGTGCTCCAGCCGAATTTTCGCGGGTCGGCGGGCTATGGCGACGCTTGGTTCGAGAAGAACGGGTTCCAGAGCTGGCGGACCGCCATTGGGGACGTCAACGATGCCGGGCGCTGGCTGATCAAGGAAGGCATCGCCGACCCGGACAAGCTGTCGATCCTGGGCTGGTCCTATGGCGGCTATGCGGCGCTGCAATCGGCGGTGTCCGAACCCGGTCTGTTCAAGCGCGTCGTGGCGATCGCGCCGGTCACCGATCTCGACCGGCTGAAGAGCGAGAACCAGAATTACAGCAACTATCAGGAGGTCGTGCGCTTCGTCGGCAGCGGACCGCATATCGACGAGGGATCGCCGGCGCGGCACGCCGGGAAAATCAAGGCACCGGTGCTGATGTTCCACGGAACGATGGATCGCAACGTCTCGGTCTTTCACGCCGAGCTGATGCAGAACCGGTTGAAGGCCGCAGGTGCGCAGAGCGAGCTGGTCGTGTTCGAGGGACTCGACCATTATCTCGACGACAGCGACGCGCGCACGCAGATGCTGCGCAAAACCACCGAATTCCTGAAAGCGCCCTAGAGTCGTTTGCAGTTAGACGGCACCGGCCCGCTCCCCCACCCGGCCACCCAACTTTAGTATCCTATGGGTGGCGGGGTGGGGGAGCGGGCCGGTGCCGATTCAGCTTTGCTGAAAACGAATCTTGCCGGTCATTCGCACAACGAAAAAGGGCGGCCCCGCGGGACCGCCCTTATTTGTTTCGTCGCGATGAGCTGGATCAGCGCGAGTAGAATTCGACGACCAGGTTCGGTTCCATCTTCACCGGGTACGGCACTTCGTCGAGTGCCGGGACGCGGGTGAAGGTGATCTTCGACGCGCCGTCCGGAGCGATGTAATCGGGGATGTCGCGCTCGGCCAGGCTCTGCGCTTCCATGACCAGTGCCATCTCGCGGGCCTTGCTGCCCAGTTCGACGGTTTCGCCAACCTTGATGCGGCGCGAACCGATGTTGCACTTCTCGCCATTGACCTTGACGTGGCCGTGATTGACCAGCTGGCGCGCGGCGAAGATCGTCGGCGCGAACTTGGCGCGATAGACGATCATGTCGAGGCGCTGTTCAAGCAGGCCGATCAGGTTCTGACCGGTATCGCCCTTCATGCGCGACGCATCTTCATAGGCGCGCTTGAACTGCTTCTCGGTCACGTCGCCATAATAGCCCTTGAGCTTCTGCTTGGCGCGCAGCTGGATGCCGAAGTCCGACATCTTGCCCTTGCGGCGCTGGCCGTGCTGACCGGGACCATATTCGCGCTTGTTGACGGGCGACTTGGGACGACCCCAGATGTTTTCGCCCATCCGGCGATCGAGCTTGTACTTGGCGCTGGAGCGCTTCGACATGATAAATTCCTAACAATTGCAACGACGTTGACCCGGCCAGACGGCCTGATCGCGATTCCGGTATCGCCTGTGCATGCGCACAGGGCCGCTGCTTCACCGGAGTGCAGGGCCGATTGCGAAGGCGCGCGCCTAGCCGGGCGGGCGCGTCGAGTCAAGGTGATGGCGCGCGTTCAGTCGCGCGCGCCCTCCTGCCCGCTGACGCGCTGGACGTTGTCCATGGTCCGCGACGAAGCCGCGCCTGCCTCGCGCTTTTCCCACTGTTCGGCGGTCAGGCAGATGCGCGGCGCGAGACGCGATCCGACCACCGTATCGTCGCGGCGGCAGATCTTCTTTTCCTTGACCGGCTTTGCGGTCGGCGCAGCGGCTTCCTGCGCCACGGCGGGAGCGGCGATCAGGAGGGCCGCAGCGGGCAGCGCGGCGAAAGCAAGACGGAACTGCATGATGGATCCTAACCAGTTGACGTTCAAAGATGCCGCGCCAACCCATTCTGAACAAGCGCTAACTTTACTCAGGCGCGATTGCGCTTCTTGCCCTCCAGCGCGGACAGCACGCCGCGCAGGGTGCGCAGCTCCTGGCTGGTCCAGCCGGGCTTGGTCAGCAGGTTGCGCAGCGTCAGCTTGGTCGTCGGCACGCGATCCGGCGGGAAATAATAGCCCGTGTCCTCGAGCAGCGTATCGACATGGCCGATCAAACCCTCCAGCTCCGCCTGCGGTGCGGGGGGATCGAGGTCGGTGCGCGGCGGCAGGGCCAGCCCCTGCCTCTTCGACCATTCATAGGTGACGAGGATCACCGCCTGCGCCAGGTTGAGCGAGCCGAATTCGGGGTTGATCGGCACGGTCAGGATCGCGCGGGCGAGTGCGACATCCTCCGTCTCCAGCCCCGAACGCTCCGGGCCGAACAGGATGGCGCTCCGCCCGACCGCGCTATGAATTTCGGCGGCGGCTTCGACCGGGGTCACCACCGGCTTGGTCACGCCGCGCTTTCGCACCGTGGTGGCATAGACGTGCGGGCAATCGGCCACCGCCTCGGCGACGCTTTCAAATACCTGTGCGCGTTCGAGCACCACGTCCGCGCCGCTCGCCGCCGGCCCCGCCGACGGGTTGGGCCAGCCGTCACGCGGCGTCACCAGCCGCATTTCGGTGAGCCCGAAATTGAGCATTGCGCGCGCCGCCTTGCCGATATTCTCGCCGAGTTGCGGGCGGACCAGAACGATGACCGGGTTCACTGCTTGCCGACCTCGCTCACATTGCTGGCGAATTCCTCGAAATCGCGGGCCTCGCGGAAGTCGCGATAGACGCTGGCGAAGCGGATATAGGCGACCGAGTCGAGGTGCTTGAGCCCCTCCATCACCATCTCGCCGATGCGCTTGGTCGGCACTTCGGTCTCGCCCAGGGTTTCGAGCTGACGCTGGATGCCCGAAACGAGCTTTTCGACCTGGGTCGCATCAATCGGACGCTTGCGGCAGGCGAGGCTGACCGAGCGGATCAGCTTGTCACGGTCGAACGGCTCGCGCCGGTCTTCGGACTTGAGGACGAACAGCTCGCGCAGCTGGATGCGCTCGAAGGTGGTGAAGCGGGCAGCGCAGGCTTCGCACTGGCGACGGCGACGGATCGCCGCGCCGTCTTCGGTGGGGCGGCTGTCTTTGACCTGTGAGGCTTCGTGGCCGCAGAAGGGGCAGCGCATTAACCCCTCTCCCCTTCAGGGGAGCATCGGGTCGTCCATGCCCCCGGCATGGCCTCAACAACGCGGGGTGTTGTTGACCCGATGCTGGTGGTCGAGCGAAGCGAGACCGGGAGAGGGGGCTGAAGGAGAGCGCATCGTGCATGCCCCTCTCCCCGGCCCTCTCCCCTGAAGGGGAGAGGGAGAAAGGGCATCACGCCTCCGGGTAGATCGGGAAGCGTTCGCACAGCGCGCGGACGCGCAGCTTGACGGCGGCTTCGACCTCGGGGTCGCCGGCTTCGCCCTTGGTGCGCAGCCCTTCCAGCACATCGGCGATCATGTTGCCGATCTCACGGAACTCGGCGACGCCGAAGCCGCGCGTCGTGCCGGCGGGCGATCCGACGCGGATGCCGCTGGTCTTGGTCGGGGGCAGCGGATCGTTGGGAATGCCGTTCTTGTTGCAGGTGATGCCGGCGCGCTCCAGCGCCTCGTCGGCATCCTTGCCGGTGACGCCGAGCGGGGTGAGGTCGATCAGCGCGAGGTGGGTGTCGGTGCCGCCCGAGACGACTGCCGCGCCGCGTTCCTTGAGCGTCGCAGCCAGCACCTTCGCATTCTCGACCACTGCCGAGATATAGCCCTTGTAACCGGGCTGCAGCGCTTCGCCGAACGCAACCGCCTTGGCCGCGATCACGTGCATCAGCGGGCCGCCCTGCATGCCGGGGAACACCGCCGAGTTGAACTTCTTGGCCAGCGCCTCGTCATTGGTGAGGATCATGCCGCCGCGCGGCCCGCGCAGCGTCTTGTGCGTGGTCGTCGTCGCGACATGGGCATGCGGGAAGGGCGAGGGATGCTGGCCAGCCGCGACGATGCCGCTGAAATGCGCCATGTCGACCATGAACAACGCATCGACCTTGTCCGCGATCGCGCGGAACCGGGCGAAATCGATCACACGCGGATAGGCCGAACCGCCCGCGATGATCAGGCGCGGCTTGTGCTCCAGCGCCAGCGCCTCGACCGCGTCATAGTCGATCAGGTGGGTGACCGGATCGACGCCATATTGGACCGCGTTGAACCACTTGCCGCTCATCGCCGCCTTGGCGCCGTGCGTCAGGTGGCCGCCGGCATCGAGGCTCATGCCCAGGATCGTGTCGCCCGGCTTGACCAGCGCAAGCATCACCGCGCCATTGGCCTGCGCGCCCGAGTGCGGCTGAACATTCGCGAAGCCGCAGCCGAACAGCTGCTTGGCGCGCTCGATCGCCAGTGTCTCGACCGTGTCGGACGGGTGGCAGCCCTGATAGTAACGCTTGCCCGGATAGCCCTCGGCGTACTTGTTGGTGAACACGCTGCCCTGCGCTTCGAGCACCGCTTTCGACACGATGTTTTCCGAGGCGATCAGTTCGATTTGATATTGCTCGCGCTCGAGCTCTTCGCGCACGCCGGCGAAGACCGCTGGGTCGGCATCGGCAAGGTTGCGGGTGAAAAAGCCGTCGGGCTGAACCTGGGCGAGCGTCTGGGGGTTGGTGCTCATCGCGCGGATCCTTTATCAAGTGGCCGCCGACGGGCAGGTGCGGGCGACCTGTCGCGCACGCCCTTATGCGCTTGGCCGCGATTAGGCCAGATGCGATTGTTGCATGGCGTGCCAAGAAGCTGTTGAAAGCGGTCCATGGCCGATCCTGACTCCCCCGCCGCGCTTCCCGCTACCGCTCGCCTGCTGGGGCTGGCCGGATTGTTGCCGCAGCTGGCCGCGCTGGGTGCGGTGCTGGTCGGGCCGGAGGCGTGGTTCTTTCCGGCGCTGGCGAGCGGCTATCTCTATGCCGTGCTGATCTTCAGCTTTCTGGGCGGCACCTGGTGGGGGCTGGCGGCGCGGAGCGCGCAGCCGCCGGTCTGGACCTATGTGCTCGCGGTGCTGCCGTCGCTGATCGCATTGGCGAGCGCGGTGCCGTGGATGACGGGCGATCCGTGGCCACAGCCGTCGTTGATGCTGATCGGGACGCTGATCCTGCTGTCGCCGCTGGTCGACCGCGCGCTGACGCGGGCGGGGATGGCGCCGGGGTGGTGGCTGGGCCTGCGCGTGCAGCTGTCGGTCGGGCTGGGCCTGACGACACTGGTGCTGGGGATCGTGCCAGCGCCTTATTAGGCAACATCGATATCCGCCACATTCCGCCCCTCCCTGCAAGGGAGGGGTCGGGGGTGGGTGCGCGCGTCGGCGCGCCGAACAGGCTCAAACCGACCGCGCGGCAGAAAAGCAGCAATCGAGGCATCGAGCCTCGCTTGCCGCTAAACCCACCCCTTGCCCCTCCCTTTCAGGGAGGGGGAATTGAGGGTCGATTGAGCCTTAGATTTTCGGCGTGGTCAGCTTGTCGACGCGGCGCTGGTGGCGGTCGCCGCCGAACTCCGTCTCGAGGAAGGCGGTGACGCACGCCTTGGCCATTTCGACGCCGATCAGTCGCGCGCCCATCGCAATGACATTAGCGTCGTTATGCTCACGCGCGAGGGTGGCGGAGAGCGGTTCGGAGACCAGGGCGCAGCGCGCGGCGGGGTTGCGGTTGACCGCGATCGAGATGCCGATGCCGCTGCCGCACAGCGCGATCCCGCGCTCGGCGCTGCCATCGGCGATCACCGCGGCGAGCTTGTAGCCATAATCGGGATAGTCGACGCTGGCACCGCTGTCCGGGCCGAGATCCGCGACGTCATGGCCGGCATCGCGCAGCCACGCGACCAGCGCGGCCTTGAGATCGATCGCGGCGTGATCGGAGGCGATGGCAATGCGCATGAGAAGCGGTTCCGGCGTTGAGATAAAGCGATGCGGCTCTGTATTGCAGCGGCGCGCGAATGGCTACACCATAGGGCGAGCCTGGCTTGAGTGGAGTAGTAAGCGTGCGGGTGATGATGGTGGTGGGTGCGGCGGCATTGCTGGCGGGATGCGGCGCGAAGCTGGACAATGCGCAGGAAGCGGCGCTGGTCGAGAATGCGATCGCCAATGCCGAAGCAGTAGCCGAAAATGTGACGCGCGAGGCGCGGCGCGACATTCTGGCCGAACGCGCGCCCGAACGCGACGCATGGGTCGGCAAATGGATCGGCGTCGAAGGTCTGATGCTGGAGATCGCCAAGGGTGACGAACCGGGTCGCTATCGTATCCTGAACAAGTGGAACCTCGATCAGTCCGAGCCCGGTGCCTATGACGGACGGGCCAGCGCCAAGGGTATCGTGTTCCGGCGCGGTGATGCGCGGATCGAGCTGGTCGCGGGCGATGGTGACGCGACGGGCATGAAGTGGCTGGCGGGGAAGACGGATTGCCTGATCGTCGCGCCGGGTGAGGGGTATTGCCGCGACTGATCCATGACGCTTGCATGACGGTCAGCGTCACGCGGCTGACACGTAACCGCCATAAGCGCGCCTCGGGGAGCATGTTCCCCCGGGAGCCGATTTGATGGGTTCGAATGCCAGCCAGCCACGCAACGGGGCTGTCCGCAATGCCGTCCACCGCCATGAGCATCTGAGCAAGGAAGGGCTGCTGGAGCGCGCCTTTACCTTTGCGTTCCGCGGGCTGGTCTATGCGCAGATCTGGGAAGATCCCGAGGTCGATATGGAGGCGTTGGCGATCACGCCCGATTGCCATATCGTCACGATTGCGAGCGGCGGGTGCAACGTGCTGTCGTACCTGACCGCCAACCCGGCGAAGATCACCGCGGTCGACCTCAACACCGCCCATATTGCGCTCAACAAGCTGAAGCGCGCGGCAGCGATCCATCTGCCCGATCATGCCGCGTTCCACCGCTTCTTCGCGCAGGCCAACCGGCCGGAGAATGTCGCCGCCTATAAGCAGTGGCTGCGCCCGCATCTCGACGACGCGACGCGGCGCTATTGGGAGGGCCGCGATCTGGCCGGGCGGCGGCGGATCAAGGGCTTTGCCGGGGGCTTTTACAAGCGCGGGCTGCTCGGCGGGTTCATCGGCGCGGCGCATCTGCTGGCCAAGCTGTATCGCATCGACCCGCGCGAACTGCTCGCCGCGAAGAGCGTCGAGGAGCAGCGCGCGATTTTCGAGACGCGGCTTGCGCCGGTGTTCGACAAGAAGTTCGTGCGCTGGCTGATCGACCAGCCGGCGTCGCTGTTCGGCCTGGGCATTCCGCCGGCGCAATATGAGGCGTTGGCGGGGGACGATCCGCGCGGGATTGGCGCGGTGCTGCGCGGACGGCTGGAGAAGCTTGCCTGCGATTTCGACCTGTCGGACAATTATTTCGCGTGGCAGGCGTTCGGGCGCGGCTATGGCGAAGGCGCCGACGCGCCGTTGCCGCCATACCTGCGCGCGGCGAACTACGACATGGTCCGCGAACGCGCCGAGCGGGTTGAGGTGCGGCACCAGAATTTCGTCGACTATCTCGATTCGATGCCCGATGGGTCGCTCGACCGCTATATCCTGCTCGATGCGCAGGACTGGATGACCGATGCGCAGCTGACGCGGCTGTGGACCGCGATCACGCGGACCGCGAAGCCGGGTGCGCGCGTGCTGTTCCGCACCGCCGCCGCGCCGACGCTGTTGCCAGGCCGCGTGCCGGACGCGATCCTCGACCGCTGGGACTATGCCGAGACCGAGTCGCTGGACTTTACCGCGCGCGACCGTTCGGCCATTTATGGCGGCGTGCACCTCTACCGCCTCAAGCCGTGACAGCGGATGCCGGTCATGCCGGGCGCATGGACGCGGTCTATGCGATGCAGCGGCACATCTATGACGCGACGCGCAAATATTATCTGCTGGGGCGCGACCGGCTGATCGAACAGCTCGCGCCCCCGCCGGGGGGCACGGTGCTGGAGGTCGGATGCGGGACCGCGCGGAACCTGATCGTCGCCGCACGGCGCTGGCCGAATGCGCGTTTCTATGGCGTCGACATCTCCGAAGCGATGCTGGAGACGGCGCGGGCCAAGGTGGCCAAGGCCGGGCTGTCGGACCGGATCGTGCTGGCGCAGGGCGATGCGACGGCGTTCGATCCGCAGACTCTGTTCGGGGTCGCCGCGTTCGACCGGGTGTTTGCGAGCTACACGCTGTCGATGATCCCCGATTGGGTCGGCGCGATCGCACAGGGGGCGCGGGTGCTGGCGCCCGGCGGCACGCTGCACATCGTCGATTTCGGGCAACAGGAGCGGATGCCGCGCTGGTGGCGGCGGATGCTGTTCGGGTGGCTCGACCGGTTTCACGTCACGCCCCGCCGCGAGCTGCCGGTGGCGCTGCGCCATGTCAGCCGCGAGCAGGGGCGCGCGTTCGGGTTCGAGACGCTGCTGCGCGGCTATGCCTGGGCCGGAACGATCCGGGCCTAGGTTGTATCGACCTTCAATTCCCCTCCCTGAAAGGGAGGGGCAAGGGGTGGGTTTAGCGGCAAGCGAGGCTCGATGCCTCGATTGCCGCTGTTTTGCCGCCCGGCCAATATGAGTCTGTTCGGCGCGCAGACGCGCGCACCCACCCCCGACCCCTCCCTTTCAGGGAGGGGAGTGATGCGCTGCATGTCGATCCAGCCTAGTCCTTCCAGCCCCACGGCATCGGCGGAGTCGCGATCGGCTGGGTCAGGTCGAACTCCACCCGGAAATGGCGGCCGGGGCGACGCAGTTCATAGGCGAAGCGTGTCGGCGTCACCTCCATCGCCCAGATATTGGTGACCGAAACGGCACGATCATTGGCGCGGAACAGCGCGATCGAGTCGGCGTCGACCGGAAAATCCTGCCGCTCCGCCGTGCCGGGCGTGGCGGTGTCGCCGCCATACAGGGTCAGCACGTCGCTGGTGCCATCCTGATGCCGGTGGTCGTGCTTGAGGCGCACTCCGGTCGCGGTGCGGGTGAGGATCCAGGTGCGCGAGCGATCTTCGCCGACATGAAAGGGGATGCGGATGCGGTCCGGCTCGCACGCGGCAACATGCATCACCAAAGCCTGGCTGGCGAAGCTCACGTCCGCCGCATCGGTGGTCACGACGCGCCCGGCATAGGCCTTGCCGCAATGTCCCGCGATGGCCTGCATGAAGCGGTCCTGCGGGTCGGGCGCCCGGCCCTGCCCCGCGCAGCCGGTCAGCGCGAGTGCGGCGGTGGCGAGGAGGATCGCCCTCACTTGCCGCCGCGCGCCTGTTTGCGCATCGACCCGCGCATGAAGCGCGATGCGAACCACATGCGGCGCGCGGTCTTGCCGACCAGGGTGTGTAGCTGATCGCCATGCACCGCTTCCCAGGCAAGGCGGGCGGCTTCCTCCACCGGGGTGAATTCGAGCCGTGCCGCCTTCACCCGTTCGCGCATCGTCGAATTGCTGCCCACGGGCAGGCCGTCGAGGATCGCGGTATCGATGAAGCTGGGCAGCAGCGCGCGCACGCGAATGCCGTCGGCGACCCATTCGGCGTCGAGCGATTCGGTAAAGCCGCGCACGGCAAACTTGGTCGCCGAATAGATCGCGACCCCGCCCGTGCCATAGATGCCTGCTGCCGAAGCCGTGTTGAGCAGGCAGCCACCCGAGACCTTGAGGTAGCGATGCCCGGCATGCGCGCCCCACACCACACCCATCAGGTTGATGTCGACGCAGCGTTGCAGCTCATCCACCGGCGTGTCGGCGAACACGCCGCCAACGCCGATCCCGGCATTGTTGAACAGCACGTCGATCCGCCCGGATACCGCCGCGAACTCCGCCAGTGCGCTATCCCAGGCCGCGCGGTCGCGCACGTCGAGCAGGTGCGTCGAGACCGGTGCATCGCCCAGCAACGCGGCGGTTTCGGCCATCCCGGCCTCGCTGATATCGGCAAGGCCGACGCGCCAGCCGCGCGCGGAGAAGTAGCGCGCAACCGCGCGGCCAATCCCCGAACCGCCGCCGGTGATGAAGATCGCCTGCATGACGCCCCCTCCTGTATATTTTGACCTAGCGTGGATCATTCCTCACAATGCGCTGCGATGCCAGCACAAACCGGTCCCGCCATTGCCCTGAGCAACGTTTCCAAGGCATTTGGCGGTACGATCGCGCTCGATTCCGTGTCGCTGACCATCGCAGCGGGCAGCTTCGTCGCGCTGGTCGGCCAATCGGGATCGGGAAAATCCACGCTTCTCAAGACGATAAACCGTCTGGTCGCGCCGGACCACGGCAGCGTGACCATCGATGACGCGCCGGTCGATGACGCGGCGGCGCATCTGCTTCGCCGCCGGATCGGATATGTATTTCAGTCGATTGGGCTGTTTCCGCACATGAGTGTCGCGGAGAATATCGCGATCGGCCTGCGCATCGCCGGCCCGCGCGACACGGGCGCGCGAGTCGCAGAGCTGCTGACGCTGGTCGATCTGCCGGGCGAAATCGCGGAGCGGATGCCCGACCAGCTGTCGGGCGGGCAGCGCCAGCGGGTCGGCGTGGCGCGTGCGCTGGCAACCGCACCGGGGTGCCTGTTGATGGACGAACCGTTCGGCGCGCTCGATCCCGTCACCCGCGACGAGCTGGGCCGCGCGGTGCGCGCGCTGCACGACCGGCTGGGGCTGACCACGGTCATGGTGACGCATGACATGGCGGAGGCGCTGTTGCTCGCCGACCGCGTGCTGGTGATGCAGGCCGGGCGGATCGTGGCCGATGCGAGCCCCGCGGCACTTGCGCGCGGCGAGGGTGGGCCGGAGGCGCAGGCGCTGATCGCCGTGCCGATGCGCCAGGCCGACGCGCTTGAGGCGCTGAAGGCATGAGCGACGCCTTCATCCGCGTGCCCGAATTGATGGCGAGCCATTTGCTGTTGGCGATGGCCGCGATGGCGCTGGGCATCGTCATCAGCCTGCCGCTCGGCGTTGCAGCGGCGCGGCACCCGCGATTGGGTCGCGTCGTGCTGGGCGCGGCGAGCCTGATCCAGACAATCCCGTCGCTGGCGCTGCTGGCTCTATTCTACCCAATGCTGTTGGCAGTGCGCGGCTTGGTCGGCGACTGGCTGCCGGCGCTCGGCTTCCTGCCCGCGCTGCTCGCGCTGATGCTCTACGCGATCCTGCCGGTGTTGCGGAACGCGACGACGGCGCTGGTGACTCTCGACCCGGCCCTGCGCGAAGCGGCAGATGGCGTGGGCATGACCGCGTGGCAGAAATTGTGGCTGGTCGAGGCCCCCCTCGCTGCACCGGTCGTGATGGCTGGCATCCGCACCGCCGCCACCTGGACGATCGGCGCGGCGACGCTGGCGAGTACGGTCGGTCAACCGAGCCTGGGCGACCTTATCTTTGCCGGGCTGCAGACACAGAATTGGGCGCTGGTGCTGGCCGGGTGCATCGGTGCAGCGGGGCTGGCGCTGGGGGTCGATCTGATCCTGAGCGTCGCGGAGGGCGGGATCCGTGCGCGCAAGCCGATGCTGGTGCGGATGAGCGTTGGCACATTGCTCGCCGCGATCTGCGCCGCTGCCGTGGCGCTCGCCCCGGCGGCGGGCGGGCAGACGGTGGTGATCGGTGCCAAGGGCTTTTCGGAGCAGTTCATCCTTGCCCGGCTGATCGGTCAAAGGCTGGAGGCGGCGGGCTATCGCGTCGAGTATCGCGAGGGGCTGGGATCGGCGGTGGCGTTCGGGGCGCTGACCGCCGGCGATATCGATGTGTCGATCGATTATTCCGGCACCATCTGGACCAACCAGATGCAGCGCAGCGACGTGCCGCCGCGCGATGCGATCGTAGCGGGGGTCGGCGACTGGGTGAAGCGCACCCATGGCGTGACGATGCTGGGGTCGCTGGGCTTCGAAAACGCCTATGCCTTTGCCATGCGCGGCGACGACGCGCGGCGGCGCGGGATTGCGACCCTGACCGATCTGGCGGGACAGGCGCCGCAGCTGGACCTCGCCACCGATGTCGAGTTTCTGGAGCGGCCCGAATGGCGCGCAGTACGCGATGCCTATGGCCTGCGCTTCAAATCGGCGCGCCCGTATCAGCCGACCTTCATGTACCGCGCACTGGCGAGCGGGCGGGCCGATGTGATCCCGGCCTTTTCCTCAGACGGGCGGATCGCGGCGGACCGGTTGGTGGTGCTGGATGATCCCAAGGGCGCGATCCCTGGTTATGACGCGATCCTGATGATAGCGCCGGACCGGGCGGGGGATGCGCGGTTCCAGGCGGCGCTGCGCCCGCTGATCGGCAAGATCCCGGTCGCGGCAATGCGTGAGGCGAACCTGATGGTCGATCGGGACGCGGACAAGAAGTCGCCGGAAGAGGCGGCGCGATGGTTGGCGAAGCGGGTCGGGCTTTGACCCAATAGGCCCCTCCCCTTCAGGGGAGGGGTTGGGGTGGGGCCTATCCTCTTGGCGACTGGTCTCGGTGAGACTGAGATGCCCCACCCCCAACCCCTCCCCTGAAGGGGAGGGGCGTGCCCGGCCTCAACCCCAGTCCCTCAATCCACCAGCGCGTCGATGGCCCGGGCCATGTCGATATCGCGCCCCGACAGGCCGCCGGCGTCGTGGGTGGTCAGCAATATGTCGACGCGGTTCCACACGTTCGACCATTCGGGGTGATGGTCGGCCTTTTCGGCGAGCAACGCGACCTGGGTCATGAACGCAAACGCCTGGCTGAAATCGTCGAAGGTGAAGCTGCGCGTGATCGCGTCGCGGCCCGTGTCGTGATCCCATTCCGGCAGCCCTTCGAGCGCGTCGTCGCGTTCCGCCTGGCTCAGTTGTTCGACCATTCTTCCCCTCCGGAGCTGTGTGCGGCATAGCCGGGCCATGACCGCTGTGACCGAGACCTTTGCGCCAAGTGCCGAGCAGATGGAAGCACTCGCGCGCGCGGCGCTGGCGCGGATTCCCGAGCCGTTCTCGAGCCATTTGCCCGACATCGTCCTGATCGTGGAGGATTTCGCGGATGAGGATGTGTTGCGCGAGATGGGGATGGAGGATCCGTTCGAGCTGACCGGCCTCTATTCGGGGCGACCGGTGGGCGAGAAACAGGGGTTCGCGCCGGGCGAGATCCCGCAGCCCGACACGATCCACCTCTATCGCCGCCCGCTGCTCGACGAATGGGTCGAGACCGGGGTGAGCCTGGAAGCGCTGGTCACGCATGTCGTGGTGCATGAAGTGGGGCATCATTTCGGGCTTTCGGACGACGATATGCACGCGCTGGAAGACAGCGTCGCGTGAGCGATTGCAGCATCCGGCTGGAGGGCGTGGCGTGTGCGCGCGGCGGGCGGATGCTGTTCGAGGGACTCGATCTGAGCCTTGAGCCGGGTGGCGGGGTGCTGGTGACCGGGCCGAATGGCGCGGGCAAGTCGAGTTTGATCCGGATCATCGCGGGGTTGCTGAAGGCGAGCGCGGGGCGGGTTTCAGTTTCGGGTGAGAAGGCGTTGCTGGCCGAGGCGGCGGGGCTGGATCCGGAATTGCCGGTGGGCGAGGCGTTGCGCTTCTGGGCCGGGCTGGATGGGCGGCGCGACGCGGTCGAGGGCGCGCTGGAGGCGGTCGGGTTGCTGCACCTCTACCCCGTGCCGGTGCGGATGCTGTCGACCGGCCAGCGCAAGCGCGTCGGGATTGCGCGGGTGGTGGCGAGCGGGGCGCCGATCTGGCTGCTCGACGAGCCCGCCAATGGCCTGGACCATGGCGCGATCGGCGTGCTGGGCGGGCTGATCGCGGCGCACCGCGCGGCGGGCGGGATCGCGGTGGTGGCGACGCACCTGCCGATTCGGATGCAGGGCGCGGGCGAGATCGTGGTTGGGGGGGCCGCGTGAGCGGGTTCGCGGCGCTGGTGGCGCGCGAGCTGCGCCGGGCATGGGCGGCGGGCGGGCTGACGCTGCCGATCGCCTTCTTCCTGCTGGTGGCCGTGTTGTTTCCGTTCGCGGTGGGGCCGGAGCCGAAATTGCTGGCGCGGATCGGCGGCGGGGTGATCTGGGCGGCGGCGTTGCTGGCGGCGCTGCTGCCGGTCGAGCGGCTGGTGGCGCCCGATCTGGAGAGCGGCGTGCTCGATCAGCTGGCGGTGCGCGGCTGGAATGACGCGAGCGTCGCGGCGGCGAAGATCGTCGGGCATTGGCTGGGCTTTGCGCCCGCGCTGCTGTTGGCGTGCGCGGTGGCGAGCGGGTTGCTGGGCCTCTCGCTGGAGCAGGCGCTGGCGGCGGGGCTGAGTTTGCTGATCGGCACGCCGGGGCTGGCGGCACTGGGCGTCGCGACCGCCGCATTGACCGCAGGGCTGCGCGGCGCGGGTGCGGTGGCGGGGCTGGTGATGCTCCCCTTCGCGGTGCCGCTGCTGATCTTTGGCGCGGGGGCGATGGGGAATGATCCGAGCGCGATGAAGCTGCTGGGCGCGGTGAGCTTGCTGCTGGTAGCCGGGTGCCCATTCGTGGCGGGGGCGGCGATTCGGATGGGGCGGGGGTGAAGATGAAGGACTGGCTGACCAAGTTTGCCGAGGTGGCGCTGCTATTCGGCGCTTTGCTTTTCACCCTGTCCTATATTCCGTCTCATGAGATCGAGCAGCTCCCATTGCTCCCAGGTGGTGCGTACGCGCTGATCTGCTTTGCCGGCAGCCGAGCTTTGCGCTGGCATCGAAACTATCTGCTCATTGGCTTTGAGACATTGGGATTTCTGGCGTTCGTCGTGATCGCGAATGAAGTCGCGAACATCATCTACAAAAGCTGAACTTACCGACTCCACCGCGCAAAAATCGCCGTCGGCAGCACCAGCCCCCTCGCCTCCTCACGCACGCCGAGTTCGCCGCATTCCACCTTGCCGCCCAAATCGGCAAAATGCTGGTTGAGCAGCTCGCCTATCGCCAGCGCGGACATGCGGATCGCGTAGACGGTGAGGAACAGGAAGCGCGAGTCGGCGTCGAGCAGCTGGCGGCAATCGGCGATCAGGCCGGGGAGGTCGCGTTCGAGCTGCCACACTTCGCCGGTCGGACCGCGGCCATATTTGGGCGGGTCGAGCAGGATGCCGTCATAGCGGCGGCCGCGACGCACCTCGCGCGCGACGAACTTGGCGGCGTCGTCGATGATCCAGCGCACCGGCTTGTCGGTCATGCCCGACAGCGCGGCATTGCCCTTGGCCGCCTCGACCGATTTCTTGGACGCATCGACATGCACCATCTGCGCGCCGCTCGCCGCCATCGCCAGCGTGCCGACGCCGGTATAACCGAACAGGTTCATGACCGTCGGCGCATCGACCCCCTCGGTCTGGTCGCGCATCCAGCTCCACACCGGCGCCATGTCGGGGAAGAAGCCGAGGTGGCGGAAGGGGGTGGTCTGGGCGGTGAACTTCGCCTCGTTCCACGCGAGCGGCCAGCCTTCGGGCGGGACCGGCTTGGTGAACACCCAGCGGCCGCCGCCCTCGTCATCGGGCGCGGGCATGAATTCGCCGTGCGCGTCCCAGTCTGGCGACGCGGGTGCCCACATCGCCTGTGGCTCGGGGCGGATGAAGCGATAGTCGCCATAGCGTTCGAGCTTGCGGCCATGGCCTGAGTCGACGAGGCCGTAATCGGCCCAGGGCTCGCCGGTGAGGGTGATGAGGTTCATGGGGTGCCCCATAACCCGTTTGCCCTGAGCTTGTCGAAGGGCGTGTCCCGCGCCTCACGAAGGGCAGGCTGCGGCCCTTCGACAAGCTCAGGGCAAACGGACGTTAAGCTTTCGGCGTCCCGCGCTCCGCCACATAACCGGTGATCGCGTCGAACGTCGCGGGGAGGACGTCATAGCGTTCCTCGCGGTCGAACAGGTCGCCGACGCGGGCGGGAAGAGTCGGGCGAATGCCGGTGGCGCGCTCGACCGCGTCGTCGAACTTGGCCGGGTGGGCGGTGGCGAGGGTGACGATCGGGATGTGCTGCGGCAGGTCGATCCGGCGCGCGGCGACGAGGCCGATCGCGGTGTGAGGGTCGAGGATCTCATCGGCGCGGGCATGTGCCCAGGCCATTGCGCGCGACATGTCGTCCGCCTCGATCCGGTCGCTGGCGAACAAGGATGCCGCGCCCTGTTGCTGGGCGTTGGTCAGGCGCATCGCCTTGCTCGATTCGAATCCCGCCATTTGCGCGGCGAGCGCCGGGCCGTCGCGCCCGGCCAGGTCGAACAACAGGCGTTCGAAGTTCGAGCTGACCTGAATGTCCATGCTCGGCGCGGCGGTGGGGGTGACGGTGCCCGCCGAATAATCGCCGCTCGACAGCGCGCGGTGGAGAATGTCGTTGACGTTGGTCGCGACGATCAGCCTGGCGACGGGGAGGCCCATCTTCGCCGCGACGTATCCGGCGAACACGTCGCCGAAATTGCCGGTGGGGACGCTGAACGCGACTTCGCGTTGCGGTGCGCCGAGGCGGACGGCGGCGTAGAAATAATAGACCACCTGCGCCATCAGCCGCGCCCAGTTGATCGAATTCACCGCGGTCACGTGGAAGCGACCCGAGAAGTCCGCGTCGTTGAACATCGCCTTCACCAGCGCCTGGGCGTCGTCGAAGCTGCCCTCGATCGCGACATTGTGGACATTGGGCGCGAGCACCGTCGTCATCTGGCGGCGCTGGACGTCGCTGACCCGCCCCTTGGGGTGAAGCATGAAGATGTCGATGCCTTCACGCCCCGCCACCGCGTCGATCGCGGCGGACCCGGTGTCGCCGCTGGTCGCGCCGACGATGGTGAGGTGGCGGTCGGTGCCGGTCAGGAACTTTTCGAACAACAGGCCGAGCAGCTGGAGCGCGATGTCCTTGAACGCGAGCGTCGGGCCGTGGAACAGTTCGAGCAGGAAATGGCGATGGTCAAGCTGAACCAGCGGGGTCACCGCGTCATGGCTGAACCGGCCATAGGCGCGGGTGCACAGGTCGCGCAGCTCGTCTTCGCTGAGGCTGCCCGCGACGAACGGGGCCATCACGCGGACGGCGGTCTCGACATAGGAGAGGCCCGCCATGTCGGCGATCTGGTCGGGCGTGAAGCGCGGCCATTCGACGGGCACATAGAGGCCGCCGTCGCTCGCCAGCCCGGCGAGGGTGACTTCACGGAAATCGAGTTCGGGCGCGGTGCCGCGCGTGCTCTGGTAGCGCATGGCCGGCGGGGTAGCGGGGGTTGCCGGGTGGGGCAAGAAAGTCTGGCTTTGGGGGGCTGTGGTAGGTGCGGGATTTCGGGTCGCACAGAGGCACGAAGCCACGAAGAGAAGAAGAAGGTTATTGGTTCGCGCAGAGGCGCGGAGACGCATAGATGTTCGCCGCCGCGTCAGCGGCTCAGATCACATCATCGTTCCGCTTGCTTCGGCGGCACGGTTAGAGCGCTTCGCGGGAGCCTTACCCTCCGCGCTTCTGCGCCTCTGCGCGAACAAAATCTCTTCGTGCCTTAGCGCCTTCGTGCGCAATCAAGCCTTCTTCTTCTGCCCCCGCCGCCGCAGTGCGAGTAGGTAGATCACCACCGCGATCCCCGCGAACAGGAACCACTGCACCGCATAGGCAAGGTGGTTGTTTGGCACGCTCGATGGGTCGGGCGGAGCGCTCGCCGACAGGCCCGGCGCGGGGGCGTCGGCGACGAGCATCAGGTTGCGCGGGGGGCGCTTGCCGAACAGCGATGCGAGCAGCGGCGTCGAATCGGGGGCGTGAGTGATGGTGCCGGTGACCGCCCCGCCCTTCCACGCTGGAACCACAGCCGGCGCGGTGCTCACGCCCATATCGACCTGGACCGTCATCCCCTCCGCGCCGGTGCGGCATTCGGCGAGGTGGCGCCAGCCCTTCCCGCCCTTGGCATCGCGGCCCGCCTGTTCGGTCCATCCCGCGACTTCAAGGCACATCAGCCCGGCGCGGCGGAACAGATAATCGTCGCCCACCGGGGGGCTGGGAAAGGCCATTGCGGGCAGGTCGCGGCTCGCGGCGAGGCGGGCGATCAGCGCCGCTTTCTCCCCGCGCCGGTCGAGCTGCCAGATGCCGAGGCCAATCATCGCCGCGACGGCGAGACCGACCAGGATGGTGGGGACCAGGGGGAGCTTCATGGCTCGGGGTCCTTTATCCGCCCTTCACGCGCGGCGTTGCGATATTCGAGCGCGAGCAGCGCGCCCTTGGCCCAGCGCAGGCTGAACACGACCATCGCCACCGTCACGGGCGGCCAGATCACCAGGTGCAGCCACACGGGCGGTTCGGCCGCGAGCTCCAGCCAGACCGACAGGACGACGATGATCGTGCCGATGATCAGCGTCAGGAACGCCGCCGGGCCATCACCCACGTTGAACGCGGCATAATCGAGCCCGCAGTTCGGGCAGCGCTCCGCGAACCTGACCCAGCCCGCAAACAGAGAGGGCGCGCCGCATTGCGGACACGCCCCCTTGAATGCCGACTCCGTGACCGGAGGTGCGCTGTGATCCATCAGCCGTGGACCGGCGCGCCCCAGCCGCCCCACACATAGACGGTGACAAAGAGGAACAGCCACACCACGTCGACGAAGTGCCAGTACCACGCCGCCGCTTCAAAGCCGAAATGCTGGCGCGGGGTGAAATCGCCCTGATAGGTGCGCAGCAGGCAGACCATCAGGAAGATGGTGCCGACGATCACGTGGAAGCCGTGGAAACCGGTCGCCATGTAGAAGGCCGACGAATAGTTGGTCTTGCCGAACACGAACGGCGCATGCGCATATTCATAGGCCTGGACCGCCGAGAAGACGAGGCCGAGGATGATGGTCAGCCACAGGCCCTTCTTGACCACGTCATTCTCACCCACGCCGATCGCGCCCCACAGGCCGCGCATGGCACCGCCACGCTGGTTGTGGATCAGGCCATGATGCGCCCAGGTGATCGTGGTGCCCGAGAGGAGCAGGATGAAGGTGTTGAGCAGCGGCAGCTGGAACGCGTCGAGCACTTCCATGCCCTTGGGCGGGAACTGCGCGGCAATGTTCTGCGCCACTTCGACCACGCTGGCATGTTCGTCGCTGACGGCGATCGCGGCGGGGAACAGCGCATAGTTGAACCATGCCCAGAACCAGCCGACGAAGAACATCACTTCCGACGCGATGAACAGGATCATGCCGTAGCGCAGGTGCAGCTGGACGACCGGGGTATGGTCGCCGGCATTGGCTTCCTTGATCACGTCGACCCACCACGACGCCATGCAGAACAACACTGCGGCAAGGCCCGACAGCATCACCCAGAAGCCGGCCGGATGTTCCTTCATGTACATGAGGCCGCCGACCGCCAGCCACAGAGCGGCGAGCGAGCTGAGCATCGGCCACGGGCTGGGCGGGAGAATGTGATAGTCGTGGTTCTTGGCGCCTGCCATCGTCCGTCCCTGTTCGTTTCTGGCGTTGTTGCGATTCCCCTAGCCCTTGGGCTTGGCGGAATCCACTGGGTAAAATGTGTAGGAGAGGGTGATCTTCTGAATGTCCTTCGTATCCGGATCGGTCAGGATCTTCGGATCGACGAAATAAATCACCGGCATGCGCACCGTCTCACCCGGCTGGAGCGTCTGTTCGGTGAAGCAGAAACACTGGATCTTGCTGAAATACTTCCCCGCCGCCTCGGGCGTGACATTGTAGGTCGCGGTGCCGGTGATCGGCACGGTGCCGGCGTTGGTCGCGGTGTAGAAGGCCATGTCGCGCGCGCCGATGGCGATCTGGTCCGACCGCACTTCGGGCTTGAACTGCCAACTGAGCGCGGGGCTGACGTTGGAATCGAACGCGACGGTGATCTTGCCGTCGACCGCGCCGGGCGCTTCACCGGCGCGCATGGTGGTGCCGCCAAAGCCGGTGACCTGACAGAAGAGGCGGTAGAGCGGGACGCTGGCAAAGGCGAGGCCGGTCATCGCCAGCACGCCGAGCACCGCCAGCATCGCGGTGCGGAGCTTGGGGTCCTGGGGAAGTGCTGCAATCATCAGAATCTCACTGCGCGCGAAGGGGCATGCCCATCTGGATCTTCACGATGCTGATCGCGAAGACCAGGATGACGAAGGCGAACAGCAGGATCGCCAGCACGCGGGCGCGCGACTTCTGGCGGGCGCGGATCAGGTCTTGGTCTTCGGGGGTCATGCCATGATCCTATCGGCGGCGACGGCGCCGAACAAGATGAAGAGGTAGGAGATCGAATAGGCGAACAGGCGCTTTTCGGGCTTCATCGGGTCCCCGTCGCTGGCCATGCGGGTCGCGACGTGGAGCGCGAGCAGGCCGAACAGCGCGGTCGTCGCGATCGAGGTCCAGCCATAGAGGCTGCCGGTCAGGCCGAGCGGCCAGGGGGCGATTGCCGCCACCGCCATCGGAATGGTGTAGAGGCCGATCTGCACCCGCGTCGAGCGCTCCCCCGCCACGACGGGCAGCATCGGGACACCGGCATTGGCGTAATCGGTCTTCACGAACAGCGCGAGCGCCCAGAAATGCGGCGGGGTCCACAGGAAGACGAGGCTGAACAGCAGCACGGGCAGCAGCGCAATCTCACCCGTCGCGGCGGCCCAGCCGATCAGCGGCGGAAACGCCCCGGCCGCGCCGCCGATCACGATATTCTGCGGCGTCCGGCGCTTGAGCCAGACAGTGTAGACCAGCACGTAGAACAGGATCGACCCGAGCAGGATGCCCGCCGCGACGTAGTTGACCGCCAGGCCCATCAGGATGACCGAGAGCGCCGCAACGCCAACGCCGAAATGCAGCGCCGACTGGCGATCCATGCGCCCGGCGGGCAGCGGGCGGCTCTGCGTCCGCTTCATCTTGGCGTCGAGGTCCGCCTCATACCATTGGTTGAGCGCGCCTGAGGCGCCGGCACCCAGTGCAATGCACAGGATCGCGGTAAAGCCGATCACCGGGTGGATCGCGACGGGCGCCGCGAGCATGCCGCACAGCCCGGTGAACACGACTAGGCTCATCACGCGCGGCTTGGTCAGCGCAAGGAAATCGCGCCAGTCGGCGGGGATGGTCAGGGCATGGTTGGCGACGGACATTTGCGGGGGGCTATAGGCGCGGTTGCCCCGGGGGGAAAGGGGTGCGTCAGCGTGGTGACGCGCCGGGACGTTCATTGGCATGCCGCGCCAGGAACCACCACCGCCCGCCCTTCCACAACCAGACATTGGTGAAGCGACGCGCCACGGGCTTGCCGCCATCGGCGCGGCGCTGGCCTGCGATACTGTCCGGCGATGGCGCGACAACCTCACGTCCGGCGACGACGCCGACATTGCCGTCGAGAATGAGGGTTTCGACCACGCGATCGAAGCGATCATGACCGATCCCGCGATTACGCCACAGCGCCACGGTTTTCTCGCGACTCCACATCTCTCCTTCGGGCGAGTTCACCGCAAAATGCGGATGCATCATGGCGGCAAGCGCATCGGCATCGCGGGTCCGCGCGGCGCGATGTTGTTCCGCATCGGCTGCCCGCAGGCTGGCCTCATCCTGCGCCGCCGCGGGGCAGGCACATAACGCAAGCACGACGAAAGACAGAGATTTCACGGCCTTACCTCCTGATGGCGGGACGGTATGATCATAGTCGCGCGGACGGATGGCGGGCAGCCGCAACTCTGCTAGACAGGGGCCGCATTTTTGCGGGGGTTCGATGTTCGACTGGAACGACCTGCGCTATGTGCTGGCGGTCGATCGCCACGGCAGCACCGGTGCTGCGGCACGGGCGCTGGGCGTCAGCCAGTCGACGGTCCAGCGCAGGCTCGCCGCGCTGCAGCGCGCCACGGGCGTCACGCTCGCAGTGCGCGAGCGTGGCGGTTACCGGCTGACCGACAGCGCGCACGGGTTGCTGGAACAAGCGCGCGCCGTGGAGGCGGCAATTGCCGATTTCGCGGACGCCGCCCGCAGTCAGGCGCAAAGGGAGCGCAGGACCCTGCGGATCACCTGCCCGGAGCCGATCGTGTCGCGCCTCTTGCCGTTTATCGCGCGGTTCGAGGCGGAGTCAGGGCTGAGCGCCGAAGTTGTGACCAGCGACCGATATGTCGATCTCATTGCTGGCGACGTGGACGTGGCGCTCCGCTCAGGCGACACCGATGCCGACCTTGTCGGCCGTACCGTCGCGACGTCGATCTGGGCAGTCTATGCCAGCCGCGCCTATGTGGCCGCGCATGGAGCTCCCGCCGCGCCAGCCGATCTTGCGGGCCATGCACTGGTAAGCTTCGATTCAAGCATGTCCGGGCATCGCGTCGTACGATGGCTGGCGGACATCCCGGATGCCCGCATCGCGGCGCGCGCGACCAGCGTTCTGGGTCTGATCCAGGCCGTGCGGGCCGGGGCGGGTATTGCGCCGCTCCCGGCGAATATTGCGGATGCCGATCCCGGCCTGGTCCGGTTGTTCGGGCCGGTGCGCGAACTGGAGCGCAGCTGGCGGCTGCTGACGACGCGCGAGCTGCGGTCGACTCCGCGCGTCGCAGCATTCTATGCATTTGCCGACCGGGAACGCGCCGCGTTGCGCAGTATCCTGGGCTAGCCCCGAATAACAAAACGCCCCGGAGTCTCCCCCCGAGGCGTTTCGTGTTTCAGCCGTTGCCGACCTCAGTGATGCTTGTCGTCGGCGATCACGGGCAGGGTTTCGAACTGGTGGAACGGCGGCGGACTGGACAGGGTCCATTCCAGCGTCGTCGCGCCTTCGCCCCAGGGATTGTCGGGCGCCTTCTTGCCAGCGGCGAGCGACCAGAACAGGTTGACGAAGAAGATCGCCATGCCCGCCAGCATGATCACATAGCCCCAGCTCGAAATCTCGTTCCAATAGGCATAGGCGTCCGGATAGTCCGGATAGCGGCGCGGCATGCCCTGAAGGCCCAGGAAGTGCTGCGGGAAGAACAGCACGTTCACACCCACGAAGAACACCCAAAAGTGCAGCTGGCCCAGCAGCTCGCTGTACATCTTCCCGAACATTTTCGGGAACCAATAGTAGAAGCCGGCGAACAGGCCGAACACCGCGCCCAGCGAGAGCACATAGTGGAAGTGCGCGACGACATAATAGGTGTCGTGCATGTAATCGTCGACGCCACCGTTCGCGAGCACGACGCCAGTGACGCCGCCCACGGTGAACAGGAAGATGAAGCCGATCGCCCAGACCATCGGGGTCTTGAAGCTCATCGACCCGCCCCACATCGTCGCGATCCACGAGAAGATCTTGATGCCGGTCGGCACCGCGATGATCATCGTCGCGGCGGTGAAGTACATCTTCACGTTCACGCTCATGCCGGTGGTGAACATGTGGTGCGCCCACACGACGAAGCCGACCACGCCGATCGCGACCATGGCATAGGCCATGCCGAGATAGCCGAACACCGGCTTGCGGCTGAAGGT
>JASBRX010000021.1 GCA_030149245.1 Sphingomonas bacterium
ACGCGGCTACGTCTGGCCCAGCCGATCGTCGCGCCCTCCATATCGTGGAAGCAGATATGCCCGTGAACCGGGGCCAGTGGCCGCAAGGCCCGACCGGCCGCTGGCACAGCAAGGGCAGTCAGCATGGTCCCGCCCCGCGGCGCCCACTCGAGGATCGCCTCGCCACTTTCGGTCAATCTGGCGAGCGCCTCGGGCAATATCATCAACGCCGAATCGTCGAGCAGGACAAAGGGCACTCCGGCGGGATGGCTCATATCCCTCTCGGTTCCGGCCAGTCCGCGCAGCAGGCGCGACAGCCGCCAACGCCCGGGTCCGACGACATCCGCGATGCCGAACTGCAACAGTTCGCCGCCCACCATCGCCCGGTTCGCCCCGCCGAGCAGGGCCGCGTCCCCAACCGATTCCAATGTCATCGCTGGGTTGACCAGCTGAACTTCGACGCTGTTCAAAAGGTCGAACAGATATTGGCTTCCCGCCGCGAGCGGCTCGACGAGCTCCCCCAGCGCCGCGGCCGGACGCACCGTACCGATCGGGATCGGCTCGGCACCGGCCGACGCGACGAGCCAACAATCGGCACCGCGCCAGCCATCGTTGCTGCCAGCACCGGCAACCATTAGCCGCGGCGCCGATGCCGCCGGACTGCCCATATTGGGAAGGTCGAACAGGCGGACCGTGCCGATGGCGTCGGGCCAGTCGGGCACACCGACCGGAACCCCTGGCTCTGCCGGCAGGTCGGCTGCGGGGAGCGGCGCGTGGCGCCTGAGCTCCAGCAAGATATCGCCGCCGCGAACCGTCCGTCCCGCCAGTCGCCAGCGGCTCCCGTCGGCCAATTGAACGACATGCCCGACGGTCAGCGCCAACGCCGCAAGATCGGCGCGCCAGACCAGGGTTTCACGCCCGTCCGCCGCGGCGGCGGCAAGCCGCTGCGCCAGTGCCCGCGCCGACGTCGCCGGCAACACTGCAGGCAAGTCGATCCGCTCCTCGCGAACGCCGCCGCCCGCCACCATGCTCGTCTGCTGGCCCAGCTGATAATCGCGCTCGGGCTCATAATGCCGCAACCGGATCGCCCCCGGCAGCGACGATAGCGGGGCACGGCGTTGTTCGGTCCGGTCGCCCGGTGCCTCGCCCCGCCCCGCCTCGCGAAAATCAGCCAGCGCCAGCGGCTCCTCGTCCCCGGCGGTCGGCGCAAGCTGCCATCCGCCCGGCCCGCTCACCAGCCGCGCGCCGTCGGCCTCGAACAGCGGCTGAAGCGCGTCGCGCAACCGGTCGCCTGATGCGGCGTAACCCGTAAAGGGCCATTCACCGCCGCAGCGCGCCGCCTCTCCGAAGAGGCTGTTGCCGACCATGCCCGCGTCGATTCCCGCAGCATCGGCCTCGACTTCGAATGTCAGCGACGGAATCCGGTTGCCGAACGCCCCCAGTTCGAGCTCCTCGAACACCGCATAGGCACACCCCCGAAACGCACTCGCCGACGCGACGCCCAGCGCCGACGCGATCAGCGGATCGGCGGCCTGATCCTCGCCGCCGTCATGCCAGCGAAAGATGCACCGCTCCTGGAAGGCCCCGCTGGACCCGCGCAACAGATTGCCGTCGGCCCAGATGCGCCCGATTCCCAGGATCGGACGCGACGACAATGCGACCGCGAGCGAGACGGCATAGCTATATTCGGTCGTCGACGGCTGCCCCTTGCCGCCGCCGCGCTTGTTTCGCCGTTCGATAAGGTCGGTCGCCCAGATCACGCTGCCCGCAACGCGCATCGTCCCGAACAGCTGCGGGACCTGCTGGCCATAGGTCGACGCCTGAATCTTCAGATCGGCCAGGCGCGGCCCTTCGCGTCCCTTGGGTTTGAAAATCTGCGCGTCGATTTGCTGGCCCACCGCCGCACCGATCGCCGCACCCACTGGCCCGCCGACAATCCCGCCGACCACCGTCAGCACCAATGTTGCCATTGCTAAGTCTCCAAAGTTTTCTTCCCTCCCGCATGCGGCAGAGGGGGCAAGAATTGCCAGCTTTCTGGCTAGTCGTAGCGGGGTGGGCAAAGCGGCAATCCTGCAATCCGTCATCGAGCGGCGTCTCGACCACGCGCCGCAGCCCGGCATGAGCATGGACGAAACTTGTGCGCCCCAATATCATCAAATGGAACTGCCCCGCCGGATAGGCGATCAGCGCCACATCGCCCTCGCGCGCGTCGCCCTCGGCAGGAGCGAAGCTCGCATGTACCAACCCCGCTTCGACGTGATTCCGCGACCAGCCGCGCAGCGGATAACCGCGCGGCCGTTCCAACATGCACCCCGCCGCTGCATAGGCCGCCCAAACCAGCCCCACACAATCGAGCCCGGTCGCCGGGTCGCACCCCTGCGGCCGGAACGCCACCCCCACCATAGCCCGCGCCGCCGCAAAGGCTCGCGCTCCCAGCTCATCCACCGGGATAACGCGTCAGCAAATCATTGCCCGGCAGATGCGCCTCGCCGCGAAAATTGGCGGCGTTCGCGAAGCGGTCGCGGCACGTCGCAAGCTGTTTGTCGCATCCCTCGACCAATCGCACGCGGACCGGCTCCGCAACCGCAAACGCCGGCGCCTCGGCCAGATGCAGCACCGCCGCCTCGCCCGCGATCACCGGACTAGCCAATCCGCAATTGCTGCCTTCCATCCACATCAGCTCGCCGAACGCCATTCCGGGCGCGGCGGCATCCAGCGTCACGGTCCGCCCGTCGACGGCCACGACCCGCCTCGGATGCGTCAGCGGCGCCAAATCGACCCGGCACGCCCGATCGCCCAGCACCGCGCGGCACGACGGCGAGGTTGCCGGGCACACCGGCCGGTCGAGCAGCCGCGTCACGCCCTGCAACTCCGCCGCGAACGCCGTCCCGCGCCGCTCTATCGCCCCCAAAGACCCGCGCGCCACTATGACCGGCGCGCCATCCGCCGCGCTCCAGTCGGTGACGAACAGCTCCAGTTCCGCCCCGTCCCACCGCCCGGCGTCGAGGTCGCGCGCCGCAATCGCGTCGCTCGTGACTGCGCCCTCCAGGTCCATCGTCCCGACATCGAGGCTATCGCTCGTCTCGAGTGCCGACGGCTTCATCCCCGGCGCCGCGCGGTATATCGTCCCGCCGACCATCAGATCATGGTCGTGCGAGGTCAGCCCGACGACAACGCCGTCGCGCCGCGCTAGCCGCCAGCACCACGCCAGCGTCACCAGCTCCTCGCGCAGCCAGCCCGGCGCGGTCAGCATCACCATGGCGCCCGCACCTCGACCAGCGCCACGCTCGCCATCTCGCCCGCCAGGAAGGTCGCGCGGCTCACCTCCAGCCGATCGTCGGCAAAGCGTACCGGCACATCGAACAAAAAGCCCGCGCGCACTGCGACCCCGGGCGCGGGCGCAACATCGAGCAGCACCTCGCCTTCCTCGGTCACCTGGAATCCCGCCGTCTCCAGCCCGTCGACCGACACGCGCACGCTGTCCGCCACCGGGAGCCGGATCGCGCGCACCTGCTCGGCATCGCCCGCGCCATATCGCTTCACCAACGCAAACTGCCGCCGAGCGCCGTCGCCAACCCCGAGCATCTGATCACCCGCGGTCGGCAATGCACCATCCACCGCCGAACTGCCATCGAACGGATCGCGAAACCGGAAGGCCCGCGCCGCCCCGCGCCGCGCCCGGAAAAAGTCGATCAGCGTCCGCACATCGGCCTCGGATCCTATGCCCGGCCCCGCGTCGTAGCGCATTCGCGCCTCCGCCCATTCGGTCGCACGCTGTTCGTGCCCCGACGGCGAGCTCACGATCTGGGTCGAAAACTCGGTCGCGACCATCGCCTCACGCCCGATCGCCAGCGGGAAATCCACCGCATCGAAAGCCTGCACATCATCCTCCCCGTCGAACGTCACAAAGCCATCGCGGGCCACTTGCGGCAGCGCCCAGACAAAGGTTCGCGCGACCCCCGCGCGCCGCGCCGCATCGGCTGCCGCGGCGATCGCCGCCCACTGCGCGCGATCCTCCGCCGCCAGCACGAAGCCCGAAAAATAATGCTGCTCTGCAATCGGATAGCCCAGCCGCAGCACCATCGCTGCGCGCGCACTCGCCGTCTCGGCCCCGCGCCCGCCGGTCACCCAGTCATAATCCTCGAGCTGCAGCACATCGAACGCCGGTGCCGCCCACCCCAACGGCACATTGGCGCGCCGCACCGCGGGCGCCGCCGGATCGAGCACCGTCGGCAGATAAACGAGCAAATGGCTCACCAGCCCCGCCGTCCCCGCTTCGTCGCGCGCCGCCGCCACCAGCGCCGCGGTAGATCCTGCGAGCAAGGCACCCAGCGCGTCGAGCATCGCCAGTTGCGGCGCACTCAATGCGTCGCGCACATCGGCAATCGGCACGCTTGCGCTCCCCAAGGCCGTCACCGTCGCCGCATCATAGGCGCAGAGACGTCCTCCGCTCGCGATCCACCACCACGGCTCGCCAACCTGGAATCTCAGCGGCAGCCCCGCCGCCGCCGCGATCGCGACAAAGGCCCTTGCGACCAGCTGCAAATATCCCATCGCCGCCGCGTTCGCCGGCGACAGCAGGGTCGACGGCGGCTCCCACCCGGTCAGCGCGGGCGACCCATCGCTCGCCCGCTGCTTCCAGTCCTCCCGGCAATAGGCATCGAACAGCTCATAGGACAGCGACCAGATCACCCCCAGCCCCGCATCGCGGCACGCCGCCGCAAACCCCGCGTGCCATGCCGCGCACGGCGCATTGAGCACCCCGCCCGCCAGGCTCGCAGCAAAGCCGCCGCCCGACGCCTCGAGCCGCATATAATGGCTCATCCCGACATAATGCACGACGTCGCCGCGATAGCCGAGCTGCACCATCTGTCGCACCACGCGCGCCGGGGTCAGGTGATAAACATCGTCATAGCCGTTGGTCATCCCCAACCTGTGCTCGGGCATCATCACATCGTCGATCGCCAGCACCGATCCCGAACCCGAGCAGGCGATGTCGCGCATCTCGGCCCAGCCCGCGACCGGCGCTGCCAGCACGCCGTCGCCGCCATCATAAGTCGGCGGCACCAGCGAAATGAACATCCGGTCGATGTCGCCCGCCCACACCGGGTCGGCCTCGCCCGGCAACGTAAAACCGCCATCGAGCGCATCGAAATCCAGGCTGACGAGCGCGTCCTCCCCCGTCCCCTCGGCATAATTCCACAGCCGCACATACCAGGCGCGCGGCGCCCCACCCGCCTCCCGCCCCGCGATCGTCAAGGTCGGTCCGTGCAAGGCATCGAGCGGCTTCACCCCGCCCGACCGCCACCGGAATGTCAGCTGGGTATGCCGAAAATCGCGCTTCGTCTCATATGCCAGCAACGGATGATCCCAGCGATCCCCCGCCTCCCATATCAGCCCGGCCAGATCCTGCTTCCGATAGAAAACCGTCTCGACACGCAGCGCCCTCGGCGTATCGCTCGTCACGCACGCCATCATCGGCCGCGCAAAATCGACGGTCCAGAAACGCGGATCGAACCGCTTGAGCCAGCTCTTGCGATGATGCGGTTCGGCCGCCGCCACCAAAGCCCAGCCCATCAATCCTCTCCGCTCGCCACGGCCCGCCGCACCGCGCGCGCCAGCTGCCGCCCGGTTTGCGCCAGCCGCTGCGGCTCGCTCCCCACCTCGCTGCGGACATTTACCGTGATCGCTATATTGCGCACCCCCCCGCCGCCAGCCGCCTCGATCCGCCCGCTCGCGGTCGGGACGAACAGCTCGGGCCCGCGCTCGCCGACGCGATAGGCGCGCCCCGCACTCACCGGCCCACCCGTCGCCCGCCCCGGCGCCCCGAACAGCGCCATCGCGATCGAGGTGCCGAGCGAGAGCAGATTGCCGCTCCCGCTCCCCCCCGACCCCCCGCCCAGCGCCGCGCCGATCCCGTTCGAAATAGCTGCGCGCGCAATATCCGCCATCACCGACAGCGCCAGCCGCTTCAGATCCTCGAACCCCATCTTGCCGCTGACGATTGCCCGCGACAGCGCCCGCTCGATCGCACGCCCCGCCTGATCAGCCTCAGCAACCAGCGGCCCGCCCAGCTCGGCGCGCAGCGCCGCAATGTCGCGCCGAAACGCGCCGGTGTCGGCGCGCACGGCGACCACCATTTCGTCGACCTCGTCACCCATCGGGAAATCTCTCCATCATCGCCGCCAGCGCCGCACTGTCCAAACACGCTGTGGAATCGGCCTCGGCCCAGCCCGCCAACACCGTGCGAACATCGGCGGGTGTCGCGGCCCAAAACTCGCCCGGCCGCCACCCCGCAACGCGCGCCATCACCCCCGCCAGCTTGATCGCCGCAGGCCCCAGCCGATCGACCGCCACCTCACCGTCCCTGCAATATCTGCCCCAGCAGCGTGCGCAGCGCCGGCGTCACCGCCGCCACCCCTTGGGCGACAACCGCTTCGCCGACCGCTTCGCGCGTCAGCGTCTCGGGCCGATGCGCCACACAATGCCAGAACAGCGAGGCCATCTCGCCCAACCCCAGCCGCCCGTCCGCCGCGCGCTCAACCAGCGCGAACAGCGGCCCGAGTTCGGCTTCCGCCGCAACCAGCGCAGCGTAACTCGGGCGCAACACATGCGGCCGTTCCCCGATGCGCAATTCCGCCTCGCCGCGGAGCGCGTTCGCCCCGCTCACAGGCTCAGCACCGCGCCGCTCGATTCCAGGTTCAGCGTATAATTGCGCTCGCCATTATAATCGCCGGCATAATCGAGCCGCGTGACCAGGAAACGCCCGCGCAGCCGCTCGCCGCTTTCAAAGCTCAGCTCATAATCGTCGATGACGCCCGAAAGCGCATGGCCGCGCAGCCGCACTTCGGCATCCGATCCCGTAAAAATACCCGCCGCGCTCACCGAAACCGATCGCACTCCCGCGCCCGACAGCAGCTCGCGCCACCCGCCCGAATCCTTGGTGGTGACGTTCACCGCCTCGCCGTTCACCGACATCTGCGTGGTGCGCAGCCCCGCCACCGTCCGATAGGTGGGCGGCGCTTCGCCGTCACCGATCTTGAGCAGAAAATCGCTCCCATTTTCAATTGCCATCGTCTAATCTCCTCGTGGAAAAAACACTGCTAACGGGGAGTCGCAGGATGCTGATCACCACATTGCTTTTGGTCGCCATGGCGCAGTCGCCTTCGGCGACGGTCGACACCACGCGCGCCGCCTTCACCAAGTGCCTGCGCACCGACATGAAGAAGGCGCTCGAGGCCAAGATGGAAGAGGCCGAATATGAAATGCAGGTAAAGTCGAATTGTGCGACCGAGCGCGACGCGTTCCGCAGGGCGGTGGTCGCGCTGGGCAGATCGGGCGGCGATTCCGAAAAAATCGCGGGCGAAGACGCCGATATGCAGATCGACGATTACCACGCCAATTTCACCGACAAGTTCAAAGACTATAAGTCCACGAACACGATGCCGGGCGAGTAAGGGTCACCCCACCAAACAGCGGCACCGCACGACGATTTCATGGCGCCAGCCGCCATCGCGCGCAAAGGCAAAGCGTGTGCGGATCGCGCGCGCGCCGACCACCGACCAGCCGCCGGCCGGGCCGCGCAAGGTGGTGACGACGGCCTCGACGCGCGCCGCGGCCTTGTCGTCTATCCCGCTGCCGACGCCGACCAATGTCAGCGTCAGGCGAATTTCACGTCCCACCCGGTCCTTGGTCCCCCAATCAACGCCGTCTGCGGTACCAACCGCGACATAGGGTGCGCTTGTCCGTGGCGGCGTGCCGTCGAATATCTCATGCACCATCGCCGTCAGTGTGTCGTCACGCGCGAGCAGCTCGATCGCCCGCGCGCGCACCGCGCCCTCCGCGCTCATCATTGCCCGGCCCCCAGGGTCAGCCGCCGCCACGGCCGCCACAGCGCCGCGATCATCGCTGGCGGCGCCGCGCCCGACCCGTCGCGCGCCTCATGCAGATGCTGCGTCATGCGCACGATGCCCTGCCGGATCGCTTCGGGAATCCCGTTTGCGTCCTCGCCGATGCCCGCGCGATAGGCGACGCGCACCCGCGCCGCGCCGCGCGCGTCGCCCGGCGTCACCCGCGCGGTGCCGTCGCGCCCCGTCGACACAAGATAATCGCCATCACCCAACAGGGACTCATCGCCGCCCGGCAACAACAGGGTTACGCCGTCAATCGCGACCACCGGCCGCGCGCCGAGCTGGGCCGTGCCGTTTTTGACCGGCAAAACCTCTTCGGCCGCGCGGATGACCAGCCACTGCCCGATAAAGGCTTCGCAGATGTTGGTCGCCGCGCGGACAAGTCCTGCGACCACGGCGTCGTCGGTCGTCGCCCCCAGCCGCAACCAGCCGCGCGCTTCGTTCAGGCTCACCGGGACGTCGCCCGGCACCAGACTTTCCGCCATCACCGTTCCTCCACCCGTACCGTCATCGATCGCTCGTCGATCTGCCCGTCGCTCAGCGTCACCCGGTTGGTGACGCGATAGACATGGCCGGCGACGCCGCCTGCCAGCGTCGCGGTCGTCCGGGTCAGGTCGTGCGCCGCGGCGGCCACCTCGATCCCGTCGTCCCGGTCCGGCGCGATCGTCCAACCGCTCGCCACCACCGCCTGCCCGGCGGGATAGGCGGCCGCCCAATCAAACTCATAATCGATCCGTGCATCGGGATCCTTCACCACCATCGCCATGGCTGCTCCTCTCTCTATGGTTTGCGCGGCGTCACGCGGCGGCCGGGTTCGCGTGCGATCGGCACCGTGCCGCGTGGGGTGGACGGCTCGGGCCCGCCCCATTCGCTCGCCAGATCGCGCGGCGCCGTGTCGCCGACCGCGCGCGATGCCAAAGCCGACCCGCCCATCACGCGGCCGCCTCCAGCGCGGCAAGCCGCGTCTCCTGCGCGGCGATCAGGAACAGCGCCAGCTGGTCGGTGCGGATACCGAAACGATCGCGCACTTCGTCGCCGTCCTCCCATGCATCCCAGCACAGAAAGGCATAGGGCATGGCGCCGGGCCTTCCCTCGGCATCGAGCGGCGCGATCAGTCCTTCTTCGGCCATGATCCCCCAGACTGCCTGCGCGCGGACGCCGAAATGATAGGGTGCGCTGTCGGCGCCCTCCGCCACGACCGCGTCGTTCCACTGATAGAAGCCAAGCTCGGCGACGATCCGCTTCGCCGCACGCATCTCGGCCGCATCGGGCACACCGCGCCATGTCTTTTCGCGCGCGTCGGATGTCACCGACGGGCTGTTGACGAGATAGATGGTCTTGATCCGCGCCGACGCATGGCCGGCATCCAGAACGTTATCGGTCATCGGCAGGAAATGGCCCGCCGCCGTGATCTGCCAGCGGTCGATATTGTTCGTGCCCAATATCACGGGCGAATTCATGCCGTTCACCAGATAGAGCTGGTCGTTGAACAGCGACGCGTAACCGAAATAGCCTTTCGCACCGGCGCCGTCGTACCAATATTGCGCGCATCCGCCGAGGCCGCGCGCCTGCGTCGTTTCCAGGCGCAGGATTTCGCCCGATGACACCGCATGCAACCGGACGCTCGGCGCTCCGGTGAAGGGGCCGACGCCCAAATTGCCATTTGCCGCCAGCAGCAGCCGCGACGCGTTCGCGACATTGTCCCAAATGGCGAAACCACCGCCACCGTTGACGCCGATGCTATAGCTGCGCGCGGCCGCATTGCCGCTCAACGTCACACAGGGATAATCGCCCTGGATCTGGAGCTGGCGATTGAACCCGCCGCTGTTGCCGGGCGATACGGTACCGATTCCGACATTGCCCGCGCCGTCGATCCGCAATCTTTCGGTCGCATCCGTATCGAGCGCGACAAAGTCGCTGCCGATGCGCAGTCCATCCCGGCCCGGTCCCGCGCCCGCAACATTGAACAGCCCGGCAAAGCCGGTGTCGGCGTAAAGATAAAGCGCCTGCCCGCCCGCGACGCCAAAACGCGCGACATCGCCCGCAGCGCCAGCCTCGACGTGCAACCGCACCGCCGGCGCGTTCGTCCCGATGCCGACATGCCCCGACGGCGACAACCGCAGTCGCTCGGCGCCATCGGTCGCGATGCCGATCGCGTCCGCGCCTGCCCGGAAAACGCCGGTGTCGGGGTCCACCGCAAAGCCGATCGCGGGCGCCGCGGCGCTGCCATTCTGGAGTCCGATCGGACCGTCCAACACGTAGCGCCCGTCGCCGCCCCGAAAGGCGAGCGCCGACAGCGGGATATTCACCCAGCCTTCGCCTCGCATGACGGTCACCCGGTCGTCCGCCGCTCCCGCCGCCGCCGCCGCGTGCGCCGTCGACAGCGGCTGCTTTGCCGCCAGGGCTTCGGCCACATCGTCGCCCGCTGCATCCTGCGCCGCGAACCATTCGGCCCCGACGGTCAGCGCGACCGTCTTCAGCCCCGGCGCGAAATCGACCAGCTCGCCCGCGTTGGACGATGCCGCGACGCTGTCGCGCAGCAACCTGCCTGCCCCGTCGATCCGGCCGACGCCAACTTCCCACTGCGCGGGCTGGGCAACGCCGGCGACGGCATAATGAAAGGGATCGCCCACCGGGACGATCCCCAGAAATCGGCGATGGCCGGGCACTGCGCCGGTCGGCATCAGTGGCCCGGTCCCGCCATCCTGGCACAGCTCGCGCACCAGATCAGCGAAAAAGAGGGTCGGCATGGCGGGGCCATCCTTTCCAATATCAATAGGGGGAAATAAGCGCCCGGTCCGCCCGAAAGGGAAGAACGGGCCGGGCGCCCATCGCGCGCCAGATCAGCTGGCGGCGAACTTCATCAGCTTGATGGCCTGCGAATCGATGATCGCACCGCCGACCCTTTTGGTTGCATAGAAATGCACAAAGGGTTTGTTGCTGAACGGATCGCGCAGGATGCGCGTCTCACCGCGATCGGCGATCAGGTAACCGGCGCGGAAATTGCCGAATGCGATCGACAGGCTGTTCGCCGCGACGTCGGGCATGTCCTCGGCCTCGACCACCGGATAACCCAGCAGCGTCGCCGCCTGCCCCTCGACCATCCCCGGCTGCCAAATGAAGGCGCCGTCGCTGGTCTTGAACTTGCGGATGCGGGCGAGCGTATCCGAATTCATCACCCAGCAGGCGCCCTGCCGATACGGCGCCTTCAGCGAATGGACCAGCTCGACCAGCTTGTCCTGCGGGTTCGACGCCGGAAAGGCGGCCGCCGTCCCCGTCGCCAGATGCTGGAGCGTTCCGAAGGCGCGCACGCTATCGGCTTCGTTCGTCGTCGTATAGGTCAGGAACCCCCTGGGCCGGTTCGTCCCGTTGCCGGTCACGAACGCGTTGCCCTCCGCCACCGCAAACTCGCGGCCCAGCTGCTCGGCCAGCCAGTCCTCGACGTTGAACATCGCATCGTCCAGCATCGCCTGGCTCGCCGCCGGATTGGCGTAAAGCTCGCCCGACGGCGGCGCGATCTCGGCAAAGCTGCGCGTCGCCGTTTCGGGCCGCGGGGCGGTTTCGCCGACCCAGCCCGCACACATCGATCCCGTCGCGATCAGCTTGCGATACCCGCTCGTCCCCGTCTGCACGACCGTCGCAATCGACCGGATCGGCGACAGCGATTTCAGCGTCTCGTCAATCGCCCCATCGATCTCGCGCGGCACCGCAAAACCGCCTTCACCGCCGGTCGCGCCCGACAGGCTCTTCATCTCGACCCCCGCGTCGATCCCGCGCCGCAGGTAACGCTCGACAAAGGCATCGCGCGCCGGATCGGCCGCCTTCGCCCCGTCGAGCGGCAAGCGCGAGGCCGCCACCGTCTGCGCATCGACCTGCGCTTTCAGCGCCGCCACCGACGCCTTCAACTCATCGACTGCCTCGGCCGCCAGCACCGCATCGAACGCGCCGTCCAACGCGTCGGCCTTCACTTCCATATTATCCATGCTTGTCACTCCTTCACCCGAAAATTGAATCCCTCCCGCTCGACGGGGGAGGGGTGCGCAGGCCTGGCAGCTTGCTTGCTGCCTAGGCGAAGCTGGGAGAGGGTGAGACGACCTCGCACTCACCACCAACGTCCACCGCAATCACCCGCGCCAGCCGCTGCATGGGCATCGCCACCAAACTCACCTCAGCCAGGTCGAGCGCCAGCAACTCGCGCGGGCCATTCCCGCGCGAAGCAGTCACCCGATATCCGAACGACAATCCCCTCAGCGCCCCGCGCGCGACCAGCGCCGCTGCGGTCGGATGCGTCACCCGCGCCACCACGCGCAGCCCGCGGGCGTCCTCCGCCAATGTCTCGATCGCGCCGATCACCGCGCCCGGCCGATGCTGCCACAGCAAAGGCACCGCGCGCCGCGCCCGCAAACTCGCGGCAAAGGCTCCCGCCCGCACGACATCGCCACCGCGATCGCCCTGGTCGAACACCGAGGCATAGCCCGCGAACCGCAATAAATAGGGACAGTCCCTATTTAATTTGGAATGGTCCGGGCCGCTGAGGACAGCGGGTGCGATTAAATGGGGACTGTCCCTATTTATTGCCCCCCTCACCGCAACAACCCCGGCAGCCCCAGCTTCATCGCCAGCCCGACGACCAGCAACGCCAGCCCGCACCGCACCGCCCAGTCGACCGCCGCCTTCCACGCACTTGTCTTCGCATCGCGCCACGCGCCGAGCAGCTGCCGCAAATCGCTCATATCATCACGCGCCGCTTCGTCGGCGAGGCCAAGCCTGGCCAGAGCCCGCCGCGCCCCCAGCTCGCTCGCCTCCTCGACCACTGCGCGCAGCAAAGCCGCATCGGGCGCACTCGTCCCGGCCAGCGCGATCAAACGCGCCAGCGCTTCTTCCTCTTCCATGATGTCTTCCTTGTTTTCGCCTCTCCCTTTGGGGAAAGGCAGCGAGACTTGCCGGCTTGCCCGCTAGTCGCAGCGGGGAAGGCGTCGCGGCCAGTGCTACCCCACCCCCAACAGCGTCTTCTTCTCATCCGCCGTGAGCCAGTCTGCCGCCGACACCTCGCGCCACAACGCCATCCGGTCCTCGGCCAGCGCCGGCACCTTATCCAGATCGACGCGCAGTTCGGCCCCCTCGAACCACCCTGCCAAACCCTGCGCCACCGCCCCCAAAATCTTCGCGCACAAAGGCAGCACCGTCAGCCGCCACAGCGCCCGGTTCGCCTCGCGATAATTGGCATAGGTCGCATCCCCTGGCAGCCCGAGCAGCATCGGCGGCACCCCGAACGCCATCGCAATCTCGCGCGCGCTCGAATCCTTCAGCGCCAGGAAATCCATCTCGGCGGGCGACAGCGACAGCGGCTGCCACCGCAAGCCGCCCTCGAGCAGCAGCGGCCGCCCCGCATTCGCGCCGCCCGCAAAACTCTCCGCCAGTTCTTCGCGCAGCCGGTCGACCTGCTCGGCCGACAAAGGCATCCCCTTGTCGCCCGGATCGTGGACCAGCGCCCCCGAAGGCCGCGCCGCATTGTCGAGCAGCGCCGCGTTCCACTTCGCCGCCGCATTATGCGCCGCGATCGCGCCGGACGCTGCGCCCAAACACCCCGCGCCATAATGATCGTCGAGCGGGTGCAGCGCCTTCACATGCACCACCGCCACCCGCCCCGCGTCATCCTCGGCAGGCAGCACCACGCCGCTCCCGCCTGCCTTGTAGCGATAGGCAACCGGCCACCCGCGCGCATCGGCCTCAACCGTCACCCGCTCGGGACGCAGCGCAAACAGCTCGGCCGGCGCGCCCGCGCCATCGACCAGAATCTGCACATAGCCATTGCCGTGCAGCAGCAGCTGCGACGCGAGCGTCTCCACCAGCCCCTGCCCGCCCGAGTTCGCAGCAACAAGTGCCGCCAACGCCGGATCGCTCGCCACCAGCGGCGCGCTGCCCGCAGCCTCTGCGACCAGCCGCACCGCCCGCTGCACGATCGCATTGGCCAAATAGCCCTCGCGAACCTGCGCCTCCCACGTCATCGGCGCGGGCGCACTCCAACTCCCATACACCCGCGACAAAGCGGGCCGCGCAACATGCTGCGCGGCCTTACGGCCAAACCAGTTCATGATCTTCTCCTGCAAAAACCCCTCTCCCCTTGCGGGAGAGGGTTGCGAAGCCTTGCGAGCTTGCTCGCTAGGCGAAGCTGGGAGAGGGGTTCACCCTATCGGGTCAGACCCGCCGCACCCCCGGCGCCTTCCCCCTCCGCAGCCCCTCCAGCAAAGCCGCCAGCGCCCAAACACAAGCATCCGCCCGATCGGGCGAGCGCCCCGGCCCCGCATAGCCGCCGCCAACCTGCAACCCGCAAAGCTGATCTTCCAGCTCGGCAAATACCCCCGCATGCAGCACATCCCCGCGCTCATAAGCCAACGCCACCGGCTCCGCTCGCCGCGCCTTGCCGACACTCGCATGCACCGCCACGACGGGCAGCGCGACATCGGCCTGGCGCAGCGTGCCCTCGACCATCTCGCCCCCCATATTGCTCTCGGCAACCACGCGGTCGGCGCCCCAACGCGCCGCCGCGCTCGCCACCGCCTGCGCCCAAACATGCGGCGGCGGATTCTCGACGCTCGCATCCTCGACCACCGCCAGCCGCCCGTCGCGCAGCAACGCCGCCACCACGATCCCGCACGCGTCGCCATGCGCCGTCGCCGGCGGATCGACCCCGATCACGACGCGCACCGGCTTTCCGATCTCGTCCGCACCGGCCCGACACTGCTCGATCAGCGCACGCGTCCACAAAGCGCCTTCGACATCTTCCAGCATCTCACCGTCAAGCTCCTGCCGGCCCAGCCGTGTCCCGCCATAGCTTTCGAGCATGGCGCTCACGAAAAATTCTGGCAGCCAGGGATTCTCCCCTGTCTTGCCCAGCGTCTCCACCTTTCCCGGCGCCGCCAGCACGCGGTGCATCGCCGCATTGACGCGCGGCGTCGTCGTCACCACGACGCGCGGTCGCTCGCCAAGCCGCATCCCCATCATCAGATTGTCCCACGCCGCCTCGCCGCGCCGCCACTTTGCCAGCTCGTCACACCAGGCGAAATGATGTTCGGGTCCGCGCAGTTCCTCACCCGCCTCGGCTGAATAGAGCGTCGCGACCGCCCCGCTCGAAAAGCGCAGTTCGCGGCGCGCATTCACCCAGCGGGGTTCCTCGTCGGCGCGCGCGACCGCGAGCAGCCCGCTCGGCCCCTCGATCATCACGCGCTGCCCGTCGACTTGGGTCGACGCGACCAGCGCGATACGCGCATCGCCATTTCGCCGCGCCACCTCACTCACCCATTCGGACCCCGCGCGCGTCTTGCCGAACCCGCGCCCGGCGCGGATCAACCAGATGCGCCAGTCGCCCGGTGGTTCGCGCTGTCCGTCATTCTCGAACCCGTACCAGCGCCGCTCCACCTCGCGCATCTGCGCCCGGCTCAGCGCGCGCAGAACCCGCCTGATCTCCTCGTCGCTCATCCCGGCAAGCTGGCGCATGATTGTGCGCGACCAGGCGCTCAACCGCTGCGGCGTCCATCGCTTGCCGGTTCGTCCGCGGGGATGCCGGGGCATCTTCAGGCGTCTCTGCCCGGCGGGACATCTCCAGCACGCGGGGGCAATGCCGTCTGTCTGCCTGCATCCCCGGCAAACTGCCGACGCTGCCGCTTCACCATGCGGATGCGGCGGATCAGGATCGCGTCGACTTCCTGTTGGGTCGCGACTTCGCGGGCCTGGGGCCGTCTACCTTTCGCATGGCCCAACCGAATGCTCGCGCGGTGCTTGTTCAGGAAACCGATCGCCTGTTCGACCGTCATTTTTTCGACCGGCTCGGTAGCATCGTCGATCTCGATAGCCCCAGCAGCTTCGAGCGCTCTACGAAGCAGCGCGGTTTCCAGCCGTTCATAACCAATCTCCAGCGCCGCCTGCCATTGGGCCGCAAATTCCGGGTCGCGGCGCCGCAATTGATAAGCCGTCGACCCGGCCATGCCAGCCATGGCCAGCGCGCGCCCGACGTTACAGCTCTGTGCAAGTTCGGCCAGGAACGCCCCGCGCCGAGCTTTTGTCCAACCGTTCGATCGCACCCGCTTCACCTCTACCCGGCGATGGCACTGCGGTCCGATCTCGTCCTTCTCGCCATCGGTCATGGGTTGCTCCTCCAAAAGCAAACGGGCCGGAACGCCCCTCCGCATCGGAAGGGGCACCGGCCCGACTCGCAATTCTTCATGATGTGACACTTGT
>JASBRX010000055.1 GCA_030149245.1 Sphingomonas bacterium
GAGCCGGTGCCGATCGGGGTCGTGATAAAATCTTCGACCACCGTGCCCTTGAGCGCATAGGCGACGACGAGCGGGGGCGAGGCGAGGAAGTTGGCGCGCACGTCGGGCGACACGCGGCCTTCGAAGTTGCGGTTGCCCGACAGGACCGACGCGGCGACGATGTCGTTGCCGTTGATCGCGGCCGAAATCGGCTCGGCCAGCGGGCCGGAGTTGCCGATGCAGGTGGTGCAGCCATAGCCGACCAGGTTGAAGCCGACCTGGTTGAGGTAGGATTGCAGCCCCGCCTTCTCCAGATAGTCGGTCACGACCTGCGACCCGGGGGCGAGCGAGGTCTTGACCCACGGCTTGGGCTTCAGGCCCTTTTCGACCGCCTTCTTGGCGACCAAGCCCGCGGCGATCAGGACGCTGGGGTTCGAGGTGTTGGTGCAGCTGGTGATCGCGGCGATGACGACGTCGCCGTCGCCGATATCGTGATCCTTGCCCGCGACCGGCACGCGGACCGGATCGTCCTTGCCATACACCTTGGTCAGGTCGGCGTTGAACACGTCATCGACGCTGCCCAGCAGCACCTTGTCCTGCGGGCGCTTCGGCCCCGCGAGCGACGGCTGGACGCTGCTCAGGTCGAGTTCGAGCACGTCGGTGAACACCGGCTCTGCATTCGGGTCGAGCCAGAAGCCCTGTGCCTTGGCGTATGCCTCAACCAGCGCGACATTTTCCTCGCTGCGGCCGGTGAGGCGCATGTAGTCGAGCGTCTTGTCGTCGATGCCGAAGAAGCCGCAGGTCGCGCCATATTCGGGTGCCATGTTGGCGAGCGTCGCGCGGTCCGCGAGGCTGAGCGAGGCGAGGCCCGGGCCGAAATATTCGACGAAGCGACCGACCACGCCGCGCGCGCGCAGCATCTGGGTGCAGGTCAGCACGAGGTCGGTCGCGGTGATGCCCTCGGCCAGCTCACCGGTGAACTTGAAGCCGACGACTTCGGGGATCAGCATCGACACCGGCTGGCCGAGCATCGCGGCCTCCGCCTCGATCCCGCCGACGCCCCAGCCGAGCACGCCCAGGCCGTTGATCATCGTGGTGTGGCTGTCGGTGCCGACACAGGTGTCGGGATAGGCGACCAGCTCGCCGTCCGGGGTGGTCGACGACCACACCGCCTGCGCGATATTCTCCAGATTCACCTGATGGCAGATGCCGGTGCCGGGGGGGACGACCTTGAAATTGTCGAGGCTCTTGCTGCCCCATTTCAGGAAGTCGTAGCGCTCCATGTTGCGCTGATATTCCAGCTCGACATTGTCCTCGAACGCCTGGGGCGTGCCGAATTCGTCGACCATGACCGAATGGTCGATGACGAGGTGAACCGGCACCTGCGGATTGATCTTCGACGCATCGGCGCCGAGCGCGTTCATCGCGTCGCGCATTGCCGCCAAATCGACCACGCAGGGAACGCCGGTGAAATCCTGCATCAGCACGCGCGCGGGGCGATACTGGATCTCACGCTCCGGCGCGCGCGGGTTGTTCTGCCAGTCGACGATCGCCTGGGCATCTTCGGTGCTGACGGTCACGCCGTCTTCGAAGCGGAGCATATTTTCCAGCAGCACCTTCATGCTGAACGGCAAGCGGCTGACATCGCCCAGCTTCTCGGCCGCCTTGGCAAAGCTGTAATAGGTGTAGCTCTTGCCACCCACGGTGAGCGTGTCGCGCGTCCCGAGGCTGTCCTGACCGATGGCTGTCATGTGCGGGTCCCTTTCCCTGTCGTGTTGACGCCGGGCGTCACGGGGAGGCGGCAAGATGCCGCGCGAGCGCGCCGGTGTGCGAATGCGAAGATTCGCGTGGCCGATAGCAGGCAGGGGGCGTGGGGGGAAGGGGAGGGGGTGATCCACGTAACCTAGCTGAGAGCGGATTTGACGTTCTGCATGCAGGCATGCATACATGCGCCATGCAACCCCGCCTGCCCGGTATTGTTGCTCGCGCTAAGCGAGGCCACCAGCTCGGCGAGAAAGAGCCGCTGCAAGTGCGCATCCCCGCGTCTGTGAAGCGACAGTTCAAGGCACAAGCTGCAATTCAGGGTTTGGAGCCGAACGAGTTGTTTGTAAAAATATGGGATCATTACGATCGTACCGTGATCCGCGCTGTTGAAGATCGGTGAAATGATATGACCGAATTGCGCCCGAGCCCAATCCTGGATTTTCAAAAGACTTTAGCAGGGCAGCGCTATGCTACGGTTCTAGCTGATCCACCTTGGCGGTTTATAAATCGCACTGGGAAGGTGGCGCCGGAGCACCGACGGTTGAATCGTTATGATACGATGAGTTGCGAGGAGATTTGCGCTCTTCCCGTGGCTGAGTACTTGCTTCCTACCGCGCACCTCTACCTATGGGTTCCGAATGCGTTGTTGCCCGAGGGGCTGCAAGTGATGAAAGCATGGGGGTTCGCTTATAAATCGAACATCATCTGGCATAAGATTCGGAAGGATGGTGGGAGTGACGGTCGAGGTGTAGGGTTTTACTTTCGTAATGTAACCGAGGTTCTGCTGTTTGGGGTGCGTGGCAAAAACGCTCGCACACTCCCGCCTGGACGTAGTCAAGTTAACCTGCTTGCCACCCGTAAGCGTGAACATTCACGAAAGCCCGATGAGCAATACGCTCTGATTGAGAGTTGCAGTCCGGGACCGTACCTGGAGCTGTTTGCCCGTGGAGCTAGGCCTGATTGGACCACTTGGGGGAACCAAGCCGACGAAAGCTACGAGCCCACATGGCCAACCTACGCCAATAATTCTGCTGCTCAGCGTCGGAAGGCCATGGTATAGGCATCTGTGATGGAAGACCTCTTCAGCGTGGAAGCCCCTTGGCTGCCTGGAAGCTTCACCAAGAATTTCTCTTGGGGAGCGAGGCAAGGCCTTAAGGCTCTGCATGAGAACATTAGGATCGGATTTGCAGAGACATTGGAGGCGGTGCCGCGTGAGGAATATCGGCGTCGTGTGGCATCCGCAGGTCGACCTGATCTAATCCCAATAAATTTCTTCTTATTCAATGAAGTTAGAGGTGGGGCGAGCTACTTGAAGGTGGATGAGCTTGTTTTTCAAGCCTTGAGTAGCGAGCATTCTTCTCGATTTGATTCCCTTGCTTTGTTCGCGTTTAATTTTGGCCACGCGGGCCAATGGTCTAAGCAGAAAAAAGGGCAGAGATATCCTGCGTTGTGGGCGGCTCACTACATTGTGAACAGGGTTGCGCGCGATTTTCTTTGGCAAACTGATCGTGTCAATGCGGCGGATATCGAACGTTATCTAAGGGCGCTCCGCGAATTTCATGCGGAAACAGCTTACACGAAGATATCTACAAATTTGAATTTTCTTTACAAAATTGGGGGTTTGGCAGGTTTCTCGTCTGCTCGGATGGAGCGCTGGTGGGTAGATGCGGTATTCTTGGCGTTCGATCGAATTTGTGCTGATCGAGCGTTGGATGGTGCCGAAACTCCTTTTGAGGCTTTGCCGAGTCTGTTGCTCAAGAGGCATTTTCTCGAGCTTACGGGAATTATAACTACTGAAAAAACGTATTCGATTGCTCACCTAGTTGCGTTATATTCCATATGCGGTGGCATGAAGCGTTTTGACGCAGAGCGGGTCAGGGAATTGGTAGAAGTGGCGCTACCCTCGTTTCCCCAGCCTGTTCCGAACGATCCGAGGCCGCAAGGTGCGCTGCATCCCACCAATCCCCGTATTCTCAAGTCAATACCCAGGGAGTGCTCTGAATTGGCTAGGAGCGCTGGATTTGAAATCATTCTTGCAGATGATTTAGAAACATTTGATGCGGATGAATTTGTACGTCAGAGAGCTGCTGATGCGGTTGATAGTTTGCAGCGTGACGGCGTAAAGCCCATAATGACGCCTGAGCAACTTCATGCGTTGACGAGGGGCGAATGACTGCGTTTTTTGATACGAGTGCAGTTATGGCACTTGTTAGTCCAGAACATGTGAACCACTCTTGGTCATTGGCGCAGTTTATCCAGCGGCAATCATCGGGTCCGGTTTTCATAAGTGATGTCGTTTATGCAGAGTTTTCTGCCGGTATGCCAGACCGGCGGGCAGTTGATACCGCACTTCAACGATTTGGCTTTGAGCGCACCGGACGAAATGACGACGCCCTGTTTGATGCCGGTCAGCGATACTATCATTACAGAAGGGCCAATAAAGGACCCAAAACCAACGTTCTGGCTGACTTCTTTATCGGTGCGACCGCGCGGGCGATGGCCGTTCCACTTGTAACAGCCAATCCGAAGGATTTCAGAGCGTTTTTCAGCGGGCTATTGATTGTTCATCCCAACGGCGAGGAAACTGTCGCGTAGTCAGGCCGAGTCTCGTTCCCAAAATGTTCTTTCCTACAAGCCCCGTCGCGTATAACTGGTTCCCCCTCAACGTGACGGAGGGGGTGGGGGATGATCAAGCAACCTTATATGCGCTGGACGCAGGATACCGAGACGGCGTTTCTGCTGGCGCTCAAGGCGACGGGGACGGTGCGGGCGGCGGCGGATGCGGTCGGGCGGTGTGTCGGGTCGGCCTATAAACGGCGACAGCGGCGGCCGGAGTTTCGCGAGCGCTGGGACGCGATGGTGGCCGAGTGGCAGGCGCAATGGATCGCGCTGCGCGGGACGAAGGTTGCGGAGACTGCGCCGCGTGAACGCTGGGACGGGTGGTCGGACGTGCGGCGGCGGGCGTTTCTGCGCGCGCTGGCCGAGACGGGCGAGATTGCGGAATCGGCGGAGCGGGTGGGGATGTCGCGCAGTGCGGTGACGCGGCTGAAGGCGCGCGATCCCGACTTTGCGGCGGCGTGCGAGGCGGCGCTGGCGCGGTCGCTGCCGTGCCTGGAGCAGGTGGCGTGGGAGCGCGCCGTCGAGGGCTGGGAAGAGCCGATCGTCCATGGCGGCAAGGTGACGGGGACGCGGCGGCGCTATTCGGAGACGCTGTTGCGCACGCTGCTGGTCCGCGAACAGGCGGCGCGGCAGGCGGAGCGGGTGGTGGCGGCCAAGGCGCGGACGGTGCCGGACTATGCCGAACCGGACGAGACCGATGCGGCGTTGCTGAAGGCGCTGGACCGGATCGCGCAGGGGCGGCGGCGCGAGGCGATCGCGCGGGCGGATGCGTGGCAGGACTATGAGCGCGCGGTGCTGGCGGGGGAGCGGCCGGGGCTGGTGCCGTAGGGGGGAAGTTCCTCCCCTGAGCGTGCTCAGGGGAGGGGGACCGCCCGCGCAGCGGGTGGTGGAGGGGCGGCTGCGTAGACAGCCGTGAGCAGCTCGACAAAATTCGGCCCTCTGCGGGGCCGCCCCTCCGTCAGCACTTTGTGCTGCCACCTCCCCCAGCGAGCTGGGGGAGGAATGGGTCTGCGGCTGCGCTTGAGCCTCTTGCCGACGTGCTTCCTCCCCCTGACGGGTGAGGATGGTGGAGCGGCGCCGTCAGTTGCCTTCGGAATCGACCATGAAGATCACCGGTTTGCCGCGCGTCTCCGGCTCCCACCCGGCGGCCAGCGCGGCGCGGATGCAGCGGGCGATCGTCGCGTCGTCGAGCTGAAGGCGACCGGGCGGCAGGCCCTTCATCAGCCGCTTGGGCGGGGGGAATTCGACCAGCGCCTCGCGCCGGGCGTCGCGCGCCTGCAGGGCGATGGTCATGCCGCGCCACCCTTCGTCATCGGACAGATGCGGTTCGCGTTGCAGGTGCCAATCGTAGAGGGTGCCATCGACCTGGACGGCGCCGCCCTTGCTTTGAGATTTCGACATGGGGGCGGGTCTTAGCATGAGCGATCCGGTCGGGCCTAGCGGGTGGGCGAGAATGTGGAGCCGCCGGTTGCCGCGGCACGCGAAAGCTGATTTGAGGCCTGGTTCGGCGCGTGGCGCATCCACGGGCCAGCGGCAGGGTTTTGGATCTTCAATGAATTATCGACATTCCTTCCATGCCGGCAACAGCGCCGATGTCGTGAAGCACAGCCTGTTGATCGCGCTGGTGCGGGCGTTGCAGCTGAAAGAGGGGGCGCTGACCCTGATCGACACGCATGCCGGGTGCGGGATCTACGACCTGGGCGGGGAGCAGGCGCAGCGCACGGGGGAGGCGGCGCAGGGGGTGGCGCGGGTGTTTGCCGATGCGAACCCCTTGCTGGACGATTATCGCGCCGCGGTGCGGGCGGTGAATGTGGGGGAGGAGCCGCGCCTCTATCCCGGGTCGCCGCGGGTGCTGGCGCAGCTGTTGCGGCCGCAGGACGTGCTGATCGTCAACGAGAAGCATCCCGAGGACGCCGATGCGCTGCGCGGGGCGATGCGCGGGACGGCGGCGGCGGTGCATGAGCGCGATGCGTATGAGCTGTGGCTGGCGATGCTGCCGACGCGGACGGCGCGCGGGGTGGTGGTGGTCGATCCGCCGTACGAGCAGACCGATGAGCGGGAGCGGATCACTGCGACGCTGGCTGCGGCGCATCGCAAATGGGCGCATGGGGTGAGCGTGATCTGGTACCCATTGAAGGACCGCGTGGCGCATCAGCAGTGGAAGAACAGGCTGCGCAGGCTCGGCATCCCGAAAGTGCTGGTGGTCGAGCATTGGCTGTATGACGTGGATCAGCCGGGCATCTATAACGGCGCGGGACTGTTCATCGTCAATCCGCCCTATGCCTTTACCCAGGCGTTGCCGCCGCTGCTGGAGGCGCTGCGCGCGACGCTGGCGCCGGAGGGGCATCGCGGCGTGATTACCGGGGACTGGCTGGAGGGTTGAGGATGCGTGCCGGCCCTCCCCCCGGCGGGGGAGGGGCGATGCCGCGCGGTCGGATCAGAAGGTGTCCCACGGATCGCCGCCGGCGACGGCCAGCCGGGGAGCCGGAGCCGGGACTGGGGCGGCCGGACGCGGCGTTTTGCGGGCCGGCTGACGCGCCGGGGCGGCGGCGGCCATGCGGGGCGTGTCGGAGCCGCCGACGTTGAACTGGCTGGCCTGACCGCTGAGCATCTCGACTTCGCGCGACAGGTTGCGGGCGGCGGCGGAGGTTTGCTCGACCATCGCGGCATTCTGTTGCGTCGACTGGTCCATCGACGAGATGGCGACGCTGATCTCGCGGATCGCGGTCGATTGCGCTTCGTTTGCGCGGGCCATATCGGCGAGGAGGACATGGACTTCGCCGACATCGCCGGAGATGTTGGCGAAGGCGGAGTCGACGTTGCGGACCATGTCGACGGCGGTGCCGATATCGGTCTGGGTCGCGGTCAACTGCTCACGGGCGCGGCCGGCTTCTTCCTCGGCGCGCATGGCGAGGGCGGAGACGAGGTCGGCGACGACGGCGAAACCGCGACCGGCTTCACCCGCGCGACCGGCCTCGACCGCGGCGTTCATGGCGAGGACGCGGGTCTGGAAGGCGATCTTGTCGAGGCCTTCGATCACGGTGTCGATGCCCTTGGCGCTGTCGCTGACGCGGGTCATCGCCTGCACCGCTTCCTCGGTGGTGGTGCGACCGGTGGCGACGCTCTGGATCGCGCCATCGGCGCGGGTGACGGTGCGCTCGGCGGCTTCGGCGTTGGACTGCAGGCGCTCACGCATCTGCGACACGGCGGCCGAGGTCTGCTCAAGGCTTGCAGCGTTGGCTTCGGTGCGGCGGGCGAGATCCTCCGACGCATGGGCGATTTCGGTCGAGCCGGTGGTGATGCTGCGCGTGCTGTCCATGACCGATCCGATCAGGGTGCGCAGCGAGGCCAGCGCGGCGTTGAAGTTGTTCTTGAGCTCGGCATAGGCGGGCGGGAAGGCGGCGCGGATGTCGGCGGTGAAGTCGCCCTGAGTGAGCGATTCCAGGCTGGCGCGCAGCGTGGTCACGACCTCGGCCTGCTCGGCGGCGCTTTCGATCTGTGCCTTGGCGGTATCGCGGAAGGTGAACATCGCGCGGGTCATGCGGCCGACGCAGTCCTGATAATCGGTATAGGCAATCGGGCTGTCGAGATCACCGGTTGCCAGCGCCTCCATACGGACGACGGTGTTGACATAGGGATCGCAGATCGCGCGGCGGAAGTTGAGGCCGAGCACGGCACCGATCAGCGCGGTAACGGCGCCAGTCGCGGCCATGATCCAGTTGCCGCTGACGAGGCCGACCAGCATCGTCACGGCCATCAGGCCGACCATTGTCCCGAACGCAACCAGTGTCTTTTGGCGGATCGGCGCTACCGCCTCGAACCAGTGCATCATCCTTCGGCCTTTCATGTCATTCTGCGCGTGCATCGAATGATCTATAGCTGAGACGTGCTGCCGCCGGTTTCCGGGAGGAACCTTGTCGGAAACGGATGCATTGACGTCCCGCGAAATTTGGAAATTTTATCCCATATAATCCGTGCGTTAGATGGGCTTACGTAGGAGTTCGGTGGTGTTGGCCCCCAGATCGAAATTAACCGATTATTGTCGATTTCGACGTCTTCTGGACGGTCGGATCGGTATGGCAGAGGGGGTTGCGCCCATTTTCGATTTGCCGCGTGCGTCGCATCGCCTAACGCTCAGTGCATGACCTTTACCGCGAAAATCCTGTTGCTGGGCTCCGGGGAACTGGGGCGTGAGTTTGTCATTTCGGCCAAAAGGCTTGGGGCGCAGGTGATTGCGTGCGACGCCTATCCGGGTGCGCCGGCGATGCAGGTGGCGGACGGGTGCGAGGTGTTCTCGATGCTCGACGGCGATGCGCTGCGCGCGGCGATCGCGCGGCATGCGCCCGACCTGGTGGTGCCGGAGATCGAGGCGATCCGGACCGAAGTGCTGGCGGAGGTCGAGGCGGCGGGGGTGACGGTGGTGCCCTCCGCGCGCGCGACGATGATGACGATGAACCGCGATGCGATCCGCGAGGTGGCGGCGGTCGAGCTGGGGCTGCGGACGTCGCGCTACCGCTATGCCGAGAGTTTGGAGGAAGTGCTGGCCGGGGCCGCGCACACGGGGCTGCCGTGCGTGATCAAGCCGGTCATGTCGTCATCGGGCAAGGGGCAGACGACGGTGCGCGATGCCGGGAGCCTTGAGGCGGCGTGGGACTATGCAGTCGCCAATATGCGCGGCGACCGGCGGCGGGTGATCGTCGAGGAGTTTGTCGATTTCGATTATGAGATCACGTTGCTGACGGTGCGGACGCGTGAGGGTGTCGTGTTCTGTCCGCCGATTGGGCATCGGCAGGAGCGGGGCGACTATCAGGAAAGCTGGCAGCCGGCGGCGATGACCCCGGCGGCGATCGCGGCGGCGCAGGAGATGGCGCGCAAGGTGGTCGACGATCTGGGCGGCTATGGCCTGTTCGGGGTCGAATTCTTTGTGAAGGGCGAAGAGGTCATCTTCAGCGAGCTGTCGCCGCGACCGCATGATACGGGGATGGTGACGTCGATCTGCCAGAATTTGAGCGAGTTCGACCTGCATGCGCGCGCGGTGCTGGGGCTGCCGGTGCCGGAGGTGGTGCTGCGCGGCGGCGGGGCGGCGTCGGCGGTGATCCTGGCGGATCGGGATAGCGACGGGCCGGGCTACGAGGGGCTGGCCGAGGCGCTGGCGGTACCTGGCGGCGAGGTGGATGTGCGGATCTTTGGCAAGCCGACCACGCGGCCCTATCGGCGGATGGGCGTGGCGCTGGCGCTGGCCGAGGATACGGATGCGGCACGGCGCGTGGCGGCCGAGGCGGCGGGGAAGGTTCGGATCGTCTATCGCTAAAGGTCGCGGCTGCTGAACGGGCGGGTCGCGAGCGTCTGGTGAAGGAAGGCGAGGATCGCGGCGCGGTCATTTCGTGCGTCGCGATGGCCTACCCACAGGATGAAGCCGCCGACTACCAGCATAAACACCGGGATAACGACGAACATCAGGGCATGCAGTCCGACCCCCTCGGCGAACGACGCGGCGAGCATGGTGAGGCCGATCACCAGGAACAGCGACACGAAGCCGAACCAGCAGCCGAGGAACACGAACACGCTGCGCGGGCCGCCGATCCGGCCGCGGATGCGGGTGCCGCCGGCGTGCGGCTGCATCGTGGCGATTAGACGGGTCTTCATGTCGTTGCGAAAATTTGGGCGGTGGACCCAGAGGGTCATGTCGTGCTCGGTCCCGGCGCCGATCACGCATTGCGGAGACTCGGGCGTCTTGCCCTCCATCGCCGCCTTGAGCCGGGTGGCGGCGTTGACCGGCGCGTGGGGGGAGAGGAGATCGATCCGGGCGATGCCGACGGTCAGGGCGCGACGATGGTGAAGCCGGGGAGCGCGGCGGGCTCCACATGCTTGTGGTACATGTCGATATAGACCGACAGTGCCGCGGCCCCGGCGCACTGGACCGCGTAAAGGTTGAGGATGTTGTGATAGGGGCAGATCCCGGTGCTGCCCTGGCGTTCGAACGCGGGAGCATTTCCATCGGCGCAGCGCAGGCGAGCGAGATAGGCGCGCTCGCCCCCCGGCCCTTTTGCGCGGACCGGGTTCTGCTCACTGCCCAGCGGATGCGCCTGCGCGGCGGCGATCGCGGTGCGGAGCTTCTTGCCCTTGAGGCCGTCGAAATATTGGGCGCTCGCGGGGTGCGCTGTGATGAGGGCGGTTGCGGCGGCCACGGCAATCAAACTGGGTTTCATCCTGCCTCCTCGGGCAAGTCTATCGGATGGCGGCGCGATCTCAAGCTGCGGCAGCTGGCTTCACGATCCAGTCCCAGCAGGAGCGGCTGTTCGGGGTGAGCTTGAGGGCCGCGTTCATCGCCTCGACCGCGCCGGGGGCGAGGGCGGTCACGAACGCGCCCTGATCGACCCAGAGCCATGCGAAGCGGCGGTCGGGCGGCATATGCGCGGCGATGGCCGGGTGAAGGCCGGGCGGGAAATATTTGAAAGGGTGATCCTCCGCGAAGGTCAGCGGCGCGCCGTTGATCGTCATCGTCGCGCTGGTGCGGACAGTGCGCGCTGCGGGGTCGATGATCTCCTGAGCGACCTGAAGATCGGCAATCACAAGCGCGCCGGCGGACAGCCGTTCGAGGTCACGGATCATCGTTTCGATGCGCTCGGCCGGAGTTTCGACCTGAATGTCGTGGAGGGCGAGGTTGGCGCGGTGCGGCGCGGGGTCGAAGCCGGGGTGGTAATATTCGGCCTCCGGCAATGCGAGCAGGACGACGTCGGGCTGGATCGACCAGTCCATCTCCGCCGCGCCGGCGTAGAGCAGAGCGGGGTCGGGCGGGGTGGGGGCGAAGACGCCCGCCTGTGCCATCACCCTGACCACGCGGCGGACCTGGGCCTGCTTGTGGGCGGAGAGTTCGGGGAGCGGCCCCTTATGGTGAACGGGCTTGCTGCGTTGCCGACCGCGCTTGCTGCGCCGGGCGCGGGGCTGGGGGCCGAACGTCCAGCCCATCACCAGCGCGACGCTGGCGAACAGGCCGAGCGTGCCGAAGGCCAGGCTGAGCCAGCCGACCAAGTCGATCGATCCGGTGGCGATAAGGATGCCGAGCGGGATGGCGATGAAGACGAGGCTGGAGAGACCGGGTGCGATCGCTTCGGATATCGGTCGCCGCATGTCGCTCCCTCCTGTTGCGCCGCGATGGTGACCCAGCCGCGCGCGGATTGCTAGGCGGTATCGACATTCAGCAATCCTCCCCCGCAAGGGGGAGGTGGCGCCGCAGGCGACGGAGGGGGAGGACGGCTGTGTCCTCTCGGCCGTCGTGCTTCCTCCCCCTCCGTCAGCTGCGCTGACACCTCCCCCTTGCGGGGGAGGATTGAGAAGGCTGGCGACTAAATATCGATCCAGCCTAGAGCGTTCCCGCCAGCGCCGCGACGACCCCGGCGGTCACGAGGAGCAGTCCGGCGACCTCGCCGCGCGACACATGCTCGCCGAGGTAGAAGCGGCCGAAGGCGATGGTGAAGGCGACCTCGATCTGGCCGACGACGCGGACCAAAGCGACCGGGGCGGTGGCGAAGCCGGTGAACCAGCAGGCCGAGCCGAGCGCGGAGAGCAGGCCGACCTGGCCCGAGACCCGCCAGCTGCGCAGCACCGGGCCGACCTGATCGCGCTCGCGCCAGACGAGGAACGCGCCCTGCATGACGGTCTGGAGAGCGACGGTGACGGCGAGGACGATCAGTGCGGCGCGGATCGGGTCGCTGGTCCCGACCTGAACCGTCGCGCTGCGGATCGCGATGGCGGTGAGTGCGAAGAAGAAACCCGAGGCGATACCGAAACGCGCGCCGGGCTGGCCGAGCGCGCGGATGAGTTCGCCGGGCGTCATGCGCTTGCCGCCGGCGGAGAGGATCATCACCCCGGCGACGCCGAGCGTGATGCCGAGCCAACTGAGGGGGTTTAGATGCTCGCCGAGCAGGGCGATCGAGAGCAGCGCGCCTTGTACCGCTTCAGTCTTTGAATAGGCGGTGCCGACCACGAAATTGTGCTGGTCGAATGCCATCAGGAGGAGGTTGGTGGCGACGATCTGGGCCAGACCGCCGCCGATGCAATAGGCGAGGAACCACGGGCCGAGGCTGGGGAAGGGGGCGGGGAACAGGGCGAATTGATAGGCGGCCAGCATCGCGAGCGCGAAGGGAAGGCCGTAGAGGTAGCGGACCAGCCCCGCCGCGTTGATCGACAGGTCGCGGCTGACGCGCCGCTGGATCGCGGTGCGCCAGGGCTGGAAGATTGCGGCGAGGAGGGTGGCGGGGAGCCAGATGGGGGAGGTGATCATGCCCCCTGGAGGAGGCCTTCCTTCGCGATCTTGTCCTTCCACACGAGCGGGGCGAGCTGGTGAACGTTGTTGCCCTCGGCATCGACCGCGACCGTTACCGGGAAGTCCTGCACCTCGAATTCGTAGATCGCTTCCATGCCGAGATCTTCGAAGCCGACGACCTTGGACCCCTTGATCGCGCGGGCGACGAGGTAGGCGGCGCCGCCTACGGCCATCAGATAGGCCGACTTGGCGTCGCGGATCGCGTCGGTGGCGGCGGGGCCGCGTTCGGCCTTGCCGACCATCGCGAGCAGGCCCTGGTCGAGCATCATGCGGGTGAACTTGTCCATGCGCGTGGCGGTGGTCGGGCCGGCGGGGCCGACCACTTCCTCGCCGACCGGATCGACCGGGCCGACATAATAGATGACGCGGCCCTTGAACTCGACCGGCAGCTCCTGACCCGCCGCGAGCATGTCGGCGATGCGCTTGTGCGCGGCATCGCGGCCGGTGAGCATCTTGCCGTTGAGGAGCAGGCGGTCGCCCTGTTTCCAGCTCTTCACGACTTCGGGAGTGAGCGTGTCGAGGTCGACGCGGATTGCGGCCTTGTCGGGCGTCCAGTTGACGTCGGGCCATTCGTCGAGCTTGGGCGCTTCGAGATAGGCCGGGCCGGAGCCGTCGAGGGTGAAGTGGGCGTGGCGGGTGGCGGCGCAGTTGGGGATCATCGCGACCGGCTTGCCCGCGGCGTGGCAGGGGGCGTCCATGATCTTGACGTCGAGGATGGTGGCGAGGCCGCCGAGACCCTGGGCACCGATGCCGAGCGCGTTGACCTTGTCGAAAATCTCGATGCGCAGTGCTTCGAGGTCGTTCTGCGGCCCGCGCTGCTTGAGGCTGGCCATGTCGATCTGTTCCATCAGCGCCTTTTTGGCGAGCAGGACGCAGTGTTCGGCGGTGCCGCCGATGCCGATGCCGAGCATGCCGGGCGGGCACCAGCCGGCGCCCATCTGGGGCAGCATTTCGAGCACCCAGTCGACGATCGAGTCGGACGGGTTCATCATCTTGAACTTGGACTTGTTCTCGCTCCCACCGCCCTTGGCCGCGACGTCGACATGCACCTTGTCACCCGCGACCAGCTCGACATGCAGCACGCAGGGCGTGTTGTCGCGGGTGTTGCGGCGGGTGAAGGCGGGGTCGGCGAGGACCGACGCGCGCAGCTTGTTTTCGGGGTGGAGATAGGCGCGGCGGACGCCTTCATCGACCACGTCCTGAAGGCTGCGGCTGGTGTCGTCGAGCTGGCAGTTCATGCCCCATTTGACGAAGACGTTGACGATGCCGGTGTCCTGACAGATCGGGCGATGGCCCTCCGCGCACATGCGGCTGTTGGTCAGGATCTGGGCGATGGCGTCCTTGGCGGCGGGGGACTGTTCGGCTTCATATGCCACGCCCAAAGCGCGGATATAGTCCATCGGGTGATAGTAGCTGATGAACTGAAGCGCGTCGGCGACGCTGTCGATGAGGTCGTCGGTCTTGATCGTAACCATTGCCTGTCCCTGGGTCATTTTGCCCCACCCTTTAGCGGATGACAGGCGGGTTTCCAGCCGCTAACCGCGCTCCCGTGTTCCGGGGGCTGATCCTTTCGCATCGCTGGTGGGCGGCGGCGCTGATTGCGCTGGCGCTGGCGATGAAGCTTGCCGTGCCGGCGGGGTTCATGCCGGTCGAGCAGGCGGGCACGATCGTCGTGATGGTGTGTACCGGCATGGGCCAGCAAAGGCTCGAGATCGACGTGCCTGGGATGCCGGTGAAAGAGGATGGCGCGACGCGGGTTGCGGGGCAGCCGTGCGCCTTTGCCGGGCTGGGCATGGATATGATGCCGGGGGTGGACCCGGTGCTGCTGGCCGGAGCGCTGGCGTTTATTCTGGCGCTTGGGTTTGTCGGCGTCGCGGTGGTGCGCGTCGAGCGGGCGCGGCAGTTGTGGCCGCCGATGCGCGGGCCGCCGCTGATTTCCTGATCCCTTCGTAACCTCACACGAACCAGCGTGCGGGACGGTGATCCTGCGCGCCGATCAGGAATACCCATATCATGAAGACACACTTTGTGGCCGCGCTGCTTGCGGCCACTTGCCTTGCGACTCCGGCGCTTGCAAATGACAGCGATCATGTGCCGGTGATCATCGTCACCGCCAAGGCCAATCCCGAAGACCCGCCCGTCGTCGCCGAAGCGCGCGAGCGGCTGGCGCGGACGCCGGGTTCGGTGTCGGTGGTGGCTGCCGAAGCCTATGAAGACCGGTTCGCGGTCGGGACGCCGGATATCCTGCGCGACGTGCCGGGCGTGCTGGTGCAGAAGCGCTATGGCGAGGAGGGGCGGCTGTCGATCCGGGGATCGGGCCTCGACCAGAGCTTCCACCAGCGCGGCGTGCTGCTGGCGCAGGACGGGGTGCCGTTCGCCGATGCCGATGGCTTTTCGGACTTTCAGAAGATCGACCCGCTCGGCGCCCGCTTTGTCGAAGTGTACAAGGGCGGCAATGCGCTGCGCTTTGGCGGGGCGCAGCTGGGCGGTGCGATCAACTTCGTGACGCCCAATGGCAAGACCGCGCAGTCGCCGTTCCTTGTCCGCGTCGAGGGCGGGAGCGACGAGACGATCCGGGGTGTCGCGCAGGTTGCTGGGAAATCGGGTGCATTCGACTTCTATGCCGGGGTCAACGCGTTTCACACCGATGGCTATCGCGTGCAGGGCTATCAGGACCAGATCCGCGGGACGCTGAACCTGGGCTGGTCGTTCGGCGAGGATAATGAGGTCCGCGCGATCCTCTATGCCGCCGACATCTATCAGGGCGTGCCGGGGACGGTGACGCTGAACGACGCGCTGACCAATCCGCGCGCTCCGGGCGGGAGCGCGGTGGTGCAGAATCAGCGGCGCAATCTGGGGACGTTCCGGGGCACGCTGCAGACGCGGTTGCGGCTGACCGACAGCCTGACGTTCGAGGGCGGGGTCTATGCGACGCAGACCGACCTGTATCACCCGGTCGGCATCTTCATCATCCAGGACACTGACACGCAGGGCGCGTTCGGGCGGTTCGACTGGAAGGGCGAGCTGGGCGGGATGAAGGCCGACCTGTTCTTCGGCGCTTTCTACCGCGAGGGCGGGACCGAGCAGGATCTGTTCGTCAACGCCGCGAGTGCGCAGGGGCCGCGGATCGGCGATGCGCGGCAGGTGGCGAACGCGCTCGACCTGTTTGCCGACGGGCGGCTGTTCGTGACCGAGGGGCTGGCGCTGGTCGGCGGGGCGAGCTGGGGCCATGCCGGGCGCGATTATCTCAATCGGCTGAATGGGCGGACGGCTGAGCAGGATTTTGAGTGGTTCGCGCCGCGCGTCGGGCTGCTCTACGAAACCGGCGATGCGCAGGTCTATGCGAATTTCACCCGGTCGGTGGAGCCGCCGCATTTCGGGGCGTTGGCGCAGACCAATTTGCTGGGGTCGGTGTTCTCGCCGCTCGATCCGCAGCGGGCGTGGACTGCGGAACTGGGCACGCGCGGGCGCAGTGGTTCGGTTGCGTGGGACGTCACTTACTACCGTGCCTGGGTGAAGGGGGAGCTGTTGAGCTTTTCGACCTCGCCGACCATTCCCTCGACCATCTTCAACGCCGACAAGACGGTGCATCAGGGGATCGAGGCGAGCATGGACTGGTGGATTCTGGACGGGCCGGAGGGGCGGCTGCGGCTGCGCCAGACCTATGGCTGGTCGGATTTCCGGTTCGACAACGATCCCGACTATCGCGACAACCGCCTGCCGATCGCTCCGGTGCACAGCTATCGCGCCTCGCTGCGCTACGAGGGTGGGAGCGGGCTGTTCGTCGAGCCGAATTTCGACTGGCGGCCGCAATCGACCTGGGCGGATTATCGCAACACGATGAAAGTGCCGGGCTATGCGCTGCTGGGCATCGGGGCCGGGGTCGAGCTGGGTGGCGTGACGCTGTTCGCCGATGCGCGGAACCTGACCGATAAGCATTATGTGTCGGATCAGTCGGCGGCGATCCAGGCATATCGCGAAACTACGGCGACGCAGACTGCCAGTGCGATCTTCCACCCCGGTGAGGGGCGGACGGTGATGTTCGGGCTGCGGACGCGGTTCTGACGAGTCAATTCCTCCCCTGAGCTTGCTCAGGGGAGGGGGACCAGCCGCAGGCTGGTGGAGGGGCGGCTGCGCAGACAGCCGTGAACAGCTCGGCAAAATTCCGCCGCTTGCAGCGGCGGCCCCTCCGTCATTGCTGCGCAATGCCACCTCCCCCAGCAAGCTGGGGGAGGAATTAGCTGGGGCCACACCCGCCATCCCGCACGCCACTCACGCTGCCTACGCCGAGGATGATTTTCGCGCGGCGGGAGAAGGTCAGGGCTTGCCAGCGGCCGGAGTTGCCGGTGGCGGTGCGGCTGCGCAGGAAGGTGAGGTGGAGCAGCTCATACTGCTCGTCATCGATCTGGCCGGCGTCGATCAGGCAGGTCCATTGCGCGACGTTCCAGGCATAGTCGCGGCTGACGCCGTCCTGATCGACCGCTTCGCTGAGCCCCTGATACCAGGCGAGCATGGCTTTAAGGCGCTGCGGGCGCTGCTCCGGGGTCAGGTCCGCGAGTTTGCGGCGGAGGCGGGCGGCGTCTTCGTCGTTGGGGAGCGTCTTTTGCTGGACGCGGGTGTCGATCGCCCATTTGACCTTGCGCGGGGTGATCGGGCCGGTCGGCCAAAGGCGGAAGAGTTCGGCGCGGACTTCGAGGAGCAGCGCGACATAGGTGTCGGTCTGGACCTGAAGCATCGCGTCGTGGTCGAAGAGTGCGGTGAGCTCGGCGATCGCCGTCGCGTTGAGCTTGCCGTCCGCGCCATGCGCCGCGAGAATCCCGTCGCGGCATTTCTGGCGGACGGGAGTTTTGAGGCAGTCCTTTGAGAAGAACAGCTTGCCGTAGGTTGGGGCGAGTTCCTTCAAGGCCTTCTTGAAGCGGCGGCGGCTGTTGAAGCTTTCGCGCCACGCGGTGAGGACCGGTTGCAGGCTGCCGGTGCCGTAATTCCACTGTGACATGCCGACCGAGACGAGCATCGAATCGAAATTGCCGACCGGCATCGCCCAGCAGCCCATGGTTTCGGGGATCGAGGTTTCGCGCATCCGGGCGAAGATGGCGGCGCGGTCGAGGCCGATATCGGCGAGTTGGGCTGCGGCCTGCGGGTCGATGCGGATGTGCGGGGTGTCGGCGACTTCGCGGCAGGGGGGACGGTCCTGGGCTGCGGCGGGGAGGGCGAGGAGGAGGACGAGCCCGGTCAGAAAACAGCGCATGCCACACCCCTTGTCCTCACCCCCGCGAAAGCGGGGGCCCATCTCCGGCGATCGATCCTAGCTTAGCGGGTCGCTTGTAGGAAAGTCCGGGAGATGGGCCCCGGGTCAAGCCCGGGGTGACGATGGGGTCGCGGTTACAGCACGTAGCGGCTGAGGTCGGTGTTGCGGGCGATGCTGGCCAGTTGCGATTCGACATAGGCGGCGTCGACGACCAGTTCGGAACCCGCGCGGTCCTCGGCGTCGAAGCTCACTTCTTCGAGCAGCTTTTCCATCACCGTCTGGAGGCGGCGGGCGCCGATATTTTCGACTTCGCCATTCACTTCCGCCGCGATGCGGGCGACGGCGCGGATGCCGTCCTCCGTAAAGCGCACGTCGACGCCTTCGGTGCCGATCAGCGCGCGGTACTGTTCGGGCAGCGATGCCTTGGTGTCCGATAGGATCGCGACGAAATCATCCTCGGTCAGGCCCTTGAGCTCGACGCGGATCGGGAGGCGTCCCTGGAGTTCGGGGAGCAGGTCGCTGGGCTTGGCGACGTGGAAGGCGCCGGACGCGATGAACAGGATATGGTCGGTCTTCATCGGGCCATATTTGGTGGCGACCGTGGTCCCCTCGATCAGCGGCAGCAGGTCGCGCTGAACGCCTTCGCGGCTGACGCTGCCGCCGCGCACGTCGCTGACCGCGATCTTGTCGATCTCGTCGAGGAAGACGATGCCGTTCGCTTCGGCATCGGCGAGCGCGACGCGGGCGACGTCGTCCTGGTCGAGGCGCTTGTCGGCTTCTTCCTCGACCAGCTTGGCCCAGGCGGCGTGGACGTTCATCTTGCGGCGCTTGAGCTGAGGACCGCCAAGGCCTTTCATCATCTCGCCCAGGTTGATCATCTGCGGCCCCGCGCCGGGGATGTCGAACGGCATGCCGCCCGAGGCTTCGACCTCGATCTCGATTTCGGTATTGTCGAGATGACCCTGATTGAGGCGTTCGCGGAAGGCTTCGCGGGTGGCTTGCGAGCTGTCCTTGCCGGTCAGTGCGTCGAGCAGGCGGGTCATTGCCGCGGCTTCGGCCTTGTCCTTCACCGCGGTGCGGCGGCGTTCCTTTTCTAGCCGGATCGCTTCTTCGACCAGGTCGCGGGCGATCTGTTCGACGTCGCGGCCGACATAGCCGACTTCGGTGAACTTGGTCGCCTCGACCTTCACGAACGGGGCGTCGGCGAGCTTGGCGAGGCGGCGGCTGATCTCGGTCTTGCCGCAGCCGGTCGGGCCGATCATCAGGATATTCTTGGGCGTCACTTCGTCGCGCAGATCGGCCTTGAGCTGCTGGCGGCGCCAGCGGTTGCGCAGCGCGACGGCGACCGCGCGCTTGGCGTCGCGCTGGCCGATGATGTGCGCGTCGAGCGCGGCGACGATGGCTTTGGGGGTGAGTTGGTCGTTCATTCTGGTCCACGTCGCCCCGGCGAAGGCCGGGGCCGCTAGAGGGAGAGGGTTCGCGTATCACATGGCGGCCCCGGCCTGCGCCGGGGCGACGCTTGATTACGCCGCGTCGAGGCTTTCGACGGTCAGCCGGTCGTTGGTGTAGACGCACAGCTCGGCGGCGATCGCCATCGCCTTGCGGCACATGGTTTCGGCATCAGGCTCGTAATCGTTCAGCGCGCGGGCGGCGGCGAGGGCGAAGTTTCCGCCCGATCCGATCGCGGCGATGCCCCCTTCCGGCTCCAGCACGTCGCCATTGCCGGTGACGATCAGCGTCGTCGTCTTGTCCGCGACGATCAGCATCGCTTCCAAATTGCGGAGATATTTGTCGGTGCGCCAGTCCTTGGCGAGCTCAACCGCAGCGCGGAGCAGCTGGCCCTGATGGCGTTCGAGCTTGCTTTCCAGCCGCTCGAACAGGGTGAAGGCGTCGGCGGTGGCGCCGGCGAACCCGGCGATGACGCTGCCGTCACCCAGCGGGCGGACCTTGCGGGCATTGGGTTTCATCACGGTCGAACCCTGCGAGACCTGGCCGTCACCGGCGATGACCACGCGGCCGCCCTTGCGCACGGAAAGGATCGTTGTGCCGTGCCACTGGATTTTGTCGCTCATGCGCCGGGATATGGGGAGGGGGCGATCAGCTTATCAAGAGCGCGTAGTTCGGGTCACCCTCACCCTTCCCACGCGCTTCGCGCGCGGGCCCCTTCCCTCTCCCAGCGGGAGAGGGAGGGAGGCGCGAAGCGCCGGAAGGGTGAGGGTGACCGAGCGGTTACTTCTCCACGCCCTTGATCTTCCCCCACTGGCGCGCGGCGGTGTAGCCGAGATAGCCGGTGCCGAAGAGCGCGTAGAGCGATTCCGGGATGCCGGTGAGGTAGGCGTTCATGGCGGCGGCGATGCCGCGCGCCATGTCGGGCTGGACCGCGCCGATCAGGCCCATCGGGATCGCCCACAGCAGCAGCGCATACATGACATAGAGGAAGCTGGGGCGCGCGCGGCTGGTCCACGGATCGGGGGATTGCGCTTCGGCGACGATGGCCGAGAGCTGGGTGCGGACGGCCTCCATCTCCTGCGTCCCTTGCAGTTTGAGCAGTTCGAGTTTCGCGGCGTCGCGCGCCTTGGGGTCGGGGATGATCTTGTCGATCAGGCCGGCGATGGGGCCGATCAGGCTGGCAATGACACTCATGGTGGGTCTCCGGAAGGGGCGTGGAAGTTTACACTGGCTTTACACTATCGACGCTGTTCACGAACCTATACGGTTCGCGAGCCAGCCGTAAAGAAAGACTTCGTTGGCGGGGCGGTTTTCGGCGAGCGCGATGTAGCGTTCGCCCTGAAGCGCCTCGACCGCCTTGAGCAGCACGCGCTCGCCCGCTTCGCCGCGCGTGTCGAGGAACGCGGCGAGCGCGGCGAGGGTGATCGGGCCGATCTGGCCGTCAACGCCCATATCGGGATAGTCGCGCGCGTTGCGGTTGAGGCCATTCAGTGCGCGTTGCAGGAAGCGCGCGGCGACCGCGGGACCCATGTTGACGCCGGTGTCGAACAGCTCTGCAGCGAGGGCCGGGGCGCGCTGCGCGACCTGATCGAAGCGCGGGCGGAGCCAGTAGAGGCGGCGATAGATGGCGGCGGCCTCGCTGCGCGGGAAGACGCGCATGTCGCCGGCATAGCCATGCGCGCGGGCGACGCGTTCGGTGACGCCCCAGCGGGTTGGGCCGCCGCGGTCGGCGGGGTGGTCGCTATAGCCGCCCTCACGGGCGATCACGTCGTCGATGAGTTGGTCGATGGTCATGGTTTGTTCCTCCTTACCGACTCGCGATAACCTATATGGTTCGTTGTAGGAAAGGGGTGATTGCGCACAAAGACACGAAGCCACGAAGCGAATAAGGTGCGACCGCTTCGCGGCCTCGGTTGAGTTCCGCCATTGGGTTCGTTTCGGGCTTTGTGGCTTCGTGGCTTTGTGCGAACGAAAAACATGGCCAAGACACGACCCGATCAGCTGCTCGTCGAACGCGGGCTTGCCGAGAGCCGGACGCGCGCGCAGGCGCTGATCCTGGCGGGGCTGGTGTTCAGCGGTGACAAGCGCGTGGACAAGCCGGGGCAGCCGATTGCGCCCGATGCGCCGCTGACGGTGAAGGGGCGCGATCATCCGTGGGTGTCGCGCGGCGGGGTGAAGCTGGCGCATGGGCTGGATCATTTTGGGATCGACCCGGCGGGCATGGTGGGACTCGATGTGGGGTCGTCGACCGGGGGCTTTACCGATGTGCTGCTGAGCCGCGGTGCGGTGCGCGTCTATGCGGTGGATAGCGGGACCAACCAGCTGGCGTGGAAGCTGCGCCAGGATGACCGCGTGGTGGTGCATGAGCAGACCAGCGCGCGGGTGCTGACGCCGACGCATATCCCGGAGCCGATCGACATTGTGGTGTGCGATGCGAGCTTCATCGCGCTGTCCAAGGTGCTGGAGCGGCCGTTCGCGTTCGTACGCGCGGGGGCGTGGGTGGTGGCGCGGATCAAGCCGCAGTTCGAAGCCGGGCGCGGCGAGGTCGGCAAGGGCGGCGTGGTGCGCGATGCCGCGGTGCATGAGCGGGTGTGCGCCGAGGTGGTCGGCTGGCTTGAAGGGCTGGGCTGGAGCGTTGCCGGGGTGACGACCAGCCCGATCACCGGGCCGGAGGGGAATGTCGAATTTCTGGTCGCGGCGCGGGCTGGGGCGGCGGGGGAGTGCCTTCTTCCCCTCTCCCCTTGATAGGGGAGAGGGATACCGCAGCTTGGCAGCTTGCTGCCTAGCGGAGGTTGGGAGAGGGGTAGAGCGGAGCGCAGCTCCGCGCGGCGACTGCGTAGCCGCCCCCCCCTCTCCCAGCTCCCACTAAGGCCGCGCTGCGCGAGACCCAGTCTGCGCAACCC
>JASBRX010000010.1 GCA_030149245.1 Sphingomonas bacterium
GCCCCGGCGCTGGCCGGGCCCGCCATGTTACGCGCCACCTCCGGGCGCCCCGGCCCTGCGCCGGGGCGACGGCTTCACGCCTTCTGCAATCTCCTGCATCGTCCGCCCGCTCGCGACGCTGGTGAGGCCCGTTTCGACCAACGCATCGGTCGCGCCGGCATGAGCGTCGTCGATTTTGCGCAGCAGCCAGTTCTCGCGCTTTTCCCCGGCCCGCGGCTTCAGGCGGATTAGCAGCCACTCGCCCTTCATCCGCTCGCCATCGAGGGTGAAGTGGAGATGCCCCTTGTCCAGATCCTTGGCGCTCTTGCCCGGCACCGGCGCCCAGGTGCCGCGGTCCCACAGCATGACGGTGCCGCCACCATATTCGCCCTTGGGGATTGTCCCTTCGAACGTCGCATAGGACATCGGGTGATCCTCGGTGCGCACCGCCAGCCGTTTCTCGCCCGGATCGAGGCTGGGACCGCGCGTCACCGCCCAGCTTTTGAGCACGCCGTCCACCTCCAGCCGGAAATCCCAGTGGAGGCGCGTCGCGTCGTGTTTCTGGACCATGAAGGTCCGGCCTTCGCCCTTGCCGATCTCGCCGCGCGGCTCAGCCGTTTTGGCGAAATCACGCATCGCATTGTAGCGTTCGAGCGGATCGGTTTTGGTCACGCCCCCCTCCCGCTTGCGGGAGGGGTTGGGGGAGGGCCTGTCCTCCTCCACCGACCGCGAGACGTGGGAACAGGCCCTCCCCTAGCCCCTCCCGCAAGCGGGAGGGGAATCATGCGCGTTTCCTTGCTGGGGCCTTTTTTGCGGGTGCCTTCTTCGCCGGCGCCTTGGTCGCCGCCGGCTTGGCAGCGCCGCCGGGCTTTTCGAGGCTCTTTTTGAGCGCGGCCATCAGGTCGACGACGTTCGATCCGCGCGCGGCATCGCCCGAGTCGCTGTCCTCGATGATCTTGCGCTTGCCCTTCTGTTTCTGCTTGCGCGCGATCAGGCCCTTGAGCGCGTCGACATAGCGGTCGTGGAAGGTGGCGGGGTCGAATTTCGCCGATTTCTTCTCGATCAGCGATTCGGCGAGGCCGAGCAGGTCCGCGTCCGGCTCGGCATCGGGGATGTCGCGGAAATAGCCCTGTGCCTTGTGCACTTCATCGGCATAGCGCAGCGTTTCGAGGACCATGCCGCGCCCGCACGGTTTGAGGCTCGCGACATATTCGCGCCCGCGCATCGCCAGCTGGCCCAGCCCGACCTTCTTCGTCCGCTTGAGTGCCTCGCGCAGCACGACGAACGCCTCTTCGGCGAGGTCGTCGGCGGGGACGACGAAATAAGGCTTTTCGTAATAGAGCACGTCGATCTCATGTGCGTCGACGAACTGAGTCAGCTCCAGCGTCTTCTTGGACTCGAGCTTTACGGCGTCGATCTCGTCCTGGTCGAGCAGGACATATTCGCCCTTGTCGACCTCGAACCCCTTCATGATCTCGTCGGTGTCGATCGCGCCGAGGCCGGGCACGACCTTTTCGTACTTGATCCGCTTGCCCGAGGGTTCGTGGACTTGGTGGAAGGCCACCTGCGCGCCCGACTTGGTGGCGCTGTAGATTTCGACGGGGATCGAGACCAGCGCGAGACGGATCTGCCCCTGCCAATATGCGCGCGCTGCCATCGGACATCCTTGTTGTTGCGAGGCCGATTCAAAGCCTGAGCGCGGGAGTCGTTCCGCAACTTGCCGCGTGACCTTGCAAAGACCTCTGCTACACCTTGGCGATGATGCTGCATTTCGCCGCGCTCGACTGGCTGGTGGTCGGGCTTTACCTTGCCGTGCTGGCCGGGCTGTCCTGGCATTTCAACCGGGTCGAGACGCGCAATGCCGGGGATTATTTCCTCGCGGGGAACAGCGTACCGGCGTGGCTGGCGGCGGTGTCGGTGCTGGCGACGCAGCAATCGGCGGCGACCTTCCTCGGCGCGCCCGATTACGGATATCGCAGCGACTATAGCTATCTCGGCGCAGTGGTCGGCGCGGTACTCGCGGCGTTTTTCGTTGCGCATGTGCTGATCCCGCGCTTCTATGCGCTGCGCGTCGCTACCGTCTATGAGCTGCTCGAGACGCGGTACGACGCGCGGGCGATGCGTTGGGCGGGGGGCATGTACCTGGCGGGGCGCATCCTGTCGGGTGGTGCGCGCGTCTATCTGGCGGCGATCGCGATCGCGATGGTGGGGTTCAACGCGATCGATGCGGGATCGATCATCCTGTCGGCGGCGGCGGTGATGCTCGCAAGTCTTGCCTTTACCCTGCGCGGGGGCCTCAAGTCCGTGATCTGGAACGATTTCGTCCAGTTCATCGTCTATGCCGGCGCAGCCATCGCTGTCCTGATCTTCCTGCGCGCCGCGATCCCGCTCGACAATGCGTCGCTGATCGACGCGCTGCGCAATGCGCCCGATGGGGTGAACAAGCTGCGATTGTTCGACCTTTCGACCGATCTGTCCAAGCCATTCACCCTGCTCGCCGCGGTCACCGGGCTGTTCCTGCTCAACACCGCCAGTTCCGGCCTCGATCAGGACACCACCCAGCGGCTGCTTGCCAGTCCGGATGCGAAGACCGGTGCGCGCAGCCTGATCATGTCCGCGCTGGGCAGCGTGCCGATCATCGCGATCTTCGTGACCATCGGGCTGCTGCTGCACATCTTCTACGACCGGCCCGACATCATGGGGGCGACCAATTCGGTCTCCGCCAATTTCGCGGGCGAGAAGATCACCGTGTTCGTCCACTATATCCTGACCCAGCTGCCCCCCGGGCTGCGCGGGCTGGTGACGATCGGGGTGATCGCGGCGGCGGTGTCGACCGTCACTTCGGCGCTCAATTCGATGTCGTCGGTGGTCGTCAGCGATTTCTATCGCCCATGGCGCGAGGCGCGCGGCGGGGCGGAGGATCGGCATTATGTCCATGCCGGGCGCTGGGGCATGGTCGCGGTGGCGATGGCGATGTTCGCGACCGCGGTGCTGAGCTATTATTGGCAGAAGCATAGCGACATGCCGCTGCTCGAATTCGTGCTGTCGGTGATGGTGTTTGCCTATGCCGGCCTGCTCGGCGTCTATGCCGTCGCATTGTTCACGACGCGCGGCACCACCGCATCGGTGATCGCCGCACTGATCACGGGCTTCGTGACCGTGTTCCTGCTCCAGCCCTTTGCGTTCGGGCCGCAGGGGCTCGCCTTCCCGTATCTGTTGTGCATCGGCACGCTGGCAGCGGCTCTTGTCGCCGCGATTCCACGGGGCAAAAAATCCGCTTGACGCGTGTCATGCTACCCTGACATATAGTCATCCGTGGATGACATAATGTCATGGAGCAGTGACGGCCCGTGAAGAACCGCCTGAAAGTGTTGCGCGCCGAACGCGACTGGAGCCAGGCGGAGCTTGGCGGCCATCTCGGCGTGTCGCGACAGGCGGTGAACGCGATCGAGACGGGGAAGTACGATCCCTCGCTCCCGCTCGCCTTCCGCATCGCCCGATTGTTCGACCTCACCATCGAGGAGATTTTCGATGACGCGGAGCACGACGATGCCGAATGACATGAAGGACGGCCTGGCCGCCGCCCGCGCTCGCACGCGGCGCCAGCGGATCATCCTGTTCACGCTGATGGGCGCCGGCGCAGTGGTCGGCTTCTTCTCGGCGATGTTCGAGGTGGAGGGCGGCGAGTTTCTGGAAGGCATCCCCGCCGCCTGGGCCATCGCTGCGTCGCTGATCACCACCATCGGCATCGCCTATGGCGGCTGGCGCTATAACCGCGTCACCGACGAACTGGAGCGGCGCGACAACCTCTGGTCGTCGGCGATCGCGCTCAACTTCTACCTCGCACTCTATGCCAACTGGTATCTGTGGTGGCGCGGCGGGCTGGTCCACGAGCCCCAGCACGAAGTGCTCGCCGTTGCGACCTTCGCGGTGATGCTGCTGGCCTATGGTTACAAGAAATTACGTCCCTGAACTAAGCTAACCTCTTGTTATCGGAGAATTTAGATGAAGAAGTTTCTGCCCCGCGCAGCAACGGCACTTGCCCTGCTGTTCGTCACGCCTGCCGCCCTGGCGCAGCAGGCTCCGGCCCCAGCACCCGCGCAGGTCAAAGACGCCGATCCGGCGCTGTGGGTGGTCAAGGATGAAGACACCACCATCTATCTGTTCGGCACGATCCATGTGCTGCCGGCGGGCCTCAGCTGGTTCGACGAAGCGGTGAAGACCGCGTTCGACTCGAGCACTGAGGTGGTCACCGAAATCGGCGACCTGCCCGATCCGGCAAGCATCCAGCCGCTGTTGCTGAAATATGCGATGACCCAATCCGGCCCGACGCTGACCGAGCGCCTGCCCGCCGACAAACGCGCCGCCTTTGCCAAGGCGGTCGCCGATGCGGGGCTGCCCGCGCAGGTGGTCGACCGGTTCCAGCCGTGGTTCGCTGCGTCGCAGCTGAGCCTGATCGCGATGGCGAAAGCCGGCTATAACCCCGCATCGGGCGCCGAAAGCGCGCTTAGCGAAGCGGCCAAGGCAGCCAAGAAGCCGGTGTCGGGCGTTGAAAGCATCGAGATGCAGTTCGGCTTCTTCAACAGCCTGTCCGAAGCGGCGCAAATCCAGTTCCTGACCGAAACGCTTGCGCAGCTGGATCAGATCGGGCCGGAATTTGCCAAGATGGTCGCCGAATGGTCGGAAGGCGATGCCGATGGTCTCGCCGCGATCATGAACGAGGCGATGCGCAGTTCGCCCGAGCTGAGCAAGATGCTGCTCGCCGACCGCAACACGCGCTGGGCCGAGTGGATCGACACCCGGCTCGACAAGCCGGGCGTCGTCTTCATGGCGGTCGGTGCCGGCCATCTGTCCGGCCCGGACAGCGTCCAGGTCATGCTGGAGAAGCGCAAGATCAAGTGCGCGCGGATCGAATATTGAGTTCGCGTTGCTTATTCCTCCCCTGAGCTTGTCTCAGGGGAGGGGGACCGCCGCCGCAGGCGGTGGTGGAGGGGCGGCCGCGTAGACGGCCGTGAACATCTCGGCAAAATTCCGCCCTCTGCGAGGGCGGCCCCTCCGTCAGCTGCGCTGACACCTCCCCTGCGGGGCAGGGGAGGAATGGACGACATCGACCGTTCCACCTGTCGGGCGTAACATCGCGCCCTAAAACAAGTCCGGCTGGCGGACCGGTTTGAACTCCGGTCCCCGGCCGCGGCGGCGTTGCAGCTCGACCTGGGCGGTGTAGCGAATGTCCTCGTCGCGATCCTGCAGAAAGCCGTCGAGCGCCTCGTCGTCGATCTCGCTCCACTCCTTGCCGCGATCCGGGCCATAGCGGACGCGCGGGAGCAGTCCCGGCAGCTTAGACCATTCGATCAGCTGCGCGACGCTCGCTTCGTTGAGCATGTCGCGCAAATGGTGCGCCGTCACATACGCATCGGGAAAGGCACGGTGCGCGGGCAGGCCGCGCTCATGCTCCAGCCCAGCGGGCATGCGGTAATAGCGCAGGAACTGGTTCGAGAAGCCCGGGCTGTCGCGCCACAGCCGCAGCGCGCATTTATAGGTGCAGATCCAGTCCGCGCCCCGGGTCAGCGACGGGGTGCAGAACTGCTCCTCGAAACTGGCGCGATGCGCCGCGAGCGCGACGCGGCGCGGCCAGGGATCGAGCACCGGGCGTGCGACATCGTGCCACCATGGCGCGTCAGCGACATCCGCGTCGCGGATATGGTGGATCGCCATGGTCAGCGGCGGGATCGGGCGGCCGGGATTGACCAGGCGCGCACCGCCCTCCCCCTCCAGCTCCCAGCGCCCGTCCTTGCCCAGCGCAACATCCTGCCAGCCGATTTCGCACACGCCATGCTGCGGCGGCGCATTGCCGGTTGTTTCAAGGTCGATGACGCGGATGATCTGGGGGGCGGGGGGAGCCATGCCCCCATGTGGCCCGGCGCGCCGCGATTTGCCACCCCTGCGCTGCGGCACCTGTCAGAGATCGTCGCTGGCGCGTGGCCAGCCGTGCGATAGGATATGGGCCATGCACATCGTCCGCCGCCTGCTGCTGTTACTGACTCTGGCCGTTGCCAGTCCGGCGCTGGCGGGTGTGTCCGCATTGCCAGCGACGGCACGGGCGCCGCGCTGCATCGAGCTGGCCGGGGGCGATGCGGCGCGGGCGCGCTACATCGCGGCGCGGCGGGCGGAGCTGGCGGCGTGCGATCCGGCCAAGCCGACGCTGGAGTGCGCGGCGAGCTGGGGCAAGCTGGTGGTCGCGTCGCGCGACGGCGGCGATCCGGCGCTGGCCGAGCGGTACGCGCCGCTGTTCCACACCGACCGGCGAGCGATGGCGCGCACGCCCCAGCTGGTGCGCACCTATCTGCATCTGGCAGGCGCGATGGAGCAACAGGCGTGCTTCATCGAGGGCGAACCGCTGTATCGGCTCGCCCTCGCGCTGGTCGACGCAGACAAGCCGGACCCCGGCGAAGTCGCCGACATCTATTACGCGCTGGCGTGGAACCTGAGCTATCAGGAGCGCCACAAGGAGGCCGAGGCGACGATGCGGGCCACGCTGGCGCTGCGCTCGCGCATTCTGCCCACCGGGAGCCGCGATATCCTGCAGGCGCAACAGGACATCGCCTATATGCTCGAGGATCAGGGCCGCTTCGCCGAGGCCGAAGCGCTCTATGCCCCGCTACTGGCGGCACGCGAACAGCTGACCGACGATCGCGGCATGCTCGATCTGGCGGTGACCTACACCAATCTTGGCTACAACCTCGCCAGTCAGGGACGGCTCGCCGAGGGCGAGGCGATGTTCCGCAAGGGGCTGGATGCCGCCGCCGCGCGGGTCGGCGAGTCCGACCCGATGATCGCCAAGGGGCGCACCTACCTTGCCGCGATCATCGCGAAACAGGGCCGCGCCGAAGAAGCGGAGGCCTGGTATCGACGCGCAGTCGCGATATTGATCCGCCGCCCGGCGATGAACCCCGATCGCGCGCGGGCGATCCTTGGCCTTGCCACGCATCTGCAGGCGCGGGACCGAGCACCGCAGGAGGTGCGGTCGCTGCTGCGCATCGCCGCCGCCGATGCCCGGCTGAGCCAGGAATTTCACACCGGTTTTTCGCGCGATGCGCAGGCAGCGTTACGGCGTAGCGCGCCGATTTATCTGGCGCAGGTGCGCGCGGCCTGGGATCTGGCGGGCCGCTGAACGAACATCTGCCGGTCCCATATTCGCGGGCGGTCAGCGGGTTGCCGCGATCCAGCGCGCGATCAGGTCGCGCAATTCGCGATGTCGCGAGTCGATCTCCCCCAGATCGCGGAACGTCACAACGCCACGGTCGGGTGCCGGCCAGGCCGCGAGCCGCGCGGTATCGTCAAAGCTGAACTCCGTGGCGTCCTTTTTCGCGACGCCGCGATGGAGGACGACGCGGACACCGCCCTTGCGCTCGATGCCCAGCGTAACCTGGTGGTCCGCGCCGTCGCGAAAGCTCGGCGCGTTCCACTTGATCTCCTCGATCAGGTCGGGTGCGGCGGCGATCACGATGGCACGCAGCGCATCGACCATCGCCCGGTCATGCGGCGCGAGGGTCGACAGATAAGTCTCGACGGCGCTCAATGCGCCGCCTGAGGCCCGCGCTCCAGCCCGCTGGCGGCGAGCTGCGCGTCGATCATGGCAAGCAGCCGCTCCAGCGCGGCTTCGTCCTTCGCTTCGGCGCGGGCGACCAGCACGTCCTGGGTGTTCGATGCGCGCAGCAGCCACCAGCCATCGGGGGTGTTGACCCGCGCGCCATCGGTGTCGTTGACGTCGGCGCCTTCCGCCTTGAGCCGGTCCAGCACCTCGTCGATCACCGCGAACTTGCGGCTTTCATCGACCTGAAAACGCATTTCGGGGGTGTTGACGATCGCCGGCATCGCGCTGCGGATCTCGCTCATCGACTTGCCGATCAGGTGCACCGCGTTGATCAGCTGGACCGCGGCATAATGCGCGTCGTCGAACCCGTAATAATCCTGCGCGAAGAAGATATGGCCGCTCATCTCGCCCGCGAGCGGCGCGCCGGTTTCCTTCATCTTGGTCTTGATCAGGCTGTGGCCGGTCTTCCACATCAGCGGCTGACCACCCAGCTCGGCGATCCGGTCGTACAGCGCCTGGCTCGCCTTCACGTCGGCGATGATCGTCGCGCCCGGGTCCTTTTTGAGGACGGGTTCAGCCAGAATGGACAGAAGCTGATCGCCCCAGATCACGCGGCCCTGCCCGTCGATCGCGCCGATCCGGTCGCCATCGCCGTCAAAGGCCAGTCCGAAATCGAGGTTCTTTTCCGCGACCAGCGCTTTGAGATGCGCCAGATTCTTCTCTTCGGTGGGATCGGGATGATGATTGGGGAAATTGCCATCCACATCGGTGAACAGCGTGTGATGCTCACCGGGGAGGAGCTTCACCAGTTTCTCGACGACCGGCCCCGACGCGCCATTGCCGCAGTCCCAGCCGATCCGGAAGGTGCCACCCGCATAGCCGGCGAGCAGGCGACCGACATAATCGTCGAGAATGTCGGCGTCGGCGACCGTGCCTTCGCCATCGTCCCAGTCGCCCTCGGCGGCCATGCGCCCGAGCGTCTGGATGTCGGCCCCGAAAAACGGACGGTGCTGAAACACCATCTTGAAGCCATTATAATCGCCGGGATTATGGCTGCCGGTTATCTGGATGCCGCCATCCACTTCTAGGATCGCTTCGGCATAATAAAGCATCGGCGTCGGCCCGAGCCCGATCCGCACCACATCGCAGCCCGACGCGGTCAGCCCCTCGATCAGCGCAGCCTCCAGCACCGGCGAGGAGACGCGCCCATCGCGGCTAACTGCAACGCGGTGCCCGCCGGCGCGGCGCAGCAGGGTCGCAAAGCCGCGCCCGATCGCGCGCGCATCGTCCGGCCCGAGCGTCTTTCCCACGATTCCGCGGATGTCATATTCGCGCAGCGAGGTCGGATCGAAACGATGGGTCATTGGGCCTCCGGAGGAAATTCCACGCGCCTCATTTCGCGCGCGTTACGCAAAGTGCAACCGTCAAACGCGGCTAAGCGCAATGCGTTTCAGTTTTTCGGGCCAAGCTTGGGTTTGAGCAGCGTGTCGCGCGCGGCGTTGACCTGTCGCGTCAGTTCGGGCGAGCCGCCGCGATCGGGGTGGACGCTGGTGATCAGGCGGCGGTGCGCGGCGCGGATCTCATCCGCATCGGCCCCGGGCGAGACGCCGAGAATGGCATAAGCCGCGGCCTCTTCGGGGTCGCGCGCGGTGGGTGCCGGGGCCGGCTTGGGCGTGCCGGGCAGCGGGCGGCCCCAGCCATGCCATAGCCGCCAGCCGAGCCAGGCGAGCAGCACGCCGATCAGGAATTTGGCAATCATGCGAACAGCGGCAGCGTGGCTTCGACCTCGGGCAAGGCCAGGCCGGCCATCATCTCGCGCAATTCCTGTCGCGCGGCGACATGGGCGAGGCCCATTTCGCCGAATTCGCGGCTGTCGAGCATGGTCAGGCCCTTGGGGAACAGCTCGCGATAGATCACGCGTTCGGACAGGCCGGGGATGACGCGGAAGCCGACGCGCTTGGCCAGCTGGTCGATTGCCTCCGACACGCGCTTCATGTTCCGCGCCTCGATATGTTGCATGCGGTTGCGCAGGACGACCCAGTCGATCGTCTGGCCATCGGCTTTGGCGCGGCGCTTGCGCGAATCCCAGATCAGCTCGGAATAAAAGCTCGGCCGCGTCACCCGGAAGGTATCGGGGTCGACCTGCCCGATCAGGTCGAAATCGACGAAGCTGTCGTTCATCGGCGTCACCAGCGTATCGGCATTGGTGATCGCGATCCGCCCGAACTTGTCGTCGCGCCCGGGCGTGTCGATGATCAGGAAGTCGGTATCCTGCCCCAGCCGCTCCAGCGATTCGGAGAAGCGCGCAATGCTGTCGCCGTCATGCGTTTCGAATCGCGGCATCGGCAGCGGGCGCCCGACGCGGGTCATCGTTTCGAGCCGGTTGTCGAGATAGCGGCCCATCGTGCGTTGGCGATGATCGAGGTCGAGGCATGACACGCGGGCGCCCTTCATCGCGAGCGCGATGGCGGTGTGGACAGCGGTCGTGGATTTGCCAGTCCCGCCCTTTTCATTGGCGAAGACGATCACGTGCAGCGCGTTCGATGCGTCGGTCACTCAACTTCCCTGATTGAACACCCGGCCCGCCCCCCATAGAAGGCCGCGCTTCGTTCCATATCCAAGGCCTTGTACGCGTGCAAACCATCCGTCAGCTCTCCGACCTTCGCGATGCCATTTCGGGATTCCGCGCTGCGGGTGAGCGGATCGCGTTCGTCCCCACCATGGGCGCGCTCCATGCCGGGCATATGGCGCTGGTGGCGCAGGCCAAGCTCGCCGGACAGCGCGTGGTGGTGTCGATCTTCGTCAACCCCAAGCAGTTCGGGCCGAACGAAGACCTTGCCCGCTATCCGCGCAAGGAGCTGGCGGATTCGCGCATGCTGGCCGAGGCCGGGGTCGACCTGTTGTGGATGCCGCCGGTCGAGGTCATGTACCCCGAGGGCCATGCGACCAACATTTCGGTGGCGGGCGTCAGCGAACCGCTCGACGGCGCGGCGCGGCCGGGTCATTTCGACGGGGTCGCGACGGTGGTCGCCAAGCTGTTCAACCAGGTGAAGCCCGATGTCGCGTTGTTTGGCGAGAAGGACTTCCAGCAGCTCGCGGTGATCCGGCGGATGGTCGCAGACCTCGATTTCGACATCGACGTGCGCGGCGTGCCGACGCAGCGCGATGATGACGGGCTCGCCCTCTCCTCGCGCAACGCCTATCTCGCGCCCGAGGATCGCGCAGCGGCAGTTGCCCTGCCCCGCGCGCTTGGCGTCGCGGTGCGCGCGATCGATAAGGGCGACGACCCCGCCACCGCGCTGGCCACCGCGCGCGCGTCGCTGGAAGCTGCTGGGTTCGAGGTCGATTATGTCGAGCTGGTCGATGCCGACAGCCTGGGCGCGCCGGTCGCGGGCCAGCCCCGCCGCCTGCTCGCCGCCGCCCGGATCGCGGGCACGCGGCTGATCGACAATGTTGCGGTGGCGGCCCCGGATTGACCGGTAACCGACGTTAACCATTTGCTTACCATGAATGCCCCAAGCTCGCTTCCATGATGAGAGCGATCAAAAGTGGGGCAAAGTCATGGGCAACAGCATTAAGAGCGCACAGTTCCTGATCGACAGCCGGCTGGCGGATGCGGCGCGCGGTAGCGCCGACGCGGCCTATGAGCTCGGGATGGTCTATTCGAGCGGCGCGTCGGGCGTCGACATGGACCTGATCGAAGCGCACAAATGGTTCAACATCGCCGCCCTGAAGGGCAGCGCCCACGCCCCCTATATGCGGGCCGAGATCGCGGAAGAAATGACCGCGCGCGAGATCATCGAAGCGCAGAAGCAGGCGCGCGCCTGGCTGCAGATGACGTCGCTTCGGGCAGCGTAACGCCCCAATCCTCCCCTGAAAGGGGAGGGGGACCGCGCCGAAGGCGTGGTGGAGGGGTGACCCCCTCTCGATAGCGCGACACCCCTCCGTCAGCGCTGCGCGCTGCCACCTCCCCTTGCAGGGGAGGATCGACTTACTCCTTCTTCGCCGCCGCCTTCTTCTTCGGCGCGGCCTTCTTGGCCGGAGCCTTCTTCGCCGGAGCCTTGCGTCCGCCCTTTTTCTTGGCGGGGCCAGCGGCGGCCTTGGCGTCGATCAGCTGCACCGCTTCGTCTAGCGTCAGCGCCGCCTGATCGACCGTCTTTGGCAGGGTCGCATTGGTTGTGCCGTCGGTGAGGTACGCGCCGTAGCGCCCCTCCATCAGCTTGATCTCCGCGCCCGACACCGGGTGCGCGCCCAGCACCTTGAGCGGTTCGCGCGACCCGCGCTGCGGACGCCCGCCGCCCGCCGCCGCTTCGGCGAGCTTGACCACCGCCGCGTTCATGCCGGTCTCGAACACCTCTGCGGTCGAAGCCAGTCGCGCATACTTGCCGTCATGCGCCAGATAGGGGCCATAGCGGCCAATCGACGCCGTGATCGGGTTGCCCGTCTCGGGATGGTTGCCGATCGTGCGGGGCAGGTTGAGCAGCTTGACTGCCCAGTCCAGATCCAGCTCGGGAATATCCTTGGGGATCGACGCACGCGCCGCCTCCTTGCCCTCACCGCGCTGGATGTAGGGGCCAAACCGGCCCGAGCGGCGCGAGATATCCTCGCCGGTCTCCGGGTCCTGCCCGATCACTTCCGGACCCGCGTCACCACCGTCCGCACCGCCCGGCTGGCCGAAGCGGCGGGTGAATTTGCAGTCCGGATAGTTGGAGCAGGCAACGAACGCGCCGAACTTGCCGCCCCGCAGCGCCAGTCGGCCAGTGCCGCAGGACGGGCACAGCCGCGGATCGGTGCCATCGCCCTTGTCGGGGAAGAGATAGGGTTCGAGGAATGCGTCGAGCGCCTCGGTCACCTCGCTCGGCTTGCGCTCCATGACTTCCGCCGTGCGCGGCTGGAAATCACGCCAGAAGGCGTCGAGCACCGCTTGCCACCCGGCGCGGCCGCCGGACACGTCGTCCAGCTCCTCCTCAAGCCCTGCGGTGAAGTCGTAATTGACGTATTTCTCGAAGAAGCGTTCGAGGAAGGCGGTCAGCAGCCGGCCGGTCTCTTCGGCGAAGAAGCGGTTCTTTTCGACCCGCACATAGGCGCGGTCCTTGAGCACCTGAATGATCGAGGCATAGGTCGAGGGGCGGCCGATGCCAAGTTCTTCCAACCGCTTGACCAGCGAGGCTTCGGAGAAGCGCGGCGGCGGCTGGGTAAAATGCTGCTCGGCGTCGACACCCTTCTTGGCCGGGGTGTCGCCCTGACGGATCACCGGGAGGCGGCGCGAATCCTCGTCGCCCTCATCATCGCGGCCTTCCTCGTAGAGCGCGAGATAGCCGGGAAACAGCACCACCTGGCCGGTGGCGCGCAACGCGTCCTGGCCGGTCGGTTCTTCCAGCTCCACGGTCGTCCGCTCCATCCGCGCCGACGCCATCTGGCTCGCCAGGGCACGCTTCCAAATCAGCTCGTAGAGCTTGGCATGGTCGCCCGATCCGGCGCGATCCTTGCCGAAATCGGTGGGGCGGATCGCCTCATGCGCTTCCTGCGCATTCTTGGCCTTGGTCTGGTACTGGCGCGGCTTGTCGGGAACATAGCTGCCCGAATAGCGGTCATGGATCGCCTTGCGCGCGGCGTCGATCGCGCTGCCGTCCATCTGCACGCCGTCGGTGCGCATATAGGTGATCGCGCCATCCTCGTAGAGCGCCTGCGCGATCCGCATCGTGTGGCTGGCCGAGAAACCGAGCTTGCGCGCAGCCTCCTGCTGCAGGGTCGAGGTGGTGAAGGGCGGCGGCGGGTTGCGCATCGCCGGCTTGGTCTCGACGCTGGCGACGCTGAAGCGGCCCTGCTCGACCGCCGCCTTGGCGCGCATCGCCACGCCTTCGGTGCCGATCGACAACCGATCGAGCTTCTTCCCCTCGAACCGCACCAGCCGCGCGTCGAACGCGGTGCCGTCATGTTCGAGATGGGCGACGACCGACCAATATTCCTGAGCCTTGAACAGCTCGATCTCGCGCTCGCGCTCGACGATCAGGCGCAAGGCGACCGACTGGACGCGCCCGGCCGACTTGGCGCCGGGCAGCTTGCGCCACAGCACGGGCGAGAGGGTGAAGCCGACCAGATAATCGAGCGCCCGGCGTGCACGATAGGCGTCGATCAGGTCGGTATCCAGTTCGCGCGGATGCGCCATCGCGTCGGTCACCGCCGCCTTGGTGATCGCGTTGAAGGTGACGCGCTCGACCTCCTTGGGGAGCGCCTTCTTCTTCGCCAGCACTTCCTGGACATGCCAGCTGATCGCCTCGCCCTCGCGATCGGGGTCGGTGGCGAGGATCAGGCGGTCGGCCTTCTTGGCCTCATCGGTGATCGCCTTCAGCTGCTTGGCCTTGTCCGGGTAGGTCTCCCACTCCATCGCAAAGCCATCGTCGGGCTGCACCGACCCGTCCTTGGGCGGCAGGTCGCGGATGTGACCATAGGAGGCGAGGACGCGATAATCCTTGCCCAGATATTTCTCGATGGTTTTCGCCTTGGCGGGCGATTCGACGATGACGAGCTGCATGAAATCTGGCGGTCCTTACGTGTACGCGCGAGGATGGGGAGGCTGAATAGCGGGCGTCAAGCGGAACGCCACCCCCTCTTAACCAGCATCGTCTATACGAGTCGGCGAAGGAGGGTGGAATGGTTTCGATCGAGCGTCTGATTGACGAGCATGCGCAGATCAGCGCGCGGAGCAACGCGCTGTTGCGTGCCGTCGCGACCGAATCGCCGACGATGCTGCGCACGATGATCGTCGCGTTGGACACCGACCTGGTCGCGCATCTGGCGACCGAGGATCTCGAAGTCTATCCCCACCTGCTCGCCAAGGGTGACATGGCGCAGCGCGAGGCGGCTGAGATCGCGATGGGCGATTTCGACCAGCTGGCCAGTGAATGGCGCGCCTATGTCGACGAATGGACCGCCGACGAGATCGAGAGCGACCGCGAGCTGTTCATCGAGGCGAGCAAGCGCGTCCTGTCCGCCCTGTCGGCGCGGGTGCGGATCGAGAATGAAATCCTCTATCCGCTGGCGCTGTCGTGCGGGACGATCACGCTACGGGAGGCGAATGCGCGGATGGTAGCGGCCTGAGCCGCCACTAGCCGAACACATCCTCATGAGTCCCGTGCGACGGGATCGTCAGCCGGTACACCGCCCCGACCACCGCCCATCCCGCCATCGTCACGACGCCGAATGCAAGGTTGGTAATCACCCTGAACTCGATCGATTCATAAGCGACGCCTTGGCCCATAAGGGCCGCAGCGAATAGCCCGACCAACAGCGCGACGACCGGGAACAGCAGGATGGCATGGACCATCACCAGCGGCCACACCGACGCGCGCGTGCGGCGCCAGCTTCCGGCGATGCTGGCCAACAGACCGGCGCGTTCCACCGATGCCATGCCGAGCGCCGCAGACATACGGGCCGCAAGATACAAGCCCGGCAATAGAAGCAGCATGTAGCCCAGTCCGATCACCGTCCACAGCCCAAGCTGGAGCGTGATGACGATCACCGGGGCGAGCGCGCGACCGGCCCAGCCGCCCGCCACATCGCCAAAGGCGTTGCGAAGCAGGAGATATTGCAGCAGCCCCTGCAGGATTACCGGGGCGATCAGCATCGTGAGCTGCGCGGTCCATGATGGGTCCTGATCGTCGATCCAGACACCGAACCCGGTATAAATGGCGGTCGCGAGGATGAAGGCGAGCGGATGCGCCCCGACCAGCGCCGAGGCTTCGCGCAGGACCTGGGACACCTCCAACCGATCCGGATCGCCGATGCTCACAACAGGCTCACCCGACCGCCAGCATGGCGTTCGAGCCGACCGGCGAGTTCGAGTTCGAGCAGCACCAGTTGCACCGCTGCGCCGGGGAGAGCGGACTGGCGGATCAGTTCATCGACCGGCACCGGCACCGGGCCGAGCAGTCCCTCGACCCGATTGCGCTCCGCCGCATCGGGCTCTGCTCCCGGTTCGGCACCAAAGCCCGAAACGGGTGAGCGCACCGCGCGCGCGTCGATCGGGCGGATCATTTCGAGGATGTCGTCCACCCCCTGCACCAATATCGCACCCTCGCGGATCAGCTGGTTACAACCCTGCGCGCGCGGGTCGAGCGGCGAGCCGGGGACCGCCATCACCTCGCGCCCCGCCTCCGCCGCGATCCGCGCGGTGATCAGCGATCCGGAGCGCGGCGCGGCCTCGACCACCACCGTCCCTTGCGCGAGGCCGGCGATGATGCGGTTGCGCGAGGGGAAGTGGCGGGCGAGCGGTTCGGCGCCCGGCGGCTGTTCGGCGATCAGCAAGCCCTGCTGCGCGACGCGTTCCTGCAGTTCGGCATTTTCGGGCGGGAAGGTGATGTCGATCCCGCTGGCGATCACGCCGACCGTTCCGCTGGCGAGCGATCCGTGATGCGCGGCGGTGTCGATCCCGCGCGCGAGACCGGAGACGACGGTCGCCCCGGCATCTCCCAGCCCCTGCGCCAGCTGGCGCGCGAAGCGGCACGCCGCTGCCGACGCATTGCGCGCGCCGACCATCGCCACACAAGGCCGCGCGAGCAGCCCGATGTCGCCGCGCACGATCAGCGCAGGCGGCGCATTTTCCAGCTCGCCCAGCAACGCGGGATAATCGGGGTCGTCGAGAAACAAGTGGCGGGCGCCCAGGCGTTCGACCACCGCCAGTTCGCGGCGCGCCACCGTCGGATCGGCGAGCGTCGGCGCCTGTCCGCCCCCGCGCAGCGCGAGGGCGGGCAACGCATCGAGCGCTGCCTGCGCGTCGCCGAAGCGCGCGATCAGCTGGCGATAGGTGACCGGGCCGATGCGCGGCGACCGGATCAGGCGAAGTCGAGCGAGGCGCGCGGCCTCCTCAGCCATGCTTGCGCCCGATGCGCGGCTCGGTGCCCGCCATCAGCCGCTCGATATTCTCGCGATGCTTCCACAGCACGATCAGCGCGAGCACGACAAGCAACAGCACGAGGTTGAAGCGGTTCATTACCGCCGCGCTCACCGGTGCGCTGATTGCGGCTGCCATTCCGGCGACGGAGGAGATGCGCAGCGTTGCGAGCAGGCCCAGCCATACGACCGCGAAGACCAATCCCGACGGCCAATGCAATGCGAGCACGATCCCCATCAGCGTCGCGACGCCCTTGCCGCCCTTGAACTTAAGCCAGACCGGGTAGCAATGGCCGACAAACGCGCCCGCCGCCGCCAGCATGCCGAGGCCGGGCCACAGCGCCTGCGCAAGCCACACCGCCGCCGCGCCCTTGAACAGGTCGAGCAGCAACGTCGCCGCCGCCAGCCCCTTGCGCCCGGTGCGCAGAACATTGGTCGCGCCGATATTGCCCGATCCGATCTGGCGCAGGTCACCCGCCCCGGCAAGACTCGTCAGGATCACGCCGAACGGGATCGCGCCGAGCAGATAGCCGAGCGCGATGGCGAGCACCGGCGCGATGGTGGCGAGTTGCGGTTCCATGATCCCCCTTGCTTGGACAAAGGCTAGGGTCTTCGCTAGTCGGGCGCAACAATCTCGATCAGCGGACGCACTGCATGGCCGATACCCGGCCCCTTCTTTTCTTCGATTCGGGCGTGGGCGGATTATCGGTGCTGGCGCCGACACGCGCGCTGCTGCCCGCGGCGCCTCTGGTCTATGCCGCCGATAGCGCCGGATTCCCCTATGGCACGCGTAGCGAAAGCGAGATTGCGGCCCGCGTCCCCGCGCTGCTCGGACGGCTGGCCGAGCGCTACAAGCCGCGGCTGATCGTGATCGCGTGCAACACTGCATCGACCATCGCACTCGCCCATGTCCGCGCGGCGCTCGACGTGCCGATCGTCGGCACCGTACCCGCGATCAAGCCCGCTGCCGAAGTGTCGCGGACGCGGGTGATCGGCGTGCTCGGCACCCAGGCGACGGTGCGCCAGCCCTATGTCGACGATCTGACCGCACGCTTTGCCGCCGATTGCACGGTGCTGCGCCATGGCAGCGCCGAACTGGTCGAACTTGCCGAGGCGAAATTGCGCGGTGCGCCAACCGATCTGGCGCAGTATCGTGCCGTGCTGGACGGGCTGCTTGGGCAGGCTGGGGGCGACCGGATCGACGTGATCGTCAACGCCTGCACCCATTTTCCGCTGGTGGCAGAGGAACTTGCCGCCGCCGCCCCGCACCCCGTGCGCTTCGTCGATGGGGGGCCGGGCATCGCGCGGCGGATTGCGCATCTGACGGCGGGGCAGGATTGGCCGGACCGCCCGGCGGCCGGCATTGCGGTGTTCACCGCCGCGCCCAACCCCGCCTTGGTGCCGGCACTGGCACGCTATGGTCTCGACCTGATCGAGACGCTGTGAAGCACGAGCAAAGGTTCAGCGCAGCGGGATCGCCGGTGTTTCGGTCATCAGCTTGACGCGCCTGGCATAGCCATTGGCCATCGCAAGATGCGCGTGGCGCGCACCCGAGTCGTTGGCCTTCTCTGCACGGTCACGCTCGGCCTGCTCGCGACGCGTGAAATAGTCGAGATCGCTCTGCGACATCGTAAATCTCCCAATTTTTCAAAGCGGGAGCGCTAGGGTCTCTCAGCCGCGGACATGCCCGGAGTCGCGATCCGCGGTGCCCGCACCATAGCAGATTTCGCCTGGCGCGTCCTGATCTGGGGCAAGCGGAGGCGCAACGACCGTCCGATCACTGTGATCGATATCATAGGCAATTTGCCCTAGTGGCGTCGCGACCCAAAACTCGCTAACGGGACAAAATGACCAGCGAGGCAACTCCGCGCGCGGTAGATTATTCGCGCGTGTTCAATCAGGCGATCGACCGGCTCCACGCCGAAGGCCGGTATCGCGTCTTCATCGACATTTTGCGCAACAAGGGCATGTTCCCCAATGCGCGCTGCTTCGCCGGGCATAACGGGCCGAAGCCGATCACCGTCTGGTGCTCGAACGATTACCTCGCCATGGGCCAGCATCCCAAGGTGATCGCGGCGATGGAAGAGGCGCTGCACGATGTCGGTGCCGGGTCGGGCGGCACGCGCAATATCGGCGGCAACACGCATTATCACGTCCATCTTGAGGCCGAGCTGGCCGATCTGCACGGCAAGGAAGCGGCGCTGCTGTTCACCAGCGGCTATGTCTCGAACGAGGCGACGCTATCGACGCTGGCCAAGGTGCTGCCCGGCTGCATCATCTATTCCGACGAACTCAACCACGCATCGATGATCGCGGGCATTCGCAATTCCGGGTGCGAGAAGCGGGTGTGGCGGCACAATGACCTTGAGCATCTCGAGGAATTGCTGGCCGCCGACGATCCCTCGGTGCCCAAGCTGATCGCGTTCGAAAGCGTCTATTCGATGGATGGCGATGTCGCCCCGATCCACGCGATCTGCGACCTTGCCGACAAATATAACGCGCTGACCTATCTCGACGAAGTGCATGCGGTCGGCATGTATGGCGCGCGCGGCGGCGGCATTTCGGAGCGCGACGATGCCGCGTCGCGCCTGACCATCGTCGAAGGGACGCTGGGCAAGGCGTTCGGGGTGATGGGCGGCTATATCGCAGCCGATCGCACGATCATCGATGTGATCCGCAGCTATGCCCCGGGGTTCATCTTCACCACCTCGCTCTCGCCGGTGCTGGTCGCGGGCGCGCTGGCGTCGGTGCGTCACCTCAAGCAATCGAGCGCCGAGCGCGACGGGCAGCAGGCAGCAGCAGCGAAGCTCAAGACGATGTTCGCCGATGCCGGACTACCGGTGATGAACACCACGACCCACATCGTGCCGCTGATGGTCGGCGATCCCGTCCGCGCCAAGAAGATCAGCGACATCCTGCTTGCCGAATATGGCGTCTATGTTCAGCCGATCAATTATCCGACCGTCCCGCGCGGCACCGAACGGCTGCGCTTCACCCCCGGTCCGGCACATGACGAAGCGATGATGACGGAGCTTACTGCGGCTCTGGCGGAGATCTGGGAACGCCTCGCGCTCCGAGCCGCGGCGTAAGGTTCATTTCTGTACCGTATTGATCCGCTATTATTTGGTAACTTGTCATCGATAGTAAGCGTGGTTAGGTAGTAGGCGCAGAGCCTTACGGGGCATGGTTCAAGGGATGTGATCACACGGCCTTGGCTGATCCGGATGGTTCAGATCTGAAGAGGGGACATCATGACGGATCGTAACGACATCGAACAGCCGGTCACGGAACTGCGGACCTGGGTTGAGCCTGAAATTTCGGCGCTTGCCATTGACGAGACCGCCGGTTTCCCCGGTCGTGGCGCTGATGGCGGCCGCTTCGTCGACTGCACGCTTTCCTGATCGCGCAACTTTGAACAAAAGGCCTTCGGGCGGCGCATCTGTCGCCTGCCCGGAGGCCTTTTTGCTATCCGTCGATTGCGATGATGTCGGTGGGTGCACCGGCCAGCGTGATTTCGCTGATGGGGCGGTGTTCGCGATCGAGAAAGATGACGCTGCCGGACAATTCGGTGCGCTGTGCCCGCGGCCCGATCGCCGATGTGCCCACAATCAACCCGTCGCGTCCCAGCGCAAGGCCCCGCGTCATGCGCGCGCTCACCCGGATCGGCGGACCATCACTGCGCAGCAACTCACCGTCACGCGACCCGCAATGCCAGAGCACCCCAGCGGCGTCCTCGACAATATCATGACAGCCATAGCCGGCCAGCGGCGCGATCCGGCGCACGGCCCAATCGGGGTCGAGCCAGGCGAGCGCGCTCGGTCGCTGCGCATCGTCCGCCCCATTGTGCAGCATCAGCACCACGTCTCCGTGCACCCGCGCGATCGAATTGATGTGGTGATAGCCGGCTCCTCCCGCGCCACGGCGCACGGGTGCCAGCGGTGCGCGGACATCGAACGGCGTGCCATCGAGCGCGAAGCGGCGGATCACCTGATTGGCGGTATCGACCAGGCAGATCAGATCATCGATGACGGCAAGCTGATGACATTCATTATCGAGGCCACGTGCGATGACGTGCGCACCGACAATATGCTCGTCCACCAAAGTCAGCGCCACGATGCGCCCGCGCGCAGTCGCGGTGCTGGGCACATCGCATGCCTCGAACACGAACACCGTGTCGCCATGGCGGTGCAGGCCGAAGAAAAAGCCATGCGCGACCAGCTGCGCGCCGTGACGATGGGCCGCGAACAGCCCTTGTCGGCTCGCGACCAGGCATTCCAACCCGCTCAGGTCGGTCGCGCGCAGCCGCACCCGGTCCGTCGCATAAGCCTGGTGCGCCAGCGCCGCGCGGATCGCGCGCTCGCGGCCGATTGGAGCGTCCATGCCGCCGGTGGTAGGGTGCGGCCCGGCGCAGTCAAGCGCCGCCAGGACCACTGACCGATGGACCGTACCGGCCTGTTCGGCCTGTTCAACTGCGATGGCGCGCCGCCGGACCGCGCTGCGGCAATATTACTGGGCCTGCCTGCCGCAGCGCCCGGCGCCGACCATGTTGCTGCGGTGTGCGACCTGGCCGATCCGGGCGCGGCGCAGGTGTTGGACGCGCGCGGCACGCTGACCCTGTTCCTGGGCAGGCTGGATGCACGGGAGGACGTTGCCCGCGCGCTTGGCCTGGCGTCCGACAGCAGCGACGTCGTGCTCGCCGCAGCCGCGCTCGACCGCTACGGAGCAGAGACCCGAACCCGCCTGGACGGTGAATGGACGCTGGCCCGCTGGAACGGGGCGCAGCTGACGCTGGTGTCGTCGCTGTGCCAGCGCGACCCGCTCTTCTATGCCGTGCGCGGTGCGCGGATCGCGATCGGCGCCGACCTGCGCCAGCTCAGCGGCATCGCTTGGATTGGTGACGCGTTCGACCCGGCCGGGTTGTTGCTGGCGCTGGGTCGGGCAAGTTTGCGGGAGCCGGGGGATGGCCGCACCCCGGTCATTGGGATCACTGCCCTGACACCCGGCGGCTGCGTCACAATCGACCAGAGCGGGGTACACGCCGCCCCGCCCGCCGCGCTACCGACTGCCAGCGACTGGCGCGGCGACCTCGACACGGCGATGGCGGAGGCCGAGGCGTTGCTGCTGCGCATTGTGCGCCAGCGGATGATCGGCGGAAGCTATGCGTGCATGCTCAGCGGTGGGCTCGATTCATCGCTGGTGGCGTGGGCGGCGGCTCAGGCGCCCGGCCCGGACGAAGCCTTGCATTTCCTCACATCCGCTGCGGCGACCGGATCGCGCCAGATCGACGAGCTGGCCGAAGCCGCGATCGTCGCCGCGCATCTCGGCGCGCCGCACCGTCCCGTGCGCGCCGCTGCGGCACCCGGTCCCTATCATCCCGACCCGACCCTGTTTCGCGACGCGAATGGCCCCAGCCTCGACGTCCGCCATTATCTCTATCATCGCTTTGCGCAGGAGACGCGCGCCGCTGGCGCATCGCTGTTGTTCGATGGCCAGTTCGGTGAGCTCACCCTGACCAACTCGCTGCCGCTCCATGCGCCCGCCTCGCCCATCGGTATGCTGCGCGAGGCACTGCGGACACGCTGGAAGCCTGAACGGACGCCCGATGCCGCCGATTCGTTTCACGTCGCTCTCGCGCCGCATTGGCTGACCGCCCCGCCGGGACCGCTGGCGGACGCACTCCGCAGTCGTCCGACGCCGCCCCGTCTTCCGTCCAAGGATGAACGATGGGGCGTCCGGCCCGGCTTTGCCAAGGCCGCGCGGGCGCCGTCATCGCTCGATCTTGGCCGGGTGCGCGTCGCCATGCCGTTCCGCGACCCGCGCTTGATCGCGCTGTTCGCCAGCTTCCCCGCCGCGATGCTCTACCCGAAGACCGGCGCGCGGACGCCGGGCCGCCACCTGCTCACGGGCAAGCTGCCCGACGCGATCCGGCTGCGCGGCAAGGGGCCGGGGTTCGCCCCAGACTATGCCGCCCGACTGCAGAGCGACGCCGAAAACGCGCGCGGACGAATCGCGCTGTATCGCCGCGCGGGGGCGGATGAATGGATCGACCTCGACGCGCTTGACCGCGGGCTTGCCCGTGCAGCGCGCGGCGCGACGGCGCACCATGGCGAAGCGGTGCGGGTTCAGCTGACCGCACTGGCGGGCGCGTTCATCGCCTGGTGGCGCGACGTGTCATAAAGCGCGGATCAGCGCGAGCGCCGCGTGGGCGCGGTCGGCATGTGCCGCCGCGCCGCCGCCAGCCACTGCCGGAAAGCCGCTGACCGGCAAATCCGCTGCCAGCGCGAGCAGCGCGCGTGTTCGGGCGGCACTGTTCGGGAGCGCCGCCATCCATGCCGGTCGGAACAAATGACTGGTGAGCAGCGCGACGCGAGTCAGCGGCGCGGTCGTGCCGGGACCGAGGCCGAGCACGATCACCCCCGCTAGCGGCAGCGCCTCAGGCCCGCTGCGGGCGGCGGGCCGCACCACCGCCTTGCCGCGCGTATCGCGGGCCGGTAGCGCCAGCCGCGTGCCGTCGATCCAATCCGCCACCATCGGATCGAGCCGGATCGTGGTGCGGCCGGGCAGGACCGTTGCGCCGCCCCCGGCCGGATCGACGGCCAGCGCCGACAGATCATCGCTCACCAGCGCCGCGCCGGCGGCAATCAGGCCGGCGGTGAGGCTGGACTTGCCCGCGCCGGCATCGCCGACAATCAGCGCGGCGCGCCCGTCGACGGCCACGGCGCAGCCATGCATCGGGATCAACCCGCGCCAGGCGAGCAGATGCGCGACGACCGTGCCGTAAAAGGCATGCGGCAGCCCCCCGGTCCAGCCCGCGCCGGGCAGGACGTCGATCCGCTCCCCATCGTGCATGTCGAACGTCGCCTGCCGATACCAGGGGAAGCGCGTGCCATCGGCATAGACTGCGCCCGCCCGCACCGGCACCAGCGGAGTGCGCGGCGGCAACGCCGTGACCTGTCGCACATCGACCGTCGCCGCCCCATCGCGCGGGCCGACGGCGAATTGCTCAAGTGGAAATGCGCTCGTCCAGTTCAGTCCATAGGCATGGGCCGCATGGCGTGGCTCATGCGACATGGGCGAGTTGCTGGACCTCCATCTCCGCCAGCGTGCGAGTGACCGCGGCGGCGCAGGCGTCGGGGGCGACATCGAACTGCGTGCCGAGGGTCGCCACGATCTCCGCTGCCGTGCGCGGCGTATCGAGTGCGTCCCAGATCGCCCGGGCAGTTTCGTTCAGCGACACGTAGCTGCCGCTGCCGATGTTCACCATGACGAAGCTGTCCTCGATCGCCGAGCCCACCCAGTCTTCGTTCCGCGTCCATTTTGCGTCGGTCATTCGATCTCTTTCCCCATCCCGATCCGTTCGAGCATCGCCCATTCTGCGGGTGTCAGCGTCGCCACGCCCGCCCGTCGCCGCCAGCTATAGAGCGGGATTGTCCCCGCGAGTAGAGTGGCATCGCGCAAAACCTCGACCGTGCGACCGAGCAGCGCGGGCACGCGCGGGCGGTGCCGGTGGGTGAGCAGGGCCGCCACCGCCGCGACGGGATCGATCCGCATCAGGCCGCCCTCCCCCTCACACCGCTGATCGAGCAGCAGGATCGCGGCGATCGGGGCAGAGGTACACGACTGGCCTGCATCCACCGTGACGAACTGCCGCGCGCCTGCATCAGCGGCTGCGGCAAACCATCCGCCGCCAAGGCCACTCGCCTGCGTGCCGGTATCGCGGGAAAAGGCAATCGTATCGTCGCCGATCACTGCTGCCCCCGCCGCCGCCAGCTGTGCGAGGATCGTGGATTTGCCGCTGCCCGATGCGCCGGCAATGGCAATCGCGCCACCGCCGGGCAGCCGGACCGCGCTGGCATGCAGCACGAACCGGCCCCGCAACCACAGCCAGGCGGGGAGCGCGGTGGCGACCAGCATGCCGCTAATCATATCGGGCCAGGCATCCGGATCGGGCGCAACGCGGATCGACTGCGCAGCGATGCGGTAGCTGGCGACGCCGGGGCAGACGAAGCACAGCCCCGCATCGGTCCGCGCATAAACGGGGGCGTCACTGGTCGATTGAGGTGGATCGCGCAGGATCGACAGGTCAGCCGGGCCGTCGCGATCGTCGGGGACAGCGCCGGGGACCGCGAGCTGCGAGTCCAGCCGCAGCCCGTAGCCGATCAGCCGCTGCACCGACCGGTCAGCCGGGCCAGATGTCGAAGGCGACGCAGATGCGCCGCTGGGCCGCTCCGTGCGGGAAGGTGCGGTGGTAGCAATGCGACGGGAACAGCATCACCGTGCCCGCCTGCGGGCGTACAACCGTGCTGCCGAACGCCTGCGCCGCGTCATCGCCAACCATATCCTCGGGAATACCGAAGGCGATGCAGCCGGCGGCGTCGGCACCCGTCGCGATCCCGTCGGGGATCTGGACGTAATAGACGCCGCTCAGCCACCCGAACTGGTGGACATGCCAGGTTTCAAACCCGGTGCTTTCGGTGATGACGCACCAGCTGTGCAGCGTGCCCCCCCCGGGCCGGGCGCGCAGCCAAGGATGTCCGTCCGCTCCCAGCCCCGCGAGGTGCCCGTCAATCGTCCCGGCCAGCGCGTCGAGCAGCTGACGAACCCGCGGTGCCGCCCCCGTCGCGGGCGCATCGATCCGCCATGTTTGTTCCGACGCCGTGCCATAGCTTTCATAGCGCAGCCCCGGATGGGTCAGCAATTCGGCGGCGAGCGCTGCGTTGAACGCATCGAGCGTGTCAAACCCGGCGGGCGTGGCGAGCGTGTCGCGATGGGCGAACCGGTCCCACCCATCCTGCGCGCGCGCGGCGTCGATCTGACCGAGCTGCGCCAGTGCCAGCGTCTGGGCCGCGAACAGGCGCGAATGGCCCACGCCCTGCGCGTCGAGTTGCGCCATGTCGTCGAGCACGCGTTGCGGCGCGCCCGCGTCGAAATGCAGGCTGGCGAGGCGTTTGCACGCATCCTTATTGTGCGGATCGTGGATCAGCGCCTGTCTCAGGCTGTGTTCGGCGGCGTCGATCGCGCCCATCCGTCGCTGAGCTTTGCCCAGGGCGGCCAGCGCGGCGGCGCGCTGAAAGTCTTCGTCGGCGACCTCGAACGCCACCGTGGCGAGGTCCGCCGCGCGCGCGGTGTCCGCCGGCTGTTCCAGCGCCATATGCGCATGCACGAGCACCAGCACTTCGGCAAAGCCCAGGGTGCAGGGATCGACCCCGGCATAGAGCGCAATCGCCTCGGCAAAGCGGTCATTGCGGTTGAACAGCACCGCCAGCCGGTCGCGCAGCAGCGTCGATGCGGGATTGCGTGCATAGGCAGCTTGCACCAGCGCACATTCGTCGGCCGCGGTGATCCGCTTGCCCACTTCATGGTTGATCGTCATGTGATCGGTCATGTGCCCCCCGCCGCACCCATTGGACTGCGCCATGGGCGGTGCTAGTGCATGCCCCGGAAGCCGCGGCGTCACAAGCCGAAATATGGCGGCAGAAATACAGTGGATGGAGGCGGTTACGTGTCGCGCACCGGGATGATCGCGCGCAAATTGGCGGTGGCGGGGCGGCAACCGCCCTTTGTGCTGCTGTGGCTGGTGCCCGCATGGCTGCTGATCGGCCTGTCATCCGCGCTGATCGCCATCCTCCCGTTCCGGCGCATTGCGCCGTGGCTGGGCGTCAATCTTGGCGCGACGGCACATCGCCCCGCCGCTTCGCCTGAACAATCTGCGCGGGCGCGGTTGATCGGCAGGACGGTGTCGATCGCGGCATCCTATGCGCCGTTCCGGTCCAACTGCCTGCCCCAGGCGATGGCGGCGAAGGCGCTGTGCGTCCTGTGGCGCGTTCCGTGCGCCGTCATTCTCGGGATCGAGCGCGAACGACCCGCAGGTGAGCTGCGCGCGCACGCCTGGACCAGCTGCGGCGATGTCGTACCGACAGGCGGGTCGCAGTGCTTTGCGACGCATGTGCCGCTGTCCTGCTTCGTCCCCGCGCGCGTGGCGGCGGCGCTTCAGGACTGAGCCGGAGGGCGGTGCATGTCGATGAAGGCGGCATAGGGGTCTGGTGCGGTTTCGATGAAGCCGAGCCGTGCATAGAGCTGCCGCGCCGGATTATCGTGGAACACTTGCAGCGTCGCAGTCAGCCCGTGCGCGTCGGCGACGGCGAGCCAAGCACCCAATAGCGCCCGGGCGACACCGATACCGCGATGTTCAGGGAGCACCGCAATGTCCACCAGGTGCGTGTCGACGCTGCTCCACGCCATTCGCGCATGCCCGATCGGTGCGCCGCCAACCAGCACGATCCAGTGCAGCGCGTCGGGAAACCCGCTGTCATGCCCGACACGCTGCAACTCCGCCTGCTGGACGAGCATCGGTTCGGGCAACAGGCCGCGCATCGTCGAGCAGGCGACCGCACAATCCAACAGGAACGGCTCGTCATCAGGCCCGCGCGCACGCCCTTCGAACCCTTCGGCGCGCTCGGCAAAGGCGCGATCGAACGCTTCGGCCAATTGGGCGCGGGACGGGTTCAACGATCATCCTCCACAGGACATGACGTGCCGGTTGATTGCGACGAATTTCCTTATAGGGTGCGCGGCATGACGACCGAATTGATACCCCGCCCGATGGTGATCGAGGAATTTCAGCCCCATGTCGGGAAGCTGTTCCGGCTCGACTGCGAACCGCGCAACGTCGACATCACCCTCGTATCGGCGACTCCGCTGGTCAATCACCGTCCGTCGATGCGGCCGCCGTTCCGGCTGATGTTCCATTCGGACCCGAAGGTGCAGCTGGGCACGGGCATCTATGCGATGCGCAGCGGCGGGTTCGGACCGGACCTCGTCTATATCGAGCAGACGATGCCGCCGCCCGACGCGGTTCCCGGCCATTATTATCAGGCGGTTTTCAACTAAGCCGAAGGGGGCATCGCCGGGATCGCTCCCGGCGCGCTTCATCAGTTGCGCGAAGGGTAGATGCCCGCAAGCGCGATAATTGGAGCCAGGACCAGATAGGGCTGCATCGTGGAGTGTGGCTGGCTGCTACCGGCGGCCTGGCTGTTGCCCGCGAGATTGACACCGGCCAGCGGCACCTTGGTCGCGGGGTCGCCCTGCGCGGCGGGCAGGTAGATTTCAGGCGTCATGTCCGGCGAAGCCGCCGTGTCCACGCCACGCGCCAGATAGGCCCCGGCTTGGGGCGACTGCTCGGTCGCCTTCAAATCGACCGCATTGATCGTGCCGGTGATATTCGACAGAGTGTGGTTGTGAATCGGTATCTGGGTGCTGAGCAATGTGACGTTTTCAGTGCCGCCCTGTTCGCCAAGGACGCGCGAGGAAAGGCCCGGCCCCTGGCCCTGTCCCATTGCTGCGCGGCCGCGCAGGTCGGGAAGCGCGAAGTTGTTCACGCCATTCCCACCGTAAATCGTTCCGAGAAGCGAGAACAAAGCCGTGTTCTGCTGAATCGGAAGAAGTTGCCCCGCACAATACGCCCAGTTTCGCGGCGCGAAATTGTACGGAACGGTCATGATTTCGCCGAGATAAGGCTGCGACATAATAACCCCCAAAAGACCAGTGGATCTGCTCGATCCATTTGGACCAGGCGCCGCGCTCCCTGCGAAGCGTCGACGCAGCCGATATCAGTTACGCGACGGGAAAATACCCTGCAGAGCAATGCACTGATTGACGACCAGATAGGGCTGCATCGTCGAAAAAGGCTGACCGCTACCAGCGAACTGGGTGTTTCCGGCTACGTTTACGCCGGCCAACGGCACCTTCGTCGCGGGATCGCCGGCTGATGCGGGCAGATAGATTTCAGGGATCGAATCGGGTGCCGGCGCCGAATCCACGCCGCGCGCCAGATAGGCGCCCGGCAGAGGCGACTGTTCGGTTGCCTTGACATCGACCGCGTTCAGCGTGCCGGTTGCCCCCGCAAGCGAGTGAACATGCGCCGGCATCTGGAGTTGGGTCAGGGTCGTCGTCTCGGTTCCGGCCACTTCGCCCAGGACGCGGGTCGAAAGTCCAGGTCCCTGGCCCTGTCCCAAGCTCACGCGACCGCGCAGGTCGGGCAGAGCGAAGGTCGTTTGCCCGTTACCCCCATAGGTCGTACCAAGCAGCGAGAACAGCGCGGTATTCTGAGCAATCGACAAGATTTGCCCCGAGCAGGTCGCATACCCATTCGGTGCAAAGCTGAATCCGACGGTCAGAAGCTGGCCAATAAACGGCGATGCCATAATCATCCCCCCAAAGGATTAGGCCGATCCCCTTGATCCAGCCCTGTTCAACAACTTACATTTAAGACTTGATACTAAACGCGCGCCACGGTGCGCAAGCACTTGTCCAAAGAAATCTTAGCGGCGAACCCAATCAAGTCAACATGATCGAAACCATTCAGGCCATTGCCGAGGTCGCAATGCGGAGTGCTTCGATACGGGCGTAGGACTCGCGCATGTGCGAGTCGACGGCGGTCGCGATTGCCGGCGTCACCGCTGCGCGTTTACGCGCGGTATCGTCACTAAAGGTCTGGTCGGGTGCCTTTGAATGCCGCGTCGTTGCGGCCAGCATCGCCGCCTGCTCATCCGAATCGGGCGAGAACCCGAAATGTGCCGGGATTACCGACCGCATGGCCGCGAGCAGCTCCGTATAATTGACCAGCATCCCGCGACCGCTCGGGAAATGCTCGACCGCCGCGTCGAGGTAACGCGCCAGAACCGCTGCGCCCCGGCCTTCCATCGAGGCGATCGAATCATCCGCGATCGCTTCGGTTACGGAGAGCATTCCGGTCACGAAATGCACACCGGGCATCCCGACATGGGACACCACCACCTCTTCAGGCTGTCGGTAAAGAAAGATCCAGGGCGTATCCGGGAAGGCTGCGCGGAACAGCGGCAGCGCAAAGATATGCCACGCGTCGAGCTTGAGGAAATAACGCCGCGCCGCGCCCGTTCGATTGCGGCCGAGCGCCGCCACGATTGCCCGCAGCGCCGCGACCTGATGATCCAACGGTACACCCGACGACACTGCCCATTGCAGCATGTCGTCGATCGGAGCAGCCTCGGAGGCCACGACATGATGGGGGACCGCCGCCAGCATCTGCGCCACCAGAGTGGAGCCGCAGCGCGACATGTGGAACACGAAACCATCCGGCTCCAGTGTATCCTCCTGCGCCGCCCCAGCGATCAGCGCGGCGAGATCCGTGCGCGTACGATACACGCGGCTGAGCGGCCGCATACCCATCCGACGCACCGATCCCTCGAACAATGGCTCCCTTAGAGCGTGATCACCGAACCACGCCCAGTCGAACGAAGGGCCATCGAGTCCCGAAACCGAACGTACCGGCAGCCACCCGATCGACGGCCAATGATCGAGCGTGACCGGCGCATCCATGAATCGGGAAATGCCAAGTGGGTCGGGCGCAGGTGGATCGAGCGACAGCGAGTCGGCGTCGAGGCCAAGCTCGCCCGCGATCACACGCGCTTCCGCCTCGAACTCCGCCGGATCGTAAAACACGCCGAGCCGCTCCTGAAGTTGCGGGCTGGCGAGCACGGCGTCGCGAAACCGTTGCGCATTCGCTTGCGTCGTCAAATCCCCGCTCACATTGCCCCCGTGCAAAATAGCCGCCGACTATGGCGTTTCCAAATTACTGCGATCTATCGTTGTTTCCCGACGCGCAAGTGGTTACGCTGCATTAGTCACGTCTGATCGTGAGGGGGATGTCGAACATGAAAACCATCGAATCGGGCCAGGTGAGCCGTCGATCCTTTCTTGGCCGCGCCGGCGCCGTATCTGCGGCCGGTGTCGTCGCCGCGGGTGCGATCAACCCCGCCGCCGCCTTCGCGGGCAGCCGCGTGCGGACCTACAAAGGGAAATACGCGATCGATTCGCACCGCGTGATCGATGGATTCATGGCGTCGCCCAAGGGCAAGACCGGCCTTGATGTCGTCGTCGTGGTATCGGAGAGCGGCAAGCTCGATACGGCTGCCGAAGCGACTGCGCGCCGCTATGCGGCGTCGGGCTGGATCGCGATCGCGCCCGATCTGGCCGCCACGTACAGCAAAGCGGGTGACAAGCAGGCGATGGTTGCCGCGCTGACACGCGACCTGCCCCGCCTCAAGCGCCTATCGCGCAGCAGCGGTAAGGTCGCCGTGGTCGCGGCCTGATTCTTCCGATGCCCGCGCGGTGCGCAAGTGTCGGCTTACTGTGAGGCGTTGGACGCGTGATCGCTAAACTGAGTCATCGGGCCGCAGGGGTCTTCGCGGCTGCAATCGCATTGTTCTGGTCTGGTATCGCCACCGCTCAAGAGCTGGCCGATCCGCAGGGTTCGGGCGCGATCGTCGGCGCAGTGCGCTGGTTGCAGGGCACGCTGCTCGGCACGGTCGCCACGGTGGTGGCGGTGATCGCGGTCGCCGCGGTCGGTCTGCTGATGCTCACGGGTCGCATCAACTGGCGCTATGGCGCGACGGTCATCCTGGGCTGCTTCATCCTGTTTGGCGCCGCCAGCATCGTGGCCGGCATCCAGGCGACGGCCGGCGCGGGCTAGGGCCTGGCGCCGATGAACGGACTTGACCGGGATACCGTCTTTGTCGCGCTGACCCGCCCGCAGATGTTCGCGGGCGTGACCTATACTTGGTTCATCGCCAACGCCGTATTGGCGACCGAGCTGTTCCTGATCTTTCGGTCGGTGTGGGTCCTGGTCGCCGCCGTGGTGATCCACGCCGCCGGCATGCTCGCCTGCCTGCGGGAACCGCGCTTCTTCGACCTGTGGATCACCCGGGCAAGCCGCTGCCCGCGCGTCCCCAATCATCGGATCTGGCGGTGCAACTCCTACCGGCCCTGACCCGCGACCGGCGCGTGATCGATCGTGAGGCGAGCGCGGGGCGGCACCTCCCCTACGCCCGCCATGTCGACGATGTGACGATCGCGACGCGCGACGGCATGCTGATGCAGGTCGTGCAGATCGGCGGGCTGCTGTTCGAAACCGCCGACAGCGAAGAGATCAACTATCGCAAGCGGCTGCGCGATGCGACGCTGCAGGCGATCGGGTCGTCACGCTTCGCCGTCTATCACCATATCGTGCGCCAGCGGGTCGAACCGGGTCTGGCCGGTGACTTCCCCGATGATTTTTCGGAGCGGCTGGACGCGGCGTGGCAGGGGCGGCTGGCGCGCAAGCAGCTTTATACCAACGACCTGTTCCTGACGCTGGTGCGCCGTCCGTTGCAAGGGCGGATCGGCCTGCTCGACCGGCTGCGCGGCGGCCTGAGCGGGATTGAGGCCGAGGCGGCGCGCGCGCAGGATCTGCGCGAGTTGAACGAGGCACGCGAGGCGCTGTTCGCGGCGCTGTCGGCCTATGGCCCGCGACTGTTGTCGGTCTATGAAACACCGCAGGGTCCAGCGTCCGAGCCGCTCGAATTCCTCTCGACGCTCTATAATGGCGAGCTGCGCCCGGTGCTGCTTCCGATGCAGGATCTGGGCGAGTATCTCCCCTATCGCCGGGTGAGCTTTGGCCAGAATGCGATCGAACTGTCCCCCGCCGCCGGGAGCGGGACCGATTTCTTAGGCATGGTGTCGATCAAGGACTATCCCGGACAGACCGCACCGGGGATGCTCGACGATCTGCTGCGCCTGCCGCTCGAGCTCACCATCACCCATAGTTTCGGTTTCGTCGATCGTCAGGCTGCGCTGTCGAAGATGAACCTCGCGCTGCGGCGGATGCGATCGGCCGAGGATGAGGCGGTGAGCCTGCGCGCCGAGCTGGGCGAGGCGAAGGACGAGGTTGCGGCGGGCCGCGCCGGGTTTGGCGAGCATCACATGACCGTCGCCGTGCGCGGCGCATCGCCCGAGGCGGTCGATCAGGGCGTCGCCGAGGTGCAGGCGGCTTTGTCCGATCTCGGCATCATCGCGGTGCGCGAAGAGATTGCGCTCGAACCGGCCTTCTGGGCGCAGTTCCCCGGTAATTTCAAATATATCGCCCGCAGGGGCCTGATCTCGACCGGCAATTTCGCGGGTCTGGCGAGCGGGCACAATTTCCCGGTCGGGAGCGCGAGCGGCAATCACTGGGGCGACGCGGTCACCCTGCTGGAGACGACCGCAGCCGGACCCTATTATTTCAACTTCCATCATGGCGATCTGGGCAATTTCACCGTCATCGGACCGTCGGGGTCGGGCAAGACGGTAGTGCTCAACTTCCTGCTCGCACAGGCGCGCAAGTTCCGCCCGCGCATCGTGTTCTTCGACAAGGATCGCGGCGCGGAGCTCTTCATCCGCGCGATCGGCGGGCAATATGACGTGCTGCGTCCCGGCATCCCGTCCGGCCTCAACCCGCTCCAGCTCGACGACACCGCCGAGCATCGCCAGTTCCTTGCCGACTGGCTCGCCCAGCTGGCGGGCGGGGTCGATATCGATGAGGCGGCGCGGCTGAAGGATGCGCTCGACGCCAATTTCGACCAGCCGCGCGAAAATCGCCGCCTGCGCCATCTGGTCGAGCTGCTGCGTGGCGGCGAACGACCGCACGGCGCCGACCTGTGGTCGCGGCTGCGGCCATGGTGGGGCGATGGCGAGCGCGCCTGGCTGTTCGACAATGACAGCGACACGACTGACCTGACCGCCGAGGCAGTCGGATTCGACATGACCCAGATCCTCGACGATCCTGCGGTCCGCACCCCGGCGATGATGTACCTGTTCCAGCGGGTCGAGGAGCGGCTGGACGGATCGGCGGCGATCATCGTGGTGGATGAGGGGTGGAAGGCACTCGACGACGATGTGTTCGTGCGCCGCATCAAGGACTGGGAAAAGACGATCCGCAAGCGCAACGGGATCGTCGGCTTTGCCACCCAAAGCGCGCAGGACGCGCTGGAAAGCCGCATAGCGAGTGCGATCATCGAACAGGCCGCGACCCAGATCTTCATGGCGAACCCGAAGGCGCGCGCGGTGGATTATGTCGATGGGTTCGGCCTGACGCCGCACGAATTCGAACTGATCCGCGCGCTGCCCGACAATGCCCGCTGTTTCCTGATCAAGCATGGCGCGGAGAGCGTCGTCGCGCGGCTCGATTTGTCGGGCGAGCAGGAGATCCTGACCGTGCTGTCCGGGCGCGAGCGCACCGTTCGGCTGCTCGACGCGATCCGCGCCGAGCATGGCGACGATCCCGCCGACTGGCTGCCGCGCCTGATGGAGGTCGCATGACCTGTCCCGGCGTCGTCGAGGGTGACGCTTTTGTCGTGAGCCTGCTCAGCGCGGCAGACTGTCACGCGCGCGCGGTCGCGACGCTCGGCTATCAGGCGCTGGCGACACCGGGGTCGAGCGCGTCACTGCTGCTGACCGGCATGCTGACGCTGTTCGTCGCGATCTGGGGCTATCGCATGCTGCTGGGCGAGACGCCGGGCGTGCGCGACGGTGTGGTCGCGCTGGCCAAGGTCGGCATCGTGCTGGCGCTGGCGACAAGCTGGGCGACTTATCGCCCGCTGGCGCATGATCTGGTGTTCGGGGCGCCGGGCGAGCTGGTCGCCGAAGTCGGCGGTGCGGCGGGGCTGCCCGGCACGCTCGGTGACCGCGCGGTGCGGCTTGGCTATGTCGACCGCGCGCTGGTCCGCCTCGGCGAAGCGGGTGTCGGCAAACGCGAAGGCGATCAGCAGGTGATGCGCCAGCGCAACTTCAATGGCCGCAACGAGCTGGTGGTCGAAAACGCGCAGGATCCGGTCGGCGCGATCGAGCCGATCGCGCTCGGCGCGGCGCGCGTGCTGTTCCTGATTTCGACCCTCGGCGGGCTGATCATCCTGCGCTTTGCCGCAGCGATCCTTCTGGCGCTCGGGCCGATCTTCGTCGCGTTCCTGTTGTTCGAAGCGACGCGCGGCTGGTTCGCCGGGTGGCTGCGCGGGCTGATGGGCACGATGATCGCCAGCTTTGGCGTCGCGATCCTGCTCGGCATCGAACTAGCGCTGCTTGAGCCGTGGGTCGCAAGCCTGGTCGCGCGGCGGGCCGGTGAGCAGACCATATCGGGCGCGCCGGTCGAACTGCTGGCGGTGACCGCGATCTTTGCGCTGGCGACATTCGGCACGATCTTTCTGGCGTTCAAGGTGGCGACCGGGCTGCAACTGCCGGCGAGCTGGCGCGCTGCACCGGAGCGGATCAACCGCGAGATGGAGCGGCTGTTTCAGGGGCGCGGCGCGGGCGCGGCACCCGCCGCTGAGCCGGTTGCCGAGCGGACGCGGGCGGCGGCGGTCGCGGACGCAGTGATCGCGACCCAGCGGCGCGAATCCGGCGGGGCAGCACCCGTGACGGCGGCTGCGGTTCAGGCGGTTGCTGCCCCCGTACGGACCAATCCGGGCGAACGGCTCGTCCCCGGACAGGCACCGAGCGCACCACCGCGCCTGGGGCAACGGGCCGCGCGCCGATCGCGCAATCGTGTTACAGCCAGCGCCGGGCGCCGGGATCAGACGAGATGAAGCAGACCACACGCGCGGCGCTCGACGCCTATTATCGGGAGGGCGGCAGCTGGGCCGCGGATCGCGAAGCCCGGCTCGACCGGTCGCAGCGGACGGCATGGATCATCGCTGCGGTGGCAGTTGTCACCGCATTGGTCATGGCGATCGCCCTGGTCGTGATGCTGCCGCTCAAGACGGTCGAGACCCGCACCCTGCTGGTCGATCGCCAGACCGGCTATGTCCAGCAGCTCAACCCGGTCAACCCGGACAAAATCGCGCCCGACACCGCGCTGACCCAGTCGTTCCTGGCGCAATATGTGATCGCGCGCGAAAGCTTCGACATCGACGCGCTTCAGCATAATTACCGCCGCGCGGTGCTGTGGTCGGAAGGGCGCGCACGCAGCCGCTATATCGCGTCAGTGCAGGCATCGAACCCCGACAGCCCGCTCGCCAGCCTGCCGCGCAGCAGTTTGATCGAGACGCGGGTAAAGAGCGTGTCGCCGCTCGGCACCGGATCGGCGCTGGTGCGGTTCGAGACGCAGCGCCGCGATGCCAGCGGACAGACCGCACCGGCGCAGCATTGGGTGGCGGTGATCCGCTACCGCTATGCCGGTGAGCCGATGAAGCTGGAAGACCGCTTCATCAACCCGTTGGGCTTCACCGTGTCGCACTATGCGCGCAATCCCGAGACACCCCCTGCGCCAACTCCCGCTTCTGTGCAGGCCGCGCAGGCCGGTGCGCCATCGCAGCTCGCGCCCAGCCCGAGCCCCGCACCGACCGCGCAGGTGGCGCGATGAAGTGGGTCGCCGCGCTGCTGCTGCTCGCCGCGCCGACTGCGCTGGCGCAGGTGCGCCCGCAACCCGGCCCCGGCGATCCGCGCGTCCAGACGGTGATGTTCGCCCCCGATCAGGTGGTCCAGCTGCAGGCGGCACCCGGATATCAGATCACGGTCGCGCTCAATCCCGATGAGCGGATCGAAAGCATCGCGCTCGGCGACAGCGCGGCGTGGCAGGCGACGGCGAACAAGCGCGGCGACTATCTGTTCGTGAAGCCGATCAATGCCGGGGTGACGACCAACATGATCGTGATCACCGATGTGCGGATGTATGCATTCGAGCTGGTCCCGGCCTATGGCCCGATGGAGGGCCTGCCGTTCGCGGTGCGCTTTACCTATCCCGCCAGCGCGCCAGTCGCAGCCGTGCCGAGCGCGGCGGCACCGACGTCGGACACCGCGCCCGGACGCTATCGCCTGAGCGGCGACAAGCTGCTGCGCCCCAGCGCGATGGCTGATGACGGGGTGCAGACCGAAATCGAATGGCCGGCCAGCGCGGCGCTTCCGGCGATTTATGCGGTCGGCGACGATGGCAAGGAGGTGCTGGCGACCGGCCATGTCCGCGACGGGCGCGTCGTGGTCGATCGCATCGCGCGCAAATTCGTGTTCCGTCAGGATCGCCGCGTTGCGACCGCGCTGCGTATCACCGGCAATCAGGACAAGAAGCGGTGAGCGCTTCGGCCACCGGCGATCCGCGGCGGAGCCCGGCGATGCGCGAGCCGGGCGATGTGCGTCCGCTGGTTGCCACGGCTGCGCGCGGGCCATCGCTGCTGATCCTGGGCGGAGGGTTGCTGTTCGCGGCGATCCTGCTGTTTGTCGCACTCGAATCGCGCCGAGCCGCGCTCCAATCAGCGCCGACTGCGCGTCCGGCCGACCCCGCAGTCGCGCTGCGCGACCCGCCGCCGCTCTATATTCCGCCCGCTCCGGCGGCGGAAGCGGGAACACCGACGGCAGCGCCGGCCGCCGCGCCGACCGTGGTTCCGTTCGTGCTGCCGCAGCCGCCCACGCGCCAGCCGCGCCCGGAATTCATCCCCCAACCCACCCCGCCGACCTTCATCCAGCAGCCGCAGCCGCTGCCCCCGCCGCCCCTGCCCGAACCGCGCGCAGCGGCGCCGGGCGCGCTGGTCTATGATCGCTCCGGCCCACAGGGCGAAGGCAGTGCCGTCGCGACCGCAGATGGCGCGCCCGCCGCACAGGCACCGGGCGCGCGCGCGGTCGCGGGCACATTGGTCAACCGGTCGACCACCGTGGCGCAGGGGACGCTGATCCCGGCAGTGCTCGAAACCGGGTTCGATTCGACCAAGGCCGGCTTTGCCCGCGCGATCGTCGCGAGTGACGTGCGCAGTTTCGACGGCACCCGCATCCTCATCCCGCGCGGCAGCCGCCTGATCGGCGATCATGCCGGCGGGGCGGAGCCGGGCCAGAAGCGCGCGATCATCAACTGGAGCCGGCTGATTCGGCCCGATGGGGTAACGATCGCGATCGGATCGCCGGCGACCGACGCCACCGGACGCAACGGCGTGCGGGCCAAGGTCAATTCGCACCTGCTCCAGCGGATCTTTCCGGCGCTGCTCCAATCGACGCTCGACATCGGCGTCAACCTTGCCACGCGACCGGCCAATGGCTCGGTGCTGCTGGCGCTGCCCGGTTCGGGCACGAGCGCGCTCACCGGGCAGAACGGCCCCGCGCCGACGCTGAGCGTCCGGCCGGGCACGTCGATCGCGGTGTTCGTCACCCGCGATCTCGATTTCACCGGGGTCGGGAACCCGCAATGACCGCTGAGCCGCCGGCGGCGGGCGTCTATCTGCGCGCCTATCTGGCGCCGCTCGGCCCGTTTCTTGATCGGGCGGATGTAACCGACATCTATGTCAACCGGCCGGGCGAAATCTGGGTCGAGACGCTGGGCGGGGCGAGCGAGCGGCATGACGCGCCGGACCTCACCGAAACTGCGCTGGAACGGCTGGCGCGACAGGTTGCGGCGTTGACGCATCAGGGGATCAGCCGCGCGCACCCGCTGCTGTCCGCCGCACTACCCGACGGTGCGCGCGTGCAGGTGATCGCGGAACCCGCGACGCGTGGCGGGATGGCGATCGCGATCCGCAAACATGTCTCCGCCGATCTCGGGCTCGACGATTATCAGGCGGCGGGGGCGTTCGACGGGACGCGACGGGGCAGCGCGCTGCATGGCGATGAAGGGCTGGCGCAGCTTTCTGCGTTGCTGGAAGCGGGCGACCTGGCCGGAATGCTGCGACAGGCGGTGCGGTCGCGCCGCAACATCCTCGTCTCCGGTGGCACCTCGACCGGCAAGACCACATTCCTCAACGCGTTACTGCGTGAGATTGCGCCCGAAGAGCGGTTGATCGTGATCGAGGATACCCCCGAACTGCACCTGCGCCATGCCAACGCGATCGGCCTGCTGGCGACACGCGGCGATCAGGGTGAGGCGCGGGTGACCGCCGACGATCTGCTCGGCGCGTCGCTGCGCATGCGGCCCGACCGCATCATCCTGGGCGAGCTGCGCGGCGAGGAGGCCTATGCCTTTCTGCGCGCGATCAACACCGGCCATCCCGGGTCACTGAGCTCGGTCCATGCCAACAGCGCGGAGGCGGCGGTCGAACAGATCGCGCTGTTGATCCTGCAACGCGGCACCCGGCTCAGCCGCGAAGACGTGACGCATTATGTGCGCTCGACCATCGACGTGTTCGTCCAGCTGGAGCGCGTAGGCGGGCGCCGCCGCGTCGCCGAAGTCCTATTGCCCGGCGCTGGCCGCTAACATCTCGCTCAACCAGTCATCGACGACCGCGTCGATCACCAGATGCACGCGGTCACTGGTGCCACGGTTGACGACCGAATGCGTGTCCATCAGCCGCAGATACCAGGCCTCGCCCGGTGCCATCGTCACCGGCGTGCCGTTAAGCAGAAACTCGACATCCGGGTTGGTCGTGATCGGAATGTGCAGCCGCGCCGCGCCATGTTCGGCGGCGAGATCATGGTCGTAATGCGGCTTGATCACCGACCCCGGGGTCAGCCGCATCAATCGCACCACGGTGAGCGGGCAGCGGAATGCCGCCAGCACCTCGCGGAAATAGGGGGTGTGCGCCAGCAGCGGGCCGTCGACGAACTCGGTCCCGCTCGGGTCGGAATAGATCATCATCACCGGATGCGTCGCGCCCGCAGTGTGACGCAGCGGCAGGACCGACCAATTGCCCTCGTAATTCTGTTTCACAAGATGATCGATCCAGTCGCGATCTACCGCGTCGAGATCGGCGCACAGCCGGTCGGGATCGAAGGCAAAGGGCAGCTTGATCCGGTCGGGCAGGGGCGAGTCCTGAGGAGGCGCAGTGCGGATGACCTGATCGAGCATGGCGCAAGCCTAGCGCGCGCCGGTGCCGGCGCAAGCATGAACAGGGCGGTTTGACGCGCGTCTCACGCTGGGCCAAGCAGGCTGCGATGGGCGCGGGCGGCATAGCATCGGATCGGTGGCGGCGGCGCGCGGCGCGGCTGCTCGCGCTGATCCGCGACGGACGTGCGCGCTCCGAGCTGTTCACCCGGCTGCGGTTCGGGGCGCAGGTGCATCAGGACATCAGCCTGAGCTTTCATGACCGCTATCCGCGCCTGTTCGCGGCCGCCCGCGCGCTGCTCGCCGACCGCCCCGCGCCGCGCATCCTGTCCTATGGCTGCGCAGCCGGCGAGGAGGTGGCCTCGCTGCGCAGCTATTTCCCCGACGCGACGCTGGTCGGGGCGGAGATCAACCCGGTACTGCTGCGCGCATGCCGTCGCCTGCCGGCCGACGCGAACCGCGTCTTCATCGCCTCACGCCACGATCTGATCGCCGCGCACGGCCCCTATGATGCGATCTTTGCGATGGCAGTATTCACGCGCCGCCCCGAAGAGGTGCGGGAGCGCGATCTGCGCGATATCTCGAGCCACTACCCCTTTGCGCTATTCGCGCGCGACCTGCGGCAGCTCGCGTTGACGCTTGCACCGGGTGGGCTGCTGATCGTCGAGCATGCGCAATATCGGGTCGAGGACGCGCTGGCAGGCCTTCCGTTCAGCGCCGTCAGGGGCCCCGGCGAATGGCTGGCCAAAGGGCCGCGCTTCGCCCCGGACGGTATCCGGATCGAACCGCAGCCCGTCATCGCCCGCATCTTCCGCCGGACCGATTAGCGCGCGACTGCGACCGCCGGGGCGGTGATTCCTGCCGCCGCCAGCTCGCGCTCGGCCTGGGTAAAGCCATAGGCCGGGACGATCTCGCCGGTGCGATCCGCCGCTTCGCCCCAGCGCATGGCGAGTTGTTCGCCCGCATCCGCGCCACCGCCGATCTGGATGCCGTCGGTCAGGGTGACGTTGGCAGTCGCGAAATGGCCCGCACCAGCGCACAGGATCGCGCGGGTCGGCGCGTCCTCGCCGACCAGCGGCAGCAGCCCCGGGCTGACCAAGGCCGGGTCGAGCGCGGCGAGGCTGGCTTCCGACAGCACCCCCTCGGTCATCCCCGTGGCCGCGGTGGGGGCGAGGCAGTTGACCCGGATGCCGTATTTCTCGCCCTCGATCGCCAGCGTCTGCATCAGGCCGACCAGCGCCATCTTTGCCGCGCCATAATTGGCCTGGCCGAAATTGCCGTAAAGGCCGGAGGAGGAAGTGGTCATGACGATGCGGCCATAGCCCTGCCCGCGCATGATCTCCCACACCGCCTTGCTGGCGATTGCCGCGCCCATCAGGTGCACGTCCACCACCAGCCGGAACTCGTCCATCGTCATCTTGGCGAAGCTCTTGTCGCGCAGGATGCCGGCATTGTTGACCAGAATGTCGACCCGCCCCCACGCGTCCATGGTTGACGCGACGATGTTCGATACCGCCCATTCGTCGGTGACCGATCCGGCCAGCGCCAGCGCCTTGCCGCCGCGCTGACCGATCTCGTCCGCGACGCGCTGCGCGGCATCGGTGCTGAGGTCATTGACCACGACGCGCGCGCCCTTGCCCGCCAGATAGAGCGCATGGGCGCGACCTAGTCCGCCGCCGGCGCCCGTTACGATCGCAATCCGTCCATCGAGCAGCATCAACTTCCTCCCATTGCTCTTCGCTAACTAGTGAGTGAATATCGTATGCGGGATTAGGCCGCAAAGGCGAGCGGGCTAGGCCCCGCTCCGCCCGCCGCCGCCGCAAATCTGCCGAAACCCTGCGGCCATGAACACCGCCATGCGGTCCTTGATCGCCGCAAAGTCCTCCGACCGGCACAGCCCGCCCGACAATTTGTCGATGCGCCCGGTGCGCGCCAGCGTGACCATCAGCGCGCCGGTGACGAAGTGATAGCCCCAGAAAATATCCTCTTCGGCGCAGTCGGGAAGCGCCTTCTTGAGCAATTCGATCAACCGCAGCACTACGGGATCGAAATGCGCGTCCATCAGGTCGGCGCCCCATTCGGGCGTGTTCGCGACGAGTGCGCCGAGCGCGCCGTAATTCTTCCAGCCCTCGCCCCCTTCGATATACAGATCGAGATCGGTGTCGAGAAAGGCGTGGAGCGCGCCCTCCAGCGTCGGCTTGCCGCCGGTCGCGGCATCATAGTCGTTCAGCGCCTTCAGCCGCTTTTCGCTGGTCACCACCGCGCGGCGGGCGAACACCGCGTCGAACAGCTTCTTCTTGTCCTCGAAATAATAGTTGAGGAGGGTGTGGTGGACGCCGACACGCTTCGCGACGTCCTTGAGCGTCACGCCGTGCAGCCCATGCTTCGAAAACAGATATTCCGCCTCGTCGAGAATCTGCTCGATCGTCTCCGCGCGCTGCTCCGCCTTGGTCGAGCGGCGGCGTGGCTTGGGCGTCTGTGGCGTCTGTTCCGGCACTGGGCGTTCTTCTCCCTGTTGCCCCGAAACGCTGCGGGCGCCGCGCATGGGGTCGAACAAGGTCTCAAGCGCTTCCATATTGAGACCGCAAGCTATTCTTGTCGATTTTGCCGGTCGGGGCGAGCGGCATGGCATCCAGGCGCACCACCGCGTCGGGAATCCACCACGACGCGACCCGCCCGCGCAACGGCGCGAGCAAGTCGGCGTCGCTCAGCGCATCGTCCTGCATCTCGACCAGCAGCAATGGGCGTTCACCCCATTTCGCATCCTCGCGCCCGATCACCGCGGCGAGCGATACCTGCGGCAATGCGCCGACCACCGCCTCGATCTCGGCGGGGTTGATCCACTCGCCGCCGGACTTGATCAGATCCTTGGCGCGGCCGGTGATGACCAGGTTCCCCGCAGCATCGATCCGCGCCAGATCGCCGGTCGCGAACCAGCCATCGGCGTCGGTCGCGGGCGCGTTCTGCCCGAAATAGCGGTCGACCACCGCCGCGCCGCGCACGCGCAGATGGCCTTCGACCTCGCGCTGCTGCGGCAGTGCCACGCCATCGGCGTCGGTCAGCAACAGGTCCACGCCGATCGCCGGGCGGCCCGAGACCGCCGCCGTCCGCTGAGGATCGTGCGGCGGGGCGACGGTGCCTGAGGGCGACAGCTCGGTCATCCCCCAGCTGGTCTGGACGCTGACGCCCAGCACACGCTCGATCCGCTCCATCAATGCGGGTGCGAGCGGCGATCCGCCGACGATGATCCGCTCCAGGCTCGGCAGGGTCTCGCCGGTCGCCTCGAGATGTTCGGCGACGCCCAGCCACACGGTCGGCACCGCGACGCCGATCGTCACTTCGGCCGCCGCGATCAGCCGCGCGAGGCTCGCCCCGTCATTGCTGCGACCGGGCAACACCAAGCGCGCGCCCGCCCCCGGCACCGCGAAGGGCAGGCCCCAGGCATTGGCGTGGAACATCGGCACGACCACCAGCACGCTGTCAGTCGACCGGATCGCCATCACATCGGCCTGAAGGCAGCGCAGCGTGTGCAGGAAGCTGGCGCGATGGGTGTAGGTGACCCCCTTGGGCGCGCCGGTGGTGCCGGAGGTGAAGCACAGGCCGCACGGCGTGGTTTCGGGGAAGTCGCCCCACACCACCCCGCCCGGTGCGCCCGCGATCAGCGGTTCGAGCGCCATCACCGCGCAGGTGGCCGGCTGCGCATCCGCAGCACCGTCGATGACCAGCAGCAGCGACAGCGCCGACACGCGCTCGGCAATGGCGCGGGCCAGCGGCTGAAGGTCGGCGCTGACGATCAGCAGCTTTGCCCCAGACTGCACCACCATGTCGGCGAGCTGCGCGGCGGTGAGGCGCGGGTTGAGCGTGTGACACACCGCGCCCATGCCCATGATCGCGTACCATGCCTCGACATGCGCCTGGCTGTTCCACGCCAGCGTCGCCACGCGATCCCCCTGCTTGACCCCGAAACCGCTCAGCAGCGACGACACCGCCAGCGCGCGATCCCGCAGCCCGGCATAGCCGATCCGATCGGTCCCCCCGCCCTCACGCGCGGTGACCACTTCGGCGTCGGGATGCCATTTGGCGGCATGGTGCAGGAACTTGTCCAGCGTCAGCGGATAATCCTGCATGCTTCCGTCGATCATCGGCAACCCGTCGCCTTGTTGAGGACCGGCGAGGCGACGCCGGTGTTCCAGTTCCACGGCTGGTCGCCCGCCGCGCGACGGCGGCACATCGCCGCTTCGTGCAACGCGAACATGCCCGGCATCAGCCGCGTTCCCGGCTGGGGCTTGCCCGCGAAGTTCATGTAATTGGCGGACTTGCCATAGGCTTGCCATGCCGGCTGTCCGTCCGCCACCGGCGTGCCCGTGCGCGCGAAGCTCGCCCAATAGGACAGCATCGCGTCGGACAGACGGCGGTTGGTCACATCGTCCGGGACCTTGGGCCAGTAAGGCGGCGTGCGCGCTGCGGTGCCGAAGACATAGGGGATCTCGGCAGCGTGGAATGCGTGGAGCCCATATTCCGCAGCCGCCGGATAGCCGTGATCGAACAGATAGAGATAGGCGCTCTGCCCGATCGCGGTCTGGCCGATCGCGAGCCGGGTCGCGGTCCAGCCATAGAGCGCATCGCGGGTGGTCGCGAGCAGCGATTCCTTGATGTTGCTCGACGGATAAAGGCGCAGGAAGTGCTCGGCGAGGTCGCCATAGCGCGCGCGGATCGCGGCCTCATAGGCTTCGGCACTGGCCGGCGCAGGCGGGAGCAGCACCGGGAGCGAGCGGATCTCGCCCGAATTGAATCCAGCGAGCACCGGCACCCTGGCCTGTTCGCCATGGTCCCAGGTCGTGACCAGCTGGCGGGTCAGAATCTTGCCGTCGACATTGCCCCATGGGCCATAGCCCTTGGTCGCGGCGTCGAGCGTCAGCTTCTCGGCATCCATCGCGCGCAACGCGGCGAGATTGGCCGCGCCGACCGCGGTCATGATCTGGCTTCCCGCTGCCTCTGCCGAGGGCAGGCCGTACGCGCCGCGCTTGAGCTCGGGCGTGGTGATCATGTACGCGCTCTGCGCCACCGCCTTGTGGAACAGGCCGCGCGCCTGCGGGCTGGCCATCAGATACATGACGCTGAGCGCGCCCGCGGACTCGCCCGCGATGGTGACGTTGCCCGCATCGCCGCCGAACGCCGCGATGTTGCGCTGAACCCATTTCAGCGCCGCGATCTGGTCGAGCAGGCCGTAATTGCCCGACACGCCATCCGGAGATTCCGCGCTCAGTTCGGGGTGCGCGAGATAGCCGAGGATGCCGAGCCGGTAGTTGATCGACACGACGATCATGTTGCCGCGCTGCGCCATCCGCGCGCCGTCATACATGGTTTCGTGGCTGTATCCGGCGACCAGTGCGCCGCCATGAATCCACACGAATACCGGCAGATCCTTGCCACCTGCCGGCGCCCAGATGTTGAGCGTCAGGCAATCCTCGCTGACCGTGTCGAGCGGATTGGTGTAGATGCCGGCATTGCGGTTGCGCGGCTGGACGCAGGCGGGGCCGAACGCGGTCGCCTTGCGCACCCCCTGCCAGTCCGCCGCCGCGACCGGCGGCTTCCAGCGCAGCGGGCCGACCGGAGCCTGCGCATAGGGGATACCGCGGAAGATGCGGAGCCCGCCCTGCTCCACGCCTTCGACCGTTCCGACCGGAGCGGTGACGCGCGGCTGGGCGAGCGCGGGCGCGGCGAACAGCAGCGCGATCAGGACGATCAGCCGCTTCATGCCGCCGCCCCTTCCCGCTTCAGCCGCCGGGCGAGTGCGACGAACAGGCCGATCGCGATCAGATAGAAGGGGGTGAGCGTATAGAGCGCGCTCTGCAGGCTCTGCGTATCGCCCTGCGCCTTGAACCAGTCGCTGGCAAAGCCGACCCAGGTCGGGCCGAGGCCGAGGCCGATGAAGTTCATGATGAGCAACAGCAGCGCGCCCGACAGCACGCGCTGATTCGGTCGCACCTCTTCCTGCACCAGAGCGACCGAGGCCGAGAGGTAGAAATAGTTGAACACCATCACCACCGCGAGCAGCGCCAGTGCGAGCGGCCAGGTCGGCGCCCAGACGAAGCCGATATAGAAGGGCATCGCGATGGCGAGCGATGCCGCCGGTGCGACCGCATAGCCACTGCGCGACTTGCGCGTCATCGCGTCGACCACCCGGCCGGAGATGACCATCCCGCCGCCCATGCCGATCAGCAGGACCAGCGCGTACCAGACCGCGACATCGCCCAGCACCATGCCCTTCTCGCGCATCAGATAGAGGACCGCGAAATTTCCGAGGCCATAGGTCACGAACTGGGTCGCGCCGCTGCCCAAGGCCGCGAGCATCAGCACCGGGTTGGACAGGAATGCCCCGACCGTGGGCCAGAACGGCGCCTTGTCCTCTGCGCCCGTTGCCCGCGCGCCGTCCATCGCGCCCTTTTTGGGCTCGCGGATCGTCAGCCAGACGAACGCCGCCGTCACCACGCCGATCGCGCCGACGATGATGAAGGGCAACCGCCAGCCATAGAGCTCGGCGATCGCCGCGCCGAACGCCACGCCCGCCGCCGCGCCGATTGCCGGGCCGAGGTTGAAGATGCCGAGCGCCGCTGCGCGCTTGCCCGGCGGATAGGTGTCGGTGATGATCGCATAGGATGGCGGGACGCCACCCGCCTCGCCGAACCCGACGGTCATGCGCGCGATCACCAGCTGCGTATAGTTGGCCGCCATGCCGCACGCGACCGTCGCGCCGCTCCAGATCGCGCAGGCAAGGCTGAGCACGCCGACGCGGCTGGTGCGGTCGGCGAACCAGCCGACGGGGATCGCGATGAAGCAATAGAACATCGCGAAATACAGGCCGCCGATGAGTCCCAACTGGGTGTCGGTGACGTTCAGCGAATCCTGGATCGGCTTGGCGAGAATGCCGATCAGCTGTCGGTCGAGGAAGTTGAGGATGTAGACGAAGGTGAGCGTCACCAGCACGAACCAGGGCCGGTTCGCGGGCGACGGACGGCCGGTGTCGCCACCGGCCGCCATTGCATCAGAGGCCGTAGCCAAGGCGGATCCCCACGGTGCGCGGGCGCAGCGTGCCGAAGCGGCTCACCAGGAACGCCTCGGGATGGATGTACACGACCGAATGATCGTCGAAGAGATTCTCGACATAGACGTTCGCCGAGAGCGAGCCCTTCTTGACCCCCAGATTGAGGTTCACGTTCGCATATTCGTCGGTCTTGCCAAAGGTCGACAGGCGCAGATTGGGATTGCCCGGCGTGTTCGGGAACGAGCTGTTATACGACCCCACATATTGCGCGTTGATCGCGAAGGTGCCGCGCGCGCTGTCGCCCAGGTCGAAACCGTAGGAGATGTACGCCGCGCCCTGCAGCCGCGGGGCAGACAGGCGATGGCCCAGCACCGCGCCCGACACAACCGCCTCGGTCGTCGACAGCTTCGTGATCTTGGAGTCGTTATAGGCGGCGTTCAAGCCGATGAAGACGTCCTTGGCGGGGATGATCCCCATTTCGACCTCGAACCCCTTGCTGCGTGCCGCGCCGATATTGGTCGCAAACTGCACCGAGTCCGAGCGGCGGTTGGCCTGGGCCTGGATGTTGCTCCAGTCGATCAGGTAGAGCGCCGCGTTCATCGTCACGCGGCCATCGAGCCAGCGCGCCTTCGCCCCGAGTTCATAGCTCTTCAGATCGTCCGACTCCGCACCGTACGGGATGATGATGTCGGTCGGGTCGGTCAGGCTGGCGGCACCGGCACGCGCGTTGACGATCGGCGCGCGGAAGCCGGTCGAGAAGGTGGCGTAGGTGGTGATCGCCGCGCTCGGCTTCCACGTCGCGCTCGCCTTCCACGACGGCGCCGATCCGGTCGCCTTGACGCCGGTGGCGGCAGCATAGGGAACCAGGTTGCTGGGCCCGAAATTCACCGGGATGCCGTAGAGCGCGTAGGTGAAATAGTTGAACCCGGCCGCCGTGGCGAGATAGCCGCCCGCCTCGGTGAAGCCCTGCGCGGAGGTGCGGCCATAGCGCATGCCGCCGGTCAGCCAGAATTTGGGCGAGAAGCGATAGGTGATCTCACCGAATCCGGCCAGTTCGTCGCTCTTCTGATAGGTATAGAGCTTCTGATAATATTGATCAGGCAGGCCGGTGATGCCGCGCGCCGCCAGGAATTGCGGGTTGGACCGGTAGAAATAGTCCACGTCGCGGCGGCGGTTCATGTAGAAGCCGCCGATGGTGAATTCGAACGGCCCGTCGAGCGACGACACCAGCCGCGTCTCCTGCACGAACACCTTGTCATAGGCGTCGGCGTCGAGGCCGAAGGCGATCGGCGCAGCGGGGAAGGATCCCGCCGGGAAGGTGCCGGCAAGGTCGACATAGAATTTCTGGTCGAAATCCGAATAGGTCGACGAGCTGGTCAGCCGGGCAAAGTCGAATTCATATTCGACCGTGCCGTTGATGATCGTCTGCTTGCCGGTGAAGCGATCGGGCTGATCCGAAATGCGCTTCTCGCGACCCAGCGACGGGCTGGTCAGCGAGCTGTCCTTGGGATCGCTGTCTTCATAGGAGCCCATCACCCGCACCGACAGCCGGTCATTGGGCTTCCACAGCGCGATCAAGCGGCCGCCCCAGTTGATCAGCTTGTTCGAATTCTTCACGCCGGTCCCGACATTGTCGAGATAGCCGTCTTCGTTGCGGTAGAAGCCGACCGCGCGAACCGCGAGCGTGTCGCTGACGATCGGCAGATTGACCATGACATTGTAGCGCTGGCGGAAGCTGTCCGATCCCGTCAGCGCGAGGTCGACCTGCCCAGCCATGTCGAACGACGACAAATTAGGATTCTTGGTCAGGATGCGCATCGCGCCCGAGAGCGAACCCGACCCGAACAACGTCCCCTGCGGGCCGCGCAGAAATTCGACCCGCTCGACGTCGAACAGCGTCGGATCGACCACCGTGGTGTTGCCGATGGTCGAGATTGGCAGTTCGTCGATATAGACCGCGACCGAGCTTTGCAGGTTCGCGTTATAGCCGTTGGTGGCGATGCCGCGCGCGGTGAAATTGTTGAAATTCTGGGTCGGTCGGTTGAGCACCACGCCCGGCGTTTCGCGCGCAATGCCTTCAAACCCGACGATCCCCTTCTCCGTCAGCTCTTCCTGCTGGAACGCGCTGATGCTGAGCGGAACGTCCTGAATCGGTTCGGCGCGGCGGGTTGCGGTAACGATCACTTCGTCGTCGCCTGGAGCGGTGGAACTTGCGGTGGTGTCGCCGGCCGGGGCGTCCTGCGCCGCAGCGGACATCGGAACCGTGAACAGCGTTACCGCACAGGCGGTCGCCAGAAGCCTTGCCCTCATCCTTACCTCTCCTCGATGCCATCGATCATGCGTCGATTTGCTGCGGTGAATATGTCGCGCGTCGCGGCGGCTGTCAACATTCACTATCGCGCGTGTGAATATCTTTGAGAGCGCAGGTTTGTGCGGATTTGGGGCGGGATTCTGGCGACGGGCTAAATGGGGAGGGACCCGCGATCAGGCGATCGCGGGCAACCGGTCCAGATATTTGTCGAGCGTCAGGGGATAGTGGCGCACGCGGATGCCGGTCGCGTTGTAGACCGCATTGGCCACCGCCGCGCCCGGGCCGCAAATGCCAAGCTCACCGACGCCTTTTGCCTTGAGCGGTCCGATCACCGGGTCAAGCGTGTCGAGGAAGATGCACTCCTGATGCGGAATATCGGCATGGACCGGCACTTCGTAACCGGCCAGATCATGATTGACGAACAGGCCGAAGCGTTTGTCGACCGCCAGCTCCTCCATCAGCGCGGCGCCCGCCGACATCACCATCGCCCCGATCACCTGACTGCGCGCCGAGAGCGGGTTGAGGATGCGGCCCGCGTCGCACACCGCGAGCATCCGACGGATCCGCGTCTCGCCGGTATAGGCGTCGACCGCGACCTCCGCGAAGTGACCGGCATAGGTGCCAACGTCATAATCGCGCTTGAACGCGCCGTAGCTCATTTCGCCTTCGGCCGACATCGCGCCGGCATCGGTGAGCGCGATGGTGCGATTGCCGAGCTTGATCTTGCCGTCCTCGAACACTGCGGTATCGCCATCGAAGCCAAGCTTTTCGCCGATCGCGCGGCGCAGCACGAGGCAGGCGGCATAGACGCCGGCGGTCGAACTCGCCGCGCCCCATTGCCCGCCCGACCCAGCGGCCACGGGGAAATCCGAATCGCCCAGTTCAACCGAAACCTGATCGAGCGGCACGCCCATCGTCTCCGCCGCAGTCTGCGCGATGATCGTGTAGCTGCCGGTGCCGATATCGGTCATGTCGGTCTGGACGGTAATGCGGCCCTCCGCGTCCAGCTTGATCCGCGCGGCCGATTTCATCGTTGGGGCGCCGCGATAGCCCGCTGCGACGCCCATCCCGATCAGCCAGCGCCCCTCGCGCGTGACACCGGGCTTGGCATTGCGCTTGCTCCAGCCGAAGCGGGCGGCACCTTCGCGCAGGCAGCGGGTAAGGTGACGGTCGGAAAAGCGCCGTGCGGGGTTGCTCGGCACTGTCTCCGGCTCGTTGCGGATGCGCAGTTCGATCGGATCGATGCCAAGCTTTTCGGCGAGCTCGTCCATCGCGACTTCCAGCGCCATATGCCCCGGCGCCTCGCCCGGAGCGCGCATCGCATTCCCCTCGGGCAGGTCGAGCGTCGCGATATAGTTGGCGGTCAGGCGGTTGGCGCCAGCGTAGAGCTTGGGCGTTTGCAGCGTCCCGTTCTCTCCATCCTCGCCATTCAGGTTACCGGACCAGTTTTCGTGGGCGATTGCGGTGATGCGCCCGTCCTTTTCCGCGCCAATCCGCAGCCGTTGGATCGTCGCGTGGCGGTGGGTGGCGTTGTTGGCCATCAGCGGGCGCTGCATCGCGATCTTGACCGGTCGCCCGGCCGCCTTGGCGGCCAGCGCGGCGAGCACGGCGTCGGCGCGGACGAACAGCTTTCCGCCAAAGCCGCCGCCGACATAGGGCGAATCGACACGGATATTCTCGGCCGGGATGCCCAGGATCTGGCTCATCGACCGCTTGGCCCAATTGATCATCTGGTTCGACGTCCAGATCGTCAGCCGGTCGCCCTCCCATGCCGCGATGGTTGCGAACGGCTCCATCATCGCATGGCTCTCGTCGGCGGTGTGGTAGCGCGCGTCGAGCTTGACCGGAGCCGCCGCAAACGCCGCGTCGAAATCGCCCTGGGCCTTGCGATCAGGCTTGTCGCCGCTGCCCTTTGCGAGGGGCGCGGCGGGTGCGGCCTTCTCCAGGTCGAATGCGCCCTCGGCCCGATCATAGCGGGTCTGGATCAACGCTGCGGCGGCGCGCGCCTGCTCAAACGTTTCGGCGACCACACAGGCGATGGCCTGATGATAGTGCGAAATCTCGCTGCCGCCGAACAGGGGCGCGTTGTTGAACTGCGGCTTGCCGACTGGCTTGGTCTCCGGCGCGGCGACGACTGCGATCACGCCCGGCGCGCGTTTGGCGGCGCTGGTGTCCATCGACGTGATGCGTCCCTTGGCGATCGCCGATCCGACGATGAAGCCATAGGCCTGGTTGGCGGCGACGTCGTGGCGCTCGGCGGCATAGGGGGCGGTGCCGCTGGTCTTGAGCGGGCCGTCGATCCGCGGTGTCGATTTGCCGACGACCTTGGCCTTGTCGAATAAATTGGTCCCGGCCGGGGCGTTGAACTCCATCGGTCAGCTCCTCGCATCGGCAAGCACGCCCGCGAGCGTGCGCTCGGCGAGGGTGATCTTGAACTTGTTTTCGTCGGTCGGGCGGGCATCGGCAAAAGCGCGGGAGACGACCGCGCGCGCGCCCTGTGGCAACTGGCTTTCCGCCTCCTCGACCCGCCACGGCTTGGGCGCGACGCCGCCGAATGCGATCCGGCCGGTGCCGTCCTTCTGCAGTACCGCTGCGACTGACACGAGCGCAAAGGCATAGGAGCTGCGGTCGCGGACCTTGTGATAGATGTGCTTGCCGCCAAGCGGCTTGGGCAAGGTCACCGCCGTGATCAGCTCGCCCGGCTCAAGCGCGGTTTCGATATGCGGCGTTTCGCCCCACAGGCGGTGGAAGTCGGCGATCGGGATCGCGCGGGTCGCGCCGTCGGGCTTCACCGTTTCGACCATCGCGTCGAGCACGCGCAGTGCCACCGCCATGTCGCCGGGATAGGTGGCGATGCACGCTTCGGACGTGCCGATCACCCCCAATTGCCGCGAGAACCCGCCGATCGCCGCGCAGCCGCTGCCCGGCTTGCGCTTGTTGCAGGGAAGATTGGGGTCGTAAAAATAGGGACAGCGGGTGCGCTGGAGCAGGTTTCCGCCGGTCGTTGCCTTGTTGCGCAGCTGGCCCGACGCACCGGCCACGATCGCGCGCGTCAGCACCGCATAGTCGCGCCGCACGCGCTTGTCGGCGGCCAGCGCGGTGTTGCGTACCATCGCGCCGATGCGCACCCCGCCGTCGTCCGTCGCCGCGATCGTGTCGAGGCCCAGATGATTGACGTCGATCAGGTGCGTCGGCGTCTCGATCTCGAGCTTCATCAAGTCGAGCAGATTGGTGCCGCCCGCGATGAAGCGCGCACCCTGAACGCGCGACGCCATCGCCGCGGCCTCAGCGGGCGAGCTGGCGCGGGCATAGCTGAACGGCTTCATGCCTTGGCTCCTGCAACTTCGGCCATTGCCTCGGCGATATTCGAATAGGCGCCGCAGCGGCACAGATTGCCGCTCATCCGCTCGCGCATTTCGATGTTGGTGGCGCGGGGCTTGGCGGCCACGTCGTCCTGAACATGGCTGGGGATGCCGCGCTTGATCTCGTCGAGCACCGCGACCGCCGAGCAGATCTGCCCCGGCGTGCAATAGCCGCATTGGTAGCCGTCATGCTTGATGAAGGCCGCCTGCATCGGGTGCAGATGATCGGGCGTGCCCAGCCCCTCGATCGTGGTTACCGCATCGCCATCATGCATCACCGCGAGCGTCAAGCAGCTGTTGATCCGCTCGCCATTGACGATCACCGTGCACGCGCCGCATTGGCCATGGTCGCAGCCCTTTTTCGTGCCGGTCAGCTTGAGATGCTCGCGCAACGCGTCGAGCAACGTGGTGCGGACATCAAGGTCCAGGGCGCGCGGCGTGCCGTTGACGGTCAGAGTGACAGGCATGTTGTTCTCCACGGCCCGGGTGCGCGCCGCCGCCGCGGTACGGACCTGGCTGGCGGCCACACCAGCGGCTCCGGCGGCGAGAACACCACGCCGGGACAGGTTGAGCAAGTCCCGCTCATTCATCGTTCGCAGCCCTCCGTGATGCTCAGATTTCCCAGCGTAACGTGTCGTGGCGCGAATTGTTACCTGACCGAGATGGGAAATTCCGGGCAACGCGATGGATCGATCTGCAGGGTTCCGTCGAGGGCAGGCGGACACGACGAATGGCGGCTGGCAGAGCAGGAGGGATTCAAAGCAATGAGCTAACTCTTGTATATATTTAGGTGGACGCACTTGTCTTGAACGACATACCGCCGCCGGTGCCCCAGGAAAATTGGGTTCGGGTTGCGTAAGCGCGCCTGAGTTTGTTCGTTCTCCGCCCCCTTTATCCGTCTGGTGCAAAGAACACGAAGACCCGCGTTTGGAGGTACCGCAATTACTCCGACGCCATTGCTTGGGGGAGCTTCCGCAAGGCTAGGGAGATCACAACGCCCACCGCGCCCGCCACGATCCCAACGAGTCCAGCGGTCAGGAACGCGCCCTGCATTGATCCCGTGAACTGATCGAGAAGATGGACAAGCCTGGGAGACTGTGACTGCGCCAGGAAGAACGCCGCGGTCCAGATGCCCATGGCCCGGCCGCGATGCGCAAAGTCGAACTTCGAGTGAGTCCATGCCAGCAGTGTCGGCACCGCCATGCCAGCCGCCATCTGCTGGACGATGACGCCAGCTGCCATTGCACTCGGGGTTTTAGCCAGACCGATCGCCGCCAGGCCTGCCCCCAACAACGCGAAGAATACCCCAAGCTGGAGCGCATAGCTGCGGTTCGCGAGGATACGGAACAGGACCGCGCCGACCAGAAAGAACAGCGTCGGCACGACGATCAGCTGCGCATAGCGATCCGGCTGCGTCACACCAACCTCGGCGAATGCAAGGGCTCCGTTGATGATGAACACGTAATAGAGCATCGCCGCAAAAAATGTGACCAGCGCCGTGATCGCCGCACTCCACCACGGAAAGCCAGTCTTGGGAACCGCCAGCGCGGCGGACGCTTCGCCACCCTCTGCCTTCTTCGGTTCGAACAACCAGATCATCATGGCCGCCCAGATTGGGATGGCGGCCAGGTAGACGAAAAACACCGCGTTCCACTGCAGCTTGCTCGCCTCGCCGACGCTCAGCCCGACGAGCCCGCCAAACACGGGGCCGACCAGGCTTTGCAGAAACAGCCAATTCTTGCGGCCCTTGTCGTCCCAATAGTCCGCGATCAGGGTATTCACGACGGTCAGGATGACGGCTTCGGAGATGCCGAGCAGGAGGCGGGAGACGTAAATCTGGTCCAAGGTTTCGAGGAGCAGCGGCACCGTGCCGAACACGGCGTAGAATGCGGTCGCCACCAGTAGCAACTGCCTGCGGCCGAATTTGTCGACCAGCAGCCCGCTAAAGGGCGCAAGGATGGCCATGGTCAATCCTGGCGCACCGATCAGGGCCGGGACCTGCGCCCGGGCGTCGGGGTCGTTCGCAAAATGCGCGATCAGCGTGGGCACTGCCGGGCCCATCGCGACAATGGCGAGCATCGGCAGGAAGCCCGCAAGGACGACGACGATGCCTTGCGGTTTCAACGGAAGCCCGCGCCAATAGGCCGTCAAGTTCCACATTTCCGGCCTCTCCCCATATCGTTTTGCGAGGCGCTATAATATATTACGGGGCACGTTTCAATTCGGGATGTGCGGGCGCCGACCTTCTGATCCTTTGCGACCGGAGCGCAGCGCGGCGTCTGATCGCCGAGCCGTCGATAGATCGGGCACAACGAAAATTTGACAAAATCAGAATGGTGCTACTAATTTTGGCTTGTGCGCACTTTGCCGACGGTTCTGCTCGGCGAAAATGCCAGATTTTTGTGCGGCGCCGATCAGGAGAGGCAGATCATTGGATCATGGACGATTGAGCGGACTCGCAGTTCCGGTGCGTCGCTGAACCGCCGCGCTGGACGGCGACCGAGCTTGCATCGCGAGAGCGCCAGCGACGGCGCCGGGCGCGAACTGCAGCTTCGGTTTGCCAGGCCGGCCTTAGACAATAATATATCAGTGGAGTGAGATGAGATGGCTGCCAGAGTGAAACGGGGCGTCAGCCTGTACAGCTTCCAGGAAGAGATGTTTCTTGGACAGATGACGATCGAGGACTGCGTCGCGTTCGCCGCGTCGATTGGCGCGAAGGGGATCGAAATCCTCCCCGAACAGAACATGCCGAGCTTCCCGAACATCGACGACCGCCAGGTTGCCTGGTGGCAGGAACTGATGGCCAAGCATGGGACCGAGCTCACCTGTTACGACATGTTCCTCGATACCAAGGCCCGCAAGGACCGGTTGATGACAGATGAAGAGCAGGTTGCTTCTATTCGCCGGGACCTCGTGCTCTGCAACCGGCTCGGCATCCGCAACATGCGCGTGCTGGTCTTCGTCCGTCCCGACATCCTCGAGCGGTGTGTGCCCTATGCCGAGGATCTCGACGTGCACATGGGCGTGGAGGTTCATTCACCCTGGCATATGGAACATGCATGGATCCTGCGTACCGTCGAGGTTGCAGACAGGCTTGGCACCAAGCATCTCGGCCTGCTGCCCGACATGGGCATTTTCATGAAACACTATCCGCCGGTCTACCGCGACCGCTTCATTCGCCAAGGCGTTCGCCCGGAGGTCGCACAGTTCATCGTCGACCAGCACGAACAGAAGATCATGGCTGAGTACACGATCTATGAGGTGGCGGTGAAGATGAAGGGCAATCCCGCGGAGGTCCGCATGGCCGAGACGCTGCGCCATCATCCATACGCCAACCCGAAACGGATCCGCGACTACATCCCCTATTTTCGGCATATCCAGGCCAAATTCTACGAGATGACGGAAGACGACCGCGACCCCACCCACGCCTATGATGAAGTGATCCCGGAGCTGGTCGCCGGGGGATGGGACGGGTACCTCTCTAGCGAATATGAAGGCAATCGCTGGATCCAGGACGTCCAGCCGGTCGACAGCCGCGAGCAGGTGCGGCGGCAGCACCGCATGTTTGAACGCCTGATCGCACAAGCAGAGGGAGCCCGCTGATGTTTGATAAGTATCTGATCGTGGACGGCAGTCTGCGCAATGTCGGCCCGACTGACGCGCCGAGCGGCTTCGCGTTCGAGGCGAAGCTCGGCTATTATCGTGGCCTTGGCCTGTCGATGGTGGAAGCGCTGGATGTGACCGTCGACGGTGAGCCGATTCCGCGCGACGCGGTCCGCTTCGATGAAGGCAATGGACCGCTCAGCCTGGACGAAATGGAAACCGCGTTCGACCGGCGGTGGCCGTTCGGTGCGTCGGCGACAATCACCGTCGCGCGCGATGGCGGGCTTGCACCGGGAGAGCACAAGCTAGAATTCCTCCAGCGGCTGCGGGTCTCCTACATGCCGTTCCCATCGATCAATTCGGACGTGAAAACGCTGACGGTCGCGTGACATAAGGACGGGGCGGGCACCATGACCAAATCCGCGTCATGGTGCCCGCCCGTCTTATAGTCCTCCCATAACGCGCCTCATGACGGGATGCGGGTGATCTCGATCAGCTCCACGCCGGGTGCCGGCAGGCTGCTCTCGATGGTGACACTGGTGCCCTCGCCTTCGTACGATCCCAGCATGTCGCCACTATGCTGTGCGTCTGCGCGATACCGGACGACCTTGTAGCGGCCCTGGCCCCAAGGGAGATCGCTGACGTCCAGCGTATAGCCGGCATATCCCGCGCTCCCAGCGTCAACGCGCCTGGGCGGAACGTTCAAGGACATGTTCACGCGTTCGGTGCCGATCGGCACCTGAAACTCGAAGACATCGCGATCCCGGGCGATCAGATAGGGGTCCGGGATGGCATAGTTGGCAATCAAGATGCGAACACTGTTGCCGTCCGCGGTGTGGCCGGCCAGCACCGCAAATCCGTTTTCATCTCCACCCGAAACGGCGAGACGTTCCGTCGCGGCCAAGGTTCGACCGACCAGCCGGAACGCGCTCGTCCGCGCATTCTCACTGCCATCGGGTTCGAAGATCCCGGCGGGATCCCGGAACTTATAGTGGAAATCAGTCCCCGTATCGGCGCGAAAGAAGATCGCCTGATCGACCGCGGAGTCCTGCATGTAGACGGCCGCCGCCGCGATGAAGGCCGCATTGTCGCCGTCCTCGAACTTCGCCGTCGGAATGCCGGTCATGCTCCAATAGGAGAGCATAAGCTTGGCACCGCCGAACCCATGCTGGTCGGCGACGGCACGAACCTCTGCCGCAATCGTGCGGAAATCGAGCGGATCGCGTGAGTTGTCGCCGTACCACATCCACGACAGGAAATCCAAAGGCAGCGACTGATCCTTGATGAAGGCCAGCAATCCTTCGCGGAACGGACCTTCGTTCAACGGAAACGCGATGCACGGTCCGCCAAACTGAAGGCCGGGGTCGACACGCTTCACCGCGCGCGCAGCGGCGGCATACATGTGATAGAATTGCTCGGGCGTACCGCAAAAATGCAGGCTGCCGAAGTCGGGTTGATCCCCGAATTCCCAATGCGTGATGGCGTTGTCGAACCCATTGCCCCACCCGCATACATAGTGGCGCACGATATTCTCGACGACGTGCTCGTACTTCGCCAAGTCACGGACCGGCTGTTTGTTCGCCGGAATTTCGCTGGCGATGGTAAACATGATGTCCGCGCCGAGCGAGCGCACCTGACTGACCCACGCATCGGTCGCAGCGAAATTATAGTTCGCCGGATCGCTGGGATCGGCCGACCAGTCGGGAAACAGGCTCGTGGGGTTATCGACTGTATCGAGCCGCGACACCCAGTCGTATGACCGGACGAGCGTCACATGCGCCGCCCTCCACACGTCCAGAATGTCGGGAACGCTCTCGGTGCCGGGGGCCGGCGCAGGAATGCCCGATGTACCGTGGAGCTTGCGCATATCGCCGATCGAAACGCCCGCATTGACGGACAGCCTCGCAATACGGTCTCTAGTCATCAGTAATCGCTTTCCAGAATGCGGTGGACGTAATCGAGCGCGGCTGGCTCTTCATTCACGAGGTGCGCCAGGCGTCGCTCGAGCGCCTCGGGGGTCGCGGAGTCGAACTCCTCGTGCATCATCTGCAGTGACGTATCCCACACGGTCTTCACGCGCGGGTACCGCCGGGCCATGAACTTGGTCTGCACGTCGTAGAGCGTGTCGTCGCTCTGCAGGAGCTGCGCAAAGACCACCCCGTCCTCGATCGCCATCGCGGCGCCCGATCCGAGATAGGGGGTCATGGCGTGTGCGGCGTCGCCCATGATCATGACCCGCCCGCGATGCCACGGATATGGCACCATGACGGTATCGAGCGGAGTATAGGCGACGTTGGTGGCAGTCCGCAGCGATGCGATCTCGTCCGCCATGAACACGGAATCGCCCATCATCGCCCGCGCTCTTTGATGCATGAGCTCTGGGAAGGCTGCGGGATCGTGACGTGGACGACCTTGCTCAAAATGCGTGACGATCACGTACATCATGCCGCCAGCCAGCGGGACGAAACCGACTTTGCCGCCGAAACCGTGGCAGAACATCGCCCCCTTCAGTGTGTCCGGGGCACGTACCGGAGCCCGCCAGGCCACGCCGCCACTGGGCGTGGGGACGTACTTCTCGCCGAACAAATAGCGCCGAATGCTCGAATTGATGCCGTCAAAGCCGATCACGAGATCATAGCGGCCCGACGATCCGTCGCTCAGCTCGACCGTAACGCCGTCGGCATCCGGCTCGATGTCGACAGCCGTCGTCGCCATCTTGATGGTGCAACCCACCTCCCGGGCATGGGCGCTGGCCATCTCCAGAAAGCCCAGGCGCGGCAGTTGGACGTTGTTCGGCATCCCGTCGAACTGACGCCCATATGGAATATCTACCACATGGCGGCCATTCCGATCGTAATAGGAAAGCGGCGGCGTCGGAAACCCAAGGGCGAGCGTCGATTCAAGCAGCCCAATCTCGCGCAGAGCCCGCAACCCATTGGTCCGCAAGCCCCATCCGACGCCAGGGACCGAATTATCCGGCTTGATTTCAATGACATCGACCTCGACGCCGATCCGGGCAAGCGCGATCGCTGTGCACAGGCCACCGATGCCCGCGCCGACAATCAGGATTTTCTGCAGCCTTGGCATGTCGCCCCCTCCCAATTTTTCAAAGCAGTGCAGCGATGCAACCAAACCCACCTTCTCGTGATATATTACCGTTGCATGCGGACGCGGCCCCGGTCAAGCGCTGCAATCTTGTCAGCGCGCGCTGGCGGAGGCATGGGTGCTGAGGCGCGACGCCGAACTGGAGTGGTTGAATGGCAGAGCGAGATGGACAAAAACTAACGCTCTCGGATCAGGCCTATGCGCTTCTACGGGAACGGATCGTGTCATTGAAAATGCCACCCCGAATGCGCTTTACCGAGCGAGAGATATCAGAGGAGACGGGCTTCGGAGCGATGCCGGTGCGCGAGGCGTTGGATCGCCTCAACCATGATGGCCTTGTCGAAACCATCCCCCGCCGCGGTTATCGCGTGGCGGGACTGACCTTGAAGTCCGTGGACGACTTTTTCACGGTGTGGAGCGCGGTGTCGCCGTTGATCATCCAGTTGGGTCAGGAACGGATGACGCCCGAGCAAGCTGCGGCGTTGGACGCGATCCAGAACGACCTTATGCGGGCGGTCCGCAAGGCGAAGCTCAACCCGGAAGACTGGATCCGGCTTTCCCGGCATCGCTTTGACCTTCTGGCAGAGGCCACGCGCAATCCTCCCCTCCAGGCTATCTACCGCAACCTGTCGGCAGAAATGGACCGGATTTTCCATTCGATCAGTCGCCACAAGGAGGACGTTCGCGCGATCTTTGACCTTGGGACGCGATTCGACAGCGCCATTCCGAGTGTCGAGGACGCGAGTGCCTTCATCAAGATCAGCCGCGAGAAGATCGCAGAAATCATCATCGAGAAAGGCTTCGACTATCCGCAAGCGGGCTGATCACCTGGGCAATCCGATACCCACCGCGCGCGCTCGCCCCGCCGCTCCGAACCCGGTCAGCGCGGCGGGGGAGCCGCCCTCAGTCGTAGATCGGGCGCAACACGTTATCCAGGTGGTAGCGAGTGAGCGCCATCGAAGCGAGCAGGTCGGGCGAGCCGTCATACTCGATCGACATCCAGCCCTTGAACCCGTGCTGCTTGAGCAGCCGGTACAACCGCTTGAGGTCGAGTTCACCCAGACCCGGCTCCCAGAACCAGCGCGTGCCATCGTCGGTGATCTCGGGATCTCGCGCGTAGCGGACGCTGTCGGGCTGGCGCGCCGAGCCGGTATCCTTCAGGTGAAAGGTGCTGATCCGGTCGTGATAGTCATTGTAGAAGGTCAGCAGATCCTCGCCCATGATCGAAATCTGGGCGGTGTCGATGCAATAATGCACCAGCTTCGGATCGGTCGATTCGATCAGCTCTCTATGATTCTCGATATTGATCGCGCAGAAAAACTCATTGTGCAGGCCAATCTTGACGCCGTGATCGGTGGCATAGCGACCGATTTCGTTCATCACCTTTGCACATTGCTGAACCTGATCCCGGCTCAGCGGGCCGGTCCCGCAATAATTCTGCGTCGGACAGGTGTTCATGTAGGTGCCGCCGAATTTGACGATCGTGTCCACCGCCTCACGACCGGCGCGCACGGCTTCGTCGAAATGGCCGGCGTCATGCGAGGCATGGGCGCCATGGAACATGCCGATCACCTCGACCCCGCGCTCCTTAGCGAAGGCGGTGAAATTCTCGGGCGAGCCGAATAATGGGAGGATATCGGCCAGATCCCAGGGCGCGATCTCGATCCCGTCAAACCCCAGCGCGGACTGGTATTTCAGGATCGTGTCCCAGTCGGAATAATAGGCGCTATTCGTCTTATCCTCATAATAAAATTCGCGAAAATTGTCGATCTGCCGGTACGGGATCGTCTTCCAGTGGCACATATTGGCATAGCGGATATTGGGCATGGCGGAGGCTCCGTCCGGCTTAGTTCTGTAGTTTGTTGAGAAGTGCGCGCGTGCGCAGCAGCGCGCGGAAGGGATCGCGCGTCTGGCGGGCGCTGCACACGATCGGGCCGGCATAACCAAGGCGATCGAGCAGCCCAACGATGCTGGCCAGGTCGACATTGCCCGTACCCGGATCGCAGAACACCTGCGTCGCGCGATGCGCGGGAAATTCGGGGTTCGCGCTTTTCCACACATCGCCCGGATCAACGAACTGCGTATCGGACAGGTGTACGCAGCCGATGCGGCCCTGCTGCGCTTCGATGAACGCCGCCGGATCGACGCCGGCGATCGTCAGGCTCGCCACATCGACATCGAGCTTCACCCCATCGGGCAGCGCGTCGAGCAAGGACAGGACCTGTTCGCCACGGAACAGGCTCCAATATTCGTTGCGCAGCACCAGCGTAACGCCCGCCGCAGCGGCCTTTTCCGCCAAGCCGCTCAGCAACTGAAGCGTCCGCTCGGTAAATGCCGCGCGCTTCGCCTCCAGCTCGGGGTGATAATGCGCGACGCGGCCATGATAGGGGGACGGACTGATCGCGAAATAGTCCGCCCCCAGATCGCCGGCATGCGCCACCGCCTCACCCGCAAAATGCCCGCTCGCGCCGAAGAAGAAGTCGAGATTGTCGTTCCGCATGAACAGATTTGGGTCGAACGTCACCCCCGCGACCTGTTCGATGCCGCGGTCGGCCAGCACGGCGCGATAGTTGGCGGCCGACTCATATTTGGTGTTGATGCAGTAGCGGTTCATCGGAACGCCGCTGCGCCCGCCGAACTGCCAGACCGGCTCATACGGGATCTCGATCGAGCGAAACCCGCTCGCGCGGATCAGCGGGTAGAGTTCTTCCCAGAAATAGCGGCTCTCGAACCGGTTGCGGTTCGGCTCCTGATAGTGGCGGTTGATCAGGTCCAGGCTGATCGCGATCCGATCGAGGTTCATTGCGTCGTCCGTCTATAGGATGCGCCGTCGGCGACGGCGGTTGGAAGCTCCGCCCGGCGGGCGTCAGTCGGCGAGCATCCGCTGCGACTGGGCCAGCGACTCTTCCATCGGCATGGTCGGGAAATATTCGAGGCCAATGGCGCCGGTGTAACCCAGCGCGCGCAGCGTACGGGTGACCCGGGCCCAGTCGAGGCTACCGGTACCCGGCTCGTTGCGGTCGGGCATGTCGGCGACCTGGACATGCGCGACCAGGTGGATGCGGCCCGCCAGCACCTCCGCCATATCCTCGCCCATCACCGCGCTGTGCCAGACATCGTACAGCAGGCGCAGGTTCGGACTGCCCACCGCTTCGACGAGATCGAGGCCAAGCTTGGTGCTGACGAGATACATGGTGGCGAACAGCTGCGTGTTGAGCGGCTCGAGCAAGAGTGTCACCCCCGCCGCCTCCGCCGCATCCGCCGCCGCGCGCAGGGCGGTGACGGCATTGGCGAAATGCTCTTCCTCACTCATGCCCTCCACACGAAAGCCGGAGGCGACGATCAGCTTCGGTTTGCCGAGAATTTCGCTCGCGGCGATCGTCTCGCGCACCGCCGTGACCATCGCATCCCGTTCGGCCGGGTCGACGATCGAGCGGCGCGGGTCAACGCACAGGCTGGTCAGCCGCACGCCCGTTTCATCGAGGGCGGCGGCGAGTGCGTCGATCGGCTTGTCGCGCCACAGGTGGAATTCGGCCAGCGCAAAGCCGGCCGCCTTGGCCGCCCGCACGCGCGCATCGAGTTCGCCAGCGTCGGCAAACTGCCATTCGATACAAGAGGATAGTTGATAGGCCGCCGCAGACATAGGATCCCTTCCCATTCTACGGCCCCGTGGTGCGCACGCACTCGTATGCCTGGCGGGCTCGATCCCGCTATTTTGTCGCTCCTCCGATACGGATCTTCGCCAAAAGATCAAGGCCGGAAAGCGGTGCGCCTGATGGTGCTCGACCGGTCGAACGCCGGGGCGCGCTGCGACAAAGCTTTCGGTGTCGAGCCGCACATAATGATGATATTCCTATGCCCGGTGACATTTCTCTGCGCGCACCCCGAAGATGTCCGCTGGCAATCGCCATGCCGCGATGATCGCGAGCAGGAGCAGCGCGATGAATAGCGCGCCTGCCACTGGCAAGCCCGCAAGCGCGCCACCCGTCCGGGCCGCGGCCGCGAAATAGGAAGAGCCGATCACTGCAATGCCGATCGCACCGCCCAGCTGCTGTGCGGTGCGCAGCGTCGCGCTGGCCGTCCCCGCGAACGCGCGGTCGACATCGGCGACCACGATCGGGGGGAGCGGCCCCGCCAGCATGCCCATGCCGATCCCCGCGATCGCAAGCAGCGCAAAGAAGCCAACGCCGCTACCGGTTCCGCCGGCGATCAGGATCAGCGCGCCGCTCGCCCCCGTCGTCATCACCAGCGCACCACCGATCAGCAGCCAGCGGCCGAAGCGCGGCAGATACTTTTTTCCGATCAGGCTGATGCCCGCCATTACGCCCAGGCCAAAGGGGACATGCGCCAGCGCGGTATCGAGCGGGGATTTGCCCAGCCCCTGTTGCAACGCAATGGCCAGAACGAGCAGGAAGCCCGCTGCGCCAGCCGAGAAGGCCAGTACCGCAACCAGCCCCCAGCGGAAGGTCGTCAGGCGGAACAGCGCAGGCTCGATGATCGCTGCCCGCTCGGCGCGCCGCCGTGCCAATGCCCGGATCCAGCCCGCGATGACCAAGGCGACTCCGACGAGTGCGCACGGAATGGCCCAGGCCGGCCAGCCCCGTTCCGACCCGTCGATCAGCGCGAACAGCAGCGCCGCAAAGCCCGCCGCGAATAGCGCCGCGCCGAACAGGTCGATCTGCAGCGGGCGGCCCGCGTCGCGCTGCGGGATCGTCCGCAACCCCAGCCACAGCGCAATCAACCCGATCGGCAGATTGATCAGGAAGATCAGCCGCCAGCCAAGCCCGAACCAGTCCCATTCGATCAACAAGCCACCCAGGATCGGTCCCAGGATCGCGGCGAGTCCCCCGATCACGCCGAACCAGGCAAGCCGCGCAACGCGTTCGAGCGGGGAGAAGAGCGTCTGCACGATCGCCATCACCTGCGGCCCCATCATCGCGCCGGCCGCCCCTTGGAGCAGGCGGCCGATGACCAGCTGCTCGGGTGTTTGCGCCAGCCCGCACAGGGCCGAGGTCGCGATGAAGCCCGCAACCCCGATCAGGAACATGCGGCGATAGCCGAATGCGTCGCCCAGCCGTCCGCCTAGCAGCAGCAGTGCACCGAGCACCAGCAGATAGCCCGCGACGATCCACTGCATCGCCGCCGACGAGGCATCCAGAGCGCGGCGGATCTCGGGCAAGGCGGTGTTCACGATGGTCGTATCGGCGACTTCGAGCACGAAGGCGATCAGCACGGTGAGGAAGGCGAGCGTGCGCTGACGATCCGTCAGCTGCGTCGCCGCGGCGCCGTTCTGCGGCGCGCCTGCCCCTCCATCCATAGACTGCCGCCCTACAAATCCCGGGCGTTGCACCCGCGGCACAGCCCTAATTGAAATGATGCTTCTATTATGAGCCCGTTTCGCCTAGCGTCAACCCAATGCGGCGATTCACGACCGCGATGTTGAGGTGGCGGGCGTGGTCGCGCGTCCGTCCGGAGGGGAGTGAAGGCGTTGCACAAGTCAGACTCGTCGCGGGTACCCGGCCCCGCTCAGGGCTTCACCGTGATCATCGCAGGGTTCCTGCCGATCATGGCGATTGTGTCGATGTTCCCGGCCGTGCCGGCGATGATCGCGCATTTCGGTGCGGACCCGAATGCCAGCTGGAAGGTGCCGGCGATGGTCTCCGCACCGGGCCTGACGATTGCGATCACTGCGCTGTTCGTCGGACTGATGGTCGATCGCTTCGGGCGTCGTCGCCTGCTGCTCGGCTCGACCCTGCTCTACGGCATCTTTGGCTCCGCGCCGTTCCTGCTCGAATCGCTCGACGCCATCTATGCCTCGCGCCTGTTGCTCGGGCTGAGCGAGGCGGCGATCCTGACCACGCTCAACACGCTGATCGCGGATTACTGGGACGAAAAGAGCCGCCGCAACTGGCTGACAATGCAGGGGTTGATCGGCCCGGCACTGTCGTCGGTGATGATCTTCTTTGCCGGAGCACTCACCGCCTGGCGCTGGAATGGCATCTTCCTGCTCTATCTGGTCGCCTTCCCGATCTTCCTCGCCATGCTGCGCTACATGTACGAACCGCAGCGTGAGGTCGCCCCCGCGCGGGTCGAGGGTGAGACCGCCGATGGCGGCATCCCGTGGAGCGTTCTCGCGACAATCGGCAGCGTGACCCTGTTCGTTTCGGTCCTCTATTATGTCTTCATCATCAATGGCGGGCTGGTCTGGCAGGAGCTGGGGGTCAAGGACCCGGGCAAGATCGGGCGGATCACCGCACTGCCCAGCCTGTTTATCCTGGTCGGCGCGGGCGTGTTCTGGCTGCTCGGCCGCTGGCAGGTCAGTTCGCGTGGCCAGCTTTTCGCGCTGCTCGCCACGCTCGGCACCGGCCTCGCCATCATCGGCCTCGCCAGCGACTGGCGGATGATGATCCTTGGCATGATGGTGCAACAGACGGGCGCGGGCATGGGCGTGGTCACGCTGATCGCCTGGGCACAGCGTAAGCTGCCTTATGCCCATCGCGGGCGCGGCATGGGATTGTGGACCGCCTGCTTCTTCTTTGGCCAGTTTGTCTCGCCGCTGCTGGTCAGCCTGGTGCGCGCACAAGTGGGCTCGATGCAGGCAGCGTTCCTGGTCGCGGGGATCGTCGGGATCGTCGGGGCGGTCGTCGTCTGGCTGGTGGTGGACCGCCGCCCGACGCTTCAGCCCGCTGCAGCATGAGACTTGCGATGATCCGCCCCTGCCTGAGCGCCATTGCCGCGCTCCTCGCCATCGCGTCCGCCGCCGCGCAGGAGCCGCCGCGCTTCCGCTACGACGTGATCGAAGCACCGCTCCAGCCGGGCGCGATCACGCTGCCGACCGCGCCAAAGGACGCGCCGGACCGCGAGCAATGGATGAAGCAGAACGGGTCGATCGGGGTGCGCAACGTCTCGCACGCCACGCTGACCCCGGTATTGCCCGCTGGTCCCTCGACCGGCGCCGCGGTGATCGTCGCTCCGGGCGGCGGGTTCCTGGGCCTGGCGATCGATGCCGAGGGGTGGCAGGTTGCGCGCTGGCTCGCCAATCACGGCATCGCGGCCTTCGTCCTCAAATATCGCGTGCTGCCCACCCCGCGCGACAATGCAGAGTGGCAAGACAAGTTCAACCGGATGATCGGGGGCGAAAGCGTCGGCTTCGCGCCACCCAAGGATACCCCGCCCGAAGCGCTTGCTGATGGTCTCGCCGCACTGGCGCATGTGCGAGACAATGCCACCCGCTATGGCGTGGACCCAAAGCGTATCGGGTTCATGGGCTTCTCCGCCGGCGGTTTTCTGACCCGATCGGTCGTCGAGAATAGCGGCACGGCGATGCCCGCCTTTGCCGCGCCGATCTATCCCAACATGGCGGCGATGACGGTACCCGCCAATGCACCGCCGATGTTCGTCACGATCGCGGCGGACGATTTCCTGCTGACCCGCGAAACAGGACTGCCGCTGCTCGACAGCTATCGCGCGGCGGGCAAGCCGATCGAGTTCCATCTGCTCGCCAATGGCGGCCATGGCTTCGGGCTGGGACGGGCGGGCACGGCTTCAGCCGGATGGATCGAGAGTTTCCACCGCTGGCTGGGCGCAATCGGGATGCTTGAGGCTAAGTAAGGTCTGAGGGGTGACCTAGATCACCCCCTCCTTCAATAGCTCGACCGCATGTCCCGCCGCGCGCGCGGTGAGCGCCATATAGGTCAACGACGGATTCTGGCACGCGGATGAGCTCATCTGCGCGCCATCGGTGACGAACAGATTGGCGACGTCATGCGCCTGGCTCCATTTGTTGAGCACCGATGTCGCCGGGTCCGCACCCATTCGCGCACCGCCCATTTCGTGGATCGCGCTGCCGCCCGGATTGGGTCGGTCGAAGCCCATGATGACCTTCCCGCCCGCATGGCCCAGCATCTCGGCGGCGTCGGCCTTGGCCTGCGCCAGCGCGGCATGCTCCTCCGCGCCAAACGCGAATTCGACCTTGAGAATCGGCAAGCCATTGGCGTCGGTGCGCTTGGGATCGAGCGTGATCCGGTTCGATGCGCGCGGCACGCAATCGGCAAAGGCGACCAGCACCATCCGCCACATGCCGGGCGGCTGCAGCGCATCCTTGTACGCGGCGCCGATCCCCGCCTCGCGCTTGCCGCGCGTCCAGCCCGATTGCAGCGCGCCGCCCTGGAACGAGAAGCCCCGACTATGTCCAGTGCCGTCGATCGCATCGAGATTTCGGAAGCGCGGAATCACGACACCGGTCGGACGGTTGCCGAAGGTCGTCCATTGCTCGAACCCCGGGAACAAAGCGATCGCCGACAGGGTACTGGCATGATCCATGATATGCGTGCCGAGCACGCCGCTGGAATTGGCGAGACCGTTCGGCATTGCGTCGCTGCCCGAATTGAGCAGCAGATGCACCGAGTTGAACGCCCCGGCATTGAGAAACACCATCCGCGCACGCGCCTGCCCGCGCGCCTTGGTCTTGCCGTCGATCCAGCGCACGCCGGTGACGCGCCGGGTCACGGGATCATAATCGATCTTTTCGACCACTGCGTCGGTGACCAGGGTCAGGTTGCCGGTCTTTTGCGCCGCTGGCAGCGTGGAGGACTGGGTCGAGAAATAGGCACCATAGGAACAGCCGCGGGCGCAGATCGCGCGCCGCTGGCATTCCCCGCGCCCCTCCTTTGCCTGCGTCAGATTGGCGGTGCGGCCGATCGTCAGGCGCCGGTCGGGCCAGCGTGCGGAGATTTTCTCGCGCACCGCCTGTTCGACGATATTGAGCGCCATGGGCGGCTGGAAGCGTCCGTCGGGCAGTTGCGCCAGCCCCTCGGCCGCGCCGGAGACGCCGATAAATTCCTCGACCTTGTCATACCAGGGGGCAATGTCCGCATGCCGGATCGGCCAGTCGGTGCCGTTGCCGTCGCGCCGGTTGGCGTCGAAATCATAGTCCGACCAGCGATAGGATTGCCGCCCCCAGGTCAGCGAGCGTCCGCCGAGATTATAGCTGCGATACCAGTTGAACGCGGTCCCGTCCTCGGTCGCATAGGGGTTCTCGGCGTCGTTGACGAAATGCGGCTCGGTAAATTCGGTGAAGTGGCGATTCCCGCGCTGCACGGGATAGTCGCGCGCATATTTCTCGGCATCGCCGACCCCGCGAAACGGCATGTCCCACGGCGCCTTGGTCTCGTTTACATAGCCGGTCTGGTGCGCGATCATCGGCCCGCGCTCAAGCATCAGAACCTTGAGCCCAGCCTCGGTCAGCTCCTTCGCCGCCCAGCCCCCGGTAATACCGGAGCCGACCACGATCGCGTCGAATTGCATCATGTCCGCCATCAGCCGAACTCCACCGCAGTCCAGTCGCTGGAATAGGCACGCTCGCCCGGCTTGACCGCGACGGCAGGATCGAAGCGTCCGGGGGTCAGTTCGTAGCGCAGCTCCTGCGCACCACCGGTTTGCGAGGTGTAGTAACCGGTCAGGATCAGCCCCTTCACCGTCTTCCACGGATGGTCCTTCGCCGCGAACGCCTCGGCATCGAAGCGCTCAAGGATTGCGGCGCGGCGCGCATCGGGCTTGCCCATCCAGTCACCATTGGCCGCACGGTCGAGCTCGGCCTCCAGCCAGTCTAGATGGCGCAGGCTGTCGTCGCTGCGCAAATACCCGGCGACGCTGGCCGGGGCCGTGTCGCGTGCGAGCGGCATGCGGCTCTTGTCCAGGCCATGGGCGAGCGCCAGGATCACGAAGTCCCCCACGCCCACATCCCCCGCGCCCGGGGTGCCGGTGCGCGGGATCACCAGCTGGCTGATGTCGCGGATCATCGCGCGCTGGCGGTCGCTCGGCGCGTCCGCCTCGTCCTGTTTCGACAGCGTCGCAACGACTGCGGGCATCCCCACCACCGCCGCGAGCAACGCCACACCCCCAGCAAATTCGCGCCGTGTCCAGCCAGCCTGACCCATGCTCTACCCTCTCCCCGCCGGTTCTTGCCGACGCTGATTCCAGCTGATATCAGAATGTATATTCTATTTCTAGCGGGAGAGGCACGGATGCTCAGACTATCGCGGATGATGGAGCTGGGCACGCCCGCGCCCGATTTCGCGCTGCCGGATACCGAGGGGCGAACGGTCCGGCTGGCGAATGTCGCCGGACCCAATGGGCTGGTCGTCGCCTTCATCTGCAACCACTGCCCGTTCGTGCTGCACGTAATCGACGCCTTCGTCGATTTCGCCCGCGAAGTGCAGCCGCGCGGCATCGGCGTCGTCGCGATCTCGTCCAACGACATCGTCGAATTTCCCGCGGATGATTACGACCATATGAGGCTGTTCGCGGCCGAACGTGGCTTCCCCTTCCCCTATCTCCACGATGCGGACCAGCAGGTCGCCATCGCCTATGAAGCGATCTGCACGCCGGACTTCTTCATGTTCGATTCCGACCTGCGCCTGTTTTACGCGGGGCAGTTCGACGCGAGCCGCCCGAAGATCAACCGCCCGCCAGTGCCGGGCCTGCCGCCGCTGCGCACCGACCTCCCCGTGACCGGCGAAGATATGCGCCGTGCCGCAGAAGCGCTGCTGGCCGGTGAGGCACCGCCCCAGCCGCAGCGGCCGAGTGCGGGCTGCTCAATCAAATGGCTCGAGGGGAACTCCCCGACATGGGCGTGATAAGCAACCGGATCTGGCTTCCCTCCGCTGCGGTCGTGCCGCAAGAGCGCGGAAGCGACTATTTCGCCCCGGTCGATGGCGCGGACTGGTCCGACGGGTTCGGCTGGCATCGAGGCTTTTTCTCCAGCTTCCGCCTGCGCGCCGGGTGCGACGCCTGGTTTCACTTCCCCCTGCCTACACCGGTGCTGCGCGATGGGCGGCAACAGGCGCTAGCCGAGGTTTCGCTGATGTGGGAGGTCACCGACGGGGCCCGCATCAACTGGTTGGTGCTGCAGCATGGCGGGATGGAGCGCATCCCGCTAACCGAGCGGATGACCGAACCCACGAGCGAAGCGGTCCCGTTCGACCCGCCCGAGCAGTGGCGGCAATATTACCCGCCCTCGGCACGGCGGCTGACCACGATCCCGTTCGATCCCGTGCTGCCGCTGCGCTTCGGTGTGCAACTGTGTGTTGGTGTCACCGCCCCAGAAAGCGACGGGACGATCCGCTTCTATGGCGCGGGCGCGGGGTTCGCCGACCTGGACTAGTCGCGCCCGGCCCGCATCGCTGCGAGCTTCTCGCGGATCGCCGCCTGCTTCTCCGCCGACACGTCGAACCGTCCGACCAGCCACGCCATCGCCGCGCCCGCGACCACGATCAGCACGGTGACGAACCAGGCGAGCGCACGCACCTTGTACTGCGGCATCTGATCGACCGGCAGCCCGGCGGGAAAGTCGATGATGCCGAGAAACGACCCGGCGAACAGCGCGACCAGCCCGCTGCCGACCTGAAGCCCGATGAACATGCAGCTCGCGACCAGCCCCTGTTGCGGCTTGCCGGTATTCGCCTCATGCTCGTCGCCAATGTCATAGGTGACGGTGTTGAACGGTACGACATAGAGGCCGTAGGCGACCCCGCCGAGCACGCGGAAGGCGAACACGAACGCGCCAATCGCGGCGGTGGCGGGCGGGGGTGACAGGCCGAGCAGCGGCAGCAGCACCGCCCCTGCCTGTACCACGAAGAACACGGCAAGGCCGGAGATCATCGCCGTGCGCGTGCCGACCAGCTTCATCCATGCGGGCGCGAGGAACATCGCGACGAGCGAACCGATCACCCCGGCGATCAGCAGGCGCGGCGTCCAGCTGCCATCGAGCTGCCAGAAATAGGTGGCGAGGTGGAGCGTCAGCTGGTTCACCACCGAATTGGTGAACAATACCAGCAGGGCGACCAGCAGCAACAGCCCGACATTCGGCGTGGTGCGGATCGCCGCGACCAGCCGCCGGAACAGCTGGGGCAAGGTCTCGGGCGCCTCGCTCGCCAGCCCTTGATCGAGCGCCTCGACCGCCCGCATTCGCGCGCGGGTGCCGAGCAGACCGATCACCATCAGCGCCGCGCCGCACACTGCAATGAACAGCCCGAAATCGGGATAGGGCGCAGGATTGAGCTGCGGCTTGCTGTACCCGCCGCCGGGCACGAAGAACCAGGCGAAGGCGACATAGGGAACGGTCAGGATCGCCAGCTGATTGCCCATGTTGCGCATCACCGCGACGATGTTGCGCTCGCCCGTTTCGCGGGTCAGCTCGCCGCCCATCGCATAGGCCGGCACGGTCCAGAACGAGATGCCGACCCGCGCGAGCAGCCCGAAGCCGAGCAGCCAAGCAAAGATCTGCCATTGCTCCAGCCCGGCGGGCACGCGGAACACCATTGCGATCCCGACCGCGAACGGCACCACTGCGGCGGCCATGAGCGTATGGCGACGCCCCAGCGGCGCACGATCCATCCGGTCCGACAGCGCCCCGATATAGGGGTCGGCCACCGCATCGAAGACGAGGATGATCGCGAGCGCCGCGCCCAGCAACATGCCGTCGAGCCCGACAACCTGCGCATAGAAGAACAGCACGAACGCGTCCCATGCGAAGCTCTTGATCAGCTCCGGCATCGCGCACGCCATGAAGGCGAAGCGGGTCGGCCAGCCGAGCGGTGGCAAGGTCCCTGCGCGCTCGGCCACCGCCATCAGCTGATCCCCATGATGCGTTTGTTCAAGTCGCGATCGGCCCCGCCCGCCGCGAAATCGTCGAACGCGTGTTCAGTGACGCGAATGATGTGGCGGTCGATGAACGGCGCGCCTTCGGCCGCGCCCTGTTCGGGGTGCTTGAGCGCGCATTCCCATTCGAGCACGGCCCAGCCATCGAAATCATTCGCCGCCATCTTGGAAAAGATCGCGCCGAAATCGACCTGCCCGTCGCCGAGCGAACGGAACCGGCCGGGCCGATCGACCCAGCTCTGATAGCCGCCATAGACCCCGCTCCGCCCGTTCGGACGGAACTCGGCGTCCTTGACGTGGAAGCATTTGATGCGGTCGTGGTAGATGTCGATGAACGCCAGATAGTCGAGCTGCTGCAGCACGAAATGGCTGGGGTCGTAGAGGATGTTGGCGCGCGGATGGTTGCCGACGCGATCGAGGAACATCTCGAACGTCACCCCGTCGTGCAAATCCTCGCCCGGATGGATCTCGTAGCCGATATCGACGCCTTCCTGGTCGAAATGGTCGAGGATCGGGCGCCAACGCCGCGCCAGTTCGTCGAACGCATCCTCGACCATGCCCGCCGGACGCTGCGGCCAAGGGTACATATAGGGCCAGGCGAGCGCACCGGAGAAGCTGGCATGCGCGGTGAGGCCCAAGCGGCGGCTAGCGGTCGCGGCCTTCTTGACCTGATCCACCGCCCATTCTTGCCGCGCCGCCGGGTTGCCGCGCACATGCTCGGCCGCGAAGCCGTCGAACTGCGCGTCATAGGCGGGGTGAACCGCGACCAGCTGCCCTTGAAGATGCGTCGACAGTTCGGTGATGGCGAGGCCGTGCGACGCGGCGATGCCCGCCACTTCGTCGCAATAGTCCTGGCTCTCCGCCGCGCGGTCGAGGTCGAACAGGCGCTTGTCCCAGCTCGGAAGCTGGATGCCCTTGTAGCCCAGCGCGGCGACCCAGGCCGCGATGCTGTCGAGCGAGTTGTACGGTGTGGCGTCGCCGGCGAATTGGGCGAGGAAGATGCCCGGTCCTTTGATGGTCTTCACGTCCGCTCTCCTCAAATTGTCAGATCGACCCAGCCCGCCTCGTCGCGGCTCGCGGTCACTGCGGTGTCGATAAACGCCATGCCGCGCAGCCCTTCAGCCGCGTCGGGCAGCAGCGGCGCGGCCTCGCCGCGCAACTGCGCCGCGAAGTCGCGATAGAGGTTGGCGAAGGCCTCGAGATATCCCTCGGGATGCCCGCCCGGGGTGCGGCTGCGCGCGCGGGCATCGGAGCCAAGCGAGGTGTCACCCGCGCGGACGATCTCGGTGCGTCCGTCGATTTGGTGGAGCGTCAGCGCGTTGGGCGTCTCCTGCCGCCACACCAGCCCGCCCTTGTCGCCATAGACGCGGATGCGCAGCCCGTTGAGCTCACCCACCTCGATCTGCGACGCGAGCAGCACGCCGCGGGCGCCATTGTCGAAACGCAACAGGATCGAACAGTCATCGTCCAGTGCACGTCCCGGCACCACTGCCGCCAGATCGGCGAGCAGCCGCGTGACGCGCAGGCCGGTAACAAACTCGGCGAGCTGAAAGGCGTGGACGCCGATATCGCCGATGCATCCGCCCGCACCCGACCGCGCCGGGTCGACGCGCCATTCGGCCTGTTTCCCCTCGGCGGGACCGGCGAGCCAGCCCTGCGGATATTCGACCACGACCTTGCGCACGGTACCGATCGCCCCCGCCGCGACGCGCGCCCGCGCCTCCCGCACCAAAGGATAGCCCGAATAGGTATAGGTCAGCGCGTAGGGCCGCCCCGCCCGAGCGACGAGATCGGCGAGCTCGCGTGCTTCGGCGAGCGAAGCGGTCATCGGCTTGTCGCTCATTACCGCCACCCCGGCGGCGAGCGCCGCGCGCGCGGCGGGCAGATGGTGATGGTTGGGGCTCACGATCGACACGAAATCGATCCCGTCCGCGCGCGCGGCTTCGGCGGCGAACATCGTGGCGAGATCGGGATAAGCGCGTTCAGGATCAATGCGGTAGTCGGTCGCCGCCGCGCGCGAGCGACCGGGATCGCTGCTGAACACGCCCGCGACCAGTTCGATCTCGCGGTCCAGCTCGGCCGCGATGCGGTGGATCGGGCCGATGAACGCGCCCGGTCCGCCGCCGATCATCCCCATCCTCAGCCGCATAAGTCCTCCCCCGTCACAGACCGTGATCGGCCAATGATGCGACGTCCACCGTCAGCGCCAACCCGGCGTCTTCGGCTGTCCGCGCAACGCGAACTGCGACCGTGTCGCCGATATCGGCCCATCCGCCCTCGCCCCAGCGCTGGAACCGACGCCGGACCAGCGGAATGCGCACGCGTTGCGCCTCACCCGGTTGCAGCATGACCTTCGCAAAGCCGACCAGCGCAGCCTCGGGCGTATCGCGATAGAGCTGGACCACATCGCTCCCGGCGCGTTCGGCGATGTTGCGCACGGTGACAACAATTGCGCCATCCTCGACCGCTGCATCGCTCCAATCGAACCGGGCATAGCCCATGCCTGCACCCAGCGTGTGCCGTGCGCGCAGCCCCGCTGCGATGATGCCGCGATGACCAAAGCGGACCCCGTCGCGATACGGCAATTGCCCATCGGCATCGGGCTTCAGTCCATAGCCGGGATAGTCGCCCTCATCGCGCGCGATAACGACCGGCATCCGCCCGCCCGGCTCGCGATCGCCGGCGAGCACCTGCGCGATCGCCGCAGCAAAACCTTCGCCCGGATACCAGGCGCTGATCAGCGCGGCGGCGCGATCCTCCCATGCGGTGTCGAAGGCATGGCCGACATTGGCGACGATCACCGTGCGCGGATTGGCCGCGGTCACCCGCTCGATCAGCTCGATCTGGTCGGCGGCAAGCTTGGTATCGGGCCGGTCCTTGCTCTCGACGCTGGAGTCCGACGTTTCGCCGACCATCAGCACCACCGCATCGGCGCGCCGCGCGGCGGCTTCGGCGGCGGCGAGCAGTTCCTCGCGACTGCCGGGTGCGCGGATGCCGTACCACAGGCCGTGGACGCGCGCGGGGTCGAAGCTGAACTCGACGACCACCTCGACCGGCTTGCCCGCGGTCAGCGCGCGTTCGGCAACTGCGGAATCCCCGGCCTTGAGCACGCCCATCACGTCACCCGGCGGGCACTCGGTTGTCGCAACAATCTCTTCCCCATCGACCCGCATGCGCGACACACCGGTGGCGCCGAGATGGAAGCGGTGGAGGCCGTCGCGGGTCGGCATGAACACGCCGCTCGCCCGGATCGATCCGCCGACAGCGAAGCGCGCCTGCTCATGCACGCCGACGAACCACACCAGCGAATTGGTATCGCGCGTCTCGCGCGACAGCGGCGTGCCGCTGCAATCACGGCTTTCGAAATACTCGACGGTCATGCCGCGCGTCGCGCCATCGCCCAGATCGCGCGCGGGGCGGACCGGCATGCCGGGAAGGCGCGGGGCAGGATCGACACCCGGCTCGAACAGGATCTCGCACGCGCCGTCAAAGCGCTTGCGGATGGCATCGACCGGCGAGGCCAGATCGGGCGAGACCGAAATCTTGGCGAAGGTGCCACCCTGGAAGCAGGGCGCCGCAGCATTGGGGCCGATCACGGCGAGGGTTCCAATTGCTTCCGGTGAGAGCGGGAGCAGATCGCCTTGATTCCGCAACAGCACAAAGCCTGCCGCCGCCGCTTCGACCAGCAGTGCATCGATATCGTCGGCGCTCAGCGGCGATTGTTTCTGGCCGGTCGCGCGGCGCGCAAGACCCGCGACCCGTGCCGCCGCATCGTCGATCCGCGCACGCGTAACCTGCCCCGAAGCGACCGCCGTCGCCGCCTTCTGCCCCAGGAACCGCGCCGGGCCCGGCATTTCGAGGTCGAGACCGGCATTGAGCGTCGGCTCGGTCGAGTGCGTGCCGAACCAGTCGCTCATGATCGCGCCGCGATAGCCCCACTCGCCCTTGACCACGGTCGTCAGCACATGATGCTGCTCGGCGCAGTGCAGCCCGTTCACGCGGTTATAGGCGGCGAGCATCCCCGCGCACCCGGCCTCCGCCGCGAATTCGAACGGCAGCAGGTACACTTCGCGCAAGGTCCGCTCGTCCACGCGGACATCGACGGTATCGCGGTCGGTCTCGCTGTCGTTGCAGACGAGGTGCTTGGCGACCGACGCGGTGCCAGTCGATTGCAGTCCCGCGATCCAGCTGGCGCCGAGAATGCCGGCGAGCAGCGGGTCTTCGGAGAAATATTCGAACGCGCGCCCGGCGAGCGGACTGCGCGCGAGATTGATGTTGGGGGCGAGCACCGCATCGACGCCGCGGCCGACCGCTTCCTGCCCGACCAGTGTCCCGATGCGCCGCGTCAGATCGACGTCCCAGCTCGCTCCCAGCACGGTCGCACAGGGCGACAGGCGCGCAATGTCGCGCTCGTCCACCTTGCCGCTGGCGATGCCCATCGGGCCGTCGCTCATAGTGAAGCTGGGAATCCCCGCCTGGGGGATCGCCACCGACGACCACATGGCCCCGCCCGCAGTCAGCGAAGCGGCCTGATCGAGAGTCAAATCTGTCATGAATGCAATCCGTTGCGCCGTGCGCAGAGGCACGGCAGGCAGGCGGCGGGGCGCGATGCCGCCACCGCCCGTATGGGGTCAGGCGGCAAGCGCCAGTTCCTTGGCGTCCTTGGTCGTCGGGACGAACGGCAGGTACGACACCCGCATCCGCACCGCGAACTCGATCCGGTGCTTGCCTGGCGCAAGCCCGCCCGGCTTCAGCGCGATGATCCGCGCCTTCTCACCGAAATTCCAGCGATCGTCATAGACGGTTTCCATCTCGTCCAGCGTGTAGGTCTTGCCGCGCACGCTGAAGCGCACATCCTCACGCGCGATCTGCTCGCCATCCACGCTGACCTGGATATCCTCGATCATCGACAGGCCGAGGCCGCGATAATAGGGCAGCCGGCCGAGAAAGGCGAAGCCAACCGCAGCGCCGTCTTCGATCACATTCTCGAAGACATCGGTGCAGATCATCTTGTTGTCCATCATGGTGCCGATCCTCTCTTATGCAGCGACCAGAGCGGCCGGGACCGGCTCACCGATAAGCTGCGCAAGCATCACCTGCTGGCGGCGGACCTGCTCGACGCTGTCGGGCTCCTCCGCGTCCTCGATCCAGCGATTCCCCTCATATTCCGAGCAGATATAGCCGTCATACCCGCCCTGCTTGAGCACCTTGACGATCTCGTCATAGGGGATCGAGGGTTCGACATAATCCGCGGTCATTTCATAGAATTTGCCGTGGATATTGTGGATGCGGTGCATGTAATCGAGCATCCGCTTCGGCTCGAACGCGGCATTGTGGCGCAGCGTTTCGGCCATCGCGATCGCCGGTCCGACCCCGCCCATCTGCTGGACGTTCAGGATTACATATTCGCTGAGGACGCGGTCCTCATATGCCTTTTCGACATAATCGGCGATGTGCTGCGGCACGCCGACGCGCAGGAACTTTTCCTTCCATACGGGCGGGAATTTGAACAGGAACATGCCCATGTCGGGCAGGAAGCCGAGCGCGTCTGAGCCCGACTTCTCAAAGGCCTCGGCGTGGCGGATGATCCAGGGATGGTCGAAGTGCAGCGGCGCGTGCACCTCGATCAGGATCTTGATGCCCTGTTCCTCGGCATAGGGGGCGGCGGCGACCAGCACTTCCGGTGCGATCGACACCAGCGCGCGGATGTACTTCATGCCCAGCCGGGCGCCGAAATCGATATCCTTGCGCACGCTCGCGACCTGCTCGTCGAACGGCATTTCGCGGCCCTTGTAGCGCTTATAGTCGAGCATGAAGTCATGACTGACTGGCACGCAGTCGTACTTGGCAATCAGCTGGTGCCAGTTGTCGATCGCGGCATCCTCGACCCCCACTTCGGGCCAGCCCCAGAACGTCTGTTCGCCGATGATCTCGATCCCGTGTGCGCCGAATTCGGCGCTGGTCCGGATACAATCCTCCAGGGTCATTTTGCCCTGAAACGTTTCGTTCTGATAGCTGTAGAGGCTTACGCCCCGCTTGATCGTACCCATGGACCCTCTCGCTATTTTTGGCGCGCGCCGTGGCCGCTTCTGTCTCCGGCGAAGTGCTTGCATCCACCGGGCCTCCAAATTAGAACATTCATTCTATAAAGCGCTCGACGGGTCAAGTGCGAAAGTGTGAGGGGATCGATCGGCATGGCGTCCGGAGTTCGGATCATCGCGCGCATCGCAGCGCTGTTGCTCGCCGCTGCGTTCGGCTTTTTCGGCTATTTCAAGAGCTTTGCACCGCGTGCGGTGCTCGAGCAGCACCATGCCTGGACCACCGCCCTACCCGACTTGGCGGCGCGCGTGGTCGGGCTGAGCGAGCTGCTCGCGGCTGCGCTGCTGCTGATCTTCGGCGCGATCCTGCTCACGCGAAGGCGGGTCACTGCTGGTGTTGCGCTCTATGTCATCGCCAATCAGGGCTGCGCCGCATTCGTCCATATCGCGCGTGGAGAGACGGGCGCGCTGCCCCAGAACGCCATGCTGGCGGGGCTGGCACTGCTGATCATCCTCGCGTCGCGCACGCGCCGCGCCAAGCCAGAGGAGGCGATGGGACGACGGGTCTGAATCAGCCGTCGATCCCAGCCATGATGCCCCTTCCCGTGTTAAACGCCGCGCACGTGGCCCAGCCGCGCAAGCGCATCCGGCCGAGCCCACCGACGATCAGATGGCGCGGTAGCGATAATTGCGAAACCGGACCGCGCCGTCGCCCGAGGCGAACAGCGCCGGGCGCAGGCTTTCGCCCTGTCCGGGCACCGATGTGTTGACGTTATAGCCCGAGCTTTCCAGCCGCAGTCCGTGCCGGACCCAGTTCCTCCCATCAAGGCTGTAGTGGAAGGTGACAATATGCTCGCGGTTTTCGAGCCGCAGATGCATGCGCCGGGCGGCCGGCGCCTTTTCCCGCCAATGATGCTGGCCTCCGCCGCCATAGGTGATCATGCGATCGCCATCGATGGCGATGCCCAGAAAGAGTCGGTTCGACAGGAACAGCAACAGCCCGCCCGTCGCCGCGCCCTCCAGTTCGACATCGACCTGCACTTCATAGCTGCGATCGCCCGCGCCACCCGTCAGCGGCGACCCGTCATGCGGACCGCTTCCCCGCGCTGTCAGCACCAGTCCACCGGGACCGAAGGCGGCGCGCTTTGCCTCGTCCTTCTGCGGCGCATGGAAGGTCCAGCGCGTACCGAGCGCGGAAACGCTGAAATCGTCCGAGCGCGGCAGGCCGTGCGGCTGGGCACGGCCCCCGCGCGGCTTGGCCATTGGTCGTGACAGATCGCCCCCCATGGCGCGAAACCAGCCATCCGGGGTCCATTCGACGCGATCGAGCAAGGTCTGTCGCCCAAGTGTGCGGAAGCCGTTTTCGAACCCGTGATACATCATCCACCAGTCATTCGCCGGCCCCTGAACCAGGCTGGCATGGCCACGGGACCACCACGCTTCGGTCGCGGATTTGGTGCGCACGATCGGATTGTGCGGACAGTTTTCCCAGGGGCCATGGATCGACCGCGAGCGCGCGGCAATGACCATATGTCCAGTCGGCGGACCCGCCGTCCCCCCGACCGCGCTGACCAGATAGAAATAGTCGCCGCGCCGGAAGATCTTTGGTCCTTCCAGCGCATAGGCCTCGACCACCCAGTCATCGGGATAGCGCCATCCGTCATAGACCTTCTCCACCGGCCCGACCGCCTTGAGTCCGTCATCGGACAGTGCAACCCGGTGCCCCGCAGACAGGAACAGGTAACGGCGCCCGTCTTCGCCAACGGCGTGCCCCGGGTCGATGTAACCGCGAATGCCGACGTCGATCGGTGCGCTCCACGGCCCATCGATCCGATCGGCATGGATGACGTAGATCGCCGCGCTGTCGCGCACGCTGGTCGACCAGGCCGTCGGGATGAAGGGAATGTAGATGTAAAAGCGGCCGCGATGCTTGATCATGTCCACTGCGAAGACCGAGCCGAGCGGCGCGGGCAACGCGACGGAAAAGGGCCGCCAGTTCACCAGATCGCGCGAATGCCAGATCATCAGGCCCGGATCGGCCTCGAACGAGGAAAAGGTCAGATAATAATCTTCGCCATCGCGCAGGATCGAGGGATCGGGATAGGAGCCGGCCAGGATCGGGTTCAGAAAGGTGCCGTTGCCGAGATCCGCGCACCGTTGCCCTTCAAATCCAACACCCCAATCACGGCGAGCTGCGCGTGACTCAGACGTGGAGATTGCCGGGGCCAGCATCGCCGCCCCGGCACCGCCGAAAAGATTGCGTCGCGAGAGTCGTTCCATGCACTGTTTCCCGTAAAGCTTGGCACGCTGCGGGCGGCGCGCGTGTGCGCTCCAGCCATCCCGTTAGGGATGCGCGATCCCCGCCGCCTTGTCATATGGCTTGATCGTCACCTTGCCGGTCGCCGCCCATTCGGTGCCGCGCGCGAACAGGGTCTTGAAGCCGTCATACTGGATCGTGTCCGGCCCGTGGCCCAGCGTGATCGAAAAGACGCGACCCTTGCCATAATCCTGCACCCAGATTTGCGGGTTGGGCTTGCCCATGCCGTCCATCTTCTTGAGCTGCTCCGGCGCATAGGCCTTGGCGTCGTATTTGGGCCCGGCGCGCTCGGGATCGTAATCCGCCGGATCGTCGATCGCGGTCGCCAAGACATGCACCTTCGCCGCCGGATCGAACACCATGTTGGTGTATTTGTCCTCCATGAAGTTCCAGTGATAGCGGCGCAGCCCCCGCGTGATCGGATGCTCGCGATCGACCAGCTCGATGGTGAACGCATCGGGCGGCGAGCGGCGGCTTACCCCGGGCACCATCACCGCGCCGATCAGACGGCGATATTCGGGAATGTCGCGTCCCCAGGTGAACGACGAATGATAGGCGACCAGCCCGCCGCCGTCGGCAACATAGCTGTAGAGCGCCTTGAACGCGCCGTCCGACCAGACGTGCTGATCCTTGTCGCCATAGTTCCAGCGGCTGGAATAGTTGAGAATGACGACGTCATATTTCTTGAGCATCGCCAGCGTGCCGTCGTCGAAATCCTCGGTCACGCGCACGTCGAAGCGGCCGGTGTCCTTCAGCTGGGTGCGCAACCGGTTGTTCACCCCGGTCCAGTCATGCTCATAGCTGTTCTGCCCGCTGATGATCAGCACCTTGAGCCGTGCATCCTTGGGATTGGCGGGCGTCGCCACGCGCTGCACCGTTTCAGGCGGGGCATAGGGAACGTTGTCCACCGTCACCGGAATATCGGCAACCGGCACGGTCTGGGCCAGCGCAGGCGCGGCAAAGAGAAGGGCCAGGGAATGCATGCGGGTTCTCCGATTGGATGATCAGGCGGCGGCGCGGCGCTCCACCGGCCAGGCCAGCACGACCAGCGCCTGCAGCGCGAGCAGCAGCACGGGCCAGCCATAATAGGACCAGCGGATCGTCTCCCGCGCCGCGTCGCTCACCGCGGTCGGGACATAACCGGCCGCGCCCAGCGAATAGGCAATCGCCGCCGACCCGACCGCCATGCCGACCTTGGTCGCCAGGCTGATCCCGGCCGACAACAGCCCCTCATTGCGCGTGCCGAAGCGTGCCTCGTGAAAATCGACCGTCTCCGCCGCCATGGTGAAGATGCCCGTAATGGTGACCGAGGTGACGACCGATGCGGCGATATACAGGACCAGGAAGGACGCCGGGCTGGCCTCGGTCAGTGGCAGCGCCAGGAACAACACGATCGCGATCAGGCAGGCGGCGAAACAACCCTTGCGGATGCCCGTCCGCGCCAGGATCGGAGGCGCGATGAACGCGGCGATCAGCAGCGTCCCCGAAATGGCGGGCAGCAGGATCGAGATCATCCATGGATGTCCCAGCACCTCGATCGCAAAAAAGGCGGTGAGCGAGATCATCGTCCCGAACCGCACGAAATAAAGCAGGGTGAAGCCAAAGCATACCAGCCAGGCGCGGTTGCGCAGCATCTCCCCGATTGCGGGCAGGACTGCGAAGCTGGGTGAGGCTTGGTCTTCGTACCGCTCCTTGCAGTTGCGGAAGAGCAGGAACAGCGCGATCAGCGACAGCCCGGCGAACAGGATCGCGGTCGCGAGAAAGCCGCGCTGCATATCGCCGCCGCCGAACAGCCCGACCAGCGGCATCGTCGCCGCGGTGCCGAGGATGACCGAGATCGAGGTGCCGATCGACCGCATCCCGCCGAGTTTCAGTCGCTCGCCGGTGTCGGTCGTCATCATCGGCATCAATGCGGTGTAGGGGATCGACCCCAGCGACATCAGGATGCCGAGAGCCTTGAAGGTCAGAAACGCGTAGATCAGCTTGGCATTCTGCGACCAGTCAGGGACGGTGAACACGAGGATGAACACCAGTGCATAGGGTATCGCAGTGAACAGAAAATAGGGCCGCGTCCGCCCCCAGCGCGTGCGCGTCTTGTCGACCGCGATGCCCACAAAGATATCGATGACTGCATCGAGCAGCCGCGCGGCAAGGAAGATCGTTCCCACCGCCGCCGCGGGCAGCATCGCGACATTGGTATAGTATAAGAGCAGGAACGCCCCTGCCATGTTGTAGGCGAGGCTGAACCCGAAATCGCCGGCGCCATAGCTCAGCCGCTCGGTGAGCGAGAGGCGCGTAGCGCCGTGCTGTGCTTCAGGCGCCAAGGGACGCCAACGTCGGGTCATGCAAGTCGGCAAACATCCGTACTTCACAAGCGGAAAGCGTCACGGGCGGTCCTTGACAGAAAAAGGGGGCAACCGTTTCCGGTCGCCCCCAGGGGGTTGCATCAGAAATCGAGGCTCAGTCGAACGCCGTAGGTACGCGGCGTGCCGAATTGCCAGACATAGATGTCGTCGTTGCCCGCCGCGGTGAAGCCCGCATAGGTCAGCGGCTGATTATCTTCGAGATTGCGGACAAATGCCTGCACCCCGAACTTGTCGTTCGCCGAGCGCCACTCGATGCTCGCATCCGTCTGGAAGAACGCCTTCTGGCGCGAGTCATTGTAGTTGAAGATGTCGACAAAGTACGAGCTCTTGTAGCGCGAGGAGACGCTCGGCGTGATGCTCCCGGAGCCACCCAGATCGAAGCGATGCTCATAGCCTGCAGCGAGCACCCAGCGCGGCGACTGCGGGGGCCGGTTGCCAGCCAGATTAGGCTGCACGATCGGTGCCGCCGTCGAATTGCTGTCGATGTCGCCAAGGCCGGTGATGCAGCCGCTGGGCAAAGTCGAGGAGGCGCAGAACACCGCGTACGACGCCAGGAAGTCCTGATACTTCGAGTCGAGATAGTTGATGCTGGCGGTGAAGCGGCCATTCTGAAGCACCTTGAACGATGCGTCGAGCTCGATGCCCCAGATCCGCGCCTTGCCGGCGTTGAACACCTGGCCGCCGATCGAATTGTCGAGCAGCACCGATGCCTGCAGGTCCTTATAGTCGTAATAGAAGCCCGACAGGTTGATGAAGTTCGACCCGCCAAAGCCGCGCTTGATCCCGGCCTCATAAGCGGTGTTGCTCTCCGGCGCGTACGACCCCACCGAGTCGAAACCACCAGCCTTGAAGCCGGTCGAAACCTTGGCGTAGACCAACGTGTCGGCATCGGGCTGATAGTTGAGCCCGGCCAGCCAGGTGAACTTCTGCGCGCTCGCGCTCGGCCGCTGCACCGACAACGGTGCCGCCGTGATCCGAACCGGGCCGGTGTTGTTCAGCGGCGACGTGGGGTTGGCGATGCCGCTGCCATAGACGTTGAACACCGCGCTGCGATCGTCCCAGGTGTACCGCGCGCCGACCACTGCGGTAAGCGTCTCGGTCAGTGGGATATCGGTCTGGGCGAACACGGCCCAGCTCGAGCTGCTTACCTGACGGTCGAAATAGTTGATGTAGCCGCCATTGGCGCCCAGCAGGAAGGCCGGCAGATACGGCGGGCCGTTGAACAGGCCGCGCTCGATATCCAGCTCCTCGTTGAAGTGGAACGCGCCGGCCTGCCACTGGATGCCGCCGGACTTGCCGCCATTGATCCGCAGCTCATGGCTCTGCGTGTCCACGTCGTTGGCGAAATTCTTGAAGGTATAAGCCGGAGCCAGCGCAGCGTCGAAGCTCTCATCCGTCGTGCGATAGCCGCCCGTATAGGTCAGGGTCGCACCGCCGAAATCATAGGAAACGCGCCCGCGCACAGCCGTGGTCCGCTGCTCCTGAACGCTCGGGCTACGCGCCGGTGCGAGGTAGTTGCCGCGATCGATCGAGGCGAGCGCGTTGGTGTTCTGCGGAATGCAGACGACCAAGCGGGTATCGGCGCCCACACGCACGAAACCATTCTGGTTGCACGTGGCACCCGGCGCAAACGCTGCATTATAGCCGGGGCCCGAATTGAAATTGGCATAAGCCTGCGCCGCCAACAGACGGTCCGACGCGACATGCTCTACTGCCGCATCGATCGTGAGCGCATCGGTCGGGCGGAGGACCAGGCTGAGGCGGCCACCGCGCGTATAGTCGTCACCCGTGCGGATCGTGATGTTCGGATGCGAGAAATATCCATCGCGCTTCGAATAGGTGCCGGCAATGCGAATGCCGCCGATATCGCCGAACGGCACATCAACCCCGCCTTGGACCAGCACATGGTCGAAATTGCCGTAGGATGCCGTGAGGTTGAAGCCCAGATCCTTGCCCGGCTTGCGCGTGATGAAGTTGATCGCCCCGCCGGTGGCGTTACGACCGTACAGCGTCCCCTGCGGTCCGCGCAGCACCTCGACGCGGGACAGGTCGAACAAGCCGGCATTCAGGACCGTCGGCCGGTTGATATACTCACCGTCGATATTGACGGCGATCGACGTATCCTGCGTTTCGGCATTGTCATTGGTGCCGACGCCACGGACGGTCACGCGCGTCAGGTTGGTGTCCTGAACGATCTGAACCGCAGGGGCGACCTGCTGGATGCCACTGAAGTCGGAGATGCCCGCCTTCTCAAGCGTATCGCCCGAGACCACCTGGATGGCGATCGGCACATCCTGAACATTCTCCACGCGATTCTGCGCGGTAACGACGATTTCATCTTCCGAAATCTGAGTCGTCTGCGCCAGTGCAGGCGACCCTGCGATTAAGGCGGTTCCGGCAAACAGGCACGACCTCAACATGAGCTTACGCATCATATCCCCTCCCTCACATCAGCGCGGGTTATCCCGCATCTGGAATTAAATAGAACTGGTATTCTAATTCATTTGAACCCCGAGTCAAGCGGGGGCAAGCGCTCCCACCGGAGTCACAAGCTGGTCGGCGAGCATGTCGATCTGCGTCGCGATAACCGCGTCGGCGAGCGCTCCCGATGCGTCGAACGGACGCTGCTCGACCGAGTTGACCGCGACACCGAGCGGCGTCGGCCAGCCCCGCATCGCGTGCACCACGCCGCGCAGCGCGGTCAGCGTCACCCCGGTCGCCTGCCACCCCGCCGCCGACACGATCAGCCCGACCGGACGTCCGTCGAAATAGGGCCGCGCGTCACGCGCCAGCTCTTCAAGCAGATCGATCGCATTTTTCACCAACCCGGAAATACCACCGTGATAACCCGGTGATGCGATCACCAGGGCATCGGCGGCGCGCACGGCGTCGATGAGCTCCCGCTCCGCCGCGCAGCGGACTGGAGCGGCAGGGTCATAATGCGGCAGCTGCGCCAGGAACGGCCCGTCGAACATCTGCACAGAGGCCCCACGCGCGACGCAGCGGTCGAGCGTTGCCCGCACAAGCCGCTCGCTGGACGACCCCTCCCGCAACGTGCCGCCGATTCCCACGACATGCGTCATGCGCAGCGACCGCCGCCAAATGCCGGCATCACCTTGCGCGACAACAGATCGAGCGTCTGATTGCCGAGCCGCAGCCGCTCTTCGGTCAACGGACCGGTCAGCGTCCCGCACAGAATGTTGCCGATACCCAGCTGCTCATACGGCTTGAGGTGCTCGATCACCGTCTCCGGCGAGCCATAGAGGCACCACGTACCGATCCAGTCATCGGTCAGTGCGTTGGGCGTGCGATCGGTCTTGCGGTTGGCGTCGTCAGACTCCGCACGGGCGTTGAACTCCGCCTCGCGCTCGATCGCGTCCTGATAGTGACGCAGGATCACCATCAGCTCGTCGCGCGCCTGTTCGTCGGTCTCCGCGACATGCACCGCCTGATAGGTGTGCGTGGTCCAGTCGAGCGCCGATGCGATCGTTGCCGCGTCGTGCCCCGCCTCGTCCAGCATGGCGCGATAGATATCGAAATACTTCTTCACATGGACGAATGGCTCGGTTCCGCCGATCTTGGGCGGCGTGAAGGCGGGGATGAAGGCGGGCCAACCATGCGTCGCAGCACGGCGCGCACTGGCTTCCTTCATGGCCACGGGCATCAGGCGGGCATGGCCCGGCGTGTAGGCGGCCGGCGCGATCCGCTGCAGCACCCTGCCCTGATGCGGACCGTTGTCGATCTCGATCGCCGGGTCCTCCATGCGCTTGGCCCAGAGTTGCTCGGCCAGCTCCAGATTGCGTTCGGAAACCGCACCGGCGTCCTTATAGTTGACGCCAAAGCCGATCATCTCCTCCGGCGTGGTCCCGCTGCCGACCCCGACGAGCAGCTTGCCGTCGGTCAGCTGGTCGAGCAGGTTGATGCGCTCGACGAAGCGGACCGGATGGTGCAGCGGCACCGACACCACCGAAAATCCGAAATGCAGTTCAGGCAGCTTTGCTGCGAGATAGGCGGCGAAGATGAAGCTGTCGCTCGCCAGCGGCATATACCCGTTGAAATGGTGATCGGGCATGAACACCGCGTCGAAATTCAGATCGCGGGCCAGCGTCGCGTGCCGCTCCAGATCGTGCATCAGCGCGCGGTCGTCCTCGGGACGCATCGAACGAGCATTGAGAAAAACCGAGAACCGCATGACCTCTCCCCCGCGAATCAGAATTTTCGCTGTTATCTAAATTAGAATTGACGTTCCTATTTTGATATCCCTTATGCTCGGCATGTCAAGTGTCGCTCCGTCGCCCACCGAGGCCCTCGCTGCCAGCGCGCTGAGCCGTAAGCCCCGCCAGGGCCGCAGCCTTGCTTCGTTTCGCCGTATGCTCGATGCGACCAAGGCGCTGATGCTCGAACGGGGGAGCGAGGACTTCACGCTGCAGGACGTGAGCGAGCGCGGGGCGGTATCGATCGGTTCGATCTATCTGCGCTTCGAGAGCAAGGACCGGCTGCTCCACGCCGTGATCGCGGAGGAGTTGCAGTCGATCGTCGAGAAGGAGGGCGAGATGATCGCCGGTCTCCTCAGCGAATCCACCTCGCTTGCCCAATTTCTGCCGCGCTATGTCGATGAATACAGCAATTTCCTGTCGATCCATTCGCAGCTGCTGCGCACGATCATGCAGCGCGCGTCGATCGACCCCGCCGTCTCGGCCCCCGGTCGCGAAACCGCGCAGCGCTCGGCCGATCTTTCGGCCAAGGCGATCCTGACGTTCCGCGACGAAATCCGGTCCAAGGATCCCGAGCGCGCCGCCCATTCGGTATTCCGCATCGTGTTCGCCACGGCAGCCCGCCAATTCGGCTTGGGATCGACCGCCGAATCGGCTGACGACGCGATCTGGGCCACGCTCAAGTCGGAGCTTTCGACCATGGCGCTCGCCTATCTGCAGTATGAGGGCTAAGAGGTATCCCGGTGCCCCGATGACGGGCGGGATTGTCTCCGTGCGTCATGGGAATCGGTCCGCGGGACTGCGGTGAGGGGCGCCACCTCCGACAAGAACATCGGAATGGCGAGTTCCCTAACCTCTAATTTGCCCCAGTACGCAATGTCTGCTCGCCCGCCCCCGCGACCGCCTGAAGGCGTTCACACAGCCATGCGCGGTCGCGGTCCATCGTTCAGGCGCTGTGGAACTGCATCATCTCCCGCATCACCTGGAGCGGGAATGGCCGGTCCTGGATCAACAGGCCGCGCACACCACCTCGACACGGCGTGGCTTCCCCTTCCCGCGCAGATAACTGCCGATGAATTTGCCGTCGCGCGACCCGCTGGTCGCGACATGGCCGCTCGCGAAAGGTTGCCGCGTCGATCGGGCGTTGCATCACGGGATGAGTCGCGCAGCCGACCAGACCATGCCAACTGCTGCAGCTCCGAAACCCGGCGCTCGTGGTGCCGCTGGGACCCTTTCCGGGTAAGTGGCGGAGCGGGAGGGATTCGAACCCTCGATACGCTTTTGGCGTATACTCACTTTCCAGGCGAGCGCCTTCGACCACTCGGCCACCGCTCCGCAATCGCTGGATGGCGCTGCCTAGAGAGTTGGCCACCGCTTCGCAAGCACGTTGCATCGCGTGACACGGCGTGACAGCCTGGGGCAATGCTGACCTTCTCCCTAGCGCTGGCGCTTCAGGCCGCCGCCCCCGCCCAGCTGCCGTCCGATCCGCTGCCCGGCGACTGGCGCGACATCCCCGCCGACGAGCTGCTGGTCATGACCTTGGGTGAGGGGAAGCAGGTCGTGATCCGCCTCGCGCCGCGTTACGCGCCGGTGCATATCGCCAATATTCGCAAGCTCGCTGCGGCGGGTTGGTGGGATGCGGCGCGCATCTATCGCGTTCACGACAATTATGTCGTGCAATGGGGCGACCCGACCGAGAAGAAGCCGCTGCCCGAGGGGGTCGTCGCGCAGCCGCCGGCCGAATATGACTGGCCGCGCTATGACGCCGTCACCCGCCTTACGCGCCGCGATCCCTATTCCCGGCGCACGGGGCATAGCGCCGACGGCTGGCCGCTGGCGACCAATGGCAAGGTTGCGTGGATTCCGCATTGCTATGCCATGGTCGGGGTCGCGCGCGACCTTGCCCCCAGCACCGGCAGCGGCGGCGACCTCTATGCGGTGATCGGCCATGGCCCGCGCCATCTCGACCGCAACATCGCGATCGTCGGGCGCGTGCTGGAGGGGATCGAGCATCTGTCGGCGCTGCCGCGTGGGACCGAAGGGGGACTCGGCCTCTACAAGGAGGCAAGTCAGCATGTGCCGTTCGTGCGCGGGCGGCTGGCCAGCGACCTGTCCGAAGCGGAGCGCCCGCGTTTTCAATACCGCGCCGCTGACAACCCGCGCTTCGCCGCCTGGATCAAGGCGCGCGAGAACCGCCAGCCGCCCTTTTTCAACCTGCCCGCCGGTGGGGCCGACATCTGCAATGTCATGCCCCCGGTTCGTCGCGCCCCGTAACCGCCGTTATCGGCCCACCCAGTCGGCGACCTCACCAGCCACGCGGTTCGCGGCCTGGTTGAGTGCAGCACCGGCCTCGGCCGGGGTCAGCTGTGCCAGCGGCACCCGCGCTTTAAAGCGGCGCTTCTCGAATGTCAGGGCCGGGCGCACGCCATCGGCAGCGGCGGGACGGTCGCGCACCAGCGTCGCTTCATAGACGACCACCGCCGCATTGCTGTCGGCATCGACGCCGAACTGGCGCAGCTCGCCGCCCAGCCGCGCGCCCGGGTTCGACAGCGACTGACGCATGTCGAGCACGACGCGACCGGTGCGCACCGAAATCGTGTCGCCCAGCACCCGCGCGAACATGCGGTTGGGCGCTTCGACCCATTGCGCGTCCTTGAGATAGGCGACCGCCGTGTCGCTGCTGCGCACCGGCACGCGGGTCACGGCAAGCTCCTGCGGCACCGACGGCACCGCGATGGTGATCGACCGCGCCGTCGCCGAACTCACCGTCTGGCCGGTCGGCATGGTCGCGTCCGCCTCAAGCTTGAGCAAGGAGGGCGGCGGCTCAGACCCGAACTTGATGCACCCACCGAGCGGCAGCGCGGCAAGCAGAACGGGGGCGAGGAGGAGCTTGCGCATCATCGGGCTCACTTCTTCTTGGGGTCGTAGTCGGGCAGCTTGGACGATCCGATCAGCGATCCGGCGCCTTCACGGTCGATCTTTTCCGCGACCGAGGCGAGCGCGGCGGTCATCTGGCGCAAGTCCTGGATCAGCTGGTTGAGCTCGGGAATGGTCTTGGTCGTCACCTCGTCGATGCCGCCATCGGCCTTGCGCAGGGTTTTCTCCAGCGCCTTCATGCTCTTGTCGGCCGAGGCGATCGCACCGCGCAGATCCTTCATCGTCGGCGCGATTTCCTTGTCGAGCACGCGATCGGTGGTGCCGGCGAGGTTGCCGATCTGCTCGGCAGCGACGCCCGCCTTCTGCACCGTCACGCGCAGCTCGGCCAGCGTGGCGCGCATGTCGGGCGCCCCCTTGGCCAACTCACCGGTCAGCTTTTCGGTATTGGCGAGGATGCCGCTGATCGACGCCTGATTGCGGTCGGACAGCAATTCGGTGAGCCGCTCGGTCAGCGTCGACAGGCGCTCGAGCAGGCGCGGCGCGGAGTTGAGCAGCGCGCCAAGGCCCCCCTGTTTGGTCGGAATCACCGGCACGCCGAGCGGGCAGACGCTGCGCGGGTTGGCATCGGGGCACACGATCGGCGGCGCGCCCTTGACCGCGCCGTCGAGCTGGATCTGGCTGACCCCGGTGAAGCCGACGCCCTGGATCGTCGCGGTTGTGCCCTGCAGCACCGGCACATCGCTGTTCACCGCGATGCGCACGCGCACCAGGCTGGGGTCGGGCTTGAACAGGCCGATTTCCTTGACCTGCCCTGCGGGAACGCCGGAAAAGGCGACCTGCGACCCCTTGTTCAGCCCGTCGACCGCTTGCTTGAAGAAAATGTCATATTCCTTCTCGCTGGTCGTGTTCACGCGGGCGAGCCACACGGTGAACAGCGCCAGCACGGCGAGCAGGATCAGCACGACCGCGCCGACCAGCACATGGTTTGAGCGTGTTTCCATCAGTCCCTCATGCCCCCATGGCGCCCGCGCGTTCCGCGCTCGCCACCGCCGCGCGTCCGCGCGGGCCGTTGAAATATTCCTGGATCCACGGATGGTCCAAAGCCAGCAGCTCGTCGATCGTTCCCACCGCGGTCACGCGCTTGTCGGCCAGCACCGCAACCCGATCGCAGATTGCATAGAGTGTATCGAGGTCGTGGGTGATGAGGAACACGGTGAGCCCGAGCGTCTGCTGCAGCGACCGCGTCAGTTCATCGAACGCTGCGGCACCGATCGGGTCGAGCCCTGCGGTCGGCTCGTCGAGGAACAGCAATTCGGGATCGAGCGCCAGGCTGCGCGACAGACCCGCGCGCTTCTTCATGCCGCCCGACAGCTCGGCCGGATATTTCGGCCCGGCCTCGGGCGGCAGGCCGGTCATCACCACCTTGTACGCCGCGATCTCGGCGAGCAGCTGTTCGTCGAGTTGCGGGTAGAATTCTTTCAGCGGCACCTGAACATTCTCGGCGACGGTCAGCGTCGAGAACAGCGCGCCGCCCTGAAACAACACGCCCCAGCGGCGACGGATCTCGACTGCGGTGCGCTCATCGGCGTCGAGCACCGATTCGCCGAACACATGCACGCTGCCCTCATCCGGCTGCTGCAGCCCGATGATCGATCGCATCAGCACCGACTTGCCCGTGCCCGACCCGCCGACAACGCCCAGAATCTCGCCGCGCCGCACATCGAGGTCTAGATTCTCGTGCACGGTCTGCTCGCCGAAACTGTTGCGCAGACCGCGGACACGGATGACCGCCTCTTCATGATCGAATGTCGGGGCGGTCATCAGTTCCACCCCACTTCGGTGAAGAACACCGCGAAGAACGCGTCGAGCACAATGACGAGGAAGATCGCCTGAACCACCGCCGTGGTGGTGCGCATGCCGACCTGTTCGGCGTCGCTCTCGACCTGCATCCCCTGATAGCAGCCGGCAATGGCGATGATCGCTCCGAATACCGGCGCCTTGACCAACCCGACATAGAGATCGGTGATCGGCACCACTTCGCGGATCCGCTGGACGAAGGTGATCGGCGGAATATCGAGCGCGATCCAGCACAAGAGGCCGCCGCCGATCATGGCGATCAGCGAGGCATAGAAGCCGAGCAGCGGCAGCATCAGCACCGCCGCGATCACGCGGGGCAGCACCAAAGCCTCCATCGGGTTGACCCCAATGGTGCGCATCGCGTCGATCTCTTCGGTCAGCTTCATCGTGCCGAGCTGTGCCGCAAAGGCCGAGCCCGAGCGGCCCGCGACCATAATCGCGGTCATCAGGATGCCGAGTTCGCGCAGCGTGATGCGGCCGACGAGGTTGATCGTGAACACCTCCGCACCGAACTGGCGCAGCTGCACCGCACCCTGTTGCGCGATGACGATGCCGATCAGAAAGCTCATCAGCCCGATAATGCCGAGCGCCGAGACGCCCACGACTTCGAACCGATGGACCGTGGCGTGATAGCGGAAGCGGCGCGGGTTGGCGATCACCCGGCCCGCAGCAATGGCGGTCGCGCCCATGAAAGCCAGCAGGCCGAACATCGTCTTCGCCGCCTGGATTACCGCTTCGCCGATCTCGGCGAGCAATTGGGCAAAGGCGCCCATCGGCTTGCGGGGCGCTTCGATCGGGTGATCGGCCTGGGCGACATGGTCGAACAACAGCTGCTGGTTCGAATCGAGGCCCGACACCTGCGCGCCATGGTCGCGCGCAAAGCGGTGGATCAGCCATGCGCCGACCGTGTCGATCCGGTCGATCCCGCGCATGTCGAGCATGCGCACATCGCCCTCAACCGCGCCCAACCGATCGGGCAGGTCGCCGATGTCGCGCAACGACAGATTGCCGCTGAACCGCAGCGCCCCCGCGGCCACGTCGTGCTGAAAGTCGGCTGGCGCGTTCATCGCGACCATCCATCGTTGATTCGGGCTGGAACGGCAAGCACCTGTAGGTAGAGGATTAGACACCGACCGAACCAATTGCGGACGGGCACGAAAGGTTCCGATGCGCCGACTCGCCATTTACGACATGGATAAGACGATCACGCGGCGTGCGACCTGGACGCCGTTCCTGATCCATGCTGCGAAGGCGCGCGCGCCGTGGCGGCTGGCGCTGCTGCCACTCGCCGGACTGGCAAGCCTCGCCTATCTGGCCAAGGCGGTCGATCGGGCACGTCTCAAGGAAATCACCCACCGCCTGATGATCGGCCGCGCGATCCCGCCTGCCGAACTGGCGGCAGTGGCCGAAGCGTTCGCGGATGACATGGCCGCGACCAACCTGTTCGCCGACGCCCGCGCGCGGGTCGAAGCGGATCGCGCTGCGGGGTGGGAGCCGGTGCTGGCGACCGCGAGCCACGGCTATTACGCGCAGGCCATCGCAGCGCGGCTGGATATCGCCACAGTGATCGCGACCGCAGCGCGGCGCGACCCGCAAGGCAACGTGCTGGCGGCGCTGGAGGGCGAGAATTGCTACGGCCCCGCGAAATTGCGGCTGATCGAGGCATGGATGGCGCGGGAGGGCCTGTCGCGGGGTGATATCCTGGTGCGCTTCTACAGCGACCATGTTTCCGACGCGCCGGTGCTGGAATGGGCCGACGAGCCGTTCGCGGTCAACGCCCATGGCCCGCTGCGCAAGCTGGCGGCAGTGAAGGGGTGGCCGGTGCTGGATTGGGAGGGGTGAACCCCCGTTTGTACTGAGCTTGTCGAAGCACCAGTCCCGCACCCCGAGAGGTCGGCAGATCGCCCTTCGACAAGCTCAGGGCAAACGGAGCGCGGGGCTCACAGCACCGTATGCAGCGTGTGCAGCGTCAACCCGACCATGCCGCCGACCAGCGTCCCGTTGATGCGGATATATTGCAGGTCCTTGCCCACCGCGTTCTCCAGCCGTCCGGTAATCGTGCGCGCGTCCCAGCCGCGCACCGTATCCGAGACCAGCCGGACGATGCCGTCGCCATAATCGGCGGCGGTTCCGACGGCAGCGCGGCGGACGAAGCGGTTGATCATGTGCGCGAGACGCGGGTCGCTCTGCAGCGTGCCGCCAAGCTGGCGCAGCGCCTCACCGAATTTGCCCGCCAGCGCCGCATCGGGGTCGCGCGCCACCCGCAGCAGCGCGCCGCGCGCCTGTTCCCACATCCCCTCGATCCAGCGCGCCAGTGCGGGATTGTCGAGCATATCGGCCTTGAACGCCTCGACCTTGAGCCGGGTCGGGATGTCGAACTGCAGGTCGAAGGCGAGCTTTTCCAGCCCCTCCTCGACCTTGGCGCGCAGCGGGTGGCCGGGGTCTTCGGCGACGTCCGAAACGAGCTTGTACAGCCCGTCGATGATCGCGTTCGCCAGCGTCTCGTCCAGCCCGGTCCAGCGCATGATCGCACCGGCGCGCTCGTGCACCATCTTGCGGATCAGCGCCTCATTCTGGTCGATGATCTTCGCCAGCCAGCGCAGCATCGAATCCATGAGCGGGAGGTGCCGCCCCTCGGCAATCGCCGCGCCCAGTGCCTGCCCGAGCAAAGGCGCGATGTCGGTCTGGCGCAGGCGATTGGCGACCGCGCCCTTGATCAGGCCGCCCAACTGATCCTTGTCGAGCGATTCGAGCAGGTTGGCGGCCATGCGCGATGCGCCGCGGCGCAGGCGACCTGAGCTTTCGGGCGGCTGCGCCAGCCACTTGCCGGCCGCACCCGCCACGTCGATCGTGCGCATCCGCCGCGCAACGACACGGGGAATCAGGAAATTGTCGCGCAGGAAATTGGCGAGCGAGGTGGCAATCCGCTCCTTGTTGCGCGGGATGATCGCGGTATGCGGGATCGGCAGGCCGAGCGGGTGGCGGAACAGCGCGGTCACCGCGAACCAGTCGGCCAGGCCACCGACCATCGCCGCTTCGGCAAAGGCGCGGATAAATCCCGCGACGGTGTAGTCAGGTTCGTAGCTGCGCGCGGTGAAATACACCGCCGCCATCAGCACCAGCAGGCCGGTGGCGAGGATGCGCATGCGCCTGAGGCCAGGCGGGACAGGGTCGGATGAGCGAATCACAGGACCAGAAAGCACGCGGATTGCCGGGTTCATAGCCGGAACAATCCGCGTGCGTCTTTTTGGTTCACTCGGCAGGCGCGGGGCCTTCGCTTCCGCTATGCCCGATGCGGCCAGCGGGGACCGTGCCGCCCAGCCGTGCCTTGTCCTCGGCATCGTCACCCGGACGGAAGGTCAGCAGCCGGCGACCCAGCCACGGACCGACGCGCCGCTCCATGCCCAGCGCCAGGCTGAACAATGCCGGGACGATCAGCAGGGTGAGCAGCGTCGAGAGCAACAGGCCACCGATCACGGTGATGCCCATCGGCGCGCGCCACGATCCGTCGCCATTCAGCGACAGTGCGGTCGGCACCATGCCCGCGACCATCGCGACCGTGGTCATCACGATCGGCTGTGCGCGCTTGTGCCCGGCGTCGACGATCGCGGTGATCTTGTCGACGCCCTTCTCCATCTCCTCCAGCGCGAAATCGATCAGCAGGATCGAATTCTTCGCAACGATTCCGAGCAGCATCAGGATGCCGATCAGCACCGGCATCGAGATCGGATTCCCCGTGATCCACAGGGCGATCAATCCGCCCAACGCCGCGATCAGCAGCGACGACAGGTTGACCATCGCCGCCATCACGCCGCGATAGAGCAGCACCAGCACCGCGAAGACGAGCAGGATACCGGAGATCAGTGCAACGATGAAGTTGACCAGCATCTCGGTCTGCCACTTGGCTTGGCCCACCTCCAGCTTACCCACGCCCATCGGCAGGTTGCGCATCGTCGGCAGCTGATCGACCTTCTGCATCACCGCGCCCAGCACGAACGGCTTGCCCGTCTTGGGGTCGGTGGCAAGGTCGGCACCGACGACGAGGCGGCGCTTCTGGTTCAGGCGATCGATGCGAGTCGCGCCCACACCGAACTTGATATCGGCGACCACGCCCAGCGGCACCGATCCACCGGTCGAGGTGGCAACCGGCAGGTTGCGGATCGTCTCCAGCTCCGCGCGCGAGCTTTCGGCCAATGCGACACGAATCGGTACCTGGCGATCGGACAGCGAGAATTTCGCGCTGTTCTGATCGATATCGCCCAATGTCGCGATGCGGATCGCATTCGACAGGGCGGCGGTCGTCACGCCCAGATCCGCCGCCAGCTCGGTGCGTGGCTGGATGACGATTTCCGGTCGCTGGAGATCGCCGGTGATGCGCGGTGCGCGCAGCTCGGGCATCTTCTCCATCTCGGCGACGATCTTGAGCGCCGTGTCGTTGAGCAGCTTGGGATCCTCGCCGCCCAGCACGATCGACACCGCACGGCCGCTACCGCCCCAGCCACCCTGCGAGCGCACATTGACACGCGCATCGGGAATCTGGGCGAGCGCAGGCTGAAGCGCTTGTTCAAGCTCGACGCTGGTGATCGGGCGCTCATCCTTCAGGATCGCGACGACGCGGCCGTTACCGACAAAGGTGCGCGAATAGACGTTCTCGACGACGTCGCTGCGTGCCGCGACGATCGCGGTGACCTTGTCGACGACGGTCTTGGTCTGCTCGAGACTGGTTCCGGGCACCATTTCGATCTGGACGGTAATATCGTCCTGATCCTGATTGGGCTGGAAGGTGAAGGGCAAGGGCCCACCCGCCGCGAGGAAGATTTCGAGCGCAAAGGCGACGAGGAATGCCACCACCGCCACCCAGCGATGCGTCAGGGTCCAGCGCAGGATGCGGACATAGCCGTCCATCATCGCGCCCTCGCCATGGCTGGCGTGACCCTTTGCCTTCAGGAAATAGGCCGCGATCATCGGCGTCAGCAGGCGCGCGATCGCCAGCGACATCAGCACCGCAGCAACCACGGTCAGGCCGAAATTCTTGAAGAACTGGCCCGAAATGCCCGGCATCAGGCCGACGGGCAGGAACACCGCGACGATCGACATGGTGGTTGCCAGCACCGCGACGCCGATCTCATCCGCCGCGTCGATCGATGCCTGATAGGCGGATTTGCCCATGCGCATATGTCGGACGATATTCTCGATCTCCACGATCGCATCGTCGACCAGCACGCCCGCGACCAGGCTGAGCGCGAGCAGCGTCATCTGGTTCAGGGTGAAGCCGAGCATCTCCATGAACCAGAAGGTCGGGATCGCGGAGAGCGGGATTGCCAGTGCGGAGATCAATGTCGCGCGCCAGTCGCGCAGGAACAGGAACACGACGACGACGGCGAGCACTGCGCCCTCGATCATCGCGACCATCGCCGAGTTATATTGCGCTTCGGTATATTTGACGCTGTTGAACAGCACGTTGAACTGAACCGCGGGATTGCGCTTGTTCAGCGCCTCCAGCTTCTTTTCCGCTTCTTCGAACACCGTCACATCGGACGCACCCTTGGCGCGCTTGATGTTGAACGACAGCACCTGCCGGCCGTTATACTCGGCCAGGCTGCGCTGTTCGGCGTAGAGGTCCTTGACGTCGGCGATGTCGCCAAGCCGAACGGTCCGGTCGCCGCCAATCGAGATGCGCGTTTCGGCAAGCGCGCGCGCATCCGCGGCGTTGCCAAGGACACGAACCGACTGTTCATTGCCCGAGATTTCGGCGCGCCCGCCCGCCGCGTTCAGATTGACCTGGCGCAGCTGCTGATTGATCTGCGACGCGGTCAGGCCAAGTGACTGGATTTTGGGCAGGTTGAGGATCACGCGGATCTCGCGATTGACCCCGCCGATGCGCTCGACCCCCGATAGTCCGTCAATCGACAGCAGTTCGTTGGCGACCGTATTGTCGACATACCAGGACAGCTGCTCGATCGTCATGTCGGTGCCGGTCGCGGTAAAGGTCGCGATCTCCTGATCGGACGTGTTCGCGCGACCGACCAGCGGCTCCAGAATCCCGTCGGGCAAGTCGCCGCGAATCTGGGCGATCGCATCGCGCACATCGCTGACCGCACGATCGATAGGCGTGCCGATGTCGAGCTGAATCACCGTCTGCGAATTGCCTTCGCTGACCGTCGATTCGATCTGGTCGATGCCCTGCAGGCTGCGCACCGCCGCCTCGACGCGCTGCGTGACCTGGGTTTCGAGCTCGCTCGGCGCGGCGCCGGGCTGGCTGATCGACACCCAGACGATCGGGAAGTCGATGTCCGGATCGTTGTTCACGTCCATCCGCGCAAAGCTGACAAAGCCGGCGATGGTCAGCGCAATGAACAGGACAATCGGCGGAACCGGGTTCCGGATCGACCAGGCCGAGATGTTGCGAAAGCTCATGTCCCGTTGTCCCTTAACGCTTCAGCGTGGTGAGGTTCGGCTTGACCTTCTGCCCCGGGTTGAGGAACGCGCCGGCGGTCAGCACCACCCGCTCGGTCCCGTCCAGTCCGCTGGTGATCGCGACCCCGGCATCCGACACGTCGCCCGTGGTCACGGCACGGCGCTCGGCCTCATCCTTGGCATTGAGGATGTACACGAAATTGCCCTTGGCGTCGCTCTGGATCGCCGACTGCGGCAACAGCGGCGCGACCGCACCGCCGGCGGTGATACGTGCGGAGGCAAAACCGCCCGGACGCAGCGCGCGATCGAACGACAGCGCAACGCGGGCGATGCCCTGGCGCGTCTGCGGGTCGATGACCGGCGACACCTGCCACACTTCGCCGACGAACACCCGATCCGTGCCGACCGGCGTCACTTCGGCGCGGGCGCCGACGGGGATACGCTGAAGATCGGCTTCGGCGAGCTGCGTGCGCAGCTCCATCTGACCACCCTGGGCAACGCGGAACAGCGCGCCAGAGCCGGAGCTGATGATCTGACCCGGCTCGACCGCGCGGGTGAGGACCAGGCCCGCGGCGGGCGAACGGATGTCGAGGCGGCGGTTACGCGCCTGCGTTTCCGACAGCTGCGACTGGGCGACGCGCACGCGCGCGGCGGCGGCGTCGCGGGTCGCGGTCTTGCGGTCGATATCCGCCTTGGACACGAACCCGCGCGCGAGCAGCTGCTGCGCGCGATCGAGTTCGGCCTGGGCGATGTTGAGGTCGGCCTGTGCGACGCGGATGCTGGCGGCCTGCGACTGGGCGGTCTGGCTCTGGACCGAGCGGTCGACGGTGGCGAGCACCTGCCCCGCATTCACCCAATCGCCCGGCTCGACCAAGACGCGCGTGACCATGCCGCCTTCACCGGCGACGCCAACGGGCATTTCACGGCGGGCGGCGAGCGAGCCGGTGCCGCTGATGACGCTGGCGATATCGCTGCGGCCCGGAACCGCGACGGTCACGGTCGGCAGCTGGCGATCACCGCCCTGCCCGCCCTTGGCCGCGCCGGCTGCGCCCGCCTTGGCCGGTTGGGCCTTGTCGCCCGCCCCGCCCGAGGCAAAGGCGAAATACGCCGCCACGATCACGACGAGCGCAATGACGCCCGCGATGATCCACCATTTGCGACGCGACTGCTTTTCACCTTCACCGGCCAGAGCGAGCCGTTCTTCCCCACCGAACATCCGAGCCTCGTAATTCATGCGCGACCTCTTTTACCCCCGACCGACGGCCGGCGCGGGTCCTCCCCGTCGCGCTGTATTATCTGAATAAGTCACTTGCCTCAAGGGCAGTTTTGAGGTGCGCGGCAAATGCCCGTTTTGAGAAATCTGCGCAAGCGCAAGTGACGCGCAAATGGGGGTATTCAGCACCCCGAACATGGGGCAATCTCTGTCTGCTCCAGCCTGATCGGGGGACGGAGGCGACTACAGGAGGAAAGCATGCCCGAAGGAATTCTCGGTTGGATCCTGATCGGCCTGGTGGCCGGCGTCCTTGGCAAGCTCATCATGCCCGGCAAGGACCCGGGCGGTATCATCGTCACCATTCTGATCGGCATTGCCGGTGCGCTGCTCGCCGGATTCGTCGCGCCGTCGATCGGGCTCGACCTGACCAGCACGCTCAACAGCTATATCGCCGCCACCGTCGGCGCCGTCGTGCTGCTCGCGCTTTATCGCCTGGTCATGACGCGCCGCACGCGCTGAACGCAGGCTGCAAGGGGCGTTCAGCCTCGGTTGTCCCGCCCTGCCCCACGCAGCGGCGGGACAATTTTTTGCTGAGAGGCCGAACCACATGATCCGACTGCTGAGCGCCGCCGCACTTGCCGCAACCGTGCCGCTCGCCGCCACTGCGCAGACCGCGCCGACCGCCACCGTCAGCGAAGGCACGTTGCTCGACGTGGTGGCGGAGGGACGCGTCAACCGCGTGCCGGACATTGCCGTGATCCGCGCCGGCGTGGTCAGCCAGGGCGCGACCGCGGCCGAGGCGCTGGCGGCGAATGCGCGGCAGATGGCGTCGGTGCTGACCGCGCTCAAAGGGGCAGGGATCGCCGATCGCGATATCCAGACCGCGACCATCTCGCTCAGCCCGCAATATCGCTACGCCGACAACCAGCCGCCGGTGATCACGGGCTATCAGGCGAGCAACAGCGTGTCGGTGAAGTTTCGCGACATCGCGCGCAGCGGCACGATCCTCGACACCTTGGTCAAGCAGGGCGCGAACCAGATCGACGGCCCCAACCTGACGATCGATGCGATCGATACCGCGATGGATGAAGCCCGCGTCGATGCAGTCAAGCGCGCCCGCGCCCGCGCCGCGCTTTACGCCGGTGCGCTTGGAATGAAGGTCGACCGCATCCTGATGGTCAGTGAAGGCAGCGACGGCGGCGCGCCCGGCCCGGTGCCGCAGATGATGGTCCGCGCAGAAGCCAAGGATTCGACCCAGATCGCGCCCGGCGAACAACAGGTCAGCGCCAACGTCCGCGTCCGTTTCCTGCTCAAGTAACGAAAAAGGGGCCGCCCCATCGGGACGGCCCCTTTTGGTTCTGGGGTAGCTAAATTCAGCGCACCGAGCCGCGACGCACGAGATTGACGATCGCGAGCAGAATGATCGCGCCGACCAGCGACGACACAAAGGTCATCACGGTGATCGCGCTGTTGATCGAGCCGCCGAACAGCAGGCCGCCGATGAATGCGCCGACGATGCCGACAACGATGTTGAGCAGAATGCCCTGCTGGGCGTCGGTGCGCATCACCAGGCTGGCGAGCCAGCCAACCACGCCGCCGATTACGAGCCAGACGATCAGGCCAACGAGATCCATGTCTTCCTCCACTGTGGTATCCGCCGGGGGTGCGGACGATGTGAAGCCAAGACGCGCAGGGCCGGAAAATGGTTCCGCCCGCGTTTTGAGGCGCGGGCGGATGGGAGAGAAAGTGATGGGAGCAGGCCGCTGGCGGCCCGTCCTCAGTATTTCTGCTGGCGCTCGTACAGAGACTTGTAATGCTGGATCCGCGTCACGCGCAGGCCGGGCATGCCCGACCGGTCGATCGCGCGCTGCCATCCGGCGAATTCCTCGACCGTCAGGCCATAGCGCTCGCACACTTCGTCGATGCTGAGCAGGCCGCCATTGACCGCAGCAACCACCTCCGCCTTGCGCCGCACGACCCAGCGGGTCGTTTCGGGCGGCGGCAGCGAATCGAGTGTCAGTGGCTCACCGAGCGGACCGATCACTTTCGCTGGGCGGATCTTCTGGTTCTCAATCATTCCATACCTCGATCAGGGCGGGGGGTCCCCAACTGCATCTGAAGCCCGTCATAACGTCCGCGGATTTCGCTTCGCCTAAACGGCACGGTAAACGGCGGCTTCATCGAACTTGCCACCGGGTTAGCGTGCGCTCGACCGCCAGGTTGAACGCGCCATGCGGCGGCGCGAGCAATCCGTGCGCAGGCGTCAGCCGATCGAGTCGAACCTGCAGGCGCGCGGTCCGGCTCGCCGACTGGCGCACTGCCGCTGCCGCGAGCAGCACGGCGACAGGCGCGGCGATCGGCGTCGCCGCGACGTCGCGGTCGAATCGGTAGCTCAGATCCACTGGAGCCTGCTGTCATCGGTCGAACTCATCCGACTCCGTTTAACCGCGAAGGCTGAAAGCCCGGTAAATACAGCAATTTTGCATCGGCCCCGTAGAACCCCTATGTGCGCGGCGATGTTTGCCGGAGATTTTCAGCTGTCAGGGCCGCTCGCGAAGCGGCGGATCGTCGTCGCCATGTCGGGCGGGGTCGATAGTTCGGTCGTCGCCGCGCTCGCCGCGCGGACGGGCGCGGAGACGATCGGCGTCACGCTGCAACTTTATGATCATGGCGAAGCAGTCGGGCGCGCCGGCAGCTGCTGCGCCGGCCGCGACATTCGGGATGCGCGCGCCGTGTGCGATCGGCTGGGCATCGCGCATTATGTATTCGACCATGAAAGCAGCTTTCGCGAAACAGTGATCGACGATTTTGCCGACACCTATCTTGCCGGGCGCACCCCGATCCCGTGCGTCAAATGCAATATGGGGCCGAAATTCACCGATCTGTTCGCGCTTGCCCGCGATCTGGGTGCCGATTGCCTCGCCACCGGCCATTATGTGCAGCGGGTCGAGGGACCGGAGGGGCCGGAACTGCACAAGGGCGCCGACCCGGCGCGCGATCAGAGCTATTTCCTGTTCGCGACGACGGCCGCGCAGCTCGATTTCCTGCGCTTTCCCTTGGGCGGCCTGCCCAAGGCGCGGGTGCGTGAGATTGCGGCCGAGATTGGCCTTGGCGTGGCGGGCAAGCCCGACAGCCAGGACATCTGCTTCGTCCCCGATGGCGACTATGCCGGGCTGGTCAAGAAGCTGCGGCCCGAGGCCGATACCGCCGGGGCGATCGTCGATGAAGCGGGCAACAAGCTCGGCGAGCATAGGGGCCTGATCCACTTCACCGTCGGCCAGCGCCGTGGGCTGGAGATCGGTGGAAGTCCGGAGCCGCTCTATGTCCTGCGCCTCGATCCCACCACGCGCGACGTAGTGGTCGGCCCCAAGTCCGCACTAGCGGTCAGCGCCGCGCGGATCCAGGGGCTGAACTGGATCGGTGGGAGTCATAAAGGCCCGCTGACTGCCAAGGTCCGGTCGATGGCGCGCCCGGTGCCCGCGCAGCTGGAGGGCGACCGGGTGGTGTTTGACGCGCCCGAATATGGTGTCGCTCCGGGGCAGGCGGCGGTGCTCTATGCGGGCGAGCGCGTCCTAGGCGGCGGCTGGATCACGGAGACCGAACGCGCGGAGCTGGTCGCGGCTTAAGCGCCGCCCAACTCGTTCGCTTCGCGCAGCGGATCGCCGGGATTATCGACCTGCCCCTCCGGATCGACATGGATCAGGATTTCGGTTCCGGGAAATTCGGCTTCGAGCCGCGCTTCGAGCGCCTCGACCACGTCATGCGCCTGTGCAACGGTCATCGTAGCGGGCACATGGATATGGAATTGCGTGAAATCCTGCGATCCGCTGGTGCGGGTGCGCAGGTCGTGGAGGCTTTCAAAGCCGGGAATCGCGGCGGCGCAGGCGATGAAGGCGCGGCGCTTTTCCTCCGGCCATTCGCGGTCCATCAGCTGCCCGATCGCATCGATCGCCGCGTGCCACCCCCCCCACAGCAGCCAGAGTGCGATGCCGATGCCGAACACCGGGTCGGCGCCGCGCTGGTGCAGCACCGATTCGAGCACCAGCGCAGCAATGACGCCGCTGTTGAGCAGCAGGTCCGACTGATAATGCAGCCGGTCGGTGCGGATCGCGATCGATCCGCTCGCCGCGATCGCGCGCGCCTGATAGGCGGTGAGCAGCAGCGTCACACCAATCGCGATCACCGACACGACGATCCCGGCCTCGGGATCGGCGGCAACTTCACCGCTCGCGAGTCGCTCGATCGCGCGGACCGCAATGAAGGTGGCGGAGGCGGAGATCAGCACGACCTGGAACAGCGCGGCCAGCGCCTCGGCCTTGCCATGACCGAAGCGGTGATTGGCATCGGCCGGCTGCGCGGCGATGCGCACCCCGGCCAGCGTCACCAGCGACGCGATCAGATCGAGCCCCGAATCCGAGAGGCTCGCCAGCATCGCCACCGATCCGGTCGCCCAGGCCGCATACGCCTTGAGCCCGCCCAGCAGCAGCGCAGCAATGACGCTGGCGATCGCTGCCCGGGTCGGGGTGGCGCTCATGGGTAGAGCATTCCTTCGTCCCAGCCGTCGCCGTTGCGGGTGAACACACGGCGCTCGTGCAGCCGATGTGCGCGGTCGTTCCAGAACTCGATCCGTTGCGGCGCGACGCGGTACCCGCCCCAATGCGGCGGGCGCGGCACGTCTCCACCTTCGAAGCGCGCCTGCATTTCCGCAAAGCGTGCCTCGAACGTCGCGCGATCGGCCAGCGGGCGCGACTGGTCGCTGGCCCAGGCGCCGAGTTGCGAGTCGCGGCTGCGCGTCGCGAAATAGGCGTCGGATTCGGCGTCGGTGACGCGCGTCACCGGCCCCTCGATGCGGATCTGGCGGCGCAGCGATTTCCAGTGGAACAGCAATGCCGCGCGGGGGGTGGCTTCCAGTTCAGCCGCTTTGCGCCCTTCGCGGTTGGTATAGAAGGTGAAGCCTTCAGGGCCGTGCCCTTTGAGCAGCACCATCCGCACCGATGGCTGGCCGTCGGCGCTCACCGTTGCCAGCGCCATCGCGTTGGAATCGTTGATCTCGGTCGTCCGCGCCTCACGGTACCAGGCGTCGAACAGGGCAAAGGGATTGTCGGTCATGCCCCGCCATAGCCGCTTGGCGCGGCGAGCGGGAGTGGGAACGGGCATCCCGGCATTGCCCTTTGCCGGATGGCGCGGCATGGGGAGCGCAGGCTTTGGTCAAATTGTTCGAGGACGCGATGAAGGACAAGCTGGTGACGTTGATCGGCGGCGGCGGGTTCGCCGGACGCTATATCGCGCAGAGCCTGCTCAAGGCCGGGGCACGGGTGCGGATCGCGCAGCGCGATCCGCGCGCGGCGTGGTTCCTCAAGCCACTGGGTGGCCTGGGCCAGACGCAATTTGTTGCCGCCGATGTGACCCGCCCCGACAGCCTGGCGCGCGCAGTCGCCGGATCGGACGCCGTGGTCAATCTCGTCGGCGTGTTCGGGAACCGTATGGACGCGGTCAACGCGCGCGGATCGGGCAACGCTGCCAAGGCTGCGGCTGAAGCTGGCGCAACCAGCTTCGTTCAGATGTCCGCGATCGGCGCGGATAGCGACTCGCCCTCGGCTTATGGCCGGTCGAAGGGCGATGGCGAGGCGGCGGTGCGCGCCGCCTTCCCGTCCGCCACGATCCTGCGGCCCAGCCTGATGTTCGGGCGCGAGGACCAGTTTGTGAACCGCTTCGCCGCGCTCGCCGCGATGCTGCCCGTCGTGCCGGTGCTCAAGGGTGGGACGAAGATCCAGCCGGTCTGGGTCGCCGATGTGGCGCAGGCGGTCACGCGCACGATTGCCGAACCGACGCGCTATGCCGGGCAGACGATCGAGCTCGGCGGGCCGGACGTGATGAGCTTTACCCAGTTCCACAACTGGCTGCTCGGCGCGATCGGACGCGACAAGCCGGTGGTCGAGCTGCCCGATGTTGCCGGCGCCGCGCTCGCCTCGCTCGGCTTCCTGCCCGGCGCGCCGATCAGCTGGGACCAGTGGCTGATGCTGCAGCAGGACAATGTCGCATCGGGCGAGGGTCTGGCCGCGTTCGGCATCGCGCCGACCCCGCTCGGCGCGGTCGCGCCGCACTGGCTGGTCCAGTATCGCAAACATGGCCGGTTCGCCGACGCGCGCCACGCCTGACCGCCGCATCCGGCACCATTGAACGGTCGGGCGCGCCCGGCAGGGGGAGCGCGCCGTGGGCGACATCGCGATCTACATCATCCTCGGCATTATCGAGGGGCTGACCGAATTTCTGCCGGTGTCGTCGACCGGGCATCTCATTCTGGCTGGCGAGCTGCTCGGCTTTACTGGCGAGGGGTCGGTGGCGTTCAAGGTCGCGATCCAGCTCGGCGCGATCCTGGCGGTGCTGGTCGCCTATTGGCGGCACTTCTGGGGGATCGGGACCGGGCTGCTGCGGGGCGAGCGCGAGGCGATCTGGTTCACCCGCAATATCCTGATCGGATTTCTGCCCGCGATGCTGATCGGCGCGGTCGCCTATGAGGGGATCCGCCAGCTGATCCAGTCGCCGATGACCGTCGCGGTCGCGCTGATCGTCGGCGGCATCGCGATCCTGATCATCGAACGCATGGTCAAGGTAGTGAAGGTCGAGCGCGTCGAGACGATGCCGCTGCCTACCGCGGTTGCGATCGGGCTCGTCCAGTGCATCGCGATGATCCCCGGCGTCAGCCGATCGGGCGCGACGATCATGGGCGCGTTGCTGATGGGCGTGGAGCGCAAGACGGCGGCCGAGTTCAGCTTCTTCCTCGCCGTGCCGACCATGGCCGGGGCGACCGCATATTCGCTCTACAAGGATCGCGAGCTGCTGAACGCCGACGATCTGGGCGGGATCGCGATAGGACTTGGCGTGTCGTTCATCGTTGCATTGCTGGTGGTGAAGGCGTTCGTGAAGATCGTGGGGCGCTTCGGCTTTGCGCCATTCGCCTGGTACCGAATCGCGCTTGGCGCAATCGCGATTCTGCTCCTTTCGCTAAGGTAGGGCCGATACGGTCCTAACATTGAAATGAAATTACGCGAAATCCATCGATTAGCGGATGTTGCGCATTATTAGGTAAGTCATACTGACCTATATCCCTATTTTTGCGTGACTCGGTAACAAAATTCTGCCATCCGCGCGGCATGGGCAAGGATGTGATGCTTCAATTCGTCGATCGTGCGCAGGCGTTCCCGCCGAAGCGCGATCCGCAACTGCGCGCGCAGGATTTTCGCGAGATTGCGGAGCGCTATGCGCCGCCGAGCGCCGAGGATCAGGCCGGGCGCTGCTCGCAATGCGGCGTGCCGTACTGCACGGTGCACTGCCCGCTGCACAACCACATCCCCGACTGGCTGCGCCTGACCGCCGAGGGGCGGCTGCGCGAAGCCTATGAGCTGTCGAACAGCACCTCGACCATGCCCGAGATTTGCGGCCGCATCTGTCCGCAGGACCGGCTGTGCGAGGGCAATTGCGTCATCGAATCCTCCGGCCATGGCACGGTCACGATCGGATCGGTCGAAAAGTTCATCACCGACACCGCGTGGGAGGAAGGCTGGGTCGAACCGCTGCAGCCGGGCCCGGCGCGCGGCCAGTCGGTCGGCGTGATCGGCGCGGGTCCGGCGGGCCTGACGGCGGCGGAATATCTCCGCGTGCTCGGCTATGACGTGCATGTCTATGACCGCCACGACCGTGCCGGCGGGCTGCTGACCTATGGCATCCCCGGCTTTAAGCTGGAAAAGCACATCGTCACGCGCCGCACCGACCGGCTCGCGGCGGGCGGCATCGTCTTTCACCTGGGCTTCGAGGTCGGCAAGGACGCGACGCTGGAGCAGCTGCGGCAGAAGCATGACGCGCTGCTGATCGCGACCGGCGTGTACAAGCCGCGCGCCATCAAGGCGCCGGGCGTCGGCGCGAACGGCGTGGTCGATGCGCTCGATTACCTGATCGCGTCGAACCGCAAGAGCTTCGGCGACAGCGTCCCGGCGTTCGAGGACGGCAGCCTCAACGCGGCGGGCAAGAATGTCGTCGTGATCGGCGGCGGCGACACCGCGATGGACTGTGTCCGCACCGCGATCCGTCAGGGCGCCGCATCGGTAAAGTGCCTCTATCGCCGCGACCGCGCCAACATGCCGGGCAGCCGGCGCGAGACCGCCAATGCCGAAGAGGAAGGCGTCGAGTTCGTCTGGCTCTCCGCCCCCGGAGCCTTTGAGGGCGGCGAGCAGGTGACGGCGGTGAAGGCAGTCGGCATGCGCCTCGGCGCCCCCGACGCCAGCGGCCGCCGCGCGCCCGAGCCCGACCCCGACGCCAAGTTCGACGTCCCCGCCGATCTGGTGATCAAGGCGCTGGGCTTCGATGCCGAGGATCTGCCGGTGCTGTTCGACGCGCCCGAACTCGGCGTTACCCGCTGGGGCACGGTGCGCACCGACGCGCGCACGATGATGAGCAACCTCGACGGCGTCTTCGCCGCCGGCGACATCGTCAAGGGCGCGAGCCTGGTGGTGCAGGCGATCCGCGACGGGCGCGATGTGAGCGAGCGGATGCATGCGTGGTTGAAGGCACAGAAGGTCGCTCGCGGTGCGCGCAGCGAGATGGCAGCGGCATGATCCGTAATCTCCTCGTCGCCTTGGTGCTGACCGCGACTCCGGCTGTCGTAACCTCGGCATCAGCTCAATCGCCAGAGCAGGGAGGTGCTGTCGATCCTGCGCGGTTGGCTGCTGCAAAGCGGACGATCGACGTGATGATGCCGCCTGCCCAGCGCAGAGCCATGTTCGAGGCGATGCTCAACCCGATGCTCGCGAACATGCAGCAGGCGATCCTGTCGAGTCCCGACATTAGAACGGCCCTGGACGCCGATCCCAAGGCAAAGGCGACACTCGACGCCTTCCTTGCCGGGCAGCAGCAGAAAACGATTGCGCTGCTTCAGGCAGAGCTTCCGGCCATGTTCGCGATCATGGAGCGCGCCTACGCGCGCCGGTTCACGGTCACGCAACTCGACGAAATAACCGCCTTTTTCAGCACGCCGACCGGAAGGCTTTACATGGATGAGAGCATGAAGCTCCCCGCCGATCCCGAGTTGCTTGGCTGGCAGCGCGACCTCATGCAGCGTTCCATGGCGGACAGCCAGAAGGATATCGAGAAGCTGCAGGCTGATCTCACAGGAAAGTCGACGAAGTGACCTACGAATCCGAACGCGAACGCCTCGCCCGTGAGGGCATGTACCGCCCCGAGTTCGAGGGCGATGCCTGTGGCGTCGGCATGGTCGCGGCGATTGATGGACAGCCGTCGCGCCGCGTGGTGCAGGGTGCGATCGATGCGCTGAAGGCGGTGTGGCATCGCGGCGCGGTCGATGCCGATGGCAAGACCGGCGACGGCGCCGGGCTGCATGTCGATCTGCCGCTGCGCTTCTTCGACGATGCAGTGCTCGCCAGCGGGCATCGCGTGCTGCCCAACCGGCTCGCGGTCGGCATGATCTTCATGCCGCGCGTCGATCTGGGCGCGCAGGAAGCGTGCCGCACGATCGTCGAAAGCGTGCTGATCGATGCCGGCTACACGATCTATGGCTGGCGCCAGGTGCCGGTCGATGTCTCGGTCATCGGGCAAAAGGCGCAGGCGACCCGGCCGGAGATCGAGCAGATCATGATCGCTGGGCCGATGCCCGATGAACAAAGCGCGGCAGAGTTCGAGAAGAACCTCTACCTCGTCCGCCGTCGCATCGAAAAGCGGATCATCGCGGCGCAGATCAGCGGTTTTTACATCTGCAGCCTGTCGTGCCGCTCGATCATCTACAAGGGGCTGTTCCTCGCGGAATCGCTGAGCGACTTCTATCCGGACCTTCGCGACGAGCGTTTCGTCAGCCGCGTCGCAATTTTCCACCAGCGCTATTCGACCAACACATTTCCGCAATGGTGGCTGGCCCAGCCGTTCCGCTGTCTCGCCCATAATGGCGAGATCAACACGATCCGCGGCAACAAGAACTGGATGCTGAGCCACGAGATCAAGATGGCCGCGACCGCGTTCGGTGAGCATTCGGAGGACATCAAGCCGGTGATCCCGGCGGGTGCATCCGACACTGCGGCGCTCGACGCCGTGTTCGAGGCCATCTGTCGCTCCGGCCGCGACGCGCCGACCGCCAAGCTGATGCTGGTGCCCGAAGCATGGCAGGCGATCGACGCGATGCCGGAGAAGCATCTGGCGATGTACAAGTACCTCGCCAGCGTGATGGAGCCGTGGGACGGCCCGGCCGCGCTCGCGATGACCGACGGCCGCTGGGCAGTGGCGGGTGTCGACCGCAACGCGCTGCGTCCGCTGCGTTACACGCGCACGTCGGACGGGCTGCTGGTCGTCGGCTCGGAGACCGGCATGGTCCAGATCCCCGAAGCGACCGTGGTTGCCAAGGGGCGGCTGGGGCCGGGGCAGATGATCGCGGTCGATCTGGACGAAGGGCGCTTCTACACCGATGGCGAGGTGAAGGACCGCATCGCCGGGGAATATGATTACGCGTCGATGATCGGCGAGTTCATGGGGCTCGACGATCTGCCCGCTGCGGCCGATGCGGCGCCGGCCTGGACCCGCGCCGAACTGACCCGCCGGCAGGTCGCCGCCGGGCAAACGCTGGAAGACATGGAGCTGATCCTGTCGCCGATGGTAACCGACGCAAAGGAGGCGGTCGGGTCGATGGGCGACGACACGCCGCTGGCCGTCATTAGCGACAAGCCGCGGCTGATCAGCCAGTTCTTCCGCCAGAATTTCAGCCAGGTCACCAACCCGCCGATCGACAGCTTGCGCGAACGGCACGTGATGTCGCTCAAGACGCGCTTCGGCAACCTCGCCAACATCCTCGATACGGCGGAAACGGCGAACAAGGTGCTGGTGCTCGAAAGCCCGGTGCTGACCAATGGCGACTGGGCGCGGTTGAAAGGCTATTTCGGCGCGCAGGCGGCGGAGATCGATTACAGCTTTCCCGCCGGTGGCGGACCGGAGACGCTGCGCGCGGCGATCGCCGACATCCGGCTTCAGGCCGAACAGGCGGTGCGCGCGGGCAAGACCGAGATTTTCCTGACCGACGAGAATGTCGGGCCGGACCGCATCGCGATTGCCGGCGTGCTCGCGGCGGCGGCGGTGCACACGCATCTCGTCCGCAAGGGGCTGCGCAGCTATGCCAGCGTCAACATCCGCACCGCCGAATGCCTCGACACCCATTATTTTGCGGTGCTGATCGGCGTCGGCGCGACCACGGTGAACGCCTATCTGGCCGAAGCCGCAATCGCCGACCGCCATGCGCGCGGGCTGTTCGGCGAACTGTCGTTCGAACAATGCCTCAAGAACCACCGCAAGGCGATCGACGAAGGCCTGCTCAAGATCATGTCGAAGATGGGGATCGCGGTGATCTCCAGCTATCGCGGCGGGTATAATTTCGAGGCGGTCGGCCTCAGCCGCGCGCTGGTCAACGACTTCTTCCCCGGCATGCCGGCCAAGATTTCGGGCGAAGGCTATGCCTCGCTGCACCTCAACGCCACGATGCGCCATGACGCCGCCTATGACAGCGCGGTCGCGACGCTGCCAATCGGCGGATTCTATCGCCAGCGCCATGGCGGCGAGACGCATGCGTACAGTGCGCAGCTGATGCACACGTTGCAGACCGCGGTCGCGACTGACAGCTATTCAACCTATCTGCAATTTTCGCGCGGGGTGCGCGATCTGCCGCCGGTTTACCTGCGCGACCTGCTGGAATTCAACTTCCCGACCGAGGGCGTGGCGATCGATCAGGTCGAGGCGATCACCGAAATCCGCAAGCGTTTCGTGACGCCGGGCATGTCGCTCGGCGCGCTGTCGCCCGAGGCGCATGAGACGCTGGCGATCGCGATGAACCGCATCGGTGCGAAAGCGGTGTCGGGCGAGGGGGGCGAGGATTCGGTCCGCTACAAGCCCTATGCGAACGGCGACAACGCCAACAGCTCGATCAAGCAGATCGCGTCCGGCCGCTTCGGCGTCACCGCCGAGTATCTCGGCGCGTGCGAGGAAGTGGAGATCAAGGTTGCACAGGGCGCTAAGCCCGGTGAGGGCGGGCAGTTGCCCGGGTTCAAGGTGACCGAATTCATCGCCAAGCTGCGCCATTCGACGCCGGGCGTGACCTTGATCTCGCCCCCGCCGCATCACGACATCTATTCGATCGAAGATCTGGCCCAGCTCATCTACGACCTCAAGCAGATCAACCCGCGCGCGCGGGTCTGCGTCAAGCTGGTCAGCAGCGCGGGCATCGGTACGGTCGCGGCGGGCGTGGCGAAAGCGCATGCCGACGTGATCCTCGTCGCCGGCCATGTCGGCGGCACCGGCGCGTCACCGCAAACTTCGGTGAAATATGCCGGCACGCCGTGGGAAATGGGCCTGTCCGAGGTCAATCAGACACTGACCCTCAACGGCCTGCGCGGACGGGTGAAGCTGCGCACCGATGGCGGCCTCAAGACCGGGCGCGACATCGTCATCGCGGCGATTCTCGGCGCCGAAGAGTTTGGCATCGGCACGCTGAGCCTCGTCGCGATGGGCTGTATCATGGTGCGCCAGTGCCACAGCAACACCTGCCCGGTCGGCGTGTGCACGCAGGACGAAAGGCTGCGCCAGAAGTTCACCGGGTCGCCGGAGAAGGTCATCAACCTGATGACCTTCATCGCCGAGGAAGTGCGCGAAATTCTCGCCAAGCTCGGCTGCAAGAGCCTGGACGAAGTGATCGGTCGCACCGAATTGCTGCGTCAGGTCAGCCGCGGTGCCGAGCATCTCGACGATCTCGACCTCAACCCGATCCTCGCCAAGGTCGACGCGGACGAGAGCGAGCGGCGGTTCAGCCTGTCGACCTGGCGCAACGCGGTGCCCGACAGTCTCGACGCGCAGATCATCACGGACGCACGCGCCGTGTTCGAACGGGGTGAGAAGATGCAGCTCGCCTATAATGTCCGCAACACCCACCGCGCGGTTGGCACGCGGCTATCGAGCGAGATCACCAAGACCTTCGGCATGTCGAAGCTCAACGACGGCCATGTCCAGATCCGCCTGCGCGGATCGGCGGGCCAGTCGCTCGGCGCCTTCCTGTGCAAGGGCGTGACGCTCGAGGTGTTCGGCGACGCCAATGACTATGTCGGAAAGGGCCTGTCGGGCGGCACCATCGTCGTGCGCCCGCTGGTCAGCTCGCCGCTCGCGAGCCAGGACAATACGATCATCGGCAACACCGTGCTCTATGGCGCGACCAGCGGACGGCTGTTCGCGGCGGGCCAGGCGGGCGAGCGCTGTGCGGTGCGCAATTCGGGCGCGCAGGTCGTCGTCGAGGGCTGCGGTGCCAATGGATGCGAATATATGACCGGCGGCGTCGCGGTGGTGCTGGGTGAGGTCGGCGCGAATTTCGGCGCGGGCATGACCGGCGGCATGGCGTTCATCTATGACGAAAGCGGAACGTTCGACGCGCGCGCCAATGGCGAGAGCATCGTGTGGCAGCGGCTGTCGTCGCTGCATTGGGAAGCGGTGCTCAAGAATCTGGTCGCCGACCATGCCGAGGCGACCGACAGCAAATGGTCGACCGGATTGATCGAGGATTGGGAGCGGGTGCGCGGCCATTTCTGGCAAGTGGTGCCGAAGGAAATGCTGACGCGCCTTCCCCATCCGCTGGATGACAGCGTGGAGATGGTCGCGGCGGAATGAGCCTGACGATGAAGTTGCCGTCGCCCCGGCCTTGAGCCGGGACCCAGCTTCATCGATCGACTCAAGGCAGCGGCGCCCCGGGTCGAGCCCGGGGTGACGATCTTGGTCAGTTTGCGTGTCGCCGCTTGCCGCCGCTACCCCGCGCCGCCTAAAGCCATAGCCATGTGGCAGCTTTACCAATTCCCCCTGTGCCCTTTCTCGCGCAAGGTGCGGCTCGTCCTGGGTGAGAAAGGCGTCGGCTATGAGCCTGTGCGCGAATCGCCCTGGGCGCGGCGCGACGAATTTCTCGACATGAACCCGGCCGGGCAGACCCCGGTGATGGCGGATGATCGCGGCGTCGTGCTGATCGATTCGGTCGCGATCTGCGAGTTTTTCGAGGAGACGGTGAGCAAGGCTGCGCTGCTCAACGGTAGCGCCGCCGACCGCGCAGAGATTCGGCGCCTCGTCAGCTGGTTCGACAACCAGTTCTTTCGCGACATCACCGGTCCGCTGCTCAACGAGCGCATGATCAAGCGCATCGTCCAGCGCGCGACGCCCGACAGCGGCGCATTGCGTGAGGCGATGAAGGCGGCGGTCGCGCATCTCGACTATATCGATTTCCTGCTCGACCACCGCACCTGGCTGGGCGGCGCGACGATGAGCCTCGCCGATCTGGCGGCGGCGGCGCAGATCAGCGTCGCCGATTATCTCGGCGGGATCGACTGGAAGAGCCATGAGCAGGCCAAGCGCTGGTATGTCGGAATGAAGAGCCGCCCGAGTTTCCGCCCCCTGCTTGCCGAGCGGATGGAGGGGATCAACCCGCCCTCGGATTACGAGAAGCTCGACCTGTGAGCGCGAGCAGCGCGGTCGTCATCGGTGCGAGCGGCGGGATCGGGCGCGCGTTCGCGGATGCGCTGGACGAGGAAGGTACCTATGCCAAGGTCTGGCGTTTCGGGCGGTCACTGACCGGGGACGCGCATCTCGACCTGACCGATGAGGCGAGTATCGCCGCCGCCGCCGCGCGGGTCGCCGCCGGGGGGCCACCGTCGCTGGTGTTCGTTGCCACCGGCATCCTTGGCGAAGGCGAGCGCGGGCCGGAAAAGGCGTTGCGCGACCTCGATCCCGACTGGCTGGCGCGCGTCTTCGCGATCAACACGATCGGTCCGGCGCTGGTTGCCAAGCATTTCCTGCCGCTGCTGCCGCGCACCGGAACGCCGGTGTTCGCTGCGCTATCCGCGCGCGTAGGGAGCATCAGCGACAATCGGCTGGGCGGTTGGCACGGCTATCGCGCGTCCAAGGCGGCGCTGAACATGCTGATCCGCAATTTCGCGATCGACGCCGCCCGCCGCAACGACCGGGCGATCGTCGTCGGGTTACACCCGGGGACTGTCGACACGCGCCTGTCCGAGCCATTTCGCGGGACGGTCGCGCCGGGCAAATTGTTCGATCCCGAGCGCGCCGCGTTGCAACTGCTCGACGTGATCGAGGGGCTGAAGCCGGTCGATAGCGGAAAGTGCTTCGCCTGGGACGGCGTGGAAATCCCGGCTTAAAATTCGTCTTCCGGCGCCGGCTCGCGCCGCGCACGATCGCGTGGTTCTTCCACCGTCTCTTCCTCGACCGGTCCCTCGCGGCGCGTGCGGGTGACCTCGATGCTCCCGTCGCGGTTGACGCGGACGCCAAGGTCGCGGTCGCCGAAGCTGCCTTCGAACTCGACGCCATCGTCGATGAAGTTTTCCGGGTCCTCGACCAACACGTCGCCGACATTTTCCACCACCGGCGCCGGCCGCGGCAGCGCCGCGACGCCCAGCGCCTGGCTCATGAAATCGCGCCACACCCGCGCCGGCGCGCCGCCGCCCGCCAGGCCCGCATTGGGGCTGTTGTCGTCATTGCCCATCCACACGCCGGTGATGATTCCATCGGCATAGCCGAGGAACAGCGCGTCGCGATTGTCCTGCGTCGTCCCGGTCTTGCCAAAGGTGTCGATCGCCAGCGCGGCCGAGCGGCCGGTGCCGCCCGACACGGTCGCCGCCAACAGCTCGCGCATTCCGTCCAGCTCGCGCCGCGACAGCGACCGGGTCGCGCCCGTCAGCCGCGCAGCCCAGCCGGGCTCATCCGCTTCGGTGAGGCCGCGCGGGCGCACCGGCATGGTGCCACTGGCGATGGCGGCATAGGCGGCGGTCAGTTCGAGCAGCGATACGCTCGACGTGCCAAGCGCGATCGAGGCTTCGCTCGGGATCGGGCTGGTGATGCCAAGGTCGCGCGCGGCCTGGATCACCGCCGGCACCCCGACCCGCTGAGTCAGCCGCGCGGCGGCGACGTTGCTCGACCGGGCGAACGCCTCGCGCAGCGTGATCGGGCCGCGATAGCGCCCGTCGCTGTTTTTCGGGCTCCAGTCGCCGATCGTCACCGGCTCGTCCTGCACGATCGAATCCGGCGTCATGCCGGAGCGCAGGGCGGCGAGGTAGACGAACAGCTTGAACGTCGACCCTGGCTGGCGCTGCGCCTGGGTCGCGCGGTTGAAGGGCGACGCCGCGTAATTCTTGCCGCCGACCATCGCGATCACGCGGCCATCGGGGCGCATCGCGACGATCGCGACCTGCGCCTTGCGCAGTGCGGCGTTGCGCACGGCGCGCTCGGCGGCGCGTTGCATCCGCGTTTCGAGCGTGGTGGTCACCGTCTGGTTGGTCGATATCTCGCCCGATCGGTCGCGCGCCTGCGGCAACACCCAATCGGCGAAATAGGTGCCGCTGGGCAGCGTCTCGACCTTGGACAGGCGCAGACGGGCGGGGCGGATTGCCTTTGCCTCCGCCTCGGTCAGGAAGCCCGCGTCGACCATGGTCTGCACCACCACCGCCTGGCGCTCGCGCGCGCCCGACAGGTTGCTCGACGGAGCGAGGCGCGAGGGTGCCTTGACAAGGCCCGCCAGCATCGCCGCCTGCGCGGTCGTGAGGTCAGTCGCCGGGCGGCTGAAATAATGGCGCGCCGCCGCGTCGAGGCCGTATTGATTGTCGCCGAAATAGACGTTGGACAGATAGCGCGAGAGAATCTCGTTCTTGGTCAGCCACGCTTCCAGCCAGAAGGCGATCAGAACCTCCTGAAACTTTCGCCCGAAGGTGCGATCGGAGCTGAGAAAGGCGTTCTTGGCCAGTTGTTGGGTGATCGTGCTGCCACCCTGGCGACCATTGTCGGTGAACATGTTGTTGACGAAGGCGCGCAAAATGCCGCGCGGATCGACGCCCCAATGCGACTGAAAGCGCCGGTCCTCGACCGCCACGAATGCCTGGACCACATGTTCGGGCAGCTGCGACGCATCGACCGGCTTGCCCACCACCGCACCGGTCCGCGCAATCGGCGTTCCCTCTGCCGAGAGCAAGGTAATCGAAGGGGGCACCGGCGGTTCGAGCGACTTGGACAGCGGGGCGGTCCACACCAGCCACGCCACCGCAGCGAGAAACAGCAGGATCAGCACCGCCAGCACGCGCGGCACCCACCGCCATTTCCGACGCCGCACGATGACCGGCAGGTTGACCGTATAGTCGCCGAGCGGAGGACCCGCGCCGCCGCCGGCGCCGGCCGGCTGGGGCTGAGCCGCAGGACCGCGCGCGTCGGGGATTTCGGGATAGAGTGTGTCGTATCGCATGGAGCCGGACACTGTATTATGCTCGTATAACAGTTTGAGCAAGGGGCACGGGGTGCGGGGCGGCGCACGCATCAAACGCTCCGCCTTGCATCGCCTGTTGCCAGCCCGTCATCGCGTCACGCGCCTCACGCCACCGGCACGAACGCCAGATGGTGATAGTCATAGCTGAAATCGGCGAGCGGGGAGAGCGCCTTCATCGTCACCCCGGTGACCTTGCCGTCCGCGATCGTAAAGGTGACCACCGCGTCCTCGCCCTTGCCCGGCGTCATCCGCGTGCGGAACGCGTCCTTACCCCATGGATCGAGCCGGCTGGCGAATTGCGGATGCGGCACGAAGTCGATCGACAGCGCGTCCCCGCGCGCCTTGACCACGATGTCGCCATACCATGGATCACGATAGCGCCCGGCATAGGCAGCGAGCGGCAGACTCGGCCCGCCCTCAGGACGCTTGGCGTCGCCATCGCCCAGCGCGGCGACGGCATTTTCGGTCGCCAGCTTGTTACGCGCGACATAATTGGCGACCCAGTCATAGGCGGGCACGCCGAGCAGATGGTCGAGCAGCGCGTTGCGGATGCCGCCCGATACGCTGTCCTCGGTATTGCTCAACACCGCGACGCCGATGCCCGCCGACGGGATCAGCGCGGTCTGCGTCACTTGGCCCGAAAGCCCGCCCGAATGGCTGATCAGGCGGCGGCCGCGATAATCCTGAACGAACCAGCCGAGCGCATAGCCCTGCATGATCGACCGCACCGGGTTAAGGTCGGTCGGCCCGTCACTCGACGCGACCACCACCTGCGGGCTCCACATCGCGGCGGCGCTGTCGGCGCTCCACAGGCGCTTGCCGCTTGGCAACGCGCCCAGCGCCAGCTGCACCTCCAGCCATTTGGCGACATCGGCGATGCTCGCATTGATCCCTGCCCCGGCATCGACCACCGGGGATTCATCGGGTTCGATGACCTGCATCGGCCCGACGCCGCGCACCGGCGGCCCCAGCCGCGCATGGCGTCCCGCGACATTGCTAGTCTTGAGCAGCTCCAACGACGGCACCGCATCGGCCATGCCGAGCGGTTCGAGCATCCGCGAGCGGATGAACTCGCGCCAGCTCATCCCCGACTTGGCCTCGATCAGCGCGCCCGCGACGATGTAGAGGATGTTGTCATAATCATAGCCGCCGCGGAACGGGCGCACCGGTTGCAGGAATTGCAGCGCACGCACCGCGTCTTGCACGGTGCGGTTCGAGCGCGGGAAATAGAGCAGGTCGCCTGCGCCCAATGGCAGGCCCGAGCGATGGATGAGCAGGTCGCGGACGTTGAACAGGCTGGTGACCGCCGGGTCCGCCATTTTGAACTCCGGCATATGCTGGGTGAGCCGGTCGTCCCAGCCGATCTTGCCCTCCTCGACCAGCATTGCGAGCGCGGCGGCGGTGAACGCCTTGCTGTTCGATGCGATGCCGAAGCTTGTGTGGACATCGACCGGCGCAGCGCGGCCCATGGTGCGCACGCCATAGCCTTTAAGCCAGGCGGGCTGCCCCTTGCGGACGATCGCAACGGCGATGCCCGGCGTCTCGAAGGCGCGCATGAAGTTCTCGACGATGGTGTCGACCGTGGCGTCGAGGGTTGCAGCCTGTTGCGCCCATGCCGGAAGCGCCAGAGTCGCCGCACCGCCCATCCCGAGCGCCAAAGCGCGACGCCGATCAACCACCAAACCGCTCATGCCAGTCTCCGTTTCCAGAGCCGGTCTAGAGCAAGTCGCGGCGCACCGAAACGGCTGCGTCAGGCCTCCAGCTCGACGTCCCAATAGAGCCAGTCGCGCCAGGTATCGTGGAGATAGTTCGGCGGGAACCGGCGACCATGTTCCTGCAACTGCCAGCTGGTCGGGCGGATCGGCGGCATGAACAGCGGCATCGCGGCCTGTTTCGGCGTGCGCCCGCCCTTCTTCAAATTGCACGGCGCACAGGCGGTCGCGACATTCTCCCACGTCGTCCGCCCGCCCTGCGCGCGCGGAATGACATGATCGAACGTCAGGTCGCGGTGGCTGCCGCAATATTGGCATTCGAACTTGTCGCGCAGGAACAGGTTGAAGCGCGTGAAGGCCGGGAATTGCGACGGCCGCACATATTGCTTGAGCGCGATCACGCTCGGCAGCTTGATCGACGCGGTCGGGCTGCGCACCTCGCGCTCATAATGGCTGACGATGTCAACGCGGTCGAGAAACACCGCCTTGATCGCGGTCTGCCACGGCCAGACGCTCAGCGGATAATAGGACAAGGGCGTGTAGTCGGCGTTGAGCACGAGCGCCGGGCACCCTTCCGGATGTCGGATCAGATCGGGATGGTACATGGTCCCCCTCTCTCGCCGCGCGTCGCTCGCGACCGGGGCTTATTCGCCGCCAGCCGTGACATGTCTATGACAGCACGGCGCGCGACTCGTGGTCAAGGGCCGGTTTGCGTGAAATGGCGATTAGTCGGCATAGATCATCCGTCGGCTCATCCCGCCGTCGATCACCAGCGCCTGACCGGTGGTGAAGCCGGCATGATCGGTCAGATAGAGCACGGCATCGGCGATATCGTCCGGCGTGCCGATACGACCGACCGGATGCTGCTGGCGGTCGATCGGGCGATGCTCCGGCTCCTTGCGCGCCGACGCTTTTTGCCATGGTCCGGTTTCGATCCAGCCGGGGCAGATTGCGTTGACGCGGATATCGGGACCGAGGCTGACCGCCAGCGCATGGGTCAGCGCGACCAGCCCGCCCTTGGCCGCAGCATAGGCCTCCGTTTCCGGCTCGGACTGGAAGGCGCGCGTGGAGGCGATGAAGAGGATGGATCCACCCCTTTCCCGCAGCAGCGGCACCGCGCTGCGCGTCATCAGGAAGCCGCCCGTGACATGGCTGTCCTGCCAGCGCCGCCAGTCGGCCAGGCTCAATTTCTCGATCGGCCCGCTGACCGGATCAGCAATGCCGGCATTGCTGACCAGCAGGTCCAGCCCGTCCGCACCGTTGTCCTGGCACCACGCGGCATAGGCCGTGAATAGCTCCGCTACAGCTGCCTCATCGCCGACATCGGCCTGATGCGTCAGCAGCGGGCGTGGTGCATGGGCGTCGGCCAGTTCGCGCAGCGCAACCCGGTCAAGGTCGATCGCCATCACGCCCCAGCCTTCGCCCAGCAGCCGCTCGACCACGCCGCGTCCGATCCCTTGCGCCCCGCCCGTCACCATCGCCGTCCGCATCGTCACCCTCCTCGATTGCGGCAGTGCAACGCACCGGCACGATGGAAAGGTTCGCGGACGCAGCAAGCGGGGCTTTTACCACGCGCAGCGATCCGCTAGGCGGCGGCGATGCCAGCGATCATCCATTGCGACGTTGCCATTGTCGGAGGGGGACTTGCGGGCGGGCTGATCGCGCTCGCGCTGCGCCGCAAACACCCGACGCTCGACGTCCGCCTGATCGAGGGCGGGCGCAGCATCGGCGGCAACCATCTCTGGTCCTTCTTCGCCAGCGACGTGGCACCCGCCGACCGCTGGCTGGTCGCGCCGCTGATCTCCTATGGCTGGACCAGCTACGACGTTCATTTCCCCGCCCATGCGCGCACGTTGAAGGCACCCTATTATTCGATCGAGTCCGATCGGTTCGATCAGGTGGTCCGCGCGGCGATGCCGGAGGGCGCGGTGATGACCCGGCGCAAGGTGCTGGGGGCCAGCGCGCGCGCGGTCGTGCTGGCCGATGGCGACCGGATCGAGGCGGGCGGGGTGATCGATTGCCGCGGTCCCGCCGATCTGTCCAAGCTGGAGCTGGGCTGGCAGAAATTCGTCGGCCGCGAACTGGCGCTGGCCGAGCCGCATGCGCTCAAGCGTCCGGTGATCATGGACGCGACCGTCGCGCAGATCGACGGCTATCGCTTCATGTACGCGCTGCCCTTTGCGGCGACGCGGCTGTTCCTTGAGGACACCTATTACAGCGACACGCCCGAGATCGATGCTGCCGCCTATACCCAGCGGATCGACGCCTGGGCGAGCGCGCGGGGCATCGTTGTCGAGCGGGTGATGCGGGAGGAGGCAGGGTCGCTGCCGATCCCGCTGGGCGGCGATTTCGAGGAATATTGGAAGTCCGGGGGCAATCGCGTCGCCAAGGCCGGGATGCGCGCCGGGCTGTTTCAGCCGATCACCGGCTATTCGCTCCCCGATGCAGTGCGGCTGGCGGCGGTGATCGGCAATGCGCGCGACCTTTCGGGCGCGGCGCTGCACGACTTGACCTATGGTCATGCGCGCAAGGCGTGGCGACAGCGCGGCTTTTACCGGATGCTGTCGGCGATGCTGTTCCGCGCCGCCGAGCCGGGCGAGCGCTATCGCGTGCTTGAACGATTTTATCGCTTGGACGCGGGGCTCGTCGCCCGCTTCTATAGCGGCCAGTCCAGCCTATTCGATCGCGCCCGTGTTCTCGCCGGCAAACCGCCGGTGCCGGTCAAGCGCGCGCTCGCGGCGATCAGGGGGTCGAGCAGATGAAGCGCGCAGTCGTAATCGGAGCGGGATTTGGCGGACTGGCGCTGGCCATCCGCCTGCAATCCGCAGGCGTCGACACGGTGGTGGTCGAGGCGCGCGACAAGCCCGGCGGGCGCGGCTATTATTGGGAGAAGGACGGCTTCGTGTTCGATGCCGGTCCTACGGTCATTACCGCGCCGGAAGCGCTGGAGGAATTGTGGGCGCTGTCCGGGCACCGCATGGCCGACGATGTCACGCTGACGCCGGTCTCGCCCTTCTATCGCCTCAACTGGCCTAATGGGACCAATTTTGATTATACCAACGACGACGGCATCCTGACGGCAGAGATCGCGAAGCTCGATCCCGCCGACATCGCCGGCTATCGCCGATTCCTCGACTATTCGGCCGGGGTGTATCGCGAGGGTTATGAGAAGCTCGGCCATGTCGCCTTTCTGGACTTCACCTCGATGGTGAAGGCCGCGCCCGCGCTGATGAAATATCAGGCGTGGCGCAGCGTCTATGCAATGGTGTCGAGTTTCGTGAAGAACGAGAAGCTCCGCGAGGCGCTGTCGTTCCACACGCTGCTGGTGGGTGGCAACCCGATGACCACCAGCGCGATCTATGCGCTGATCCACAAGCTTGAGCGCGACGGTGGCGTGTGGTTCGCGATGGGCGGCACCAACCGGCTGGTCGCGGGGCTGGTCCGCCAGTTCGAGCGGCTGGGCGGCAAGCTCGTGCTCGGCGACGGCGTCGAGGAGATCGAGACGCTGGGCGAGCGTGCCACCGCAGTGCGCACCAAGTCAGGCGCGCGGTTCGAGGCGGATATGGTCGCCAGCAACGCCGACATCGTCCACAGCTATCGCGACCTGCTCAAGGGTTCGCGCAGCGCGCAACGCACCGCGGCGAAGCTTGAGCGCAAGCGTTTCTCGCCCTCGCTGTTCGTCGTGCATTTCGGGATCAAGGGCACCTGGCCCGGCATCCCGCACCACATGATCCTGTTTGGCCCGCGCTATAAGGGGCTGCTCGACGACATCTACAATCATGGCGTGGTGAGCGAGGATTTCTCGCTGTACCTGCACCACCCGACCATCACCGATCCGTCGATGGCGCCAGAGGGGCATTCGACCTTCTACGCGCTTGCCCCCGTGCCGCATATGGGCAAGGCCCCGGTCGATTGGGACACGGTCCGCCCGCTGCTCGAAAAGCGCATTCTCGATGAGGTCGGTCGTCGCCTGATCCCCGACATCCACGATCGGATCGTCACCAAGTTCAGCTATGCTCCGCCGGACTTCACCCAGGATCTCGCCGCGCATATGGGCAGCGCGTTCAGCCTGGAACCGGTGCTGACGCAGAGCGCCTATTTCCGCGCGCACAATCGTGACGATTCGATCTCCAACCTCTATTTCGTCGGTGCCGGCACCCATCCCGGCGCGGGCATCCCCGGCGTGGTCGGCAGCGCCAAGGCGACGGCCGCGCTGATGCTGGAACAGGAGAACGCGTGAAGCGCCTCGCCATTTATTGCGGGTCTGCAACCCCGGCGGACCCGGTCTATATCGAAAATGCCCGGTTCGTCGGACGCACGCTCGCCGAGCGCGGGATCGGCGTCGTCTATGGCGGCGGGCGGCTCGGCCTGATGGGCGCGATCGCCGACAGCGCGCTGGAGGCGGGCGGCGAGGTGATCGGCGTGATCCCGCAGGCGCTGGTCGATGCCGAAGTCGCGCATCGCGGCTGCACCGAGCTGCACGTCGTGCGGACGATGCATGAGCGCAAACAGGCGTTTACTGACCTCTCCGATGGCTTCATCACCTTGCCCGGCGGGACGGGTACGATGGACGAATTGTGGGAAGCGATGAGCTGGGCACAGATCGGCTATCACGCCAACCCGGTCGGACTGCTCAATGTCGCGGGCTATTATGACGGGCTGATCGAATTCGTCGGAAAGATGGGCGAAGTCGGCTTTCTGCGCCCGCAGCACCAGTCGATCCTGATCATCGACAATGACCTCGACGGACTGCTCGCCAAGATGGTGGCGCATGTGCCGACGCAGACGGTCGGCCAGATCGGCAGCAAGGACCTGTGACCCTGCCCGCGCCGAGCCGCGACGCCGTCGTGGCGGCCGCGCGGGAGAGCATCGCCAAGGGTTCGAAGAGCTTTGCGGCGGCGAGCAAATTGTTCGATCCCGTCACGCGTGAGCGCGCCTGGCTGCTCTACGCCTGGTGCCGCGCGTGCGACGACATCGCCGATGGACAGGAATTGGGCCATGATGCCCGCGTGGTCGAAGACCCGGCCGCCGCGCTCGCGCGCATCCGCACGCTGACCGACAAGGCGCTGGCGGGCGAGCCGACCGGGGAGATGGCGTTTGAGGCGCTGCGCATCGTCGCCGCCGAAACGCGCATGCCGCACCGCTTCGCGCATGATCTGGTCGACGGGTTTGCGCTGGATGCGAAGGGTTGGTTCCCACGCTCCGAGCATGACCTGATGCAATATTGCTATCATGTCGCGGGCGCAGTCGGGTGCATGATGGCAGTGGTAATGGGGGTCGACCCACAGGACGACGCAACGCTGGATCGCGCCTGCGACCTCGGCCTCGCGTTTCAGCTCGCCAATATCGCACGCGATATCGAGGCGGATGACCGTATCGGCCGCTGTTACCTGCCGATGGACTGGCTGGTCGAAATGGACATCCCGCCCGGGCAGCATATGAAGCCGCCGTTCCGATCGCGGCTGACCGTCATGGCGCGATGGCTGGGGGAACTGGCGCAGGCGCATGAGGATAGCGCGCGGCTCGGCACGCCAGCGCTCGGCTTCCGTTCCGCCTGGGCAGTGCTGGCGGCGGCCGGTATTTATGGCGACATTGCGCGGGAGGTGGTCGCACGCGGTGATCACGCGTGGGATCATCGTGCAGGCACGAGCAAAGCGCAGAAGATTGGCTGGATTGCGCGGGCATTCGGTCAGGCCACGATGCGCCGGACGCTTTATGCCCCGCGTCCGCGATCAACCGAGTTGTGGACTCGCCCTCGATAGCCGAAAGCGTTCAGCGATGGCGCGGCTTGGCGTCGTTCCGTGCCATCTGCTCACCGCGCCGCTGACACGTTGCCGCGATGGTCGGGTAGGAAAGGTCCGTATGGCGCGGCAGCACCTGCGCCATGGCCGCCTGGCATTGTGCCGCGCTCTGATACCGGACTGGCTCGATCCGCGCCTGCTGGCATTGCTCCTTAAAGTCGCCGCAGCCAAGAATGGCCATTACGTAAAAAACCGGTTCCATCATCTCGCTCCTCGCCATTTCAACGGATGGCGGGCGCGTTTTGTTTCATTGCATCCCAGTCGCTGCGGCCCCAGATAGCTGCGATGCCTCCCCAGACCGCGACGTCCGGCGGCGAACGCCCGCTGTTCACTACGCTCCGGCGCTTCCTTCCCTATCTCTGGCCCGCCGGACAACCGGGGTTGAAGGCGCGCATTGTCGGGGCGCTGCTGCTGGTCGTCCTGTCGAAGGTCGTGCAGGTCTACGGCGCGGCCTATGCGCTCAAGGCCGCCGTCGATGCGATGGCAATCGGCGAGCGGGGCGTCATCACATTCGTGATCCTGATGGTGGTCGGCTATGCCGCCGCGCGACTGTTCACCACCGTGTTCGACAATTTGCGCAACACGGTGTTCGAAAAGGTCGGGCAGGACGCGACCCGGCGGCTCGCCATCGTCACCTTCCGCCATCTGCACCAGCTGTCGTTGCGCTTCCACCTTGCGCGCCGCACCGGCGCGGTGACCAAGGTGGTCGAGCGCGGGACCAAGAGCATCGATTCGATGCTCTATTTTCTGCTGTTCAACATTGCCCCGACGATCCTCGAGCTCGCACTGGTGCTCCAGATTTTCGGCAGCAAGTTCGGATGGTGGCTGGTGGCATCGACCATGGCGATGGTCGTGATCTACATCGCCTTCACCCGCTGGGTCACCGACTGGCGCGCCAAATTGCGCGAGCAGATGAACGACCTCGACACCGGCGCGGTCGCGCATGCGGTCGATTCGCTGCTGAACTTCGAGACGGTGAAATATTTCGGCGCCGAACAGCGCGAATCCGACCGCTACGAACGCGCGGTCGAATCCTACGCCAAGGCGGCGGTGAAGTCAGAAAATTCGCTCGCCTGGCTCAACATGGGCCAGTCGCTGATCACCAATGTGATGCTCGGCGCGGGGATGGCGGTTGTGGCGTGGGGCTGGTCCACGGGCGAGTTTACCGCGGGCGATGTCGTGTTCGTCTCGACCCTGCTCAGCCAGTTGTTCCGCCCGCTCGACATGCTCGGCTGGGTCTATCGCACGATCCGGCAGGGCGTGATCGACATGGGCGCGATGTTCGACCTGATCGACACCAGCGCAGAGGTGAAGGACGTCGCCGGTGCGCCGCCTTTGGTAGTCGATCGCGGCGAGGTGCGTTTCGAGGATGTCCGCTTCGGCTACGACCCCGGCCGCGACATCCTCAAGGGTATCGACCTCGTCATCCGCCCCGGCCAGACGGTCGCGATCGTCGGCCCGTCGGGCGCGGGCAAGTCGACACTCGCCCGCATTCTCTACCGCTTCTACGACCTCACCGGCGGGCGCGTCACGATCGACGGACAGGATATCAGCCAGGTGACGCAGGCGAGTCTGCGCGCCGCGATCGGCATCGTGCCCCAGGACACGGTGCTGTTCAACGACACGATCGGCTACAACATCGCCTATGGCCGCGAAGGCGCCGGGCCGGATGAGGTCGCGCAGGCTGCCCGCGGCGCAGCCATCGCCGGCTTCATCGAATCGATGCCCGACGGCTACGACACCCGCGTAGGCGAGCGTGGCCTCAAGCTGTCCGGCGGCGAAAAGCAGCGCGTCGCCATCGCCCGCACCCTGCTCAAGAACCCGCCGATCCTGATCCTCGACGAAGCGACGAGCGCGCTTGATTCGCGTACCGAGGCGGAGATCCTCGACACGCTCGAAGCGATCGAACGCGGTCGCACCACCATCGTCATCGCCCACCGCCTCTCGACCGTGGTTCACGCCGACCGCATCGTCGTGCTGGAAGGCGGCGAGATCGCCGAACAGGGCACCCATGCCGAACTGCTTGAACGGCGCGGCACCTATGCCGAAATGTGGATGCGGCAACAGGCCGAGCGGGAGGCGGTAGCCGACGCGGCGGAGTAGCAGTCGGCTCGCACAAAGACACGAAGCCACAAAGAGAAAGCTCTTTCAGCGCCCGCGGCGCCAAAGCTCATCATGAATCGACCGAACTCCGACGCAGCGATGCACATCTTCGTGGCTTCGTGTCTTTGTGCGAGCCAGAAACCTACCCGAACTCTACGGCCTCGAACCGCACCGGCCGCCCGTGCGCCGCATTGGCCAGCTGCCCGTCCCACATTACCTGACGCCCGCGGATGATCGTCCCGATCGGCTTGCCCGTCAGCGTGTCCCCGGTAAACGGCGACCAACCACACCGCGACGCCAGCCAGTCTTCCTCGACCGTCCACTGCTTCTTCAGATCGACGACCGTGAAATCCGCATCATAGCCCGCCGCGAGTCGTCCCTTGCCGATCAGCCCGAACACCCGCTGCGGCCCCGCGCTGGTCAGGTCGATCAGCCGCGCCAGCGTCGTCCGCCCCTTCGCGACATGGTCGAGCAGCAGCGGCAACAGCGTCTGCACCCCCGGCATCCCGCTGGGCGATGCAGGATAGGGCCGCGCCTTTTCCTCGATCGTATGCGGCGCATGGTCCGATCCCAGCACATCGGGCACGCCCTGGTTGAGCCAATGCCACAGCCCGTCACGATGCGCGCCCGATCGGATCGGCGGGTTCATCTGCGCGTAAGTGCCAAGCCGCGGATAGGCGTCCTCCCCCGCCAGTGTCAGATGCTGCGGCGTCACCTCGCACGTCGCGATGTCCTTGTGCTGGGCAAGCAGTTCCAGCTCGGCCGGCGTCGTCACATGCAGCACGTGAATGCGGCGCCGCGCTTCCCGCGCCAGCTTCAGGATGCGCCGCGTCGCCAGGATCGCGCTCTCATCGTCGCGCCACACCGGGTGCGAGGAGGGATCGCCCGCGACCCGCTCGCCCTCACGATCGTTCATGCGGAACTCGTCCTCAGCATGGATCGCAACGCGGCGATGCCCCGAAGCCAGAACCCGCGCCAGATTGGCGTCGTCCGACACCAGCAGGTCGCCGGTCGACGCGCCCATGAAGATCTTGACCCCCGCCGTCCCCGGCATCCGCTCCAGCTCGGCGAGATGTTCGGCATTGCTGTTCGTCGCGCCGACATAGAATGCGTGGTCGCACCACATCCGATCCTTCGCGCGCGCGAGCTTGTCGTTTACCGCATCGGCGCTGTCGGTATTGGGCTTGGTGTTCGGCATTTCGAACACCGCCGTCACCCCGCCCAGCACGGCGGCGCGGCTGCCCGATTCCAAGTCTTCCTTGGCCTCAAGCCCAGGCTCGCGGAAATGCACCTGACTGTCGATTACCCCCGGCAGCACGTCGAGGCCGGTGCAGTCGATCACCTCCCCCGCATCGCCTGAAGCGCCGATCGCTACGATCGTCCCGTCGCGCACCCCGATATCGACCTGCGCCGGGCCGGAGGGCAGGTGGACGGTGCCACCAACGAGCTTCAGATCGAACGTCGCCATGTCAGCCTCTTTCGCTTGCCTGCCCCGCCTCCTACCTGTTCGCCGTGACTGATGCCACCCTGCCCAACGCGACGCTTCTGGCCGACCGCGCCCTGATCCGTGTTTCTGGCGAGGATGTGCGAGGATTTCTGCAAGGGCTGGTAACCCAGGACGTCAGCGCGGTTCAGCCCGACGCCCCGCTCTGGGCCGGACTGCTCTCACCCCAGGGGAAGGCACTGTTCGACTTCATCCTGTGGGCGGACGATGCGGACATTCTGATCGATTGTGAGTCCGCGCAGCGTGAGGCGCTGATCCGGCGCCTGTCGATCTACCGCCTGCGCCGCCCGATCACGATCACTGCGGCGGAGGGGGGCGTGCACTGGTCGCGCGCGGACGATCGCGGCGTCGCCGACCCGCGTCTCGCCGCACTTGGCTTTCGCTGGCTGGGAAATGCCGATGGGGAACCCGCATCGGGCTGGCGCGAACATCGCCTGCGCCTCGGCGTCACCGAAGGTGCGGAGGAACTGGGCCAGGACAAGACCCTCTGGCTCGAATGCAACGCTGCCGAACTCAACGGCGTCAGCTTTTCCAAGGGCTGCTATGTCGGACAGGAAAACACCGCGCGCATGAACTGGCGCGCCAAGGTCAACCGTCGGCTGATCGTCGCCCCGCTCGGTGAGCCGAGCGACCGCACCCGCGCGACCTATCCCGACCTCGGCCTGATGGTCGAACATCGCCGGGTCGAGGCGCTGGGCGATGCACGCGTTCCGGACTGGCTGGCGTCGGCGCTGGCCTCAGACGCCTGACCATTCAAGGCCGCCGGGGAGGTCGAATTCGGCATAGTCGACTTGAAGCACCCGCCTCCGGCGCGGCGTCGCGGCGGTTTCCGATGCGTGCAGAATCGGGGTAGCATAGATCCAGATATCGCCTGCCAGAGCGGTGCAGACATGCATCCCGCACTGCGCGACCACTGCGTCGATTCGCTCTTCACGCACCAGACCGACCCGATGCGAGCCCGGTGCGATCAACAGCGGCGCATTGTCTGGGGGCACATCGTCGAGGTGAATGCGGATCGTCACCATCTGCGCGAGCAGAGCGAACGGCGGTGCGACATGGAGCAGACCGGACTTGATCGTCCACGGTCCAAACTCGGCAACCGCGCGCCGTTCACGCACACAGATGGTGCGGTCCTGATGCCACGCCAATGACCAATTGTTCGCTTCGGTTTTGTCGAAGAGAACCGCGCGGACAGGCTGCGGCACATCTGTGCAGAACGGCCGGACATGCGATCCGATCCCGCCATCCGGGCCGAGCAGGCGGGACAGCGCAGGCAGGCTGCTGAGGCGTACTCCGGGGCGGTGGGGGGGCAGGCCGGCCACCGCCCGCTTGATCTCGCTCAGCATGGGCAAGGCAGCGGCATCAAGGCGTTCGGCGCCATGTTCGGTGAACCGCATCGGGTCGCGCGTGCGCGCTGCCATCGGCATAAAGGCGGCGGAACTCATCGTCCGATATGGCCGCAACCCAAGCAGTCACGCAAGCAAGCGGACATTGCACCACCGGATGCACACAAAGAAAAAGGGAGGCCGGTTTCCCGACCTCCCCCAATCTTGTCGATCCACAGAGTGGACCGCGCGGCTTACATGCCCGAGCCCGGACCGTAAGTGATTTCCACGCGGCGGTTCTGCAGTTCGCGCACGCCGTCGGCGGTGTCCACGCGCGGACGGCTCTCACCGAACGCTTCCGAAGCAATGACGCCATCGGGGATACCACGGCCCGACAGGTACGAACGGACCGAGTCCGCACGACGCTGCGAGAGGCCGACGTTGTAGCTGGCTGCGCCCGAACGGTCAGCGTGACCGGCGAGCATGACCTGCGCATTGCCGCAGTTCTGGTAGGCCGAGATGGCGTTATCCAGAATGCCGGCTGCTTCCGGCGTGATGTCCGACTTGTCCCACTCGAAGAAGACAATGTACGGCCCCGGGGTGCACACCGGCGGAGGCGGAGGCGGCGGGGGCGGAGGCGGCGGAGGAGGCGGCGGCGGGGGCGGAGGCGGCGGCGGCGGCGGCGGCGGAGCAGCCGGCTCACCGAAGTTGAACGTCACACCACCGAGCAAGCTGTGCGAACGATAACGACCGTCGAACACGCGACCGGTCACATCGACCAGACGCACATTGTCCGCGTTGAAGAAGCGATACTTCAGCGAGACGTCGATGTTGTCGGTCACCGGCTGACGCAGACCCGCAATCGCCTGCCAGGCGAAGACGGTGTCGGAGTCGTCCAGGAACGCGCCGCGGGTGTTGAGCGCATAGTCAGCCTTGACGCGCGCCACGCCGGCACCGCCGCCGATGAAGCCCTGAAGGCCGTCATCTTCGCCGAAGTCGAGCATGCCGTTGATCATGAAGCTGAGCGCCGTCGTGGTGCCGCCAGCATAATCATAAGAGCCCGGCGCAATGTTCGCGAGCGCACCGCTTGCGAGATAGGCCGGCGTCGTGAGCGACGAGCGATACCCATCGACCGTTGCACGCTTGTAGCTGACTTCGGCCTCGGCGCGGAAACCGCCGAAGTCGTAGCCAATCGTACCGCCAACGTCGAAACCATAGTCATGGTCGACGGTGCCAGCGGACGCCGTGGCGCCGATGTCGTAATCAATGTCTTCGACGATCATCGCACCGCCTTCGACGCCCACATACCACGCGTCGTCGCGTGCGAGGGCGGGCGTGGTGAGCGCGGTCGAAGCAAGTGCCAGAGTTACGGCAAGCTTCCGCATCTTAATCCCCTTTCTTAGTTGCCACTTCGGACAGCGCTAACTTCCTAACCGCTGGAAAGTTTCCGCGCAAGCGAACAAAATCCGGGGACTGTTGCCGCAACGTCACAGTTCGGCGCTACCGATCAGTCCGTGTGCCCGCAGCGCATCGAGGATCCCCGCGATGGCAGTGCGCGCCTGTTCATCGACGATAGCACCGCCAGCGGGTGTGGCAACAGCCTCGCCGCGCGCGCCGATCACTTGCACCCCTTCGACCTCGACCCGGCGGGCGGAAATCACACCGATCTGCCACCCGGTGCCCACGCGATAGCGTACCGGCTGGGCAAGCGATTCGGCCCACACCGCCATGCCGGTCCGCGGCACCACAAATCGCCATCCGCCATCGGTCCAGCACGCGATTTCATTGGCGTGCCCCGCCCATTCCCCGCTCGGCGCGGTGCCCACGATCCATGCCTGGCCGGGCTCGGGCGCTGCAGGCGGCGCGTCGATGCCCACCGCTTCAACCTCCGGGTGCAGCAGCAAGTCGATCCCGACGACTGCCTCATTGTGGAACATTTCCTTCTGCGCCTGCCCGGCATGCAGCAGCGGCAGCGCGAATCGGGTAGTCGTGGTCATGAGGTCACTCCATCGCTTCGAGAATCAGGGTGGCGGGCGGCGACAGGCCGTGGTCGCCCGCCTGGCGCACTTCGACGATCGCTGCGTCCCCGCCCATCAGCAGCCATTCGGAAGAGTCGGTCATCGCGACGACATCGGGCTGACCCGCGACCGCGACCCGCAGCTGATAGTGCTCGACGCTCTCGCCCAGCGGCGAATCGGTGCCATCGCTCCAGCGCCACCCGACCCGGCTGCGTCGCGTCCACCGCAGCGCCCGCCCACCCGCAACGGGCTTGGCATGCAGCGCGACCGGCGCGGGCGGCGTCGCCGAGCGTCCGGTCACCGGCACAACAACCTCGACCGGTTCGGAATCACCCACGCCCGTCGCCATCACCGTCAAGCGCGCACCCACCGCGCCGCGCCCATCGTGCACCGCCAACGTCTCGGGCGTGAGGAGGACAAATCGGTCGCCCGGCATCATCGCCTCGATGGTATCCTCGGTCCCCCGCCGCCCGCGCCACAGCTGGCTCAGCGCCCAACGCCCGCCGCCCAGCGGCTCGGCCCGCCCGAACTGGATCAACTCGTCCCCGACCAACGCCAGATTGGTCCCCGCATCCAGCGCATCCGGCGACGCGTCGGCCAGCTCCATCTCGGCATGGGCCAGGTCGATGACCAGTCGCGATATCCGGTCCTCGATCAGCGCGCTGACCGAATCCGCGCGCGTCACCACCGTTCCGATCACCGCGGGTGCAGCCGTTCCGCCGATCGCCTCCCATCGCCCGCCGTCATCGCTGCTCAGCGCCAATGCCGCCCTGCGCCACCCGGACGACGTCCCGCACGCCGCAATCAACAGCCTTGGGCTGCTCAACGCTCCCTCCCCGACATGCGGAATTTCAAAGCCGTGCAAGCGGGTCGCGCCATGGACCCGGTCGGGTGCCGGACTGACCCGCCCGGGGCTGGCCGACGCCGACACGCCCGGGGTAGCGATCGGCGTCAGCACCAGCGCGAAATCCCCCGCCTCGATCCGCGTCTCGACCACGCGCCACTGGCCCGTCTCCCCGGCCAGCGCGACCCGCGCGCCGGGTGCGAGTTCGATCGCCGACCAGCCGGGGCGCACCACGCGCTGCGTCCGCGCCAGCTCCGCGCGCACCAGCTCGGTCTGTGCGATTCCCTTGGCGGTGGCAGCGGACAGCGCTGCAGGCAGCTCGATCCGCCGCTCGCGATCCTGCCCCTGCGGGTCGGTCGCGATCTGCACCCCGGCCTGAAAGTCGCGGGCCGGGTCATAGTGGCTGATCGCCACCCGGCGCGGCACCTGATCGGGTGCCGCAATCGTCCGTTCGACTCCGCGCCCGCTCGCACCCGGGTCCGCAATCGTCGCGGCGCCGCCTCCCCCGCTCGCCAGGATAAAGCCATCGCCAGCCACCACCGGCCAGGCGGCGCTCGCCTCGATCAGCGGCGCGATCGCCCCGCGCACGCTCTCGCCATAGCCCGAATAGCCCCGGACCGGCAGCGCCGCCTCGCCAGCAGCAACCACGCCGCCGGACAGCGCCGCGACAATCGCTCCCGCCGTCACTACCCCCGGATCGGCTACCACCTCAAAACTCAGCGTGGGAATGCGATTGCCGAATTCCTCCAGCTCCAGATTTTCGAACACCGCATAGGCAATGCCGCGATGCGCCGGCGCCAGTCCGGCGCCTTCGGCCGAAGCGATCAGCGGATCGACCGCCTGATCCTCGCCGCCAAGGTGCAACCGGAACCCGGTCCGAACCTTCCAGTCGCCTGCAGCCCCACGCAGCAACTTGCCGTCCGCCCAGATCCGCCCGACCGACAGAATCGGCCGCGCCGATAGCGCCACGGCAAAGGACGCGGTATAGCTATAGCTGGTCACCGTCGGCCGCCCCTTGCCGCCCTCGCGATGGCGATGCTCGACCAGGTCGGTCGCCCAGATCACCGTCCCCGCGACCCGCATCGTCCCGAATAGCTTGGGGATCGGCGTGCCGTAACTCGATGTCTGCAGCGCCAGTTCGGTCAGCCGCGGCCCCTCGCGCCCCTTGGGCTTGAACAGCAATTCGCGATCGATCGATTGACCGGCAAGGCCGCCCAGCATCGCCCCGATCGGCCCGCCGAACAGGCCGCCGACCGCAGTCAGCACCAGTGTCGCCATCTCACTCCCCCTCTCGTCGCCAGCGCGCCAGTTCGGGCCAGGGCGGCACGCCCGGCCGCTCGACCACCCGGCGCAGCGCCGCATCGGCGTGGATCACGCCCGTCTCGCTCGCGATGGCGAGATGCAGTTGCCCCGCCCCGGCATTCAGCAGCAACAGATCGCCAGCGCGCGCATCATCGACCCGCACCAACCCCGTCGCCGCCGCCACCGCGATCACCTGCGCGACACTGCCCCCGCGCAGCGCATAGCCGCGCGGCACCGCGATCCCGTAGGCCAGCCCCGCCAGTCCCACACAGTCCAGCCCGTGCACCACACACCGCCCATGCAACCGAAACCGCGCGCCAATCGCGCCGCGCGCCCGCTCCAGCGGACTCATTCGCCCGGATAGCGCGTCAGCAGGTCGATCCCCGGCAGATACGGCTCGCCCCGGAAATTCGCTACATTGCCGAACCGCCCCGCGCATGTCGCAATGCTCTTGTCGCATCCCTCGCTCACCTCCACCAACGCCCCCGCCGCCTCGAAGCGCGGCGCCCGACGCAGCGTCACGAGACCCCCCGCCGACGCCGCGATCACATCGCTCAGTCCGCTATTCGCCCCGCCGAACCAGCGCAGCCGCCCGCCGGCCCATCCGCCGGCAACCGGCTCCTCGGTGTCGAGCGTCAGCACCGCCCCCTCGGCCGCGATCACCCGCGCAAAGCGCCGCCGCCCCGCCATCGCAACGCGGCATCGCTTGTCGCCCAGCTCCGCGCGGCACTCGGGTGACGTCATCTCGACCACCGGCGCATCCAGCGCCGCCGCCGCCCCGCGCAACTCGGCGGTCAGCACGCCATCGCGTGTCTCGATCGCCCCGATCGTCCCACTGCCCAGCGCGACCACCGCATCCGGCGCCGTCCAGTCGACCGCAAACAGGCTGATCCGCGCGCCATCCCACCGCCCGGCAAGAAGATCGACCTCGCTGACCGCGGCCCCGGTCAGCGCCCCGGTCACGTCCATGCTGTCAGCATCCAGCCCCGCGCCGCGCCGGATCGCCGACGGCGTCATCCCCGGCGCCGCGCGATAGTGGAACCCATCCACCTCCAGATCGCGGTCATGCGCGGTCAGCCCAATCGCCACCCCATCCCGCCGCTCGATCCGCCAGCAATAGGCGATCGTGGCGAGCGGCTCGTTCAGCCAGGTCATCAGCGTCTTCCTTGAACTTGCGTGGACGCGACGCGGGCTGCACACTGACGCAATGCTCAGCTGGGCCCGCACCATTTCCGTGATTGCACTGTTCGTCGCACCGCCCGCGATGGCGTGCTCGATGGGACCAATCCGGTCCGAATCCGGCGCGCTCGATTATGCGCGCCAGTCCTACGGCCTCGCCGCGCTCGTTGTGGACGCCGAGGTCGAGGCTCCGATGCACCTTGGCGACGAATGGAAACCGGGCCTGCTGCCCGTTGCCCGCCTCAAGGTTCTTCGGGTTCTCAAGCCCAGCGGACCGGGCATCGTCGAAGATTCGAGGATTGCCGTCGCTTATTTCGACTCCTGCTCGATCGCATTCACCCGTGTGGGTCAGCGCGTCCGCGTTCTGCTTAATGGCGGCGCGCCGATCTTCGTGGCCGATTCGGGGACGAATGGCGCCGCGATCTGGGATGAGAAGCTGGGCGAGATGTTCGACCGAGAGATCGATCGACTCGCCGGTGTGTCCCGACCTACCGGATTGGCGCCGCTAGGGGCCGAGTAGCCTCACTAGCTTTCCCTCACCTCCACCAACGGCACACTGGGTGCCGCCCCCGCCATGAACGTCGCCCGGTTCACGCTTAGCGAATCCTCCGCGAACCGCACCGGCACATCGAACCGGAACCCGGCCGTCACCACCGCCCCTTCGCCCGGAGGCGCGTCCAGCACGACCATCCCGCCAGCGCGGATCGCGAACGCCACCGTCTCGAGCCCATCGACCGCGACCCGCACGCTCCCCGCCACCGGCCGGGTGATCCGCCGCGCGACATCGCCATAGGCCTTCACCAACGCAAACGCCTGCCGCTCGCCATCACCCTCCCCCAATACCTGATCGAGCGGCCCCGGCGCACCCTCATCGTTCGAGCAGTCATCAAACGGATCGCGCAGCCGGAAACCGCGCGCCGGCCCCATCCGGGCCCGGTAAAAGCCCAGCAGCGCCCGGATATCCGCCTCGCTCCGCACCCCCGGCCCAACATCATATCGGGTCCGCGCCTGCGCCCAGGCGGCGTTGCGCGCTTCATGCCCGCCCGCGCTGGTCAGGATCGCGGTCGACACCTCGGGCGCCACCTCCGCCTCACGCCCCAGCGCGATCGGGAACAGCACATCGTCGAACGCCTGCATGTCTTCCTCCTGATCGAAGGTCACAAACCCATCGCGGATCACCTGCGGCAGTGCCCAGATGAACGTCGCCGCCACGCCCCGCGCACGCGCCGCATCGGCCGCATCGGCAATCCCGCGCCACTGCCGCGCATCCTCCGGGTTCAGCACGAACCCCGCGAAATAATGCTGCTTCTCCACCGGATAGCCCAGCCGCGCCTCAGCCAGCGCCACGCCCCGCGCGCTCGCGACCGCGTTGCCCGCCACCGCCCAGTCATAATCCTCCAGCTGCAGCACATCGAACGCCGGAAACGCCCAGCCGACCGGCAAATTCGCGCGCATCAACTCGGGCGCGTCCCGGTCTAGCACCGTCGGCAGATAGGCGAGCAGCAACAGCTGCGCCTCCGGAGCCACCCCGCGCACCGCCGCCGCCAGCGCTGCCGTAGACGCCGCCAGCAACGCCCCCACCGCGTCGAGCACATCGGTGTCGGGATCGCCCCGCACATTCTGCTCCGCCAGATCGCCCAACGCCGCCCGCGCCGCGTCGTCATGGATGCACAGGCGTCCATCCCCCATCACCCACCACCACGGCTCACCGACCTGAAACTTCGCCGCCAGCCCCGCGTCCAGCGCGATCCTGACAAACGCCGCCGCCACCGCCTGCAGATAGCCCATCGCCCCCGCATGCGCCGGCGACAGCAAGGTCGAGGGCGGCTCCCACCCGGTCAGCGCGGGCGATCCATCCGCCGCCCGCTGCTTCCAGTCGCCCCAGGTATGCGCATCGAACAGCTCATAGGACAGCGACCAGATCACCCCGAAGCCGAGCGACCTCGCCCGCGCCGCGAAATCGGCATGCCACGCCGCGCACGGGCCATTCAGCACCCCGCCGCTCAGGCTGGCAAAATAACCCCCCGCTGCCGCTTCGAGCCGAAAATAATGGCTCATCCCGACATAATGGACGATGTCCCCGCGATACCCAAGTTGCAGCGCATTACGCAGCAGCCGCGCCGGGGTCAGGTGATAGCTGTCATCATAGCCCGAACAGATCGACAGCCCATGTTCGGGCACCACCACATCGCCGATCGCCAGCACCGTCCCCGGCCCCTCGACGATTACATCGGACAGCTCGACCCACCCCTCGACCGGAGTGGCCAGCGCCGCGTCCTCACCGCTATAGCCCGGCGGCACCAGGCTCACGAACATCCGGTCGACATCCCCGGCCCATACCGGGTCACCCTCGTCCGGCAGCACGAACCCGCCCGCAACGCTGGCAAAATCGAGGCTGACGACGCAATCCTCCGGCGTGCCAACGGCATAGTTCCACAGCCGCACATACCAGGCGCGCGGCTCGCCCGCCGCATCGCGCCCCTCGATTGTCAGCACCGGGCCATTGACCGCATCCAGCGGCATCACGCCGCCCGACCGCCACCGAAAGCGCAACCGGCACCCGCGATAATCCCTGCTCGTCTCATAGGACAGCAGCGGGTGGTCATGACGATCCACGCTCTCCCAGATCAGCCCCGCCAGATCGTCCCGCCGGTAAAACACCGCATCGACCCTCAATGCATCCGGCGCAGTCGTCACCACGCTCGCCATCATCGGCCGCGGAAAATTGACCGTCCAATAGACCGGGTCAAAGCGCGAGATCACCCCCGCCGTCTGCACCGTCCGCTCGGACGCGAGCCAGTACGCCATCTTCTTAGCCCCTCCCCTTCAGGGGAGGGGTTGGGGTGGGGCAGTGATAGCCTCGCAGAGACCAGCAAGCCCACCCGCAACCCCTCACTCAACCCCCGCCAGCGCCGCCTTCACCGCCCGCGCTACCTGCCGCCCCGATTGCCGCAGCGCGCCCGCCGCCTCACCACCCCCCGGAGCATGAATCGTGATCGCCACGCGCACATCACGCCCGCCACCCTGAACCGGCGCCTCGACCCGCCCGCTGCTCGTCGGCACGAACAGCTCCGGTCCGCGCTCACCCACGATATAGCCCCGCCCCGGTGCCACCGGCCCGCCGGTCGCGCGGCCTGGCAGCCCGAACAGCCCCCCGATCGCCCCGGCAATCCCGCCGCTGCCAAAGATCGCGGCCATCCCCCCGCGCACCGCCTCCGCAGCAATCTCGGCCAGAATCTGCGACGCCACCCGCTTCAGATCCTCGAAGCCCAATTTGCCCGTCCGCACCGCACGCAACAGCGCCGCCTCGACCGCGCGCCCGGCGCGATCCGCCCCGGCCTGCAACGGCCCGTCGATCGCCGCGCGCATTTCGGCAACATCGCGGGCAAAGCCCTGCGTGTCGGCGCGCACCCGCACCATCATCTGGTCGATCTCGTCATCCATCGGGAAACGCCTCCATCAGCCGTGCGATCGTGTCGCGATCGGGCGGCGCGACGACATCGCCAGCCACCGCCCGCACCAGCGCCACCAGTTCCTCCGGCGTCGCCGCCCAGAACAACTCCGGCGTCCAGCCGAACGCCACTCCCGCCTGCCCCGCCAGCCACGCGGCGCGCTCGGCGAACATCACCGCCCGGCCAGAATCTGCCCGATCAGCACGCGCAGCGCCGGAGTCGCCGCGGCCAGTCCCCCCGCCGCCACCCCCTCGCCAAATGCCTCCCGGGTCAGCCCCTCGGGCCGCTCCTTCAGGCAGTGCCAGAACAAGGCGACCATCTCGCCCAGCCCCAACCGCCCCTCGGCTGCCCGCTCGACCAGCGTGAACAGCGGCCCCAACTCCTGCTCGGCGGCAACCAGCGCCGAAAACGAAGGCCGCAGCACCAGCTCCACGCCGGCGACCCGCACCGCCGCCTCGCCGCGCGCCGGATTCGCACTCATGCCGACACCACCGGGCCGCTGCTCTCCAGGTTCAGCGTGTACGACCGCTCCCCGTTGAAATCCCCGGCATAGTCCAGCCGCGTGACCAGGAACCGCCCGGTCATCGTCTCACCGCTCTCGAAGCTCAGCCGGTAATCGTCGATCACCCCGCTCAGCGCATTGCCGCGGATCCGCGTCTCCGCCGCCGACCCGGTAAACACCCCAGCCGCCGACACGCTCACCGATCGCACGCCCGCGCCCGACAGCAATTCGCGCCACGCGCCTGAATCCTTCGACGTGACCGCCACCGCTTCGCCATTGACGCTCAGCTGCGTCGTGCGCAGTCCCGCCACCGTCGCATAGGCCACCGGCTCACCGCCATCGCCCACCTTCAACAGGAACGCGCTTCCCTTCTCCACCGCCATGTCCGTATCTCCTTGGTTTGGCGGCACCGGCCCGCTCCCCCACGGGTCCCAGCAAAGTAGTACTTTGCTGGGCTACCCGCACCCGGCCACCCAACTTCAATATCCTGTGGTGGCCGGGTGGGGGAGCGGGCCGGTGCCGGTTCAATCAGCTTTCAACATCCGCAGCCGCCACTCGCTCGTCGCGATCCAGCGCCCCTCGCCCTTGCGTTCGATCCGCCCGCGCAGCAGCACCCGGCTCGCCAGCTGCCAGCCGTCGCCTAAGGCACGCGGCAGTCCCGCCATCGCGACCTCGACCTCGCCCACCAGTCGCCGCAGCCGCACCGGGCTCTCCCCGGCATCGAACAGGCTAATCGCGACCCGCGCCTCGCGCCCGGCCATGTCCTTGGTCCCCCAGTCGGACAGCTGCGCCTCGCCGATCACCGCATGCGGTGTGGCCGCGCGCACCGGCGGCGCATCGAACACCGCGGCCAGCCCCTCGGCGAGCGGCGCATGCGCGCTCAGCGCGGCGCGGATCGCTTCGGCCAGCACCGCCGCCGCGCTCATCGCACCGCCCCCGCGCCCAGCCGCATCACCCGCCACGGTCGCCACAATGCCGTCACCGCCGCCGGCGGCACGCCCTCACCATCCATCCGCAGATGCGCCGCCAGTCGCAGGATGCCATGCCGCACCGGCTCGGGCACCGCATTCCAGTCCGCCGCGCTTCCCGCCACATAGGTAACAGCGATCCGTCCGACGGACGCACAGCGCACCCACCCCCGCCCCGCCGCATCGATATCAATCCCATAAACCTCAGGAGCGAGCGCCACTCCGCTCCCATCCGCCGAAAGCGCGTGAACCGCCGTCACCGCCCGCACCGGAGCAACACTCAGCGCCTGCCACGCGCCCCGTGCCGCCAGCGTCTCGCGCAACGTCCGCTCCAGCAACGGCGCCCCGATAAATCCCTCGCACAGCTCGGTCGCAACGCGCAGCTGCGCCGCCAGCTCGGCATCGCCATCCACGCCCTCGATCCGCAAGAACGCGCGCAGCTCGGCCAGCGCGACGGGGGCCGCCTCGGGCGGCACGATCGTCTCGACCATCACCGCCGCTCCACCCGCACGTCCAGCGAGCGCGCATCGCGCCGCCCGTCGCTCCAAATCACCTGGTTGGTCAGGCGGTAGACGATCCCCGGCCGCCCGCCCTCGACCGTCGCGGCACAGCGCGCGCCGCTCACCGCTTCGGCCACCACCGCCAGCCCGTCGTCATGCACCGGCTCGACCGTCCAGCTACTGGCGCTCAGTCCCGCCGCGCCGGCAATCGCCGCCCAGTCGATCGCATAGTCCAGCGCCGCCGCCGGATCCTTCAGGAAGATGCCCATCGCTCGCTCCCTTCTCCCAAGAAAAAAGGGGCGGCCCCGCAGGACCGCCCCTCACCTTTCGTCACCACGCGGACGATTCAGCGTGCGCGATGCAGCCGCCCGTCCGCGCCGATCTGTGTATCGCGGTGATCGCCCGGCGCGATTGTGCGCGTCGCGCGCGGCACCGACATCACCCCGGCAACAGGCCGTGCCCGCCGCCATCTGCCACCGCCGATCGGCCGTGCAGCGATCGGCCCGCGCGCGAGCGCAAAGCGCCCATCCGCTGCGCTCACCATGCCGCCAGGATCCGCCAGTCGGTGCCGTCGCTCACCACGACGCCGTCGTTGGTCCCGCCTCCGGTCGCAACGCTTCCGGTGGTGGTGGCATTCAGGTCGGTCACATAGTGCAGCGCGCCCGCGCCCGCCGTCGCCGCCGACCCGGCACCCGCCACCGTCGCGCTCGGCAGTTTGGGCGCTTTCATGAAGCTGGTCTGCAACGTGGTGAAGTTGATGCGCAGCGCATCGGAGATATCGCTGCCCTGCTCGGTCTGTCCGATGGTAAAGTCACCATTGGTTTTCAGCCGCAGGCCCCAGCGATGGAAATTCGCCTCGTTGTAAAAATCGAGATACAGATTGCCATTACCTTGGATACGGCCGCCGGCGACGCCGCTCGCATGGGTGTTGCGCAGCTTGAACCCCTCGAACCGCGTCGACGCGGAAAGCTCGGTCTCGAACCCGGTCGCCGACCCCGTCACCGCATTGGTGTTGAGGTAGATCATCCGCGCACCATTGGCGAAGCCCGACGTGCCGACCAGCGACAACAGCGACTGGATGCCCAGCGGATTGGTCCCGACATTGCCCGCCGACAGATAGATGTCGCGGTCGAACGTGTAGCCATTGCCCGAATTGACATAGGGCAGGTTGATCTGGGACGTCCCCGCCGCATTGGTCTGGGTGAGCCAGGGCGTGTTGTTGCCCGTCCGGTTGATCCGCACCTGATTGGACAGGATGATCGGCTTGGTCGCACTGGACGTCCCATTCCAGCCAAAGGTGACGTGCGCGTTCCGATAGCCATCGGCAAAGGCATAATAGGCCGCCTGAAAGCTGGTGTCGGAATCATACCCCCAATCGCCCTCGTCGAACGGGGCATAGATGCTGATCGGCCGATATTCCGATCCACCCGATCCGGTCGTGTGCATCGCATGGTGAAATTCGGACCCGTCCACCCATCCACCCGGATTGCCCGGATTGCGCGTCGGCTTCTTGAACCGGCTCTCGATCCGGATCGACGGTCCCCCCATATCGGTGTTGATCGGCGTGAAGCTGGTATTGAGGTTCCAGCTCAGCCCGAACACGTTGTTGGTATATTCGAGCTGCCCGGGAAACTGGGAGCCGGCTGGGTAAGGGCCGTAGGTGAAGTTGAGCCCGAAGCGGATGCTCGACGGCTCGCCATCCTCGTCGCGCGAGGGCGAGTCATAGACCACCCCCTCCTGCGACCAGCCCGAATCGATGTCTGGCGGCGTCTCCGCCTCAATCGTGTAGTGCGGTGCCGACAGCCCCTCCGCGCCGGTCACCTGATTGAGGAAATCGGTGACGGTCAGGCCTTCATTCCCCGGAATCGCCTGCCACGCCGCAAAGACGTCATGCGCCTGCACGACCTGGTAGAATTCGGCCGCGACCGTCAGCGCGATTGTCTTGGTCCCGGCGGGCAGATCGACCGCGCTGGTCCCGTCCGATGAGATGATCGGCGCCCGCTCGATCGTCCCGCTGGCATAGGTGCCGATCCCGACTTCGAATACGCTCGTGTCCGTGGGCGCCCCGTCAATGCTGTAATAGAATTGGTCGCCCTCGCTCAGCACAGCGGCAAAGCTGCGCGATCCATCGACCGCGCCGCCCGGCGTAATCGCGCCGGTCCCCTCGGTCGTCGTCGTTTCCTCGACCAAATCTGCGTAAATCAGCTCTGCCATGTATCTGCTCCCGCGGATGTAAAGTCGGAACTGGCCGGGGCGCCCGCATCGCCCCGGCCCGACTGTATCAGGCATGCAACGATCGGCAGAATCGGGATGGCTTCCGCCCCGCTAACCCTGCCGATCGAGGGTCAGGACGCCGCGAACTTGAGCAACTTGATCGCTTCGGAATTGGTCACCGCCCCGCCGACCCGCTTGGTGGCGTAGAAGTGGACGAACGGCTTGTTGCTGTACGGATCGCGCAGGATCTGCGTCTCGCCACGCTCGGCGATCAGATATCCCGCCTTGAAGTTACCGAACGCGATCGACAGCGAATTGGCGGCGATATCGGGCATGTCCTCGGCCTCGACCACCGGATAGCCGAGCAAGGTCGCCGGCTGCCCCGCGCTCAGCGATGGCTGCCACAGCAACGCGCCGTCGCTCGTCTTGAACTTGCGGATGCGCGCTAGCGTCGCCGAATTCATGCACCACACCGCCCCCTGCCTATAGGGCGGCCGCAGCGCCTGGACCAGGTCGATCAGCTTTTCCTCGGGATTGGCCGCAAACGCCCCCGCCGCACCCGACACGATGTGCTGCAGCGTGCCGAACGCGCGGACGTCATCGCCGGTCGCCGCCGTGGCATAGGTCAGGAACCCCTTGGGCTTGTTGGTCCCGTTGCCGCTGACGAACGCCGCCCCCTCGGCCCGCGCAAATTCCCGCGCGATCTCGTCGGCCAGCCACGCTTCGACGTCGAACGCGACATCGTCGAGCATTGCCTGGCTCGCCGCCGGATTGGCAAACAGATCGCCCATCGGCGGCGCGATCTCGTTGAACACCGGCGTATCGGTCTCGTCGCGCGCCGCCGTCTCGCTCGCCCAGCCCGATTCGGTCCCGCCCGACGCGACCAGCTTGCGATACCCCGCACTGCCCACCGTCACGACATTGGCGATGGCGCGGATCGGCGAAATGCTCGCCAGCGTCGCATCGACCAGCGCGTCGATCTCCCGCGGCACGGCATAGCCGCCCTCCGCCCCGCTCGCGCCCGACAGTGCCTTCATTTCCAGCGCCCCGCTCCCGGAGCGCAGGAACCCCTCAAACGCCGCGCCGCCAACGCTGCGCGCCCCACTCAACATCGGCCGAGCCACCGGCACCCCAGCCGCTTCCACCGCTTCGAACGACTGTTCGAGGACATCTGCCTTCGTTTCCATAGTCTTCTCCTACGTGAAAAATCCTCCCCGGAACGGGGAGGGGGACCGCGCCCGAAGGGCGTGGTGGAGGGGGCCCGCCGCACGCGAACCCCGTCGTCTCAGAAAATCAGCAAACAGCGCTTCTTACGCACCGCCACGCGGGCCCATCCGCGACCCTGCTTCGTTAGGACCGCGACACACCGTCACTCCGGGAATTCCAAATGTCCAAACGATCGAACAAAAGCTGGATGAACGCCGGGTTCGACGCGTGGTCGCTCGGCTGGGAATCCGCCGCCGTGATGGGACTGCGCGCAGCAAAGATCGCGCAAGGCGGTCCCGAAGCCCAGCGCGAAGCTGCACGCATGGTCTCCGAAAAGCTGACTGCGGCCTACGAACTGCAACTCGCCATGATGACCGGCGCGCTCGGCACGACCCCCGCCACCACCACCCGCAAGGCGCTCGCCCATTACCGGCGCAAGGTTCGCGCGAACGCCCGCCGCCTGCGCTAACCGCCGACGCGCTCCACCGCATGCACCCGCGCATGCGGCTGCATCGGTCGCGCCACCAGGCTCACCTCGCACAGCTCGAGCTGCTCGATCTCGCGCCACCGCCCTTGCCGCGCCTTCACCGTGCGGTACCCAAAGCTCAGCCCATTGACCGCGCCCTTCGCCATGAGTGCCGCCAACTCGGGCGCGTCGACCCGCCCGGTCACCCGCAGCCCCCGCGCATCCTCACCGATCGCCTCGATCACCCCGACGGGTTCCCCGCGATGCTGCCACAGCAACGGCACCCGCCGCACGGCTCCGAACGCGCCCCGCCGGATGACATCGCCGCCCCGGTCAGGCGCATCGAACACGGCGGCATATCCCGCAAACCGCACGCTCACTTCCCCACGCCCCAGAACCCCAGCTTCACCGCCAGCCCCACTACGACCAGCGCCAGCAGCATCCGCACCACCCACCCCGCGACCGCCTTGACCGCCGACCGCTTCGCGTCGCGCCATGCCTCCAGCAATTCGCGAAGCTCGCCCATATCCTTGCCCGCATCCGGGTCATCCAGCCCCAGCCGCCTCAGCGCCCGGCTCGCCCCCAGCTCGCCCGCCTCCTCCGCCACCGCGCGCAACGTCGCCAGGTCGGCGCCCTCTGCGGACCCTTGCGCGATCAGCTGCGCCAGCAGCTTGCCGTCAACCGGCGCGCTCACGCCACGATCCCCAGCATCGCGCGCTTCTCCGCATCCGACAGGAACTCCGCCCCGCTGACACTGCGCCACAGCCGCTCGCGGTCCTCCGCCATCGCCGGCACCTTGTCGACCGCAACCCACAGCCGCGCATCGGGAAACCACGGCGACAGCCCCTGCGCCAGCTCGGTCAGGATCTTGTCCGCCAGCGGCAGGATCGTCATCCGCCACACCGCCTTGTTCGCCTCGCGATAGTTCGCATAACTGTTGTCGCCGGGCAGGCCGATCAGCATCGGCGGCACCCCGAACGCCAACGCGATCTCCCGCGCCGCCGCCGCCTTCAGCCCCACAAAGTCCATGTCCGCCGGCGACAGGCTCATCGCCTGCCATTTGAGCCCGCCCTCCAGCAGCATCGGCCGTCCGGCATTCGCCGCACCCGCGAAGCCCGCCTCCATCTCGCCCTTCAGCCGGTCGAACTGCGCCGGCGACAACGCACTCCCGTCCCCCGGCTCGTACACCAACGCTCCCGAAGGCCGCGCCGCATTGTCGAGCAACGCCTTGTTCCACCGCGTCGCCGCATTGTGGATCGCGATCGCTCCACTCGCCGCGCCCAGGCAGCCCAGCCCGTAATGATCATCGACCGGGTTGAATGCCTTCAAATGCACGACCTGCGGCCGCCCCGCCGCATCCTCCGCCGCGATCACGCTGACGCTCCCGCCGACGCGATAGCGATAGCCGACTGGCCACCCCCCGGCATCAGTCTCGACGCTCACCCGCTCGGGCCGCAGCGCGAACAGCTCCGCCACACCGCCCGCGCCGTCGCCCAGCAGCTGCACATAGGCATTGCCATGCAGCAACAGATGCGCCGCCAGCGTCGCCCCCAATTCCTGCCCCTGGCTCCGCGCGGCCACCAGCTTCAGCAACCCCGCATCGCTCGCTTCCACCGGAGCCCCCGCCACCCCCTCGGCAACGATCTTCACCGCTCGCTGCGCCACCGGATTGGCGGCATAGCCCGCCCGCACCTGCGCCTCGTAACTCTGCGGCCACTCGCCCAGCACCGCGCCGGCGCCCTGCCCACGCGCCAACACCGGACGCGAACCCTCGCGCCCGGACTTCCGCCCGAACCATTTCATGCGTTTTCTCCTTTGATCGCCTCACGGCGATGGGGCGGCACCAGCCCGCTCCCCCACCCGGCCACCCAACGACAGTGTATTCTATGGGTGGCCGGGTGGGGGAGCGGGCCGGTGCCGCATGCGCGTCAGCGCATCAAAAAAACTCAGCGCTTCCTACCGAACCAGATCACGTGCCGCGGCCCCTTGCCATTCTGCCTGGCCCGCACCTGAACCTCTTCCACCGCAAACCCCGCATCGCGCATCCGCCGCGTAAAGGCCGGGTCCGGCCCCGCCGACCACACCGCCAGCACCCCTCCGGGCGCCAGCGCCGCCCGCGCCTTCTCCAGCCCGCGCATCGTGTACAACCCGTTATTCGCGTCGCGCGTCAGCCCGTCCGGCCCATTGTCGACATCCAGCAGGATCGCCTCCCAGCTGCCCCGGCTGCGCGCAATCTCCGCGCCGACATCGCCCATCACCAGCTGCGTGCGCGGATCATCCAGGCACCCGTCGGCCAGTTCCGCCATCGGCCCGCGCGCCCATTCGATAATCCCCGGTACCAGCTCGACCACGCACGCCCACCCCTTCGGCCCCAGCCGCCTGAGCGCCGCGCGCAGCGTAAACCCCATGCCATATCCGCCGATCAGCAGCCGCGCATTCGCCGGATCGCTCAACCGGTCCAGCGTCATCTCCGCAAGCGCCTCTTCCGATCCGCTCATCCGGCTCGACATCAGCTCGTTGCGCTCGAGCATGATGATGAAGTCACGGCCATGCCGCACCAGCCGCAACGGCTCCCCGCCCGGCACCTCGGCCACACCGATCACTTCGCGCGGAGTCATAAAATCACTTGCCCCAAATCCGTTTGTGCTGATGAACAGGTCGCCAAAGCTCCCAGCTTTGGCTGGAACGTCCGGGGGACGTTTCACCTGTTCATTGTCGAAGCACCGAGGCTCCCGCTCAACTCCACGTAAAACTCAAAACACTCTCGCCCTCGAGCAAACCAGTCGAACTGAACCGCCGCTCCGCAATCCGCCCGCGCCCCAGATGATCCACCGTCACCACGGTACTGCACCGCGTCCCATAGACCGGGTTGCGGATGAACACCGGCGAATCCACCGGCTCATACGGGTCAGGCTCATAGCGCTCCGCCGCCCCCGCCGGCCGCTCGTCGGCAAGCACCGCGAACAGTGGCTCCAGCGCCGAACTCCCCGCCTCCAGCCAGGCGCGCAGCCCCATCTGCACCCGGATCGTCTTGGGCCACAGCGTATCGAACAACCCGTTCGACAGCCCATGCATCCCCGGGCTGAGCGGCCGCCGCACCGGATCGGGCCGGTTCGACAGATACAGCGGCCCATCACGATCCACCGCGATCAGGTTGAACGGGTTATAGGCGTTCAGATCCTCCGGCTCATGCCCGGCGAGCATATCGGTCACCAGCGCCCCGCGCGACAGCTTGGCGGGATCGGCAACCTCACCCCGCACATTGGTAACGGCAGCCAGCCTTCCAGCCTCGTTCACCGCCAGCCAGGTCCCCCCAGCCTCCAGATCGCGTCCGCCGATAACCGGAGTGTTGGCAGGCTTGGGCGCCATCCACCGCGCCAACGGCGCCGTCGCCCGCGCATGCCGCTCGTCACGGTTCCCCGCAGCGACCAACACCCAATTGGGGTGCATCCCCCACGCCAACGCCAGCACGCACATGCGCGGAGGCTTAGCGGGGGGCGGGGGCCGGGGCTAGGGGTGTCGGGTCGTGAGGACAGCCTTGGCCGTTGCCCTTTACCTTTAATTGGTTCAATTCAGATTTTATCCCGTTTTTGGTTTAATGTGGATTTGAACCCGAATTAGGTTACATGCACGTTGTGACCCAAGCTTCTACCTATGCAGTCCTGATGGGCGATCTGGTGAAGAGCGAGCGCAGCGAAGCTCCATCCGATCTTCATGTCCGTTTCAATCAGGCCATTGAGCGCCAAAATCACGCCCGTCGCAAGCTTCTCGCCTCACCTCTTACCATCACTCTCGGAGATGAGTTTCAAAGCCTCGTCACTTCCTTCACGGTCGCTGCGGCGATTGCGCGCGACATTCGGCTGGAATTGCTAAACGCAGGCATCGACTGTCGGTTCGCGCTCGGGGCGGCGCGCTTGACCACACCGCTCAACACTCAACGCGCTTGGAACATGATGGGACCCGGCCTTTCGGCAACGCGTGAGCGGTTGAACGAGAAGAAGTCGAACAGCCTGTATCGCTTCGTCGTTCCCGAAGACCCGGTTCTGGAAACATTGCTGGAGGCCAGCGGTGCAATGTTGACGTCGATCGAACGAAAATGGTCGGATGTGCAGCGCCGGGACATCACCGCCCTCCTCGAAGGCGAGGACGTCAACGCGATTGCGAAGCGGCGCAACGTTTCAGTCCATAATATCTACAAGGTCCGCGCGTCGGGTGACTATGATCTATACGTCATCCAATGGCATGCGGTTCATGAAGCCCTGGCTGCTCTTGACCGGAAATTTGAGATGAAAGGGGCGGGCTAGTGCTTCATGCAATCCTCTACACGTCGATAGCCCTCTTCTTGCTGACATGGGTCGGCAACGTTCTCTGTCGTGCGATCTTCAATCTGACCGGCTTGAAAGACGCAACCGCCGACGAAGAACAGCCCAGCCATGTTGCCGGTCGCGTCATAGGCACGCTGGAGCGAATGATTTTGACCATTGGTATTCTTATGAACAGCTGGGAGATATTGGCAGCGGTCATCGCACTAAAGACCGTCGCACGATTTCAGAAATTGGATAAGCGGGAGTTCGCGGAGTATTTTCTGGTCGGCTCGCTCTTCAGCGTGTTCTGGTCAATCATCATATCCGGCGCGTGGCTTGCCTACGACAACCAGCTTGGCATCGACCTGCGCCAGAAAATGGTAGCGCTGATCGGCGTCGAGGAAAAGTCGAACGACTGAACGCCAATGGGTACGGGCTCACCCCGTCCCCCGCACCCCCACCTCGCCCTTCCACCCAAACACCAGCTCCCACGCCGCCCACACCAGCGCGTCCGCCCGATCCGGCGAGCGTCCCGGCCCGGCATAGTCGCCCCCGCGCACCAGCCCGCACAATTCATCCTCCAGCGCCGCGAACGGCTCGGCATGCCGCACCTGTCGCCGCTCGTACAACGCCGCCACCGGCTCGGCCCGCGCCGCCTTGCCCCGGCTCGCATGGACCAGCCGCACCGGCATCGCCACCGCTGCCGCGCGCAGCACGCTTTCGACCATGTCGCCGCCCTGGTTCTTTTCCGCCACCACCCGGTCCGCGCCGTGCCGCCGCGCACACGCCGCCACCGCCTGTGCCCAGCCTTCGGGCGAAAGGCCCGCGACGCTCGCATCCTCCAGCACCGCAAGCCGCCCCAGGCCGTCCAAAGCCACCGCGACGATCCCGCACGCATCGCCCTCCGCGCTCGCCGGCGGATCGACCCCGACCACCACGCGCACCGGTTCATCGACCACAACCGCCCGCGCCGCCTCGATCATCGCCCGCGTCCACAGCGCGCCTGGCACATCGCTCAGCAATTCGCCGTCCAGCTCCTGCCGCCCCAGCCGCGTGCCGCCATATTCGGCCTCCATCGCCTCCACGAAGCTTGCGGGCAGGTGCGGATTGTCCCGCGTCCGCCCGCGCGTCTCGACGCAGCTCGGCAGTGCCATCACCCGCCGCATCAGCCGCGTCGGTCGCGGCGTCGTCGTCACGAGCACGCGCGGCCGCTCGCCCAGCCGCAATCCCATCGTCAGGTTATCCCACGCCGCATCGCCCCGGCGTCCCCATTTGCCCAGCTCGTCGGCCCAGGCGGCATGATGCTCCGGCCCGCGCAGCCCCTCGGGCGATTCGGCCGAATAGGCAAATCCGATCGCGCCCGACGGCCAGTGCAGCTCGCGCGCGCTCGCTTTCCACACCGGTTGCCGGTCGGAGCGCGCCGTGGCGATCAGCCCCGACTGCCCCTCGATCATCACGCGCCGCACCTCGTCCAGGCTCGCCCCGACCAGCGCAAAGCGCCCCTCGGGCTCGTCCACCGCCAGCTGGTTGACCCATTCGCTCCCCGCGCGCGTCTTGCCGAGCCCGCGCCCGGCACGGATCAGCCACACGCGCCAGTCGCCCGGCGGCACCAGCTGTCCGCCATGCGCCCACAGCTTCCACCGCGCGAGGAACTCGCGCCGCATCGGCTTCGTCATCCCGCGTATCGCATGGCCGCGCTCTTCATCGGGCAAGGCGATCAGCCGGTCGATGAACGCGCCGATCTCCGCATCACGCGTCATCGCGCGCACCCTCCACCTGTGCGATGTGATCGATCACCGCATCGCGCGCCGGCACAGGATCGCCCGCCCCTGCCTCATGCGTCAGCAACCCGGCCTTGCCCGTGCCTGCCTGCGCCGCCCATTCGGCCTCGCGCGCGCGCCGCAGCTCGATCGCCTTGAGCCGCTTGAGCAGCATCGCATCGGTTTCATCGGGTCGCGCATATTGCGGGCCGCCCCCACCTTTGCGCGGCTTGCCGGAAGCGTTGCGGTGCAAGACCAACAGCTTTAGCGCCGTCTCCAAACTGACCGGTCCCTGATTGCTGTCGATGCCTGCTCCCAGCGGCTCGTCCGGCCCCCTGCCCGCCAGGACATGACCGACCACACGCGTCTCCAGCATCTGGTAGCCAAGCGCGAGCGCTTCTTCCCACGCTTCAGCAAATTTCGGCTCACGGCGACGCAACGTATAAACCGAACCTGGGATCACCCCGATCACCGCCGCGGATTCCTTGACGTTGCAGGTGGCAGCGAGGTGATCCAGAAACGTCTCGCGCATCGCCTTGGTCCAGCGGACCCATTTGCGCTGCTGATCGAACGGCGCATGCGCCGGATCGGTGTAAGCGCGTCGCGTTCCCATCCTCTCGTCTCCCCAACGCAAATCGGGCCGACAGGCGTTCCCGCCCCGGCCCGATCTCACGCAATCTAAGTTCTTCAGAAGACCGCACTCAGCGGCCCGATCGCCGCGACTCGCAATTCTTCAGCGTTCCTGTTATGTACCGAATGAGCGTGACGATGTCAAGCACTTTGTTCCCATTTGGTTCGTCAATCATCCATCGCAGGTTCATCGCACCTGTGCCATGCTGCGGGCATGACCCATCGACTCGCCCCCGCCGCATTGCTCGCTCCGCTGGCGCTGCTCGCCGCCGCCTTGCCTGCCAGCGCGCAGGACGCCGCGCCGCCCCGTGCAAAGGAGGCGCGGATACCGTTCCCGTCATCGGTCCGCGATTACCGTACGGACGGCGACATGATCATTTATCTGCGCGCCGGCCGGCAATGGTATCGCGGAACCTTCTTCGCCCCCTGCCAGGGGCTGCCCTGGGCCGCGCGGATTGCTTTCAAGCCCTCACCGGCCATCGGCGGCATCGACCGCAACGCCAGCATCATCGTCCCCCGCGACGGCGAATGCCGCCTCGACTCGCTGATCAAAATCGACGGCGACCCGCCGGAACAGGCGAAGAAACCGGCCAAGCCAACGGGCTAAGCCCCCTCCCCCGCCGATGCAGCCGGGTTTTGTGTGCCCGCAAAGCCCGGACCGCAAGCTGGGTTAGAAACCGTGGCGCCGGCCAACGCGCTGGCGATCAACTCTCTGCAGCCGGGATGGACGCCCAGTCTTCGAACCCGGCCATCAGATCGTCCGGGGGCACGATGCGCCCCGCATGATCGACGAACGCTACGGCGACCTTCGCTCCGTCCGATTTGCGCATCAGCCGCATGGGTGGCGTTCTTCCTTGGCCGACCCATTGGTCCGACCATTGACGCATCGCCAGGAACGGTAGCCGCAGCGCTTCGCCCATTTCGGTAAGGAGATACTCCTTCCTCGGTCGGCTCCCATCCGCCTTGTAGTCCTGCCGAACCATCAACCCCGACGCGACGAGGCGTTTGAGTCGATCGGCCAGAATGGTCCTCGGTATGCCGATCTCGGTGTGGAAATCCTCATAGCGCCGCACGCCAAAGAGGGCGCTGCGCAGGATGAGCAATGACGCGCGATCTCCCAGGAAATCGAAGCTTGCCGCAAGCGTGCAGCGGCTGATGTGGATCGGCGACTGACGTCGAAACGGGGCGGTGGCCATGCGTCGGATCGTATCTGGATTGCAAAAGCAAATCCAGCCTCTATGTCTAAGTATGTAAATTGGACTCAGAATGGTTGATCATGTGCGCGGGGGGCGCGGAACGATGAGAGAAACGAATCTGGCCATTATCTGGCCAACAGTGGCGATGGCGGCGTTGATATTCGCGGTATGGGCGGTGCTCCTGCGGCAGCGCTTCGCCCATATCGCTGCGAATCGGCCGGTGGCTGCCGACTTCGCCAACGCTGAAGCGGTGGGGCGCTACTTTCGTCCCGTCGAACGGCCCGCACAGAACCTGGCCAACCTGTTCGAAATGCCCGTGCTCTATTTTGCCCTGGTGCCCCTGCTGATCGTGACGGGCAGCGCCTCGGGCATACAAGTTGGGCTGGCTTGGGCCTTTGTCGTGCTTCGACTTGTGCACAGCATCATCCAGATCGGTCCCAACACGATCAGAGCACGGGCGCGCGTCTTCATCGCCTCGAGCATTGCGTTGTTCGCCATGTGGCTGGGCTTCGTTGTGGATATCCTGCCCAATGCTGGAGCCCGGATGTGACCACCGCTCAAGAAGACGCAGGCAGATCCCATGTCCTCATCATCCACGAGGTCGAGGACTATGAGCGGTGGAAAGCCATCTTCGATGATGCCGCGACGATCCGGCGCGACGCGGGCGAGATCGCCTATCAGCTTTTGGCCTACGAGGCCGATGCACGGTGCGTGGTCCACTTTTCTTGCTGGAGCTCGCTGGCCGCAGCGCGCGCCTTCTTCGAATCTCCATGGCTGGTCGAGATCCGGCGTATCGCGGGCGTTTGCGCCCCGCAGTTCCTCTATCTCAACGAAATCGAAGCAAAAATTCTCTGACGCGTGCGGGCGCGCCCGGTTGTCTATCAAGGAGTGCAGCGATGATTTCGCATGTCTTTATCGGCGTGAATGACCTTGATCGGGCGAGCGACTTCTATGCCCCGATCATGGATGAACTGGAGTGGCGCCGTCGGCATGCCAAAGCCCCCGCGCATCTGGTGATGTGGAATCTGGCGGAGTCGACCCGCCCGCTGTTCGTTCTTGGCCCACCTTTCGACGGACAGGTGGCCGATCCGGGCAATGGCGGCATGGTCGCCCTGCTGGCGCCCGATCGCGCCACGGTCGACCGCACCTATGCGATCGCAATGGCAGCCGGTGCGACAAGCGAGGGCACCCCGGGTCTACGACCACAGTATCACGCCCATTATTACGGCGCCTATTTCCGGGATCTCGATGGCAACAAGATCTGCATTGTCTGCCATCAGGCCGACGACTCTTGACGATCAGGCAGGGGTACATCGCATGACCACGTCTCCCCCGGTTCCGCGTCGCGCCATGGACATCGCCCCGCGCGCAAAGCCTTCCAACTACCCGCCGCAGTTCGCCGCGCGCGTATCCGGCCGGGTCAAGCGCCAGCTTGGCGATGCTTTTGGCCTGTCGCGCTTTGGCGTGAACCTCACGGTGCTGCCGCCGGGCGCGCAATCCGCCCTGCTGCATCGGCATACAGAGCAGGAGGAGTTTATCTACATCCTCTCCGGTCGCCCCACGCTGCGCACCGACGCAGGCAACATTCTGTTGGAACCGGGAATGTGCATGGGTTTCCCGGCGGGCGGCCTGGCTCACCATCTGGTCAACCTTACCGGCGAGGACGTCCACTATCTGGAAGTTGGCGACCGGAATGTTGCCGACCAAGGCGAATATCCCGAGGATGACCTCGTCGCCGCATGGTCCGAAGGCGGCTGGCGTTTCACCCGCAAAGACGGGAGCGCGTGGTGAGTACACATGCTTCGATCAAGCGCCGCACAGCAGCGGATGTGCGCGCGGCCAAGGGAGGCGAGAAGCTGGTCGCCCTAACAGCCTATCATGCGCTCGGTGCATCGTTGGCCGACCCGCATTGCGATATCCTGCTTGTCGGCGATTCACTGGGCAACGTCCTGTATGGTTTTGAATCGACGCTGCCGGTGACGCTGGAGCTGATGATCGCCCATGGGCGCGCTGTTGTGGCCGCATCCAGCTACGCACTTGTGGTCGTCGATATGCCGTTTGAGTCCTATGAGCAATCGAAGGAGCAGGCCTTCGCATCGGCGGCACGGATCATGAAGGAAACCGGCTGTGGCGCCGTCAAGATTGAGGGCGGCGTTCATGTTGCCGAAACGATCGCGCTTCTATCGGCACGCGGGATCCCCGTCGTCGCCCATATCGGCCTGACCCCGCAGTCCATTCACACGCTGGGTTCTTTCAGGGCACAAGGACGCGCGGAAGCGGCCAATTTGGTACGGTCCAACGCGCCCGGCTCGATTGAGGCTGATGCGAACGCCGTCGCGGCTGCCGGAGCCTTTTCCGTCGTTATCGAAGCGGTCGTGGAACCGCTCGCGCGGCACATTTCAGACAAAATCACCATTCCGACGATCGGCATCGGCGCAAGCGCCGCCTGTGACGGGCAGATTCTGGTTCTGGAGGACATGCTGGGAATGACCGAGCGCACGGCACGCTTCGTCGAACGGTTCGCCAATCTCAGACCGGCCATGGACGCGGGAATCGCCGCATTTTCGTCTGCGGTGCGCAGCGGGTCATTCCCCACTCAAGACAATCTCTATGGGGTCAAGGCGTGATCGATGACTGTGACGCTCCCACGCGCCAAATTCCGGGAACACAGTCGCTGCACATTGATCGCCGGAACCCTACGAGCACCCAATCCTACCCCCGCGCCGCCGCCCAAGCTGCAACTTCATCCTCCCTCCGCCGCACCACGCGCAGTTCCCCGGCCACGCCGGTCGCCGGGTCAATTTCAACCACCCCATCCCACTCGAACGTCGCATTGCCCGCGATCGTCACCATATCACCTCCCGCCGGCCCCTCAGCGCGCGCGCGCACGCGGCCGCCCGGGTTGAACACCGTCAGCCACGCCCCGAACGGCAACCGCCCGGTCAGCCCCGCGGCATGTGCCGACGCCGCCATCGCGCTCCCGCATGCATTGGTCAGCCCGACCCCGCGCTCGAACGTCTGCACGAACAAATCCGCCCCGCGGACCTCGACAAAGCTCACATTGGCGCGGTCGACCAGCAACTCCGGCCCCGCCTCGCACCACTGGCCCAGCGCGACCAGCTCATCGACATCGACCCGCTCGACGAATGTGATCAGGTGCGGATTGGGCATCGCCAGCGCGGTAAAGGCGCGGTCGCTCGGCAACCCCGGCACCACCACGTCGATCACCGGCGCAGAGACGCGGATACCCACCGCCGCCGGATCGGTCGCCACCGGCCCCACCGTCTCCCGCACGGTGTAAACGCCGGGAGCCAGATCCGCCTCCCGCGCCACCTGCGCCCCGCTCGTTTTCAACCGCACCCGCGCCGCCTCGATGCCCAATGCTTCGAAACCCGCCCGCGCCAGGCAGCGCAATCCATTCAAACAGGTCTCCGGTTCGGACCCATCGCTGTTGAAAACCCGAAATCCGAAATCTGACCCAGCATCGCCCGCGGTCAGCAACAAAATTCCATCCGCCCCCACCGGCCCCGCCCGGTCGCTCAACACCCGCGCAACCCGCCCCCAACTCGCGTCATCGAGATCGATCGCGCGGGCGTCCAGCAATATGAAGTCGTTCCCCGACCCATGACATTTCGTGAAGTTCAATTCCATGTGCGGACCTCTACGCCACCCCCGCGCGCGCGCAACCGCAGTTCGCGTTGCCACCGGCAAACCCGCACTGGCGCGCGTGCAGCCAAGCTGCCACAAGGTCCGCAATGGACGGCATCTTGTTCCTCGCCGTGGTCGCGCTCGGCATCGTCGCGATGGCGCAGGGCCAGCGGTTGCGCGCGCTGACGCGGCGGATCGAGGAACTCGAACACGCCCCGCGCCCACAGCCCCAGCCGACTCGCGCGGCCGAACCCGCTCCGGTCGCTGAGGTCGCACCCGCGCGCGCCACCACCGCCGCCATCACCCCGCCGGTCAAACGCGTCGAAGCCCCGCGACCGCCGCCGCCAGCCCCCGCGCCCGAGCCGGAACCCGACCGCCCCAGCCTCGAATCGCTGATCGGCGCGCGCCTGCCCGTGTGGATCGGCGCGATCGCTTTGGTCGTCGCGGGCTTCTTCCTCGTGCGCCATGCCGTCGAGATCGGCCTGCTGACCCCAGCAGTCCGCACCATCCTCGCCGCACTCTTCGCCGCGATCCTCGTCGGCGCAAGCGAAGCCGCTCGCCGCATCCCCGCGCTCGCCGAAGACCCGCGCATCGCTCAGGCACTCGCCGGCGCGGGCATCGCCAGTAGCTATGCGACGCTCTACATCGCCGCCGCGCTCTATCACCTGATCGGCCCGCTTCCGGCCTTTATGCTGATGATCGCCGTTACCACGCTCGGCCTGTTCCTCGCGCTACGCCACGGCCCGCCGACCGCCGTGCTGGCGCTCGCCGGGGGCTTCATCGCCCCGCTCGTTGCCGGCTATGACGCCGCCGGGATCGGCCCATTACTCGCCTATCTCGGCCTGTTCACTGCCGCGCTCTTTGGCCTGGCAATTCATCGTGGCTGGGGCTGGCTCGTGCTGGCTGCGACAGCCGTTGGCTTCGGTTGGGTCAATTTCCTGCTCGTCGCGCTCGAGCCAGCCCGTCTCACCGGACCCGCAGCGTTCGTCATCGCGCTCGCGCTGGCCGCCACCCTCGCCTTGCCCCGTGCCGGGATCACCAGCACGTGGCTGCGTACCGCCCCACTTGTCGCCGGCCTAGTCCAGCTGCTGATCTTCGCCCCCGCGCTGACCTTCGACGGCTTTGCCTGGAGCTTCTACCTCGTCCTGGCCGCAGCGACACTGATCCTCGCCTGGCGCGATGAACGCCATCTGCCCGGTGCGCTCGCTGCGCTCGGCCTCTCGCTGGTCTTGCTCGCAACAGCACTTGTCGCGCCCGAGCACGGCGCGACCTTCATCGCAGCGCCGGTCCTCGCCCTGCTGTTCACCGCAGCCGGCTTGGCCCAGCTCGACCGGTCGCGCAGCTGGGCGGTCATCGCGCTCGGCGGCATCGCCGGACCGGTGCTGCTCACCAACCTGTTTGAGCCGACGCGTCTCGCCGATTGGCACTGGGCAGCCCTCGAACTCGCCGCCGCCGCGCTCGCGGGACTGGTTACCTGGCGCCGCCGCAGTGCCACCGATGCCCACGACCCCGGCCTGATCGGCGGCGCGCTCGGCGCGGCGGCCCTGTTCGCCACCGCCACCGGCCAGCTGGTTCCGGTGGCTTGGCTCGGCACCGTCTTCGCACTCGCCACGCTCGGCCTCGGCCTATGGGCGCGCCGCACCGGTGACCGTGTGCTGCTGACCCTGCCCGCGTTCGGCATCGCTGCCATTCTGATCACCGCAGCCGAACCGCTGGCCGATTACCTCGTCCTGCTCGCCCAGTCATTTGCAGGCGAACCCGTCCTATACCGGTTCCTGCCGGAGCTCGCCGACGCACTGCGCGCGCTGCTGCCGCTGATTGCCACCATCGCGCTGCTCGCCACCGATTCGCGGCAGTTCGGCCGACTGCGCAACGCCGCACTCGCGACCGGCCTCAGCGTCGCGCTGCTCCTGCTCTACCACCTCGCCAAGCTGCCGCTCGCCATCACCGGCGCGCCGCGATTCGAAACGCTTGGCTTCGTCGAGCGCGCGCTGATCACCCACGCGCTGTTCGCCGCCGCCTTCGCGCTGCGCACCCGCCTGCCCGCGGTCGCGCTGCCGCTCTTCGCACTCGCATTGGGTCGCCTGATCTGGTTCGATGTGCTCGTTCTCAATCCCGTCTTCGTGGCACAGCAGGTCAGCCTGTTCCCGCCCGCCTTGCACCTCGCGCTGGCCGGTTTCTGGCTCACCCGCTTCCTCCCCCAGCCGACCGCGACCCGCGCCGCCATCGCCGCTGCTCTACTCGCCACCCTCGCCGCCGTCCGTCAGGCTGCGCACGGCGGCATCATTACCGGCCCGATCGGCACCGGAGAAAATTACGGCTACTCGATCGCCCTCCTCCTTCTTGCCCTTGCCGGGTTAACACTGGGCATCCGCTCGGGCAGCCGTGACCTGCGTTTGGCCGGGCTCGGCCTGCTCACCTTCGTCACGCTCAAGGTGTTTCTGATCGATGCCGCCGCGCTCGACGGGCTGCTCCGCATCCTGTCCTTCCTCGGCCTCGGCATTGCCCTTATCGGGATCGGCTGGGTCTATCGCCGCTTCCTCGCCGCGCGACCGAAAGCGTCAGTGGCGGACGCCTGACCCCGGCGGCATCCTGGCCTCACACCAACAGGAGGCCCAGATGACCAAGATCGTCCACATCGTCGACCCCGCCGACACCCACATCGACGCCGCGCGCAATATCGCGCTGTCGGGCGAACTCGCCAGCTACGCCCGTGCCGCGCAAGATCCGCTAGCGATGCTCGAAGGCGCCAAGCTGCTCGACACCCTTCCCCGCAGCGTCTTCGCCCCCGGCGCCACCACTGCCGCCACGCTCTATGCCGAAGCACGCCTGCTCGCCCGCAGCGATCCGGCGATGCTCGCCGAGATCGACGCCGTGCAGTACGGCTATGCCCGCCCCGCGCGCGGCAATTGCTATGCCGCCGAAAGCTGGGTCGTCGGTTATAAAGGCAACGGCATCGGCCTGTCCGCCACTCCCGCACCGCAAGTCCGCTTCCGCGTTGGGGCCCCGGTGTGGACCGGCCCCCGCCCCGCCAGCGCGGCTTGATCCGATGCGCACCGCCCTCCGCCTGCTCGCCCTCGCGCTGACCCTCTCCGCGCTACCGGTCCGTGGCCAAGATCGTCCACATGCCGTCACCGGATCAGAGATGCGCGCGGAGGCCCGCACCCTCGCCGGAGCCGACCCTGCATTGCTTGCCGAAGTCGAGGCGGCGGAGGCCGAGGCGGCGCGCGGCGTGCTCGGCGCCGGTCCCAGCTCGATCCGCCAGACCGTCCCCGCCGGCGCAACCTGGGCGCTGCCGATCACTCGCAGCGCCGATGCCGCCGCGACCATCGCCGTCCGCCGCATCGGCCACACGCCCGTCGCGCTCACGATCCTCGACGCGACGGGGCGACAGCTCTGCACGGACAATAGCGGCGGCGCACTGCTCACCTGTCGCATCGCGGCGGGCGGCGGCCCACTCGTCGCCCGTGTCGCCAATCGCGGGTCTGACGCAACCGATGTCTTGCTCCTCATGAACTGACGGCCCTCACGGCAACCGATAGTGATCAGCCAGGCGGTCGAGCGCGAGGGTCAGCACCAGCCGTCCCGCCCGTGCCGGCCAGGCCAGCGCCTTTTCGGCGACCGGCACGCTTTCCCCGGCACAGATCACCCGCCACAAAATGTCGGCCAGCCCGCGCCCCGCCGCCGTAATGGCTGCGTCGAACCGCCGCTTCGCCGCAATCTGCGCCTCGGTCGGGTCAAGTCCAGCCCCCGGAGCGCCGCCGCGACGTGCCATCGGTGCCGCGTCCCAGCGCATCGTCACGCGCGGACCCAACGCCGCCATTTCATAATCGTCGCGCAGCCGCTCCCCCGCCTCAAACTGCCGCGCGTCGACAAGTCTCCGTGCGCGCAGCCACGCCAGCGGCGATTCGGCGTCGTTGACCGACACCCGCCGCCCGCTCCGCCGCGCCGGTGCATGCCGCACCACATGCCCATCTTCGATCGTCCGTTCGACCAGCTCGCGCATCCGCATCTCCTCTTCCAGCGAATCGGACTTGCCACGACGTCACGCTTGTAGGAAAGTGATTTAACCACATCGGTTATACGGAGCTGTAATGATCACCGCGATCCGCGAAGTGCGCCGCGCCAAGGGGCTGACGCTGGAGGAAGTTGCGCAGCGTTGCGACCCGCCCACCACGGCACAAACGATCGGACGGCTTGAGACCGGGACCCGCACCGTATCGGTCGTCTGGCTCAACCGTATCGCCGCCGCGCTCGGCGTCGATGCCGCCGATCTCGTCCGCCTGCCCGATCGCCCCGACATCCCGGTCGCCGCCAACCTCGACTCCGCCGGGGCGCAGGCGCTGCGCCGCCCTGCCAATGTGGTGCCCCCAATCGCCGAACCCGATCTGGTCGCGGTCACCGTCAGCGGCAGCATCGGCGATTACCGCGCGGGTGACGAAATCTGGTGCCGCCGCCTCGCCCCTGCTGCGTTCGGTCAGGCGCTGAACCGCGACGTGCTGATCCCGCGCCCCGTAGGCCGCTTCCTGTTTGGCCGGCTGATCGCGCATGAGGGCGAAGGCGGGCGGCTTAACATCTTGCCCCTTGGTCCCGGCGCGCGGCAACAGGTGGTCGCAGATCCGCCCTGGATCGCCTGCGCAGTACGGCTGGTGCGGACGCTCTAGCCCATCGGGCGCCATCCGCATTTGCCCGCATCTTGCGCATGACGCAGCGCGAGCGCATGCTGGCCTCCGTCCTTTTAGGGGAGGGATGCCAATGCACTATCTGACCGGCCTTACGCTGGCCCTGTTCGTCGCGTCACCCGCACTTGCCGAGGATTGGGACTTTGTCCTGACCAACGGCACGGGCAAGTCCATCAAGATGGTCGAAATCGCACCGACCGGATCGACGGACTGGAAGCCGGGACTGGAAGAGGAAGGGGCACGTCGCTCGCCGGTGGTCAAGCCGGGCGCGAAGACGACCGTGCGGTTCGATCGCCCGTCCAGCCAATGCCGCTTCGACCTGCGCGCCACCTTTGAAGACGCCACGACGATGGTCTTCAGCAGCGCCAATGTCTGCGACAACAGCTACGTCACGCTAAAGCTGACCGGCGGGAAGCCGAGCATCACGGCGAACTGAAGGCCATTCAACACGCCCGCCATGTGCGCACGGTCGCGCCGCTGGCGGGCGTGATCCGTTTCAGCTGCGTTCTGGAACGATCTGGCCGGAAAAATCTGGTGGGCGCTGACGGGCTCGAACCGCCGACCCTCTCGGTGTAAACGAGATGCTCTACCAACTGAGCTAAGCGCCCGGGGGCCATCCCCATGACAGCAAGGTGACGATCGGGCAAGTCATTGACGCCGATTGCCTCCGCTTCGGTTCACACCTTGTCGGCGTAGAGCAATCGTCCAGGTCCGAGCATTCCCAGGACCTGCGGCAGCATATGGGGCGCGACCGCGAAGCAGCCTTCGCTGCGCCCGAGCTTGCCCCAGGTGGCGATCTGATTCTCGCTTACATAATCGGCGCCGTGGATCACGATCGCCCGCGATTCGGCATTGTTGTTGCGCGGATCCAGCCCGATCAGCCGCATCGCGGCGCCGTGAATGCCATGATAGATTTCGCCGGTCTTGTATGCGCCGTCCGACGTTGCGAGCGATCCGGGTTCGTTTGAGAAACTCCGGAGCCAGCCCGAATGCTCGGGATCCGACCCGCGACCATGGGCGACCAGATAGGAATTGGCCTGGCCGCTGATCAGATCGACGATGTGGAAGCGCAGCGCGCGCGACGCCATGCTGAAATCGGCGATGGCGATACGATCGCGCAGCGCGAAAACGCCGGCATGGCTGTCCAGCGTCGCGCGCGCGCGTTCGAGCAGCCGTGCATAGGGCTTGTCGAGCGGAGCCGGCGTGCGGGCCGATGGCGGCGCCCATGACGATAGCGGCGCGGGCTCCGTGCCCTTGGCGACGGTGGGATCTTCGGGTTCGGCGCGCGTGACCGACGGCGGCAGGACGGCAATGCCCAGCCCGGTCAGCGCCAGCCTTGAAAAAGTGCGGCGGTCCATGGGCCTGTTATACCGCCAAATTCCGCTTTCGCCAATTCCCGCCCCGTCGGCGATGCGCCGGGGCGGGGCTGGTCAGAGCCGATCGGTGCGCGCGGGAGGCGCCGGGCTATCGTTGCGCGGCGGCGCCCTCGTTCGCGACCGGCGCTTCGCTATCGTTGCGCGGCAGGCGGGCAGTCAGGCCGGTGGCGTCGGCATCGTCGCGCATCTGCTCGTCGTCGGTGAAGGCCGGCGGCGGCACGGCGGGTGCCACTTCGTTCACGACATTCTCGGGCGGCAGCGTTTCGTTCACCGGCGCCAGATCCTCGGGCACCTCGACGACATTATTCTCGACCGCCGGGGCTTCGGGCTCCTTGCTGCCGCAGGCGGCGAGCGAAAGCGTGGCCGCGGCGGCGGTCAGCAACAGGACGATACGCATGATTATTTCCCCTTGGATGCAACGGCAATGGTCGCCGCACGGCGGCTGGATGCTTCGATCTTTCCGGCCAGCAGCTTGTCCCAGCCATAGGGATCGGCGCGGAAATTCATCGTGCCGTTGCCGCTGGCGAACGCGGTCCAGTAAAGCAGGTAGACCGCGACCTGCTTGGGCAACTGGACACGCTGCGTCTTGCCCGTGTCGATCGTGGCCTGGATCTGCCCGCCGAACTTCGGATCGTCCTTCATCATCAGCTCGGCGAGCGGAATCGGCTTTTCGAGCCGGACGCAGCCATGGCTCGCCAGCCGGTCATAGCTGGAGAATTTCGCGCGCGACGGCGTGTCATGCAGATAGACGGCGAACGGATTGTCGAAATCGAACTTGAGCTGTCCAAGTGCGCTGTTGGGCCCGGCGGGCTGGACGATGCGCTCACCCGTCTGTGGGGTGCCGACGATCTTGTAGCCCTGGCGGATCAGCGCAGCACGGCCCTTGGGCCATAATTCGCGCTTGGCGATCGAACTCGGCACATTCCAGGGCGGATTGAGCACGATCGAATGGATGCTGGAGACCAGCATCGGCGTCTCGTTGCCCGGACTGCCGGTGACGGCACGCATCGAGGCGACGGGGGCATCACCCTCGAACACCGTCAGCACCGCTGCGGCGATATTCACCTGGACGCGATTGACCGGCAGTTCGCGCGGTAGCCAGCGCCAGCGCTCCATATTGGCCATGATCGCGGCGATCCGGTCCGCGACCGGCACGTTGAGCGCCGCCAGCGTCCGCGCGTCGAGCTGGCCGGTGGGGTTGAGGCCGTAGCGCCGCTGGGCGCGCTGGATCGCGTCGGCGAGTTTCTCGGTCGCGGTGACGCCCTTGTCCTCGATCGTCAGCCGCGCACGGACCGCGGTCGGCGCGGAGGCGGCGACCAGCTTCGGCCAGCCGCCGGCGTCGCGAATCTTCTCGTAATTGGCCAGGCCGGCCTTCAGCCCTTCATAGCCGGCATAGGGCGGAGTGAGATCGGTCGCCCATTGCGGCAGGCGATCGGCCGCGACTGCGGCGGCAAAGGCAGGCAGGGGATCATAGGCGGCCGGGCGCAGCGCCCAGATCTCGAGGAAGTCGCCGGTGTCGACGCGCCCGACATGCAGTGCGCGCGCGCGATCGAGCGCGGCACGGACCAGTGCGTCCCCGCTCAGCGTCTGACGCTGCATCGTGCCCGCGGTCAGCCCATGATCGGCGCCATCGTCGAGCCATGATGTTAGCCAGGCGGATTGCGCCGGCGACAGGGTCGGCAGGGGCATCGCAGGTATGACGGGCACCGCGACGGGCGGTACGACACGCGACGCCGGGGGCGTTGCCGGGGCGGGCGGGCCGCCCGGCTGGCCGGGCACGAGCTGGACCGGATCAGGTTTGGCAGGAGCGGGCTTGGAGGGAGCTGACTGGGCAAAGGCCGGCCCGGCCAGTGCAATGGCGGGCAGGGCAGCAGTGCTCAGGGCACGAAGGAACATCAGGTTACGCATGGCGGCACAGATAGCGCGTCTCGCGGCGCGATCAAATCGCGATTTTGTATGAAAATCGGTGCAGAGGCGGTGAAGACGATCTTCCGCGCCGTCCGCCCGCTTTGATTCGTTCGCTTGATCTGCGTTCGGGCTGAGCGAGCTACTGCAGGAAATCGGCGGCGCGCCGACACTGAATGCGACGGCCGGTCCGCAATTCGCGCGCCGGCACAGCCAATGGAGAGAATGCGCCGCCACAGGCGTTCAAACCCGATCCGTCTCGGTCAGCCAGCGCGCGACCATATCGGTCACCTCTGCCGCACGTTCGCGGTGCGGCACATGGCCGCAGCCCGGCATGATATGGATGGCTGCGGGGCCACTGGTAAGCGCGGCGATGCGCTCGGCAT
>JASBRX010000046.1 GCA_030149245.1 Sphingomonas bacterium
ATGGCGGCCGCTGGTCGATACCACCAACGATCCGATTATCTCCGCGCGCCGCCCCAAGGGCTGGGTGAGCTGGCAGCGGTCGGAGGATTATTACAATGAAGGCCTGCTGATCTGGCTCGAGGCCGACGCCAAGCTGCGCGAATTGTCGGGCGGCAAGAAGTCGATGGACGATTTCGCGCGCGCCTTTTTCGGGATGCGCGACGGCGACTGGGGCGTGCTAACCTATGATCTCAACGAGGTCGCGGCGACGCTGAACGGGATCCAGCCCTATGACTGGGCCGGGTTTCTGAAAGCGCGCGTGTACGACGTCGCGCCCAAGGCGCCGCTCGCGGGCTTCACCGAGAACGGCTATCGTTTGATCTACACCGATGAACCGACCGCAGCGTTCAAGAACGCCGAGAAGCGCGGCAGCCGCGCCGATCACAGCTATTCGCTGGGGCTGGCGGTCGGCAAGGGCGGGGCGGTGTCGAGCGTCAATTGGGATTCGCCCGCGTTCAACGCCGGGCTGGACCTCGGCGACACGATCGTCGCGATTGCCGGACGCGAATATTCGGACGACCGGCTCAAGGCCGCGATCGTCGCGAAAGCGCCGATCAAGCTGCTCGTGAAAAGCGGCACGCGCTACCGCGAAACGACCATCGACTATACCGGCGGGCTGCGCTATCCGCGCCTCGAAAAAATCGGCACCGGAGAGGGTGGCCTGGATAGGTTGTTGCAGGCTCGCTGATGCGGGCAGGGCATCGGCCGAACCAGAAATAAGGAAGACCAATGCGTATCGACAAAATCCCTGTCGGCGATAACGCGCCGCACAGCCTCAACGTCATCATCGAAGTGCCGACCGGCGGTGAGCCGGTGAAGTATGAGTTCGACAAGGAATCGGGCGCGCTGTTCGTCGACCGCATCCTGCACACGCCGATGCGCTATCCGGCGAACTATGGCTTCGTGCCGCACACGCTGTCGCCCGATGGCGACCCGCTCGACGCGCTGGTGATCTCGCGCTCGCCGTTCATCCCGGGCTGCGTCGTGCGCGCGCGTCCGATCGGCGTGCTCAAACTGGAAGACGAAGCGGGCGGCGACGAAAAGCTGATCTGCGTCCCCGTCGACACGACCTTCCCTTATTATTCCGACGTGGGTGAGCGCCAGGACCTGCCCTCGATCGTCCTTCAGCAGATCGAGCATTTCTTCAAACACTATAAGGACCTGGAGTCCGAAAAGTGGGTTCGCATCGGCCAGTGGGGCGACGCCGAGGAAGCTAAGCGGATCGTCGTCGAAGCGATCGAGGCAGCAAAGCAGGCCAAGGCGGCGGCCGAAGCCGCCTGACCCGCTTTCCGTATGGGAGTTCGCAAGGCCCCGGATGCACATGCGTCCGGGGCCTTGTTCGTTCAGAACGCGCCACCCGCCGGGCGCACGATGATCTCGCTGACATCGACCCCGTCGGGCTGGGCGATGGCATAGGCAATCGCGCGGGCGATCGCGTCGGGCGTCAGCGACTTCTGGCGCCACTGCTTCAGCCCTTCGGCGATTTCCGGCACCGTGATGTCGTCGCCCAATTCGGTGGCAACCACGCCCGGCGAGATGATCGTGGTGCGGATATCGTCATGCTCCATCCGCAGTCCTTCGGTGATCGCCCAGACGGCATATTTGGTCCCGCAATAGACCGCCGCAGTCGGCGCGACCATGTGCGCCGCGACCGAAGCGACATTGACGACATGCCCGCTGCCCTGCGCGGTGAAGCGCGGCAGCACCGACGCGATGCCGTTGAGCACGCCATGCACGTTGACGTCGAACATCCGCTTCCACTCGTCGCGCTTCAGTGCATCGAGGCGGGAGAGCGGCATCACGCCGGCATTGTTGACCAGCACATCGACGCGCCCGAAACGCGCCTCCGCCGCCGCGACGAACGCCTCGAAGCTGTCGCCATCGGCAACGTCGAGCTGTTGCCACGCGACGGTGTCGCCCAGTTCGTCGGCGAGGGCGGCGAGCCGGTCGGTGCGGCGCGCACCGATGAACAGCCGCGCACCGGCGGCGGCGAGTTCGCGGACAGCCGCCTCGCCGATGCCGCTCGAAGCGCCGGTGACGAGGATGGTCTTGTCGATGGTTAGGGTGGTCATGGGTCCGTTCCTTTCGGCTTGAGGTGATGGCGGTGAAATGGACCCGGAGCCGTCCGAAGCGGTAGAGCGATCGCCCGAAGAACTTGCACGATCCTCCAAATCGACGCCCGCCGGCTTGCGACGTGGGCGCAGGTGCGCGACATCCGACGCCATGGAGCGCATTACCGAACTCGCCGCGATGATCGACCGCCACACCCACGAACCCGGCATGTTCGCGTCAGCGGTGCCGCGCGTGTCGTTGATCCGCGGGCATGCGCCGACCGATCCGACGCCGGCGGTCTATGAAGCGTCGCTTTGCCTGATTGCCCAAGGATCGAAGCGCGTGTCCTTGGGCGAGCACAGCCTGATCTACGACGCTGCCAATTATCTGGTGGTCTCGGTCGACCTGCCCTTGGTCGGCCATGTGCTGGAGGCGAGTCCCGAGCGGCCCTATTTCTGCTGTGCGATCGGCCTCGACATGACCGCGCTCGCGGATCTGGTGGTGGCGCAGGGCGGTCCCGGCGCGCCTGCCGGTATGCCGGCGCTGGCGGTATGCCCCAGCGATCCGGGGCTGATCGACGCGGCGTGCCGGTTGGTCGCACTGCTCGACACCCCCGGCGACATCGCGATGCTCGCGCCGCTGATCGAGCGGGAGATTCTCTATCGCCTGCTCGCCGGTCCGCACGGTCCGATGCTGCGCCATATCGCGGCGGGGGACAGCCATTTGCGGCAGGTCAGCCGCGCGATCCAGACGATCCGCAGCAGCTTCGACAAGCAGCTGCGCATCCGCGACATCGCCGATGCCGCCGGGATGAGCGAATCCTCGCTCCACGCCCACTTCAAGGCGATGACCCGGATGACGCCGATCGAATATCAAAAGCAGCTGCGCCTGCAGGAGGCGCGGCGGCTGATGCTGGCGGAGGGGGCGAGCGCGGGCAGCGCGGGCTTTGCGGTCGGCTATGACAGCCCGTCGCAGTTCAGTCGCGAATATCGCCGCCTGTTCGGCGCACCCCCGCGCCGCGATATCGCACAGATGCAGGGCGCGTGACGCGCCTCAGCCGCGCTTCTTCTTGACCGGCGCGCGGCGGCTCGCCTCCAGCGCCAGTCCCGCCCAGCGCTGCATCGCCTCGGTATCGTCATAGACATCGTCCGGCGCGCGGCGGTAGTTCATCGACACGGTCTCGCCATCCTTGCCGGTGAAGGTAAAGGGCGGGCACCCTGCTTCGTCCCACAGCGGCGCGCTGACCTTGTCGTTCTTGAAATAGATCGCGTCCTCATCCACCACCGCGAAGACGAGGCCGTCGCAATAGAGCACCGCCGCGCCCATCATCGGGCGGTGCGTGATGGTGCCGAGCGGCTCCAGCGCCTCTTTGGCCCAGTCGATCAGTCCCGCGTCAAACGCCATCGGCCAGCGCCGCCAGCGCGTCGTCCTGCATCCGCCAGCGCTCCCACCCATCGACATGCGCCGCGCCGATGGTCCGGTAGAAACCCTTGCCCAGCTCATTCCAGTCGAGCACGTTCCACTCCAGCCGCGCCCCGCCACGCTCGATGACCAAGGCGGCGAGGCGGGAGAGCAGGGCGCGGCCAAGACCCGTGCCACGCGCATGCGGCTCGACGAACAGATCCTCCAGCCAGATGCCCGGCTTGCCTTCGAAGGTCGAAAAAGTCTGAAAGTACAGCGCGAACCCGGCGGGCGCACCGTCAACCTCGCCGATCAGCACTTCCGCCGCCGGGCGCGGCCCGAACAGATTGCGGCGCAGCGTCGCATCGTCGAAGCGCACTTCATGGGCCAGCTTCTCATAGTCGGCGAGCTTGCGGATGAAGTCGGCGACCAGCTCGAAATCCTGCGCGCCGGCCTGACGGATCGTGATCAAATCTGTGCCTCCGTATCGGCGACCGGCGCATGGTCGCGCCGCCGCGCCGCGATGATGCAGCCGCCGACGATCAGCGCCGCCCCGGCCACGGTGAACAGCGACACGTGCTCGCCGAACACCACCCAACCCCACAGGGTCGCCCACAGAAAGCCGGTATATTCGGTCGGCGCAAGATAATTGGCCTCGGCGCGGGCATAGGCCCAGCTCAGCAGGAACAGCGACATCGTCGCCAGCACCGCCGCGAGCACGATCGCCGGAACATGCTCCATCGACGGAACCGCGAGCAGCCAGGGCGCCGCGAACAGGAACACGATGAAGATGAACAGCGACTGGTAGAAGGCGACCTCGAGCGCCCCGGCGACGAGCGACTGTTGCCGCATCAGGATGATGTTCCAGGCATAAGCGACGGCCGACACGAGGATCGCGATCGCCCCCCAGAACGCCTCGCGGCCCAGTTGTGCCTGTGCCTGTCCGAACAGGATCAGCACGACCCCGGCAAAGGCCAGTGCGGTGGCGATGATCGTGACGCGGGTGATCCGCTCCTTGAGCAGCCATGCGGCGAGGAACAGCGCGATGATCGGCGCAATGAACGCCAGCGCGATCGCCTGCGCCATCGGCACCCGGCCCAGTCCCCAGAAGAACAGGAACGTCATCACCGCCGACACCGCCGCGCGCAGTAGATGCAGTCGCATCGCAACGCGGCTGGGCCGCTTGGGGCGCGACAGCGCATAGGGCACCCCGCTCGCCAAGATCCCCGCCATCATCCGCCACGTGAGTGCGTTATAGGCACCGAGCGCCAGCACCAGCCCCTTCATCACCGCATCCATCGACGAGAAGATGGCGATGCCCAGCGATGCGACGGCGAAGGCGAAAAGGGGGGAGGCGGGGCGCATGGCGCGCGCACTAGTGGATTTACGCGCCCGGTGGAATGAAGTGATTGTCAGGCGGGTTCGTCGCGTGCGCCGTGAACGATGTCGAGAATGTAAACCGCTTCACCGTCGATCAGGTAGCGGATCGAATAGGGCCGCACGAGCGACCATTGCCGGAGGCCATGCTCGATCTCCGGGCCTTTACGTGGGAAATCCGCCAGTCCTTCGCCGGCTTCAATCAGGCGTGCGGCAAACCGGGCCGCTGCATCCGGGTCGAACTGCGCGATATAGGCGCGGATCGCGGCGAGGTCGGCTAGCGCCTCGCGCGTCCAGATTATTCGAGCCATTCCGATGGCATCGGCTTTTCGTCAGGCGTGCCCCAGGTCTTGAGCCATTCGATGACCTGCTCGTGCGGGACAGTTCGGCCCTCCGCAATGTCCGCCAGCGCACGAAGACGCGCGCGATCCGGAGCGTCGAGGTCTTCATACAAGGCGCGCTCGGGTTTCATTCCCTTGGTATAGCAGGGTTTGGTGGGCGGCGCGAGACTATGCCGCCGCTACCGCCGCCGCCTCACTCGCCGCCTCGATCTCCGCCGCCTTGGCCTCTACCAGCTTGACGATGTGCTCCAGCATATTGGCATCCTCGACCGTGTGATCGGTCACGCCGGCCAGATAGACCATGTGCTTGCCGTTGCCGCCGCCGGTCAGGCCGATATCGGTCTCCCGCGCTTCGCCCGGCCCGTTGACGACGCAGCCGAGCACGCTGAGCGACAGCGGGGTGCGGATATGTTGGAGCCGCTCCTCCAGCGTCTGCACCGTGCGGATAACATCGAACCCTTGGCGCGCGCAGCTGGGGCAGCTGACCACGCGTACACCGCGGTTGCGGATGCCGAGCGCTTTCAGAATCTCGAACCCGACGCGCACTTCCTCTTCCGGCTCGGCGGAGAGCGAGACGCGGATCGTGTCGCCGATCCCGAACCACAGCAGCGATCCGATCCCGATCGCGCTCTTCACCGTTCCGCCGACGAACCCGCCCGCCTCGGTAATGCCAAGGTGCAGCGGGCAATCGACCGCTTCGGCGAGCTGCTGATAGGCGGCGGTGGCGAGGAACAGGTCGCTCGCCTTCACCGCCACCTTGAATTCGTGGAAATCGCGGTCCTGCAACAGCTTGATATGGTCGAGCGCGCTTTCGACCAGCGCCTCGGGGCAGGGCTCGCCATATTTCTCGAGCAGATCCTTCTCGAGCGAACCCGCATTCACGCCGATGCGGATCGCGCAGCCATTGGCCTTGGCGGCGTTGACCACCTCGTTGACGCGATCGGCCGATCCGATGTTGCCGGGGTTGATGCGCAGGCACGCCGCGCCCGCATCGGCCGCTTCCAGCGCGCGCTTGTAGTGGAAATGGATGTCGGCGACGATCGGCACGCGCGCGGCGCGCACGATCTGCCTGAGCGCAGCGGTGCTTTCGACATCGGGGCAGGACACGCGGATGATGTCCGCGCCCGCATCCTCGCAGCGGCGGATCTGGTTGAGCGTCGCGACGGGATCGGACGTCGGGGTGTTGGTCATCGTCTGCACGGTGACTGGGGCATCGCCGCCAACGGGGACGTTGCCGACCATGATCTGACGGCTGTGGCGGCGCGTGATATCGCGCCAGGGACGCACGGACATGGAAGTTCCTCTCGGGTTCGCCGCGCCTATAGCCTATCGCCGGGCAGCGAGAAAGGCGGCGACGCGGGCAACCGCATTCTGGCGCAGGTCCATCCAGAATAGCGGAATGTCGACCGCGGCAAAGCTGCCATCAGGCCCGGCCAGTCCGGCATAGGCCCCGCCCGGATCGGACACGCGCAGTACGCCATCGCGGTCGCATTGCGCGCTGACCAGCCCCGCATCGGGCGCGCGCAGCTTTTCGGGAAACTCGGCGCCGTTGCGCATCCACGCCCCGCGATGCGTCGCGCGCGGTGCCAGCTCGGGCCCGGTGGTCCAGCTGATCGGATTGGAGCACAGGATCGGTGCGTGCTCGGGCGGTCGTGCGCTACCCTCGATCCGGCTGACCCAGCTGACGATACAACCAGTATCGCGGCCCGTGCGGCACGCCTTGATGCCCTGTCGCGTTGCCAGCCAGGTCTGCGTGACCGGCGTTCCGATCAGATAGGCGGCGACCATATGCCCGGCGACTGGCCGACCATCGATGACCCGGTCGATCAGCAACGCGCCAAGCCGGGCGCCCTGTCCATGCCCGGCGAGAATGAAGGGGCGGTCGCCAACCCGCGTGCGGAACTGCGCAAAGGCTCGCGCAACATCCGAATAAGCCACTTCAAGTGCTGTACGTTCGTCCCCCGCCGGGTTCATCTGACGATAGCGCGGGGCGTAGATCGCACAGCATCCGTTGAACGCGCTCGCATGGTTACGGATCGTCGTCTGCCCGACATCGCCGTTGAACCAGACATCGCTCGGATCGGCATTCCACACCGGTTTGCGCAGCGGCACGGCCGAATGGATGAAGAAGACATCGACCGGAGCCTTCAGCTGCGGCGGCTCCGCCACGCCCTGCGGTGTCATATCGCCATCGTCGCGAATCCACGGCAGCGATGCCCAGTTGGCGGGACCTTCATAGTCGGGCGCGGATGGCACCGTGGCGGCATCGAAGCGCCCGGCCGGGGGCGTATCGGCGGTAATCGCCCGCTGTGCGCTGGCAGGTGCGACCGCAGTGCTCAGCGCCAGCATCATGCCGAATAAACTCGTCCGCCGCATTGACGCTCCCGCTAACCAATTGGTGAGGCTCGATCCTCTATAGCGCCGCATGTGAGTGAAGCGAACCATGGACCGATGCGCGCCGGGCGACATTACGGCCTCGATTGGCTGCGCATTGCCGCGTTCGCGCTGCTGATCGTCTATCACATCGCGATGGTGTTCTCGCCCTGGCCGTGGGTGATCCATACCGATTACAATTTCTCGTGGTTGATCGCGCCGATGGCGTTGCTGACGCCGTGGCGGTTACCCTTGCTGTTCGCGGTGTCGGGCTTTGCTTCGTGGCATCTGTTCGCCAAGTCGCGCGATGCAGGTGCATTTTTGCGCGCACGCAACCTGCGCCTGCTGATTCCGCTCGCCTTTGGCATGGCGGTGCTGATCCCGGTCGAAATGTGGGTGCGCGTGGTCGAGGCGGGCTATCCGCACGGCTATCTGCGCTTCTGGACCGGTGATTACTGGCGCTTCGGCGACTATTGGGGCCGCAGCTTTCCGAGCTGGGAGCATCTGTGGTTCGTCGTCTACCTCTGGGCCTATACATCGGTGCTCGCGCTGATCCTGTGGCGTGGTCGCCATCTGCTCGATCTGGTCACCGACCGCTTCGTGCCGTGGGTCGCGCAGGGGGGGCGGCTGGTGTGGGTGCCCGCCGGGCTGCTGGTGATCGCACGGCTGGGCCTGCAGTTCGTTGTTGCGGACGAACAGGGGTTGCTGCGCGACTGGGCGGGGCATGCCAACTATTTCCCGCTGTTCCTGTTCGGCTTCGTGCTCGCCGGTTCGCCTGCGCTGTGGCCGGCATTGCGTCGGGTGTGGCCCGGTGCGCTGGCGCTGGCCGCGATCAGCGGCGGTGCCGTTCTGCTGATCGAAATGACCTATCCCGGCAATGCGGTGCCGCCGCACTGGGTGATGGCGGTCGCGCGGGCGGGGCAGGTGGCGATGGGCTGGGCGATGACACTGGTGCTGATCCAGGTCGCCGACCGCTTCTGGAACCGCGACCATCGCTGGCGCAAGACGATGGCAGAGGCGGTGTTTCCCTTCTACCTCGTTCATCAGCCCGCGATCGTGCTGATCGCCTGGCATACGCTGCCGCTGCACCTGTCGGCGGGTGTCCAGTTCCTCGTCCTGTTCGCCGGGACCGCCGCAACCTGCACGTCATTCTATTTGCTCGGGCGAGAGATCGGCTGGTTGCGCCCGCTGATCGGCCTTGGCCCGCGGCAGCGCGCCGTGCCCGCCAAAATCTCACCGCAAGCCGCCTGACAAGCTGCTTTGCCCCCGCTATGGCGCGCGGGTGGAACGGCATTATGGCATGGACTGGCTGCGGATCGGGGCGTTCGGCCTGCTGATCTTCTACCATATCGGCATGGTCTTTGTGCCATGGGGCTACCATGTGAAGACCGCCGATCCTGCCGGATGGGTGACGGTCCCGATGCTGTTTACCAACCCGTGGCGGCTGACCCTGTTGTTCGTCGTGTCGGGCTATGCCAGCCGCGCGCTGTGGCTCAAGTCGCGCGGGGCGGGGCGGTTCGTTGCGGATCGCACCTGGCGGCTGATCCTGCCGTTGCTGTTCGGCGTGGCGATCATCGTCCCCCCACAGGCCTGGGTCGAGTTGCGCACGCAATGGCCCTATCCGTTCGACTATTGGACCTTCTGGACCCGGCACTATTGGTATTTCGGCGATTTCGGCCCGATCATCCTGCCGACCTGGAACCATCTGTGGTTCGTCGGCTATCTCTATCTCTACACACTCGGCCTCGTGCTGATCGCCAGCCTGCCCGGCGGCGATGTGGCCCAGCGCATGTTCGACCGGCTGTTCTCCGGCACCCGCGTCCTGTGGTTGCCCAGCGCCTGGCTGCTGATGACGCAGGTGGTCGTGTTTCAGCGCTGGAGCGACAGCCATGACGTGATCGGCGACGGTGTCGCGCACCTCGCTTACTTCCCCGCCTTTCTGTTCGGTTTCGCGCTCGCCGGGTCAAAGCCCGTGATGGCGTGGATCGCGCGACTGTGGAAACCGGCATTGGCGATCGGCCTAGCTGCTTACGCCGTCACCGCCGCGATCGACATTGCCTATACCGGCAAGACGCCGTGGCTGGCGGAGCGGACGATGCTCGCCGCGCGCTACATCCAGGCGTGGATGATGATCGCCGCGCTGATCGGGATTGCGGAGGTCTATCTCAACCGCGACCACCGTCTTCGCCCGATGCTGACCGAGGCGGTATTTCCCTTCTATTTGATCCACCAGACGATCATCGTCGTCGCGATGTACTGGCTGCTCAAACTCTCATTGCCCGCTGCGGTCGAATTCGCGGTGCTCGTGCCGGTGACCGCGCTGGGCTGCTGGCTCTTCTACCGTTATGGTCGCGAGGTTCCGTGGCTGCGACCGCTGATCGGGTTGCGCTATGCCCGCCGCGTCGCTGCGCCGCCCAAACTGACCCCGGAGGCCGTATGAACCGCCTTTCCCTGCTGATCGGAGCCCTGCTGATGTCTGTCCCCGCCACTGCGCAAAGCCAACCCGACTGGACGCTCGTCATCCATGGCGGCGCCGGGGTGCTGGAGCGCGACAAGATGACGTCGGAGCGTGAGGCGGCGGCGCGCAAGGGCCTGGACGCAGCGCTGGAGGCGGGGTCGAAGGTCCTCGCTAGCGGCGGCAGCGCGCTCGACGCGGTCGAGGCGGCGGTCAAGGTGCTGGAGGATGATCCCCACTTCAACGCCGGCCGCGGCGCGGTCTTCACCTATGAAGGCACCAACGAACTCGACGCCGCGATCATGGACGGCGCGGACCGCAAGGCCGGCGCGGTCGCCGGGGTCACCCGGACCAAGAACCCGATCACCCTCGCGCGTAGGGTAATGGAGGACAGCCCGCACGTGATGCTCGCCGGCAAGGGCGCAGACGTGTTCAGCGCCGAAAAGGGCCTGGAGCAGGTCGGCCCCGACTGGTTCGCGACCGACGAACGCCGCCAGCAGCTTGAGAAGATGAAGGCGCAGAAGACCAGCTGGTTCGATGTCGACATGAAATACGGCACGGTCGGCGCGGTCGCGCGGGACAAGGCGGGTAACGTCGCCGCCGCCACCTCGACCGGCGGCGTCACCGGCAAGCGCTGGGGCCGTGTCGGCGATTCGCCGCTGATCGGTGCCGGCACCTATGCCGACAACCGCGCCTGCGCCGTGTCGGCGACCGGGGCAGGGGAGTTCTTCATCCGCGAAGGCGTCGCCCACGAAATCTGCGCGCGCGTGCGCTTCAAGGGCGAAAGCCTCCAGGCTGCCGCCGACACCGTCATGGCCGAAACCCGCGCGCTCGGCGGCACTGGCGGCGTCATCGTCACCGGCCCGACCGGTGAGATGGCGTGGAGCTTCAACACGCCCGGCATGTATCGCGGCAAGGTGTCGGCCAGCGGCACCAAGACCATCGCGATCTATGGCGACGAGGACTGATCCAATTCCTCCCCTGAGCTTGCTCAGGGGAGGGGGACCGCTCGCGCAGCGAGTGGTGGAGGGGCGGCCGCGCAGACGGCCGTGAGCATCTCGACAAAATTCCGCCGTCTGCGCGGCGGCCCCTCCGTCATCGCTGCGCGATGCCACCTCCCCCAAAGGGGGAGGAATGGCTATGGCCCTTCGCATGATTCGCCGCATCCTCGCGCTGTTCGCGCTCGCCGCCAGCCTCGTCGCCACGCCCGCCTTTGCCTATTGGGAGTTCGGGCATCAGACGGTCGCGACGATCGCCTACAAGAATGTGAAGCCCGAAACGCGTCGCGCGATCGATCGCCTGCTGCGCCAGCAGGGCCTGCTCGAAACCCCGACCTGCCCGGCCAAGACGCTGGAAGAGGCAAGCGTGTGGGCCGACTGCATCAAGCCGCTCGGCGCGCGGTTCAGCTACGCGTACAACTGGCACTATCAGAACGTGAACATCTGCAAGCCGTTCACGCTCAAGGGCAATTGCCCCGACGGCAATTGCGTCTCGGCACAGATCGAGCGCGGCGTGAAGCTGTTGCAGGACAAGGATGTCCCGGTCCGCGAAAAGGTGATGGCGCTCGCCTTCCTGACACACTTTGTCGGCGACCTGCACCAGCCGCTGCACGCGGGCGACAAGGGCGACCTTGGCGGCAATCGCGCGCGCACCGATTACGGCATCTATGGCCCAGAGCGGCTCAACCTGCACAGCATCATGGACGGCTGGCTCGCCGAGCGCGCGATCACCACGCCCCCGCCGGTCGTCCAGGTCTACTCCGTCGAAGAACGCGCCAAGGAAAGCGCCGGGACGGTCGAGGACTGGAGCCGCGAAAACTGGCAGGCGGCGCACATGGCCTATGAAGCGGCATTCGACGGCGACCCGTGCCGCGCCGACCTGCCCGCACGCGGCAAGCTCGACGATGCCGATATCGAAAAGCTCGTTCCGATGATGCAGGCCCAGATCAAGCGCGGCGGACTGCGGCTCGCCCGGCTGCTCGACGAAGCCTTCGGCCCGCCGCCGCCAGCGGAGCCGCGGCGGTAAACCAGACCGCTCCCCTCCCGGAACGGGGGGGGCTGGGCGAGGGCGCGCGTCTGCGCGCTCCATAGACTCAATAACCCTGCGCAACAAAAAAGCGGCGGTCGAGGCATTGAGCCTCGCCCGCCGCTGAACCCTCCCCTAGCCCCTACCTTTCAGGGAGGGGAATAGATGGGTTGCGCCTCACCCCTTCGCGTACTGCTCCAGAAACCCGCAGCGCTGACAGCGCCACGTGGTCACCTCGATATAGGTCTTGGGCAGCTTTAGCCCGAACCAGCCGCTGACCGGCGTGCCGCGATACCAGCGGCCCAGGCCCGGCATGTTGCTGCGCTCATGCGGCACAAAGCCTTCGGCCATCGAACTCTGGCATTTGGGGCAGCTATTCGAACGCATCTTGCAGTTCCTTCTTCAGAGCGCCGCCAAGCCGATGACGAGCATCAGCAGCGATGCGGCGAGCAACCAGATCAGGTGACGACGCGGGGCAAACAGAACGATCAACATCAGGTCTCTCCTTCCTCCTTCGGCGGCCGCCCGCGCTTGGCGCGCACCGGATCCGCCAGTTTCACGCCGCGCCGCGCCAGCGCCTCGCGCAGCAGGCATTCGACCTGGGCGTTGACGCTGCGCAGGTCGGTCGCCGCGCTCCGCTCGATCGCCGCATAGAGCGCGGGGTCGAGGCGGAGCGGGAACGCTTTCTTGGGTGGGGCGGCCATGCGCCTTCCGCTCCCGTTACTGGTACAAGGACCCGGCGTTCACCACCGGCTGCGTGTCGCGTTCGGAACAGAGCACGACCATCAGGTTCGACACCATCGCCGCGCGCCGCTCGTCGTCCAGCTCGACGACATTCTTCTCCGACAGCTGCTCCAGCGCCATTTCGACCATGCCGACCGCGCCCTCGACAAGCGTCTTGCGCGCGGCGACCACCGCCTCGGCCTGTTGCCGACGCAGCATCGCCTGCGCGATCTCCTGCGCATAGGCGAGGTGGGTGAGGCGGCACTCGTCGATATGCACGCCGGCGGCCAGCACGCGCTCCTGCAGCTCGACGCGCAGCTCCTCGCTGACATGCTCGGCATTGCCGCGCAGCGTCATCTCTTCATGGGTGAAGTCGTCATAGGGGTAGCGCGACCCGATCGCGCGCACCGCGCTCTCGATCTGGATATGGACGAACTCGCGATAGTCATCGACGTCGAACAGCGCCTGCGCGGTGTCGGCGACGCGCCACACCACGTTCGACGCGATCTCGATCGGGTTGCCGCGCAGGTCGTTTACCTTCAGCCGCTCCGAGGTGACGTTGTGGATGCGCACCGACACCTTGGTCTTGATCATCCACGGCCAAGTCCAGCGCAGGCCGGTGGTGCGGTCGGTGCCCTTATACTCGCCGAACAACAGGATCGCCGCCGCCTGATTGGGCTGCAGCAGGTAAAATCCCGGCGCGACGAAGGCGAGGATCAGCACGCCGAGCACCAGCGCGAACGGCGCCCATGCCGCCTCGCCGATCTGCGGCGCAGATGCGATGATCCCGATCAATGCGGCAAGCGCAACGAGCAGCATGGCATAGCCGCTGGCGGTGGATGCGGGCCGCTCTGCACTGGAGCGAAGCGCGCGCGAATCGAAATCGGACATTTTTGCCTCCCTGAAAAGATGATATCATATTTATATCGAATCAGGGGGCGCGCAAGCGAAATCGGATTGCCCCCGCCAGCAGCGCCGACGGGGGCTGCTCCGTCACTTCGCGCCGACCTCCCACGCCAGCCAGCAGATCGCCAGGAACGGCAGGACGATTGCCGCCGCCACCAACAACTGACGCGTGAGGCCCAGGCGGAACTGCTCGGGATGGTCTGCCTCGACCCGGCGAATCGCGGCGGCATGGGTCGGATCGCCCTTCAACATCCCGCGGTCGATCGCGGGGCCGGATTTGATGAAAGTGATCAGCTCTTCGCGCTCGCTCGGTTCGAGCGCAGGATAGCGGGTGAGGAGCCCCGCGATATGATCGCGCAGGCTGGTGTCGGTCACAGTATCGGTCATGCTAAATTCCCGTTGCGGCGCGCGCGCACGCGCACCGGCCGCCACAATGGGCGGCGTGTTCAATCGATCAGGGTTCGGGGTTCAGGCGGAGAGTGGCGGCGCGCGGGCGCGATAGCGCGCAGCGGGTGGCGCAACCGGCGCTGACTCTGCACGCGGCGCGGCGCGGCCAACCTGCGGAGCAGGGTAGGGCGGCACGACTGCTGCATGGTGCAGCGGCAGCGGCGGATCGCCATCGGGGCGATCCTGGGCCTTCAGTGATCGATGCGTCGCCGTCTTGAGGAGCGAGGCCGGATCACGAAACTGGGCGTGAACCGGAACCGGTGCAGTCAGCGCCGCCGCGCGCAGCCCCGCGCTGTCCAGGCGCGGGAGCGCCGGGGTCGCGGCGATCACATTGAACGCCAGCAACAGCCCTGCCAGCCACAGCCACAGACGGCGCGGCGCGCGGGTCAGCGCGGGACTGGAGGGCGATTCAGGGGGCATGTGTCAGAGCGATATAGGGTCTGCGGCAGAAATTGCCTGCACAAACAAAAAGGGGCGCGACTTCCGCCGCACCCCTTCCTGTCAAAATCCGGAACCGATCAGTTGATGACGATGGTCACCGCACGGCGGTTCTGCGCCCAGCTGGCTTCGTCCGAACCCAGCGCGATCGGGCGTTCCTTGCCATAGCTGATCGTCCTGATCCGCGCCGGCGAGACCCCCCGCGCAGCGAGATAATTCTTCGCCGCATTGGCGCGCCGGTCGCCCAGCGCCAGGTTATACTCGCGCGTGCCCCGCTCGTCGGCATGGCCTTCCAGCGTGATCCGCGTGTTGGGATATTGCGTCAGCCACTGCGCCTGGCTGTCGAGGATCTGCCGTGCGCGCGCATCGATGTCGTACTGGTCGAAATCGAAGTTGATCGTGTCGCTGACGACATTCTGGCGGAAATGCTCGGCAGTGCCGGGCTGCGCGCCGCCGCCGCCGCCCGGTCCGGGCGCGGGGCCGGGGTCGACCGGGCCGCCCGGGCCCGGCGGCAGGGTTTCGGGCCGCTTTTTCTGGCAGCCGACAACGGCAACGGCCATCGTCGCAACGATCAGGGCGGTCTTGAGCTTCGCCATTGGCTTATTCTCCCTTTGGCTTCCGTGAATTTCGATACCCCTGCGTAACGGACAGGGTGCGGGTGAGTTCCCGCTACGTCAACCCGCTTACGGGCGTAGCGGTCCCCAAGAAGGATCGGAACCGTCCAATTGGGTCGGAATCCGTCGCGACGTGCTGCCGGTCAAATCGACCGACCAGATGTCGGACTTGCCCGAAGGCCCCTGTGCGCCGCGTGAGAACAGCAGCACGCGGCCATTGGGCGACCAGCTCGGCCCCTCATCGCCCCAGGCATCGGTCAGCAATTTCTCGCCGCCGCCCGACGGGTTCATCACGCCGATGCGAAAGCCGCCACCCATGCGGGTAAAGGCGATCAGGTCGCCGCGCGGGCTCCACGCCGGGGTAGCATAGCGCCCGCCGCCAAAGCTGATCCGCTGCTGGTTCGATCCGTCGGCGTCCATCACATACAGCTGCTGGCTGCCCGAACGATCGCTCTCGAACACGATTCGACTGCCATCGGGCGAGTAGCTGCCGCCGGTATCGATCCCCGGCGCGGTGGTCAGCCGCTGCGGCGTGCCGCCACCTGCGGCGACGCGATAGACATCGGCATTGCCCGCCACCGACATGGTGAACAGGATCCAGCGACCATCGGGCGAAAAGCGCGGGGCAAAGGCCAGGCTGACATTGGTCACCAACAGCCGCTGCGTGCCGTTGGACAGGTCATAGACATAGAGCGACGGCTTGTCGTTCTGGTAGCTCATATAGGCGATGCGCCGCTCGTCCGGCGAAAAGCGCGGGGTCAGCACGATCGACTGGCCATTGGTCAGAAAGCGGTGGTTCGCGCCGTCCTGATCCATGATCGCCAGCCGCTTGATACGGCGGTTCTTCGGCCCGGTCTCGCTGACATAGATGACGCGGCTGTCGAAATACGGCCCCTCGCCAGTCAGCCGGGTGTAGATCGCGTCGGAGCATTTATGCGCCGCGCGCCGCCAGTCTGCCGGGCGCACGATGAACCCTTCGCGCGCCAGTTCGGTGCCGAGCGCGACGTCATAGAGGTAGCAGCCGACGGTCAGATTGCCGTCGCCATTCGCCCGCACAAACCCCTGCACCAGCGCCTGCGCCGTGGCGCCGCGCCAGTAGCCGAAGTCTGGCGCGCTCACCTCGCTCACAGGGATCGCGCGCACGCCGGTCGGGCCGAGCGGCTTGAACAGGCCGGAGTTACGCAGATTGTCGGTGATGATCTGCGCGATCTGGCGCCCCAGCGCATCGGTGCTGCCCGCCGGCGTGCTGACGACCTGCTGCGTCGGCATCGGCGGGACGATGATGGTCAGATCCTGCGCGCTCTCATCGGTCACGTCGATGGTCGGCAGTTCCTGGCTCTCACCCGCCGGAGCGGGTGCGGCAGGCTGTTCCTGCGCGATGGCAGGGAAGGCGAGTGCCACGGACGCGGCAAGCATGATGCGCAACTTCATCTACAGTCTCCTGTCGAAGGACAGTCGGAAGGCTTTCCAGCCGTCATAATATTCCTCGGGCAACCCTTCAAAGGGCGCGGCGAGCCGGATCGCGGCGAGTGCGCGTTCCTTGTGCAATTCCTGCTGCGGGCGATTGCTCGCGGTCGTGCCGGTCTGGTTGACCACGCGCGGCTGCCCGGCGAGCGATCCGTCGCGGTTCAGCCGCACCTCGACGATGGTGGCGAGCAGATTGACGTCGGCTCCGGTCGGCGCGCGCCAATGCGGCTTCACCTGCCGCCGGATCAGGCCGAAGATCGATGAACGGACCTCGGGGCCCATCTGCGCGGCCTGCGGCGTCGTCGCCTTGCCCTTGCTCGCCTGATCGGTCAGGCCGTCGACGATGCCGGTCAGTCGGCCCGTCGGCGTCGCATTCCTACGCTCCGTCTTCGGCTGCGCCTTGGCCGGGGCAGGGTTGGACTTCTTCGCTTCGGCCTTGGGCTGCGGCTTCGGCGCGGGGGCGGGCGCAGCCTTGGGCGGGGTCGGGTCGGGCTTGGCGATCGGCTCGGGCTGCGTTTCCGGCACCGGCGGCGGCGAATCGGGTTCGGGCGGTGCAGGGACTTCCGCCAGGCGCTCGGCGGGCGCTTCCTTCTCGATCACCGGCGCTTCGCTGACCAGACCCGCTTCATCGGTCAGTGACACTTCGATCGGCACCGGCTTGATCTCGAGCGGATCGACCTTGGGCATGATCGCGAGCGACAACAGGGCGAACAGCGCGGCATGGCCGATTACTGCCACCCCGATGCCGATGCCTTCCCTGCGGTCGATCGCCACCGCCATCAGTTCTTGCCTTCACCCGTGGTGACGAGCGACACCTTGTTCAGCCCGGCGCGGTTGAGCTCACCCATCACGCGCATGACCTTGCCGTAATCGAGCCGCGTGTCGGCGCGCAGGAACACCTGCGGCTTCTCTTCCCCGCGCGCGCTCGCAATCTCGGCGAGCAGCCCGGGCAGCTGGCCATCGGCGACCTCGCTATCGTCGAGGAACACGGTGCCACGTTCGTCGATCGAGATCTGGATCGGCTTCTGGTCCTGCTCCAGCGGCTTGGCGCGGCTTTCGGGCAGGTTCACCGGAACGCCCGCGGTCAGCAGCGGCGCGGTAACCATGAAGATAATCAGCAGCACCAGCATCACGTCGACCAACGGCGTGACGTTGATGTCCGCCATCGGCGCGCGCCGCCCCTTGCCGCGCGAGGAGGGGAGCTTCGCGCCCATCAGAGCAGCGGCTTGCCGCCCGCCGGCGCGCTGTCGAGCTGGCGGCTGAGGGTCGCGTGGAAGCCGTCGGCGAAGCGGTTCAACCGCGCCTCGACCTTGTCGATGCCATGGCTGAAGCGGTTATAGGCGATGACGGCTGGAATCGCGGCAAACAGGCCGATCGCGGTCGCGAACAGCGCTTCGGCAATGCCCGGCGCGACCACTGCGAGCGACGTGCTCTGCTGCCCAGCAATCGCGGTAAAGCTGCGCATGATGCCCAGCACCGTGCCGAGCAGCCCGACGAACGGCGCGGTCGCGCCGACCGTGGCGAGAATGTTGAGCCGGTCGGACAGTCGGTCGACCTCCAGCGCGACCGCCGCGCCCATCGTCGTCGCCAGCCGCTCGCGCGTCCCGTCCTTGTCGAGCGCGCGCCCGCCGGTCGATCGCCGCCATTCGGTCACGCCCGCCGCGAACACCCGCGCGGTCGGGTGATCCTCATCGCCATGCAGCTTGTAGAACGCATCAATATCGTCGGTCTTGCGATAATCGCCCTCGAACCGCTCGGCCGCCTTGCGCGCGGCGGCGATCCGCCCGCGCAGCGACAGGATGATCGCCCAGGTCCAGATGCTGGCGAGCACCAGGCCGATCATGATCGCCTTCACGTCCCATTCGGCCTGCAAAAACAGGCCGATATAGGAGGAGCCATCGAATTTCAGATTCGCGAACCAGTCCATGTGTCGCTCAGTTTCCCTTCCAGACCAGCGGCACGAACGCTTCGACCCACTCCGGCGGTTGCCGCCGCGCGCGCCCCGTCGGGGTCACGAACGCCGCTTCCACATCCGCCTGGGTCAGCAATTCCCCGTTCCGCATGACTCGTTGCTGAATATTCACCGCCGCCGCCCGCACGCGCAGGACCCTGCTGACAACAACCAACGCATCGTCGAGCCGTGCAGGGGCCACATAGCGGATGGCGATGTCGCGCACGACGTAAACCCCTTCACCCGCCTCATGCGCCGCCCGCTGATCGATCCCGGCACAGCGCAGCATATCCGATCGCGCGCGTTCCATGAACCGCAGGTAATTGGCGTGATACACCACCCCCGACAGGTCGGTGTCCTCAAAATAGACACGCACCGGGAAGAGATGCTCGACGCCGTCGAAACGGCCCGACGCGGGGGGGATGTCAATCACGCTCACCCGTGCGCCCATAGCGGCGGGGGGAATCGAAGTTCAACTGTCACTGTCGGCCCGTTCCCCAAGCGCGATGAACGGAGGGGCGGGGCGGTGGTTCCGTACTAAGCCGTCACCCCCGCGAAAGCGGGGGCCCATCTCCCGGACTGTCCACTCACCGCACCGGCACAATATGCCGATCCTGTAGGAGAGGGGCCCCCGCTTTCGCGGGGGTGACGGACCCGTTCAACGTCCCGCCAGCTCCAGCACCACGTCCCATTCCTCGGCGCTGACCTTCCCCACCGACAGCCGCGAATATTTGACCAGCTCCATTGCCGCCAGCCGGGGCTCGGCCTTCACCATCTTCAGCGTCACCGGGTTGGGCAGCGGCTCGACCGGCTTCATCTCGACCGACACCCAATGCTTCCCCTCGCCATCGGGCTTGGCCTCGCGGCTCACTTCCATGATGCCGACGATCTCCAGCCCGATATTGCTGTGGTAAAAGAACGCCCGGTCGCCCACCTGCATCGCGCGCAGATTGCCCGCAGCGGTATGGTTGCGCACGCCGTCCCATTCGGTGCTGCCGTCGCGCACCAGATCGTCCCAGCTGAACACATCGGGTTCGGATTTCATCAGCCACAGGGCCATTGTGGGATCTCCTTTTGCAGCCCCAATCGCGTCCCTTCACCTAAACCGCAAGTGAATGCATAATTCCGCGCCTGTTCAGTTCGACTCGCACAAAAGGGCACTCAGACGGACCTCAAAGCGTTGAGACGTCGGATTGTGCAGATGCACGAGGAGGAAGACATGAAGACGATGATCACCAAGGCGGTGCTCGGTCTCACCCTCGGCGCCACCGCGCTCACCGCGGCCGCGCCGGCTGAGGCTCAGCGGTATCGCCATCGCGACCGTGACAACACTGGGACCGCCATCGCCGCCGGCATTGCCGGGGTCGTGATCGGCGCCGCGATCGCTAGCTCGAACCGCGACCGCTATGACCGGTATGACCGCTACGACCGCAGCTATGACCGGTATGACGGCTACTATCGCCAGCGCGGCTATTACCCGCCGCAGAGCCATTATTACCGCGATTATGAGCGCCGCAACTGGCGCGGCTGCACCGTCCGCCGCGTCTACGACCCCTATCTGGGTCACCGCGTGAAGGTGCGCTACTGCCGCTAAGCGGCGCAATCGCAGGGCGGCGCGAAACTCCGGTTTCGCGCCGCTTTTGTTTGCGCGCATTTCGGGTTAGAGGCGCGCGCCATGAGCGACACTCCTCCCGACCGGCTCTCGGTCAACCCGAAGAGCCCCTATTTCGACCAGGCGCTGCTTCAGCGCGGCATCGGCATCCGTTTCAAGGGCGTCGAGCGCCGCGATGTCGAGGAATATTGCATCTCCGAAAACTGGATCCGCGTCCAGGTCGGCAAGACCATGGACCGCAAGGGCAACCCGCTGACGATCAAGCTGTCCGGCCCGGTCGAGGCATGGTTCGAGAGCCCGGCTGTGGGTGAGGGCGAAGGCGAGGCCGAGGCGTAATCAAATCCTCCCCTGTAAGGGGAGGTGGCATGCCGCAGGCATGACGGAGGGGTGACGCGCTATCGGGAGGGGGACACCCCTCCGTCGCGCTGCGCGCGCCACCTCCCCTTACAGGGGAGAATTGACCCTAACCCAACACCGCCCCCGCCGCCTCTTCCACCGCACGCATCGCCGCGCGGAACGGGAACGGCCCGTGGCTGATCCGCGCCACCCCCGTCGCAGCCACCGCGGCGGCATCCGGCGCGCCCGGAAACGCCATGAAGTTCACCGGCAACGGCGATTCGCGGCACACCCGCGCCAACAGGTCGAGATCGGCCAGCCCCGGCACGAAGAAACCGCTCGCCCCCGCCGCCGCATAGGCATGCGCGCGGGCGATGGCGGCGTCGACCTTGGCCGCATCATGCGTTTCCGGCGCCGCCTGCAGGAAGAGATCGGTGCGGGCGTTGATGAAGAAGTCCGGCCCGGTCGCGGCGCGAATCGCGGCGATGCGCGCGGCCTGCACCTCGGGCGCGTGCATCCCGGAGCCGCCGATTACCTGATCCTCGAAGTTACAGCCGATCGCCCCAGTTGCCGCGAGCAGCGCGACGTTCGATGCGACCGCATCGGGCGCGACCGCATAGCCGCCCTCGAAATCGATCGACACCGGCAGATCGACCGCCCCGACGATCCGCCGCGCATTGGCGACGGCGAGGTCGAGCGGGAGCGATTCGGCGTCGCTGAACCCGCTGGCGGCGGCAACCGATGCGCTGCCGGTCGCGATCGCCTTCGCCCCAGCAGCCGCAACGGCCCTGGCGGACCCGGCATCCCACACATTGACCAGCACCAGCGGTGCGCCCGGCACATGCAGCGCGTCGAATTCAGCGAATCGGCTCATGGACATCCTCCCTCGTTCCGCCCGTGATAGGGCTGGAACGAAAGTGGAACAATCCCGATTATTGCAATCAAATTATCAGTGAACGAACCGCGCCACCACGTCGCGATAGCTGCGGCTCACCTTCACCTGCGATCCCGAATCGAGCACCAGGAAGCATTCGCCATTGGTGTGCGGCTTGACCTGCTTGACCTGATCGAGGTTGACGATGGTCGAGCGGTGCACGCGCTGGAACCGCCGCGGATCGAGCCGCTTTTCCAGATCCTTCATCGTCTCGCGCAGCACCAGCGTGTTGTCCGCGGTCTTGATGCACATATAATCGCCAGCGGCCTCGACCACTTCGATCGTGTCGACATCGACGCGGAAAATCTGCCCGCGATCCTTGATGTTGATCAGCTTCTCGTAACGGCTGGACGAGACGTCGGCATCGCTCGCGGCGAGCTCCTCGGCCGCCTCCGGCGCGACCTCGGCCAGCACTTCCTTGAGTTTCTCGACCTCTTCAACGCCGCGCTTTTCGGTCAGCCGCTGGCGCACGCGCTCCAGCGTGTCGGCCAAACGCCCTTCATCGACCGGCTTCATCAGATAATCCATCGCATTCGCCTCGAACGCGCGGATCGCATGGTCGCTATAGGCGGTGACGAACACGAACAGCGGCGGTTCGACCTCCATCAGCCCCTGCACGACCGAAAAGCCGTCGAACCCGGGCATCTGGATGTCGAGAAAGACCAGATCGGGCTTGTGCGTCTTGATCGACCGGATTGCTTCGCGGCCATTCTGGCATTTGTCGATGATCTCGACATCCTCATGCGCCTGCAGCCGCAGCTCGAGGCCCTGAATGGCCAGTGGTTCGTCATCGACCAGGATGGTGCGGATTGTCATATCTCTCTCTACTCAAAAACGCGTCGTTCCGATGCCCCCGGCCCGACGCCCCACAACCCCTGCCTTTGATCCTTCAACAATATGGTTACGCTTCGGTTCCGATCACGCTGCCTCGCGGGACTGTTCCTCGACCTGGAACGGAATTTCAATCTCAACGCGAAACCCGCGGCCGGGGTCCGAATGCGTCGAAAAGCGATGCTCCGCGCCAAATGTCTGAGCCAGCCGTTCCCGGATATTGGTGAGCCCAACCCCGGTTGAAAGGCTTGGCCGGTTCTTGCCTTCGATCAATCCCGGCCCGCTGTCGGATACGGTGATCTGCACCCGTTCGCCGTTGAGCCGAGCCGAAACGCGGATTTCGGCGCCTTCTTCCTGCGGGGTCACGGCATATTTGATCGCATTCTCGACCAGCGGCTGCAGCAGCAGCGAGGGCAGCCGCGCCTTCGCCGTGCGCGGGTCGATGTCGAATTCGGGCTTGAGGCGCGTGTCGAAGCGCATCTTCTCGATCTCGAGATAGAGTTTCAGCGTCTCGATCTCCTGCGCCAGCGTGACATGCGCGGTCGGCTCGTTCGCCAGCGTGTAGCGCAGGAAATTGGATAGTCGCGCCAGCATCGCATTCGCCCGGTCGGTCTGCTTGAGCAGCACCAAAGTCGAGATCGAATTGAGCGTGTTGAACAGGAAATGCGGGTTGAGCTGATAGCGCAGCATCGCCAGCTGCGCCGAGCTCGCCTGATTCTCCAGCACCTGCATCCGGTCGATCTGATCCTCGACGATCAGATAGAAGTTGATCCCGAAATACAGCGCCGACCATCCCGCCAGCACGGTGAAGTTGAGGAACAGGCTGCCCAGAATCAGCACCAGCTCGATCCCCGGATCGCCGCGCATCACCGACACGGTAAAGGCGTTGAGCACGGCATAGACCAGGGTCGCCGCCGCCAGCGTCGCGATCGACGCGAGCACGCCAGTGATGCGTGGCAGCCGCCGATAATAGCCATAGAGCGCCGACAGCAGCAGCGTCAGGCAATAGCCCACGATCGCCTCGATCGTGACGCGGATCAGATCCTCGAAGCTGAAGCTGCGGTTGGAAAAGTTCGAAACCGCGCGCAGCAGCAGATAGCCGCCCCAGCCCGCGCCCTGCAGCATCCAGAAGGCGCGGCTCTTCTGTTCGAAGAAGGGTCGGGAAAAGATCGTCGGCGTGGTCATCGTGTCGGCGGCTTCTCTACATCGCCGGTCGGCTTGTGGGAAGAATGCGGGAACGTGGCCGTCATGATATCGTTGCAGCAGCGCTCGATACACGATTCGTGACCCCGCACCGGGATCGCCACCGATCAGGAGACATGCCGATGACCATCCGCACCGCCACTGCCCGCTATTCCGGTTTCGGCAAGGAGGGGAAGGGGGCGATCACCACCCAGTCCGGCGTGCTGACCGACCAGTTTTACGGCTTCAACACGCGGTTCGAGGAAGAGCCCGGTACCAACCCTGAGGAGCTGATCGCCGCCGCCCATGCCGGCTGCTTCACCATGGCATTGAGCTTCGCGCTCGCCCGCGCAGGGTTCAGCGAAGGGACGCTGGAGACCAAGGCGGCGGTCAAGCTGGAGCAGAAGGATGGCGGCTTCACCATCACCCGCTCCGACCTGACGCTCGAAGCCACCGTGCCGGGCATCGACCCCGACCAGTTCGCCGACCTTGCCGACGAGGCTAAGAAGAACTGCCCGGTATCGAAACTGATGAACGCCGAAGTCAGCCTGGCGCACAAGCTGAACTGAGCCAATTCCTCCCCTGCGCAGCAGGGGAGGGGGACCGCCGAAGGCGGTGGAGGGGCGGCCGCGCAGACGGCCGTGAGCAGCTCGGCAAAATCCCGCCGTCTGACGACGGCGGCCCCTCCGTCAGCACTGCGTGCTGCCACCTCCCCTGAGCAAGCTCAGGGGAGGAATTGGCTTTAACGCTCGTTCAAATAATACCGATCCGTCGCGGTCAGATCATCCGCCAGCTCGTACACGATCGGCTGCCCGGTCGGGATTTCAAGGCTCGCGATGTCCGCGTCCGAAATCCCCGACAGATGCTTGACCAGCGCGCGCAGCGAGTTGCCATGCGCCGCGATCAGCACGCGCTTGCCCGCGCGCAGGTCCGGCGCGATGCGCTCTTCCCAATAGGGCAGCACGCGCGCGATCGTGTCCTTCAGACTCTCGGTCTGCGGGATCGGGATGCCCTTGTAGCGCGCGTCCTTGGCCAGGTCCCAGGGCGACCCTTCCTCGGGCAGCGGGGGCGGGATGTCGAAGCTGCGGCGCCAGATCTTGACCTGTTCGTCGCCGTGCTTCGCCGCCGTCTCCGCCTTGTCGAGCCCGGTCAGCCCGCCATAATGGCGCTCATTCAGCTTCCAGCTTTTCTCGGTCGGCAGCCACAGCCGCCCCATCGCCTCCAGCGCCAGGTTGAGTGTCTTGATCGCCCGGCTCTGGAAGCTGGTATAGGTCATGTCGAAGTCGAGCCCCTTGTCGCGCATCAGCTCGCCCGCCGCCCACGCCTCGCGCACGCCCTGCTCGGTCAGGTCGACGTCCCACCATCCGGTGAAACGGTTTTCCAGATTCCAGGACGACTGGCCGTGGCGGATCAGGACGAGCGTGGGCATGGGACCTCCTTCTAATGTCGCACGCCCCTTACCGCTCAGGCTGAGCTTGTCGAAGCCCTGTTCTTCTTCCTAGGTGCAAAGCGACCTTTCATCCGGGCGAACGGAGGCGCGACATGATCCAGCGACAGACCATTATCTATGACGGCACCGGCGGGCCGTTCGAGGGCGTCGCGGTGGTTGACGCCGACTGGGCCGATCCGCGCCCCGGCGTGCTGATCGTCCCCAATGTGCTGGGCGAAAAGGAACAGGATCGCGTGACCGCCGAGCGGATCGCGGCGCTCGGCTATGTCGGCCTGGTCGCCGACCTCTACGGACAGGGCAAGCGCACCACCCGCGAATCGCCGAACCCGGCACTGTATATGGACCCGCTCAACGCCGATCGTCCGCTGCTGCGCGACCGGCTGCTGGCAAGCCTCGCCGCGCTCCACACGCTGCCCCAGGTCGACGCGACCCGCACCGCCGCCATCGGCTATTGCTTCGGCGGCAAGGCGGTGATCGATCTCGCCCGGACGGGCGCTGATGTGCTGGGCGTGGTCGCCTTCCACGGCATCTTCGACCCGCCGGGCTATGACTACCCGACCCCGATCAAGGCAACGCTGCTGATCTGCCATGGCTGGGACGATCCGCTCGCCCCGCCCGAGGCGGTGACGGGCCTCGCCGCCGAACTGACCGCGGCGGGCGCGGACTGGCAGCTGCTCGGGTTTGGCGGGGCAGGACACGCCTTCACCGATGCCAGCCTGAAGACGTCGACCCGCCCCGGCTTCGGCTACGACGCCAACGCCGACCGCCGCAGCTGGGCCGCGATGACGCGGTTTCTGGCGGAGGTATTCGCCTAACCAATCTCCCCTCCCTGCAAGGGAGGGGGCGGGGGTGGGTGCGCGCGTCTGCGCGCTTAAAACACCCAATCCGACCGCCCGACAAAAGGGCGGCAAGCGAGGCATCGAGCCTCGCTTGCCACTGACCCACCCCTAGCCCCTCCCTTTCAGGGAGGGGAAAAGATTTTCAGCTCGCCGGCTTGCGCGGTGCACGCGGCTTGGCGGGGGCCTTGGCCGCAGTCGCAGCCTTCATCGTAGCGGGCTTGGCAGCGGCTGCCTTCTTCGCGGGCGCAGCCTTGGCTGCCGGTTTCTTCGCGACCGCCGGCTTCTTCGGCGCAGCGGCCTTCTTCGGCGCGGCAGGCGCAGCCTCCGCGACCGGAGCCTCGGGCGGCTTCTCCCCACTCAGCTTAGCCGTAATCTTCTCTGCCGCCCGCGCCGCGATCAGCGTGGCCAGCGACGACGCCGTCTTGGCGAAGTCATCCATCCCCGAAGCCTTGGGTGCATCGGCAGCAGCGGGGGCAGGGGTTGCCGCCGCCTGCGCATCCGCCGCCTTCTTGCGGACATTCCCGGCCAGCGCGACCAGTCCAGCCGCAACGATATCGGCGACCAGCGGATGCTTGGTCAGTTCGAGCAGCTTGGCACCCTGCTCCCGCAATTCCTTGGGCAGTTCGATCCCGGCAACGGTTTTGGGCAGCTTCGGCGCCTTCTCGGTTTTTGCCGCCTTTGTCGCCTTGCTCTTCTTCGTCTTGGCCGTTTTCTCTGCCTTCGCCATCACGCCAACTCCCGATATGTCACATTAGTGTCACATCATGACGCAGCCGCGTCAATCGGCGAACACCCGTTCGAAAATGGTATCGACCGACTTGAAATGATAGTCGAGGTCGAACTTCTCCTCGATCTGTTGCGGCGACAGCGCAGCGGTGACCTCTTCATCCGCCTTGAGCAGTTCGAGCAGCGACAGCTCCCCGTCGCTCTCCCACACCTTCATCGCGTTGCGCTGGACCAGGCGATAGCTGTCCTCGCGGCTCACTCCCGCCTGGGTCAGCGCCAGCAGCACGCGCTGCGAATGGACGAGGCCGCCCATGCGATCCAGATTCTTCTGCATCCGCGCCGGGTACACCAGCAGCTTGTCGATCACCCCGGTCAGCCGCGCGAGCGCGAAGTCGAGCGTGATCGTCGCGTCCGGCCCGATATAACGCTCGACCGACGAGTGGCTGATGTCGCGCTCATGCCACAGCGCCACATTCTCCATCGCCGGGATGACGGCGGCGCGGACCATGCGGGCAAGGCCGGTGAGGTTCTCGGTCAGCACCGGGTTGCGCTTGTGCGGCATTGCCGAGCTGCCCTTCTGCCCCGGCGAGAAATACTCCTCCGCCTCCAGCACTTCGGTGCGCTGCAGATGCCGGACCTCGACCGCGAGCCGCTCGATCGAGCTGGCGATCACGCCCAGCGTCGCGAAGAACATCGCATGACGATCACGCGGGATCACCTGTGTCGACACCGGCTCGACCGCGAGGCCGAGCTTGTCGGCGACATGCTGCTCCACGCGCGGGTCGATATTGGCAAAGGTGCCGACCGCGCCCGAAATCGCGCAGGTCGCAATGTCCGCGCGTGCCGCAATCAGGCGCGTCTTGCAGCGGCTGAACTCGGCATAGGCCTCGGCCAGCTTGAGCCCAAACGTCACCGGCTCGGCATGGATGCCATGGCTGCGCCCGATCGTCGGGGTCAGCTTGTGCTCATAGGCGCGGCGCTTGAGAACGCCAAGCAGCTGGTCGAGGTCGTCGAGCAGGATGTCCGCCGCGCGCGTCAGCTGCACCGCCAGACAGGTGTCGAGCACGTCGCTCGACGTCATCCCCTGATGCATGAAGCGCGCTTCGTCGCCGACATTCTCCGCGACCCAGGTCAGGAACGCGATCACGTCATGCTTGGTCACCGCCTCGATCGCGTCGATCGCCGCGACGTCGATCGTCGGGTTGGTCGCCCACCAGTCCCACAGCGCCTTGGCGGCCGATTCGGGCACCACGCCCAGCTCGCCCAGCTTCTCGGTCGCGTGCGCCTCGATCTCGAACCAGATGCCAAAGCGGGTTTCGGGCGACCAGATCGCGGTCATGGCGGGGCGGGAATAGCGGGGGACCATAGCTAAGCCTTTCGTGGGACGCGGCGCCCCTAGCAAAGCCCCGGCGGCGCGGCAAACGGTGCCATGTTGAAGTGTTCCACTCACTTCGTCGCAATTCATGCACAGTATCGGGGTGAATCGAGCTACATCGCAGGCTAGTCGTGCACCTTGAAATAATATTGTGGAACGTGACAAATATGCAACGCGTTCTCCTGTCACATGAACCGCAAATAAACATGCGGCGTCATCTGTTTCATTCGATGAAATGACTGGAGAAATGACATGTTGAAATCTATCCTTCTTGCCAGCGCGGTCGCCATCTCTGCGCCTGCATTCGCTCAGGACATGCCGCAGCAGCAGACTCCGCCGCCGCAGCAGCAGCCGGCGCCGACCGAAACCACCGAACCGGTCCCGCAGGAGGCTCCGGCTCCGGCGACCCAGCCCGAAGCAGAGGTGACGCCGGAAGCGACGCCAACTCCGGCCCCGACCCCGACGCCCACTCCCACCCCGGAACCGCAGGCCCAGGCACAGACCACCCAGTCCGCGCCACAGCCCGCAACCGCGACTCAGATCGCGCAGATCGTCGATCAGGGCTTTCCGACCTATGACAAGGATGCCGATGGCAGCCTCAAGCCAGAGGAATTCAGTGCCTGGATGGTCGCGCTGCGCTCGGCGACCGAGCCCGGCTTCACCGGGGAAGCCGCTGCGGAAAAGCAGTGGCTGACCAACGCCCACGCCACGGCCGATGCCGATAAATCGGGCGGCGTGACGGTCGCCGAACTCAAGACGTTCCTCACCCCCGCCGGGGCGTCGTAACCAAGCCTCCCCGGACGGGCGGACCGCATCGCGCCCGTCCACCGGCCGCCGGAGTTCGCTCCGGCGGCCGTTTTCGTGCATGCTTACATCAATCCCTGCGCGCGCAGACTGACATGCCCGCCGGTGCCGATGACGATATGGTCGTGCACCGCAATCCCCAGTCGCTTGCCCGCTTCGACGATATTGCGCGTCAGTTCGATATCCGCCCGGCTTGGGCTGGGATCGCCGCTCGGATGATTGTGCACCAATATGATCGCGGTCGAGCCAAGGTCGATCGCGCGGCGGATCACTTCGCGGACATAGACCGGCGCCTCGTCCACCGACCCCTCTTGCATCAATTCGTCGCGGATCAGCATGTTGCGGCTGTTCAGATGCAGCACCCGCACCCGCTCGATCACATGATGCGCCATATCGGCGCGCAGATAATCGAGCAGCGCCTGCCAGTTCGACAGGATCGGCCGCGCCGCGACCTCGCTCTTTAACAGCCGCAGTGCGGCGGCATGGGCGATCTTGATCGCGGCGGCGCTGGTCTCGCCCATCCCCGGCACCCGCGCGATCGCTTCCGAGTCCGCCGTCAGCAGCCCCGCAATCCCCCCGAACTGGTGCAGCAATGCCTTGGCCAGTGGCTTGGTATCGCGCCGCGGAATCGCGAGCGTCAGCAGATATTCGACCAGTTCATGGTCCATCAGCCCGTCGGCATCGGCCAGCAACCGCGCCCGCAGCCGCGCGCGATGCCCGGTCCCATCGGTAATCGCCTCGCCGCCGTCCCCCATAAGAGGAGCCTAGCGGCAGAGGGGAGGGTGGGGAAGGGGCGCAAGGATCAATTCCTCCCCTGCGCAGCAGGGGAGGGGGACCGCCCGCGCAGCGGGTGGTGGAGGGGCGGCCGCGTAGACGGCCGAACACAGCTCGGCAAAATTCCGCCCTCTGCGGGGCGGCCCCTCCGTCAGCGCTACGCGTCGCCACCTCCCCCAGCGAGCTGGGGGAGGAATGGGTTGCAACAATGTTGCACCGCGGTTGACTCGGGATGCCCCCCTTTCTAAAGCGCGCGTGCCTTGGCGGGCTCGCCGCTCGGCCCATGCGTTTCGCCCTGGTATCTGACAGGTGGGAGAGACGAAATGACCGAGAACGAGCCCGGACTGGACCCCCTCAAGGAGGATGGCCGCATCACTTCGCTCAACGAGCGGCTGGCGCGGGCAAAATCCGAAGAGGCGGATCGGCGGGGCGAGGGGCAGCAGGCCGGCGATCGTGATTATCGCATGGGCAACCGCGTCCTCGCCGAGCTGATCGGAGGAATGGTCGGGGGGGCGCTGATCGGGTGGGTGCTCGATCGGTTCCTGGGAACCTCGCCATGGCTCCTGCTCACGCTGCTTGCCCTTGGCATCGTCAGCGCGTTCAGGAACATCATCAGGATTTCGAACCAGCGCTCGAAGTGACTTTCGGGCGCTTGCGTTACATGGGAAACGGGCGTGGCTGAAGAAGCAGGCAAGATCGATCCGATGCACCAGTTCGAGGTGACGTCGATTGCCGACATGTTCACCATCGGCGGGCAACAGATCGCCTTCACCAACAGCGCGCTGTGGATGGCGATCGCCGCCGTCGCGCTGTGGGTTTTCATGCTGGGCGGCATGAAGCGCGAAGTGATTCCGGGTCGCTGGCAGATGGCGGTCGAAGGCTTCACCGGCTTCATCGACAATCTGCTGAAGGCGAATATCGGGCATGAGGGGCGCAAGTTCCTCCCCTATGTCTTCTCGCTGTTCATGTTCATCCTGTTTGCCAACGTCATCGGCCTGCTGCCGTTCGGCGCGATCCCCGGCGTGCATCCGTTCACCGCGACCAGCCACTTCACCGTGACCGGCGTGCTGGCGATCCTGTCCTTCTCGATCGTCCTCGTCGTTGGCTTTGCGAAGCATGGTCTGCGCTTCTTCTCGCTGTTCGTGCCCAAGGGGACGCCGATCCCCGTGCTGATCCTCGTGGCGCCGATCGAGTTCGTCTCGTTCATGGTCCGCCCGTTCAGCCTGGCGCTGCGACTGTTCGTCGCAATGACCGCGGGCCACATCCTGCTCAAGGTGCTGGCCGGCTTCATCATCAATTCGGCCAATGCCGGCGCGGGCTGGGGCCTGCTGGTCGGCGTGCCCAGCTTCGCGCTGATGCTCGGCGTCTCGGCCCTCGAGATCCTGGTCGCCGGCGTCCAGGCCTATGTGTTTGCGCTGCTCACGTCGCTGTACATCAACGACGCGGTGCATCTGCACGATCATCACTGAGTTTTTTCCCACCAAGACCTGATTTTCTAAGGAGTGATTTCAATGGAAGCAGAAGCATTCAAGCTGCTCGGCGCCGGTCTCGCGGCGATCGGTGCTGGCCTCGCGGCGCTGGGCGTGGGTAACGTCTTCGCAGCGTTCCTTCAGGGCGCACTGCGCAATCCGGGCGCGGCTGCCAGCCAGCAGGGCAACATGTTCATCGGCTTCGCGGCTGCCGAACTTCTCGGCCTGCTCGCGTTCGTCGTGGCGGTGCTGCTGATCTTCGTCGCCTGAAGTCTCTCCCGCCCTGCGCGTTGGTGCGCGGGGCGGACTTGAGGACGGACCGCGAGAGGACGGACCAATGCCCCAGATCGAACAAGTCGCAGCGACCTATGCGTCGCAGATCTTCTGGCTGCTGCTGACCTTCGGGCTCACCTTCGTGATCGTCGGCCTGGGCATTCTGCCCAAGGTGTCGGGCACGATGGATGCGCGCGACAAGTCGGTTGCGGACGACCTTGCGGCTGCGGAAGCGGCACGCATGGCGGCCGATCAGGCCGAAGAGACCTGGCGCGCTCAGGAAAATGCGGCGCGCGAAGCTGCCCGCAAGCGTCTGGCCGAGGCCCGCGCCGCCGGTCAGGCGGAAAGCGACGCCGCACTCGCGGCCGCCAATGCCGAGATCGAGGGTCGCGTCGCTGCGGCCGAAGCCCGGATCGCGGAGGCCAGCGCCGCCGCTGCGGGTGAAATCGAATCGGTCGCCACCGATGCCGCGCGTGACATCGTTGCGCGTCTGTCGGGCGTGACCGTCAGCCCGGCCGAAGCGGCTCAGGCAGTGAAGGCAGCACTCCATGGCTGAGGCAGCACAAGTGACCGCGAGCACGGCGACCGATCCGGTCGCGCAGAATCTGGCCGAAGCGTCCAAGGGCGAAGGCATGGGCGTCCCCCATGCCGGCACCGAGGCAGCGGGTGAAACGCATCACGCGGCTCCGGCCGTGTTCGGCATCGACGCGACCATGTGGGTCGGTCTGGCGATGCTGGCGCTGATCCTGATCGTCGTGTGGAAGAAGGTGCCGTCGGCCATCGGCGGCATGCTCGACAAGCAGATCGCGGCGATCCGCACCCGGCTTGAGGAAGCCAATCAGCTGCGTGCCGAAGCCGAAGCGCTGCGCGACGAATATGCGCGCAAGCTCACCAATGTCGAGCAGGAGGCCGCCGCCATGGTCGCCCATGCCGATGAGGAGGCGCAGGCGCTGCTGGTCAAGGCCAAGGCCGATGCCGAGGATCTGATCCGCCGCCGCACCAAGATGGCGGAGGACAAGATCGCCGCCGCCGAGCGCGTGGCACTCGATCAGGTCCGCGCCACGGCTGCCGAAGCGGCGACCAAGGCCGCCGGTGCGATCATCGCGCAGAAGCACGATGCCAGCGCCGACAAGGCACTGGTCGATCAGACGATCGCCGGTCTTTCGCGCCTGAACTGAACCAGTTACAGCAATAATGATGGGCGCGGCGGCTTGCCGCGCCCGTCTTTTTGCGTATGGCCGTCACGATGGAGACGACCCGAACCGATCGCGGCCTGATCGCGCTGATCCTTGGCTTCGCCCTTGTCGTCACGGCGATCCTTGGCACCTTGTGGCTGTTTCGCGAGCAGCGCGACGCGCAGCAATGGGTCACCCACACGCTGCAGTTGCAGGAGCAGCTGAGCACGGTTCGCGCGCGGCTGCAGGATGCCGAAACCGGCCAACGCGGCTATCTGGTGACCCGCGATCCGGTCTATCTTCAGCCCTATTTCGACGGTCGCCGTCGGTTGGACGGCGATCTGGTGACCCTCTCCAGCCTCGTCGCAGACAACCCGGTCCAGGCCCGCGCGGCGGTCCAGTTGGCGCAATGCGCCCGCGCCCGGATCGATCGCCTGACCATCGGCCTTGAGCTGGCCCGGACCGATCAGTTCGACCGCGCGTCGGAGGCGGTGCGGGTCGGCATCGGCAAGCGACTGATGGACCGGTGCCGCGCGCTGATCGACGCGATGAAGGCGAGGGAATCGCGCCTGTTGACGGAGCGGGTCGCTGCACTGGCCAGCTGGTCGAACTGGCTGACCGCCTGGCTGCTGGTAAGTGCCGGCGCCGTGTTCGCGCTGGCCTGGTTCGCAACCCGCGATGCGCGCCGCCGGGCGCGCGCCGCACTTGACGCGGGCAATGCGCTGCTCGCCGCGAACCAGCAGCTGACCGAAGAGGCCGCAACCCGCGCCGAGGCCGAAGCCAAGGTCCGGCAGATGCAGAAGCTGGAATCGATCGGCCAGCTCACCGGCGGCGTCGCGCATGATTTCAACAACATGCTCGCAATCGTGATCGGCAGCCTCGATATGGCGCGGCGACGGCTGGCCAGCGACCCGGAGCGCGCGCGCCATAATCTCGACAACGCCATGGAGGGGGCCGAACGCGCCGCCCAGCTGACTCAGCGGTTGCTGGCCTTTTCGCGCCAGCAACCGCTTGCGCCCAAGGCGGTCGACGCCAACAAGCTGGTCGGTGGCATGTCCGAACTGCTGCGGCGGACGATTGGCGAGAATATCCGGGTCGAAACGGTGCTCGCGGGCGGCCTCTGGTCAGCCTTTATCGACGGGCCCCAGCTTGAAAATGCGGTGCTCAACCTGTGCGTCAACGCGCGCGACGCAATGCCCGATGGCGGTCGCCTGACCATCGAAACCGCCTGCACCCATCTCGACGATTGCTATGCCGCCGCGCACAACGAAGTGACGCCGGGCCAATATGTCATGGTGTCGGTCACCGACACCGGCACGGGCATGCCGCCCGAGGTGATCGAACGCGCCTTCGATCCCTTCTACACGACCAAGGGCGTGGGGAAGGGGACCGGGCTGGGGCTCAGTCAGGTCTACGGCTTCGTCAAGCAATCCGGCGGCCATGTGAAAATCTATTCGGAGCCCGGCGTCGGCACGACGGTGAAGCTCTATATCCCGCGCCATTTCGGCGATGCCGACACCAGCGCGACAGGTGAAGGTGATCCGGTCGACCTGCCGCGCGCGCGGGGCGAAGAGGTCATCCTGGTTGTCGAGGATGAGGAACGCGTCCGCCACATGTCGGTCGATACGCTGCGCGAACTCGGCTATGTCGTGGTGCAGGCGGCGGACGCCAATCAGGCGCTGACCGTGCTGACGATCCAGCCACGCATCGACCTGTTGTTCACCGACATCGTCATGCCCGACATGAACGGGCGCGTGCTGTCCGACCGCGCGCGCGAACAGCGGCCGGAGCTCAAGATACTCTACACCACCGGCTACACGCGCAACGCGATCGTTCATAACGGCATGCTCGATCATGACGTGGCGTTCATCGCCAAGCCGTTCACCGTGCAGCAGCTCGCAATGAAGGTTCGCGAAGTGCTGGATGCCGCCTGAAGGCGACTATTTCTTCAGCAAATCCAGCACCGCCACCGTCATCGCCGTCGTGCCCAGCGTCACCGACGGCTTAGGCTCGACCTTGAAGAACGGCGAATGGTGCGCGGGCAGCGTCTTCTCGCCGCGCTTGGCCGCATCCAGCTCGGCCTGCGGCGTCCCCCCGACCACGAAATAGGCCCCCGGCACGCCCAGCTTCTGCTCGATGAAATAGGCGAAATCCTCCGCCCCCATGCTCTCGCGCGGTTCGGTCTTGAGGATGTCCTTGCCAAACGCCTTGGTGAACGCCCCGCGCACCCGCGCGGTCAGCGCCGGATCGTTGAGCGTCACCGGCGTCGATTCAAACCCGACCCGAACCTGCGGCAAGTTGTCTTCGGGCACCCCGGGCATCCGCCCGACATTGGTCGCGAGCCGCTTAATCCCGGCGAGCAG
>JASBRX010000047.1 GCA_030149245.1 Sphingomonas bacterium
GCGAACGAGCTGTCGCACCCCGAACTGACCCAGCTCATCCTCGACGAGTCGGGCTATACCGCGATGCTCCAGGCCGACCGCAGCGCCGAGGCCGCGGGCCGCCTCGAAAACCTCTCCGAACTCGTCCGCGCGATGGAGGAATATGAAACGCTCGGCGCGTTCCTCGAACACGTCTCCCTCGTCATGGACAATGACGGCAATGCCGACGAGCCCAAGGTCACGATCATGACCATCCACGCGGCCAAGGGTCTGGAATTCGACACCGTCTTCCTCGCCGGCTGGGAGGAAGGCCTGTTCCCCAGCCAGCGCTCGCTCGACGAAGGCGGCCTCGCGTCCTTGGAGGAGGAACGCCGCCTCGCTTATGTCGCGATCACGCGCGCGCGCCGCCAGGCAACCATCCTCCACGCCGCCAACCGCCGCATCTACGGCCAATGGACCAGCAGCATCCCCAGCCGCTTCGTCGGCGAGCTGCCCAAGGAACATATCGACGAGGAAAGCACCCTCTCCGGCGGCGCCTCACTCTGGCGCGCCAACTGGAGCGAACACACCGACCCCTTCGCCCATGTCGGCCGCGGCACCGGCCGCGGCCCCGGCTGGCAACGCGCCGCCGCCCCCAGCTCAACCTTCACCACCGCCCCCAAGCGCGTAGTGGAGAGCCGCGGGAGCGCAGTCAGCCTCGGCAACAAGGGCCGCGACGACCTGTCGCTAGGGATGCGCGTCTTCCACCAGAAATTCGGATATGGCGAAATCGTCGAGATCGAAGGCAACAAGCTCGAGATCGAGTTCGAGACTGCCGGGCGGAAGCGGGTGATGGACAGCTTCGTCAGCAACGACGCCTAGAAAAGCCCCTCCTCTTCAGAGGAGGGGTTGGAGTGGAGGACACTCGGCAGAGCCAACCGCCTAATCCCCCCGCAACATCCCCGCCAGATCCTGCCCGGCATAGGCGATGGTCAGGATCACCACATCATCCCCCGACACCACATAACCAATCGTCGCCCGCCGCCGAAACGGAATGGTCCGCAATCCGAGCCGAAGGTCGTCGCGCGGCGTCCCTCGATGCGCAAACTCGCTGCGCGTAAGGCATCGGTCGATCAGATCGTTCGTTAAGCCATCGGCGACCTCAGCCGAAGCCTCCTGCGTCACATAGGTCCGCAACGCATCCAGTTGCCGCCAGACACGCGGCGCGAACACAATGCGGTATCGCTTCATCCGTGCGCGCGCCGCGCGTCCGCCAGCTTCCGCCGCAGCTCATCGACCGTCATCACCGCGGCGGGATCAGCCTTCCACGCATCATATGCTGCCGCCAGTTCCTCTCGCTCCCACGCCATCCGCGCAGGATCGCCGTCGCGCGTCGCCAGTGCGCGAAGACTCTCCTCCACGACTTCACTCACACTCGCATACTCCCCCGCACTGACCCGCGCCTCAACGGCATCGGCCAGATCTTCGGGCAGTTCGATATCAAGGCGGCGGGTGGATTCCATCGGATAACCTTTGGCGCTAAGCTGGCATGATATGGCGGGATGCGGGGCGGTTCAAGCGAGGGGTAGAAGTTGAAAACCACACGCTATTTCTCGGAGCAGGTCGTGCGCAAGCGCCCCTATCTGCGCCCGGAATGGATCGCTGCCGTCATCGCCAACCCGCTCGCCAGGATCGATCAGGAGGACGGCCGCATCCGGTTCTGGGGCAGAGTTGAGACTGACGACGGCACACGCTACATACTGCGCGTCGTGACCCTCGAAGATGGCGAAACCGTCCACAACGCCTTTTTCGACCGCGACTTCAAGGAGACCGGCGCGTGAAGCTCCATTATTATCCGGAAACCGACAGTCTCTATATTGAACTGTCGAGCGCCGACAGCGCCGAAACCCGCGCGATCAGCGACTCCGTGAACGTCGATTTCGACGCCGATGGTGGGATTGTGGGGATCGACATCGACCATGCATCGAAGCGCCTTGATCTGACGTCGCTTGAGACGTCGGAATTGCCGTTGCGCGATTTGAGGGCGGCTTGATCGCTACTGTTATGGTAAACCTTACAAAGCGTGACAGCCATGAAGACGCGTCCACAAGTCTAAGCGCTAGACTTGAGAGAATGAGTGTCGCTCCTAACGATATAGGGCTGGAGTATTACGCAGTAACGCTGACCGCGGACGCCTCAGGTAAACCGGAAAATGCTGTGCATAGCCGCTGGGTCGGCTGGGATGAGAATGATCCTCGATATGAACTGCGCGCCGCTAGAGTAGTATCTGCCTCCCATGCCGAACTCTGGAAAAGCATTGGCCAACCGTGCTATTATATTTTCGACGACCTGGGCCTTCTGGCGTTTATGGTTGCTGGCGGGAACGGATTGATCGAGAGAAAATACGCTGAAGAAGCCACTCCACATTGGCTGGTGCCCGAGCGTAGTTACCAGCTAGGCCCAATCGGGTTCGTTCATGAAAATCTGGTTCCGACGCCAGCGCTCAAACGCGCCCCAAATCCCAAGCTCCGAATGCAGGTTATTCAAAGGGATCGCCGTCGCTGTCGAATTTGCGGCCGCAATCCGGATGACAACACAGACCTAGTCCTACACGTGCACCACATAAGACCTTGGGAAAGAGGCGGACTTACCGATCCTGCAAACCTCATCACACTCTGCCATACTTGTCATGCTGGGTTGGACCCGCATTATGACCCAAGTTTGTTCTCTTATATCTCAAACGACGGGTCGCTTTCGGATCAACCCTTCCTTGACGGGGTTATGCGCTACAGACAGGCGGTGCAGGGCTGGATGAAGAACTCTTCGCAAAGGCGAAACGCGCGCCGCGCCTAAGGCCACAAAGCCGACGATCCACCCGCGCCTGTCTCCTCCGCGCGCCGAAGAACAAACAAAAAACAAACCCCTTTCCTACAACCCGCATCCCAGCACATAAGCTGGTGGATGACCGACTCACCCACCCCGCCCGCCCCAACCTGCGGCCGCGCCGATGGCTGGACTGCGCGGCGTCAGACCGACTTCATCCATGCCCTCGCCGTCATGGGCACCGTCACCCGCGCCTGCAAAGCCGTCGGGATGAGCCGCCAGACCGCCTACAAATTGCGTGAGCGGCCCGAGGCGGCCAACTTCGCCCGTGCATGGTATGCGGCGTTGATGATGGGCTATGACCGCCTGTTCAGCATGGCGATGGACCGCGCGCTCAATGGCGTCACGCGCCCGCGCTACTATCGCGGGCGTCAGATCGGCACGATCACCCGCCCCGATTTCCGCATGGCGCTGGCCGCGCTGGCCGAGCCGCCCGAACTGCCGCAACGCCATCGCAAACTGACAGAATGAAGCGCGTTGCGCGGAACTTCGTCAGTTTCGCGACGCCGCCACGCCCCGCTCCACCCGCACCGCGCCGACCGTCCATAACGCCCACGCAACAATCAACGGCTGCGCCAGCAATCGCGGCACATGGTACCACGCCGACAGACCCGTCCCGCTCCCACTCAGCCACGCCAGGTCGATCATCGCGTGCTTCACATTGGCCGGCCACACGCACAGCGCATAGAGTGCCAGCGCCCAGCCCGCCGCCAACCGCCACCGCCGGGTCAGCAGCGCGGCGGCGCAGATCAGCTCAGCTGCACCGGTGGTCAGCACCACCTCGCGCGCGTCCCACGGGACCCAAGCCGGCACGATCCGCACCATCGCATCGGTGAACAGGAAATGCGCCACGCCGGCCGCTGCATAGAAGATCGGGAGCGACCACCGCCCGATCCGCCGCCCCCGCGTCTCCGGCAGCTCCGCCATCGTGGCTACAGCGTCGCCGCCGCTTCAATGATCGGCACGAACTTCGCCGCAGTCAGGCTCGCCCCGCCGACCAGCGCGCCATCGACATTGTCCACGGCCAGGATCTCGCCCGCATTGGCCCCGGTTACCGACCCGCCATACAGGATGCGGATCGCCTCGGCCTTCTCCGCCCCGACCATCATGCCCAGCTTGGCGCGGGCGATGGCGTGGATCAGCTCGATCTCCTCCAGCGTCGGGGTCCGCCCAGTGCCGATCGCCCAGCGCGGTTCATAGGCCAGCGTGAACCAGCTACCGTCCGCATCCTCGGGCACCGATTTCTCGATCTGCGCCTGCACCACCCGCTCGGCGCGCCCGGCATTGCGCTCCGCCTCGGTCTCGCCGACGCACAGGATGACGTTGAGGCCATGGCGATGCGCCGCCGCCGCCTTGGCCCAGGCGTCATGGCTGGTCTCGTTCTGGTCGGCCCGCCGCTCGCTATGCCCGACAATGGTCAGCGTGGCGCCCGCGTCCTTCAGCATCGGGGCAGAGATGCATCCGGTATGCGCGCCGCTGTCATTCTCATGGCAATCCTGCCCGCCAATCGGCATCCCGCCTGCAACCACCACCGCCGAGGCGATCAGCGTCGCCGGGGGGCACAGCGCGACATCGACGCCCGGATTGGCGGCGGCAGCTTCGGCAATCGCCGCGACCTCGCCCAGCGAGTCGGTGACGCCGTTCATCTTCCAATTGCCCGCCACCAGCTTGCGCCGCATCCCGCTTCCCCTTTGTCCACTATTGGACAGGCCGATAGGCTGCGGCGAAAGGCCGCACAAGCACCTTGCCGCGTCCCGCTACCGTTGTCGCTTGATGCCCGTGCCCCCGCCCCCTAAAGCGGGCGCAATTCTTCCCATTTCAGCGGGTATCCATGCTCACCAATTTCCGCCGCATCATCTTCTCGACCCCCGGCAAGATCGTTGCCCTGCTGCTGCTGGTGGCGCTCGGCGTCGGCTTTGCGATGATGGACGTCCAGAATCTGGGCGTCGGCGGCCCCTCGGCGAACGGCGCGCTGGTTCAGGTCGGCGACAAGAAGCTGACCCAGCAGGAGATGCAGGACCGCCTCCGCAATGCGTTGGAGCGTGTCCGTCAGCAACAACCGATGCTCGACATGGCGCAGTTTGTCCGCACCGGCGGGTTCGATCAGGTGCTGAACCAGGTGATCGACGGCATGGCGCTGGAGGAATATGCCGCCGAGCACGGCATGGTCGTCTCCCCCGCCGCGATCGACGGACAGATCGCGTCGATCCCAGCATTCCAGGGCTTCGACGGCAAGTTCAGCCAGCAGCGCTTCGACCAGTTCCTGTCGGAACAGCGGATTACCGCCGAACAGGTGCGCAGCGATATCCGCCGCGAAACGCTGGTGCAGTGGCTGATGGCGCCGATCGCCAACCCCGGCCCGGTCCCGGCGGAACTTGCGCTGCCTTATGCTTCGCTGATGCTGGAACGGCGCAAGGGTTCGGTCGGCTATGTGCCGATCGGCGCAATTGCTCCGGGCAACCCGCCGACCGAGGCGGAGCTTCAGGCCTATTACAAGAAGAATGTCGGCCGCTACACGCTGCCCGAACGCCGCGTGGTCCGCTACGCCGTGGTGACCCCCGCCCAGTTCGAGGCCGGTGCCAAGGCGACCGAGGCGGAAATCGCCGCGGAGTATAAGAAAAACGCGGCGCAATATGCCGCCACCACCCGCCGCAATCTGGCGCAGATCATCGTCGCCGACGAAAATGCGGCGAAGGGCATTGCAGCCAAGGTCAAGGCCGGCACGTCGATGGCCGACGCCGCCAAGGCGGCCGGTCTGCAGGCGTCGACCGTGCCCAACGCCGAGAAGGAAGCCTTTGCCCGCGCAACCAGCCCCGCCATCGCCAACGCCGCCTTCGCCGGTGCGCAGGGCGCGGTGGTCGGTCCGCTCCGCTCGCAACTCGGTTGGCACATCGTCCGGGTCGAGGGAATCGAACAGGTCGCCGGCAAGTCGCTCGATCAGGTCCGCGGCGAACTCGCCGAAACCATCGCCAAGACCAAGCTTGCCACGGCGCTGGCCGATGTGCGCGCGAAGATCGACAGCGAGATCGCCGGCAACGCGACCTTCGACGAACTGGTCGCCGGATCGAAGCTGAAGGCCGAAACCAGCGCCCCGCTCTTCCCCGATGGTCGCGCCACGGCCGGCGGTGAAACCGCGCCAGACCCCACGCTCGCCCAGATCGCCCAGGCCGGTTTCTCGATGGAGCCGACCGACGATCCCCAGCTGGTCGCACTGGGCAGCGAAGGCGCCTTTGCGCTGGTCAAAACCGACCGCGTGGTCGCCGCCGCCCCGCGCCCCCTCGCCGAAATCCGCCCGACCGTGGCCGACGACCTTGTCCGCAGCCGTCAGCTCGACGGCGCGCGCAAGGCCGCCAATGCGATCGTCGCCAAGCTGAGCAAGGGCATGCCGATCGCTCAGGCGATGAGGGAAAGCGGCCTCAACCTGCCCGCGATCCAGCCGCTCGATGCCTCGCGCGGTCAGCTCGCGCAGATGGGCGACCAGCTGCCCCCGCCGGTCCGGCTGATGTTCAGCATGGCCGAGAAAAAGGCCAAGGCTATCCCCGCCCCTGAACAGGGCGGATACTGGATTGTCCAGCTCGACGATATCGAAGAGGGCAATGCCAAGGGGAACGCCGCGCTGATCGGGCAGACCCGCGGCCAGCTGGGCCAGCTGATCGGCAATGAATATGTCGAACAGTTCGCCGCCGCCGCGCGCAAGGCGGTGAAAGTCAAGCGAAACGAAGCCGCCATTGCCGCGCTCAAAGCGCAGCTGAGCGGTCAGGCGACGGGCGGCAATTGATCGCGATGCGCGGGGGGATTGAGGGGGTCGATGCCGCCCGCGCGGAGCTTGCCGCTGGTCGGCCGGCGCTGATCTGGCGGCGGCAACTGGCGGACACCGACACCCCGGTCGCCGCCGCGCTCAAGCTGATCGAACCGGGCCGCGGCGACTTTCTGCTGGAATCGGTGGAGGGCGGCGCGGTGCGCGGCCGCCACAGCATGATCGGCCTTGCCCCCGATCTCGTCTTCCGCGCGCAGGGCCAGGCTGCCGAGGTCAACCCGAACTGGCTCACCGACCGCGAGGCATTCGTCCCTGCGGGCGATGCGACGCTCGACGGGTTCCGCGCGCTGGTTCAATCGTGTCGCATCGACGTTCCGGCCGAGCTGCCAAGAGCGCTAGCCTGCTTGGTCGGCTATTTCGGCTATGAGACGATCGGGTTGGTGGAGACGCTACCCCGCGCCGCCAACGACGCGCTCGGCCTACCCGACATGATCTTCGTGCGTCCGACCGTCATTCTGATCTTTGACCGGCTGGCGGACTCGCTGTTCCTCGTATCACCGATCTGGCCCGACGCAGCGCGCGATCCCCAGCAGCAGATCGACACCGCTGCCGAGCGGATCGAGGCAACCGCCGCCCGCCTCGCCGCCGCCCCGCTCCCGCCCCGCGTCACTGGCGACCCGGCGGATGTGGTACCGCAGCCAGTCGTGCCGCCCAGCGACTATGCCGCCATGGTCGACCGCGCCCGGGACTACATCACCGCCGGCGACATCTTTCGGGTCGTCCTCGCCCAGCGCTTCACCGCGCCTTTTGCGCTGCCGCCGATCGAGCTCTACCGTGCGCTCCGCCGCGTGAACCCCTCGCCCTTTCTCTATTTCCTCGACCTGCCCGGCTTTGCGCTGACCGGATCGAGCCCGGAAATTCTCGTCCGCGTCCGCGACGATGAGGTGACGATCCGCCCGATCGCCGGGACGCGCCCACGCGGCAAGAGCGCGGCCGAGGACACGGCGAACCGCGACAGCCTGCTCGCCGACGCCAAGGAGCGCGCGGAGCACCTCATGCTGCTCGACCTTGGCCGCAACGATGTCGGCCGGGTGGCACAGGCCGGATCGGTGACGGTCACCGACAGCTACACCGTCGAATTCTACAGCCATGTCATGCACATCGTCTCGAATGTGGTGGGCAAACTGCGCCCCGACGCCGATGCGCTCGATGCCCTGTTCGCGGGTTTCCCCGCCGGCACCGTCAGCGGCGCGCCAAAGGTGCGCGCGTGCGAGATCATCGCCGAGCTCGAACGCGACCAGCGCGGCCCCTATGCCGGCGGTGTCGGCTATTTTTCGCCCGACGGATCGATGGACAGCTGCATCGTCCTGCGCACCGCGATCGTGAAGGACGGAACGATGCACGTCACCGCCGGTGCTGGCATCGTCGCCGACAGCGACCCCGCCTATGAACAGCGCGAGTGCGAGGCGAAGGCCGGTGCGCTGTTCGCCGCGGCCCGCGAAGCCGTGAGCCGAGCGGCGGAGCCCGGCTTCGGCCAATAACTAGTCGTCGAGTTCCGCACCGCGCGGCATTGCCGCTTCCTCGTCCTTCTTCGCCTTCATCTCCGCCTTCCACTGCTGCAGCATCCGGACCGTGCAGCCGCTCTGGCCATAGCTGCCGATCGGGCTGCAGCTGCCCGGCAGGGTAACGCGGTTGACCTCATCCACCAGTTCGGCGCGGCGCACCCAGCTCGTTCCCTCCGGCCCCGGCTCGGTCTTGCGCAGCACCTTAGGAATGCGGAACGGGGAGTCGCCGGGGCGCGCACAGATCACCACCTCGTCCGGCCCGTCGGGCTTTGGGCAGGACTCCTCGCCATAGAGCAGCACGCTGCGCACCCGCTGTGGCGGCGCACTGCTGTCAGCGCCACCCGATTCCTGCGCCATCACGGGGGAAGCGGCCAGCGATGCGAAGAGGAAGAGACGGATCATGCTGGCCTCCTAAGACGATAAGCCTGCTATCGCACACCGCCGGATTAAGCTCGGCTGAACCGCCACACCCACTCCGGACACCATTTACCCGCGCCGGGTGAATTTGCGCTTGCATCGAATTACCCTTTGAGGGTAAGGCCGCACCATGACGACGTTAGCCGGTTCCAAAATCCGCCGCTTCCGCGAGGAACGCTCTATGTCCCGCGCCGCCTTCGGTGCGTGGTTCGACACGCCCGGATCGACCGTTCAGGGCTGGGAAGAGGACGGCAAACGCGCCTCTCCCGCCGTGCTCAACCAGATCGCGGCCAATGGCATTGCACATCATCAGGACTGGTACGTCCATGTCCGCAACCTGGAGCAGGCGATGGACTGGACCCCTGAAAGCTGGACTCGCGCCGAAGCACGGCAGTTGCCGATTTACCCCGACAGTACTGCACTGACCGCTGCGACGGACACGCTGTCGAATTTCCCGCCACTGGTGTTCGCAGGCGAGGCGCGCGCGCTGACGCAGGAGCTGGCGCGCGTGTCGCGCGGCGAGGCGTTTTTGCTGCAGGGCGGGGACTGTGCCGAGAGCTTCGCCGAGTTTCACCCGAACAACATCCGCGACACGTTCCGCGTGATTTTGCAGATGGCGGTGGTGCTGACGTTCGCCTCGAAACTGCCGACCGTGAAAGTCGGTCGCATGGCGGGCCAATTCGCCAAGCCGCGTTCAGCGGATACCGAGACGATCAACGGCGTCGAGCTGCCCAGCTATCGCGGCGACAATGTCAACGACATCGCCTTCACCCCCGAAGCGCGCATCCCCGATCCGCAGCGGATGATCCGCGGCTATACGCAATCGGCGGCGACGCTGAACCTGCTGCGCGCCTTCGCCAGCGGCGGCTATGCCAATCTGCATCAGGTGCACAAATGGACGCTCGACTTCATGGGCCGCAGCCCCTGGGCCGACAAGTTCGCCGATGTCGCCGATCGTATCGGCGAGGCGCTCGACTTTATGGAAGCATGCGGGATCAACCCCGAAACCGTGCCCCAGCTCAAGCGTACCGATTTCTACACCAGCCACGAAGCTTTGCTGCTCCCGTATGAGCAGGCACTGACGCGACAGGACAGCCTGACCGGCGACTGGTACGATACCAGCGCGCATTTCCTGTGGATCGGCGACCGCACCCGCTTCGACGGATCGGCGCATGTCGAATTCCTGCGCGGCATCGGCAATCCGATCGGGATGAAGTGCGGCCCCAGCCTTGAGCCCGACGCGCTGCTGCGCTTGCTCGACACGCTCAATCCGACGCGCACGCCGGGCCGGATGACGCTGATCACCCGCTATGGCCATGACAAGATCGAGGATGGCCTGCCCAAGCTGGTGCGCGCGGTGAAGCGGGAGGGGCATCCGGTGGTGTGGAGCTGCGACCCGATGCACGGCAATGTCATCAAGGCCGCGAACGGCTACAAGACCCGCCCGTTCGATCGCATTCTGGCCGAAGTACGCGGCTTCTTCGCCGTCCACCGCGCCGAGGGCACCTATGCCGGCGGCATCCATGCCGAGATGACGGGCCAGAATGTCACCGAATGCACCGGCGGGATGATCGACATCGGCGAACACGACCTTGCCGACCGCTACCACACCCATTGCGACCCGCGCCTCAACGCGGGCCAGAGCCTGGAACTCGCCTTCCTGCTCGCCGAAATGCTGAATGAGGAGATGAGCGAGCGGCGCAAAGCCGCTTGATTTCCGCCGCGGCGCCGGCCCACTCCCCCACCCGGCCACCCAACGACAGTGTATTCTATGGGTGGCCGGGTGGGGGAGCGGGCCGGTGCCGCGATTCAGCGCAAGCTGAATCCAACTTTACGCGAAAGTGCCAGAGGGCCTGTAAGCCGGGTTCTGTCCACGCGGCCCTTTCCCCAATGGGGAGGTGCGCGCGATCGGCGACCATTCCTCTAGGCCCACATTTGCATGGGGGCTCAAGCAATCAACCCGGACCGCGGGGCGGAACTCCCCATGCGCGGTCCCTATTCGATCTTGCTCCCGGTGGGGTTTGCCGTGCCGCTTCCGTTGCCGGTCGCGCGGTGCGCTCTTGCCGCACCCTTTCACCCTTGCTCCTGCCCCGAAGGGCGGTGAGCGGTCTGCTCTCTGTGGCACTTTCCCTGACCCCGGCGAACCGGGACCGCCGGGCGTTACCCGGCACCGTGTTTCCGTGGAGCCCGGACTTTCCTCGGTGCACTTTCATGCAACGCGGCCGCCCGGCCCTCTGGCGTAGTCGGCGATAGGCTTAATCGCGACGCGGTGCAAATAGCGGCTTTGCGGAGGGCCCCCACGACAGCCACGCCTCCACGACCAGCAGCGGCAGGACGAAGCTCAGCCACCCGCGCGTCGCCGCGCGCAGTTCGGCATTCTCGATGAAGCCAAGCAGCACGCCGTCCCCAGCCGCCATCATCCGCACCCAGACAAACGACAGCGCGATCGCGGTCGCGCGGATCACGAACGCGCGGTGCACATCGAACCGCCGCCGGCGGGCCGCCTGCCACGCGACCAGGACAAAGCCGATCCACACCGCTGCGAACAACGTCAGCGGCACTTGCGTCTCCTGCGCCGCAATCGTGCTGCCAAGATACAGTGCGAACAGCCCAGCCAGCATGGATGCGCCGAGATAGGCGCGGCCCAGCGCGCGGTGCAGCCATGGCCAGCGCACGCGCACCGATGCTGCAAACTGAATCGGCGCAATCAGCAGCACGGGGATCGCCAGTGCGACATGCGCAAAATACCAGGCGCGACGCCCCCATAGCGTCTCCCCCGTCGGTACTTCGCGTGACGCGATGAAGGCGAACGAGTCGGTTAGGAACCAGGCGGCGGCAACGGCGACGACCAGCCAGAACCACGCCCAGCCCCATCGCCGCACCGCATTCACCGTTTGTCCGCGCCCTTGACCGTCGCGGGTAGGCGATAGCGGGCGTCGTCGATCGCTACCTCGATCGCATCCTTGTCGATGATCGTCACGGTCGCCGCCTGCGCGCCATCGGCAGCGACCACGCCGCGCCCGTCGCGCGTGACCCGCAGCCGGTGAAACCCGCCATCGGGGTGACGGACCGTCAGCATCAGCCCGTCCTGCGTCTGCGCGCGGTCAATCGTGCAGCGCGTGGAAAAATCATCGCCCCCGCCCAGCGCACAGGGAATCCGCCCCTCGGCCTCGTCCCGCGCCGCCTGCGCGCGCGCGTCTTCAGCATGATCCGCCTTGGTCTTGACCGGACCGGGATCGCAGGCGGCGAGCGCGACCAGCGCCGCCGCCCCCATTATTCTAGATATCCGCAAAGACATGCGTTTCGGACTTCGCCCCTGGATGCGTTACCGCGCCCTTATAGGCAGGTCCGACATTCTGCGCATAGCGCCACAGTGCGCCCGACTGATAGTCGTTGATCCGCGGTTGCCATGCGGCCCGGCGCTCGGCCAGCACGTCTTCGGCGACGAGCAGGTCGATCGTCCCCGCCTCGGCATCGATGCGGATCGTGTCGCCATCCTCGACCAAAGCGATCGGCCCGCCCTCGGCCGCCTCAGGCCCGACATGGCCGATGCAGAACCCGCGCGTCGCACCCGAAAAGCGTCCGTCGGTGATCAGCGCGACCTTCTCCCCCATACCCAGGCCATAGAGCGCGGCGGTGGTCGACAGCATCTCGCGCATCCCCGGGCCGCCCTTCGGCCCTTCATAGCGGATCACGACGACCTCACCCTCGGCGATCGATCGCGCCTCGACCGCCGCAAAAGCATCCTCCTCGCAGTCGAAGCAGCGCGCCGGTCCTTCGAACTGGAGCCGGTGCATCCCCGCAACCTTCACGATCGCGCCATCGGGTGCCAGGCTGCCGCGCAGGCCGACGACACCGCCGGTCGGGCTGATCGGCGTCTTGACGTCGTAGATGACCTTCTGGTCCGGATTCCACGTCACCTGATCGATATTCTCGCCCAGCGTCTTGCCGGTGACGGTCATGCACTCGCCATGGAGCAGGCCGTTTTCGAGCAGCGATTTCATCAGCATGTAGACGCCACCCGCCTCATACATGTCCTTGGCGACATATTTGCCACCCGGCTTCAAGTCCGCGGCATAAGGCGTTGATTTGAAGACTTCCGCGACATCGAACAGGTCGAACTCGATCCCCGCCTCATGTGCCATGGCGGGCAGATGCAGCGCGCCATTGGTCGATCCGCCGGTCGCCGCGACGATGCGCGCCGCATTCACGAATGCCTCCCGCGTGCAGATGTCGCGCGGACGGATGTTCCGCTCCAACAGCTCCATCACCTGATACCCGGCAGCGACCGCAATTTGCTCGCGGCTGGTATAGGGCGCGGGGACCATGTTGCTGTTGGGCAGCGACAAACCGATCGCCTCGCCGACACATGCCATGGTGTTCGCAGTATATTGTCCGCCGCACGCGCCATGGCCGGGGCAGGCGACCTTTTCGAGCGCATGGACCTCGCTGATCGGGCAGGTGCCGGCGGCGAACTTTCCGACCACTTCGAACACATCGACCACGGTGACGTCGCGATCCTGGTAGCGGCCGGGCAGGATCGACCCGCCATAGACGAAGATCGACGGGATATTGAGGCGCAGCATCGCCATCATCATGCCCGGCAGCGACTTGTCGCACCCGGCAAAGCCGACCAGCGCGTCATAGCAATGGCCCCGCACGCTCAGCTCGACCGAGTCGGCAATGACCTCACGGCTGACCAGCGAGGATTTCATCCCCTGATGCCCCATCGCGATGCCGTCGGTCACGGTGATCGTGTTGAACCGGCGCGGCATCCCACCGTTGCTCTCGACACCCTTGCGCGCAGCATCGGCCTGCGCATCCAGCGTGGTGTTGCACGGCGCGCTGTCATTCCCGGCGCTGGCAAGCGCGACGAACGGCCGGGCAATCTCTTCCTCGCTCAGCCCCATGGCGTAATAATAGCTGCGGTGCGGCGCGCGCTCGGGCCCGACGGAGACGTGGCGCGAAGGCAGGCGGGATTTGTCGAAACGGTTGGTCATGGCGCGCCTATGTCGCCGCTGGCCGCCCCTGCGCAAGATGATCGCGCACGAATGTTACCAGATTCGCGAGAATTTCGCACCAACGCGCCACCCCGGTCGGGTCGGAAATGCAATCGTTGCGGATTTCGATGCCGAGATACGGCGTTCCGGTCCCTTCGGCGTGCCGGTTCATCGTCGCGTTGAGCAGGCGCCCCGAATAGGGCTCGTTTTCGCCCGTCACGATGCCCCGCCCCGCCAGCCAGTCGACCGCCGGGCGCGCCGCGCGCGCATCGCGATTGTAGAGGATTCCCGCCTCCCATGGCCGCGGTAGGGCAACACCGCTTTCGAGCGCGGGCGTGAAACTGTGGATCGAGACGATCAGCGCTGGGTGCTGCGCCCGCACCTGCGCGGCGATCGCGCGATGATAGAGCGCGTGGAAGCGGGCGATCCGGTCGGCGCGATCTGCACCTTCATTGCCCGGGATCGCGTGCCCGTCGCTGACATGCGGGATCAGCCCGGGCGCATCGACCTCGCGATTGAGGTCGATCACCAGCCGCGACACGGTGGCGAGCAATGCGGGCGCGCCTAGCCCATCGGCCAGTCCCCGGCTCACCGCCGCCGCGCCGATATCGATCGCGATATGCTTGTCGAGCAAGGCCGGGTCGATGCCCAGATCGATATCGGCGGGAACATGGTTGCTGGCGTGGTCGCACAGGATCAGCACGTCGGAGTCGCCCGCGATCCGCTCGACCACGCTCATCGCTTGCCTCCCAGAAATGCGTCCAGCCGCTGGGCAAAGCCAGGCGAGCCGAACGCATCCTCGAACGCCTGATCATGCCCCGCCTCTGCGGGATCGCGCAGCACCGATTTAAGCAGCCGCACCGCATCGGGATCATTGGCGCAGATGCTCGCCGCCATCGCACGCGCAAGCGCCCCAGCATCCGCCGCGCGGCAATGCGCCAGTCCGATCCGTCCGGCTTCGCCCGCGTCGATCCGTTCGCCGGTGAACAGCATCCGCGCCGCCTGCCCCGCCCCGACCCGTGCGCACAACCGCGCAACGTCGCTGGCGGGATAGCCGATGCCGAGCTTGGCCGGCGTCGTCGCGAACAGCGCGCTGTCACCCGCGACGACAATGTCGCATGCCAGTGTCAGCGCCACCGCGGCACCAAAGCAGCCGCCATCGACCGCAGCGACCACCGGAATTGACAGCGCCGCTACCGCCTCGACCCCCGCCGCCATCGCGGTGCGGAACCGGGTGCGCAGCGCCGGGTCGGCGATCAATGCCGAGAATTCGGCGAGATCCGCACCGGCAGAGAAGGTGCCAGGCATTGCCGATTCAAGGATCAGGGCACGCGCGTTGCTTTTGGCGACCGACGCCGCTGCATCGGCAATCGCGTCCCATGCTGCGATCGGCAGCGCATTCCGCGCGCTGCCCCGGTCGAGCACGAGCAGCGCAACTTCATCGTCCAACTGAAGCCGGATCATCGGTACCCCGTGGGGCGAGGATGGCGCCCGCCCGAAAGCGGGGGCCACCCACGGGCGTCTCGCTCCCGGCGCATGACCCGCAACGGACTATCAGCAAGAACGGGGCCAACCGCCAGCGCTCTCCCAGTCAGTGCCCGCGCGGCACCACCGCGTCCCGATATGGGGCAGCAACCTGTCACGACAGCACCGTTTCGAGACACCACCAATCCGGGTGCTCGTGGCGCAACCGTTCGGCCGCTGCCGCGCAGCTTGCGCCATCCACAAAGGTTGCAAAGCAGGTCGCGCCTGATCCCGACATCCGGCACAGATCGGCACCCGGCTGGCGCTCCAGCCATGCGACCGCATCGGCAATCTGCGGCGCGACGGTCAGCGCTGGCGGGTAGAGATCGTTGCGCCCCGCCTTGGCCCGCGCAATCAGGTCGCCCTCCGCCGGAATCGGTCCGCGATCGACCCGGTCCCATGCCGCGAACACCGGCCCGGTCGACACCGCGACTCCTGGGTTGACCAACAGCACCGGAACGCCGGGAGCCCCGTCGATCCACTCCAATTGCTCACCCCGCCCGGTCCCGACAGCGGTCCGGCCATAGAGACACGCGGGAACATCCGACCCCAGCGCATCGGCGACCGCGAACATCCGCTGGTCCTCGATTGCCACGCCCGCCCGTCGGGCCAGCAGCCGCAACGTCGCCGCCGCGTCCGCCGATCCGCCGCCCAGCCCGGATGCAACCGGCAACCGTTTGTCGAGCGTGATCCGCCCCGGCGTCGCCACCCCGAACGCCACGTCGAACGCATCCCGCGCGCGCGTCACCAGATTGTCGCCCTCGCCCGCCAGCGCCGCCCCGAAGGGCCCCTGAACCGCAAACCCCTCGCCTTCGGGATCAAGCTGCACGACATCGCCATCGCGCACGAAAGCGAACAGCGTCTCCAGCTCATGATAGCCATCATCCCGCCGCCGCCGCACATGCAGCGCCAGGTTGAGCTTGGCCGGAGCGGGCTCGGACAGGATCAGTTTGCCGCCATCCTCTGCACGACGCCATCGGCCAGCTTCTCCGCCAGCCGCTTCTTCTGCGCCGCATCGGCATTGATCGACGCCGCGCGCCAGGCATAGCGCGCCTCGAACCGGCGCCCAGCGCGCCAATAGGCGTCGCCCAGATGCTCGTTGATCGTCACGCTGCCCGGCTGACCCTGCGCCGCCTGCTCCAGCAACGGGAGCGCACGCGCGATATCACCGATGCGATAATAGCCCCAGCCAAGCGAATCGGTGATGGCGGGATCGTCCGGACGCAGCCGGTTCGCCCGTTCAAGCAGCGCGACCGCCGCCGTCAGATTCTCCCCACGCTCGACCTGCGCATAGCCCAGATAGTTGAGCGCGACCGGCTCGTCCGGCGCCAGCTCAACCGCCTTGCGCAGATGAGGCAGCGCCCCTGCCCAGTCCCCCGATCGCTCCAGCGCGCCGCCAAGCTGAAGGTGGTGGATCCAGTTGGCCTCGGCGCCCGCCCGCGCCAGCGCCTCGGCATAGAGCCGCGCGGCCTCGCCATCGCGCCCCTGATCGGACAGCAGGTCGGCATAGCGGCGGATGTCCCGCACGCTCGCCCCTTTGGCCGTGGCGAGCGCCTGCGCCAGCGCCAGCGCCTGCACCGGATCGCCCTGCTTGCGGCGCAGCTCGATCCGCTCGGCCACCGCGGCGCTGTAAAACGGGCTGTCCAGACGGATTGTGCCCAGCACCAGCTGCGCCCGGTCGAGCGCGCCCTCTTCGCCCAGCGCCGCAGCAAGCAACAGGCGCGCGCGATCGTCGCCGGGATCGAGCGACAGCGCCGATCGCGTCAGCAGGATGGCGAGCGTCTGCGTCTCCTGCCCCTGCAGATCGGCGGCAAGGCGCGTCAGCAGCCGGCTGGTCCCGAACGCCGCGCCGGGTCGCGCCGCGACCAGCCCGTCGCGCAGCCCGGTCATCGTGGCGTCTTCCCCGGCAAGGATGTCACGCGCCGCACGCCGGTCGCCGATCCCCGCCAGCAGGCTCGCCGCGTTCCAGCGCAGGTCGATGCTGCCCGGATCCGCACCCAACGCCGCACGCAAGGCGGCAACCCCTTCGTCGCGACGGTTCGATGCGAGCAACAGCAGCGCGCGATGCTCGGCAATGTAGCGACGGCTCAGCCCGCTCTCGGTAGCGCCGTCGAGAATCGGGAACGGATCGCCACCGCGATCGAACGCCACCCATGCGCGCAGCACAGGCGTCAGGAAATCGAGCGGCCCTGCCCCGATGCGTCCCAGCGCATCGTCGGCGGCAACCTTGTTCTTCGTCCGCACCGCATCGGCAAAGGCGAGGAGCGCAGTGTCCGGCGGCGCAACGTCCGACCGCACCAGCACCGCCGCCGCACGCCGCGCCAGCGCCAGATCGCCAGCCGCCAGCGCGTTGCGATAGGCGCGGATCGCCACCACCTCATCGCCCGGCGCCGCCGTCAGTGCCGCGGCATAGCCCGCCGCCGCCGCATCGACTGCGCCATCGGCCGCCGCCGCGCGCGCCTTCACATAGGCGCCCAGATCGGCCTGCGCCGACCCCGGCACCAGGACAGCCAGCGCCGCCAGCGGCAAAGCGAGATGCTTACATATTGGGATAGTTCGGACCTCCGCCGCCCTCGGGGACGACCCAATTGATATTCTGCGTCGGGTCCTTGATGTCACAGGTCTTGCAGTGGACGCAATTCTGCGCGTTGATCACGAACTTCGGGTCGCCAGTTTCCTCACCGACGATCTCGTAAACGCCCGCCGGGCAATAACGCTGCGCCGGCTCGTCATACATCGGCAGGTCATAGGTGACCGGGATGTCCGGATCCTTCAGCGTCAGGTGAACCGGCTGATCCTCCTCATGGTTGGTGTTCGACATGAACACCGAGGAGAGGCGGTCAAAGGTCAGCACGCCATCGGGCTTGGGATAGTCGATCGGCTGCACCAGATCCTTGCGCCACAGGCTTTCATGATCCGGCTTATGCCCCAGCGTGAAGGGCATCTTCACGCCCCAGCTCTCCAGGAACATGGTGACATTGGCGAGGCCCGATCCGACGAGATCGCCGAACTTCTTGACCAGCGGCACGACGTTGCGGACGATGCTCAGCTCCTTGTAGAGCCAGCTCGCGGCGAATGCTTCGGGATAAGCGGTCAGCTCGTCACCCGAGCGATCGGCCGCAGCCGCGGCGAACGCCGCCTCGGCCGCCATCATTCCGCTCTTCATCGCGCCATGCGTGCCCTTGATCCGCGGCACGTTGAGGAAGCCCGCGCTGTCGCCGATCAACGCACCGCCGGGGAACACCAGCTTCGGGATCGACTGCAACCCGCCATCGCTGATCGCGCGCGCACCATAGCTGACGCGCTTGCCGCCCTTCAGGATCTCCGCAATCGCCGGATGCGTCTTCCAGCGCTGCATCTCCTGGAACGGCGAGAGATAGGGGTTGGAATAGTTGAGCCAGGTCACGAACCCCAGCGCCACCTGCCCGTTTGCCTGATGATACAGGAACCCGCCGCCATTCGACCCGGCGGTCTCGTTGAGCGGCCAGCCTTGCGTATGAATCACCCGGCCCGGCTCGTGCAGCGCGGGGTCGATGTCCCACAATTCCTTGATGCCAAGGCCATAGATTTGCGGCTCGACACCTTCGCACAGATTGAACCGGCGCTGGATCTGCTTCGACAGATGCCCGCGCACCCCCTCACCGAAGAAGGTATAGCGCGCATGCAGCTCAAGGCCGGGCTGATAGTCGTGCTTGTGCGTGCCGTCGCGCGCCACGCCCATGTCGCCGGTCGCGACGCCCTTCACCGACCCGTCGTCATTGTACAGGATCTCGGCGGCGGCAAAGCCCGGGAAAATCTCGACGCCCAGCCCCTCGGCCTGCTCCGCCAGCCAGCGGCAAAGATTGCCCAGGCTCCCGGTATAGGTGCCCTCATTGTGCATGAACTTGGGCGTGATGAAGTGCGGGATCGCCCATTTCCCCTTTTTCGACAGCAGCCAATGCTGGTTATCGGTCACCGGCACCTCCGCCAGCGGGCAGCCGGAGTCGCGCCAGTCGGGCAGCAGTTCGTCCAGCGCCTTGGGATCGATCACCGCGCCGGACAGGATATGCGCGCCGACTTCAGAGCCCTTTTCGAGCACGCAGACCGCGATCTCGCTGCCGGCGTCATTGGCCAGCTGTTTCAACCGGATCGCCGCCGCAAGGCCCGCCGGCCCCGCGCCCACGATCACCACGTCATACGGCATCGACTCGCGTTCGCTCACTTCCTGTCTCCTCTCGGAACACCGGCGTAACATCTCGTCGTGTGTCCGGCGCGTTCCGTCCCTCCCCCGATGAAGGCAGATTGACGCTGGCGTCAAGGCATGACTCTGTGAACCGATGGGTATTGAGGGGGCAACCGACTGGCGCGCCGAAGCCGCAAGCGCACTGAGCTGGTGGCGCGACGCGGGCGTCGACGTGCTGGTCGAGGATGAGCCGCGCGACTGGACCGCGCGCCCTGCCGCTACGGCACAGCCCGATGCGCCAAGCCGCCCGGTTCCTGCCGGTCCGGAACCCGAAGCACCATTGCCCGCGACGATTGAGGCGTTTCTCGACTGGCGCTACGGCGCGAGCGCGCCCGAAGCGGTGATTGGGGAACCGATTGCCCCTGCCGAGGGGGACGTCGCCGCCCCGCTAATGATCGTCACCGACCTTCCCGAGTTCGACGGCGCCCCCCCCGCGTTGCTCGACGGCGCGGCCGGAAAACTGTTCGATCGGATCCTCGCTGCGATCGGCCAGTCGCGCGACTCGATCTACCTCGTGCCGCTCTGTGCCTCGCGGCCGATTACCGGCCAGGTACCGCGAGATCTGGAGGACAAGCTTGGCGAAATCCTGCGGCATCACATCGCGCTGGCCGCCCCCGCGCGACTGCTGCTGCTCGGCCAGGCGACGAGCCGTGCCGTTCTCGGGACTGATGCAGCCAGAAATACTGAGGGTTTAACGCCATTTAACTATTCCGGCGGTAAGTGTGACGTCGTCGCCATCCGCCATCCGCGCTTTCTGTTGAACAAGCCGGCGGCCAAGGCCGACGCCTGGAAAGACCTGCAACTGCTGATCGGGGGGCAGAGCCTGTGACTGCGCGTATCCTGCTAGCCGCTTGTGCATTGATTGCACCGCTGACCGCTTATGCGTCGGACGAACGCACCACTCCGAACGAACGTCGGGAGGCGAGCGACGGCGTCCCGGCTCAGCTCGCCCGCGAAGAGCGCGATGCCTATCGCGCCATATTCGCCGCGATCCGCGAAGCGCGTTGGGCCGATGCGCAGATCAAGCTGGACGCGATGCGCCCCGGCCTGCTGCACGCCACCGCGCGCGCTGAACTGTATCTCGCCAAGGGTTCGCCTAAGGTCGAACTCCCGCAATTGATGGCATTGCTCGGGGAAGCGCCCGAACTGCCGCAGGCCGATCAGATTGCCCGCCTCGCCAAGCTGCGCGGAGCCACTGAGCTCCCAAGCCTGCCCGCCGCACAGCGGATGATCTGGCATGCTGGGGCGCCGATCCGCAAACGCTACCGCTCGGCCAAGTCGGATGCTGCGGCGGCGCAGGTCGCCACCGCGATGGCGCCACTGATCAAGCTCGACGACGCATCCGGCGCGGAAGCGCTGCTCGACACCCGCGCAGCCGATCTCGATCCCGAAACGCTCACCGAATGGCGTCAGCGGATCGCGTGGATGTATTACACCACCGGTCGCGATGCCGATGCCCGCCGCGTCGCCGCCCTCGCCCAGACGGGAAGCGGCGAGTTCGCGCCGCTGGCCGATTGGGTTCAGGGCCTTGCCGCATGGCGCCAGAATGACTGTGCGGGCGCCCAGGCCGCCTTCACCGCCGTCGCTCAGCGCGCCGCCGATACCGAAAAGCGCACCGCCGGCCTCTATTGGGCCTCGCGCGCCGACATGGCGTGCGGTCGCCCCGATCTCGTCAGCGCGCGCCTGAAGAGCGCGGCGCAGCATGATGAGACCTTTTACGGCATGCTCGCGCGCCAGGCGCTGGGCATGCGGGAAGCACCGGTGCGCGCCGAGAAGTTCGTCGCTGCCGACTGGAAGGCGCTCGACCGCCGCCCCAATGTCCGCGTCGCCGCCGCGCTCGCCGAAATCGGCGAGGATTCGCTGGCGAGCGAGGTCATTAAGCACCAGTCGAAGATCGGCGATGCGCGCGAGCATGCGGCGCTGACGCGCCTCGCCGGTCGCCTCGGCCTCCCAGCGACCCAGCTTTGGCTGACCCATAACTGCCCGGTCGGCGCCAGCCCGGTCGAAGAAGCACGCTATCCTTCCCCCGACTGGACGCCCGACGGCGGCTGGCGCGTCGACAAGGCGCTGGTGTTCGCCCACACGCTTCAGGAATCGCGCTTCGACGCGAAGGTTCAGAGTCCCGCGGGCGCTTATGGCTTGATGCAGATCATGCCCGCCGCCGCCACCGATATCGGACGCAAGCGCGGCGTTACCATCGGTCGCGCCGACCTCACCCGCCCTTCGACGAATATGGAGGTCGGCCAGTCCTATATCGAACAGCTGCGCGACCAGCCCTTCACCGGCGGGCTGCTGCCCAAGGTAATCGCCGCGTACAATGCCGGGCCGACCCCGGTGACCAACTGGAACGTCCAGATCCGCGACAAGGGCGATCCGCTGCTCTACATCGAGAGCATCCCCTATTGGGAAACGCGCGGCTACGTGATGACCGTGCTGCGCAACTATTGGATGTATGAAAAAAATGCCGGGCGCGAGAGCAGCAGCCGCGCGGCGATGAGCCAGGGGCTGTGGCCCAAGGTGCCGGGCAGCAACGGCGCGGCGGCGGTGCGCATGACCGCTTCGGTGCCGCAGGACGACCGCGTGACCGGTGCCAATTGACGACAGCATCGCGTTCCGGCCGGTCCGGATCGCGGTCCTCACCGTTTCCGATACGCGAACGCTGGCGGACGACCGTTCCGGCGACACGCTGGTCGATCGCCTGACAGCGGCAGGTCACGAACTCGCCGACCGCGCGATCATCCGCGACGACACCGACCTGATCGTCGCCAAGCTAAATGCCTGGATCGACGACCCCAGCATCGACTGCATCATCACGACCGGAGGCACCGGCGTCACCGGCCGCGACGTTACGCCCGAAGCGCTCGAGCGCGTCGCCGACAAGATGATCCCCGGCTTTGGCGAGCTGTTCCGCTTCCTCAGCTACGCCAAGATCGGCACCTCGACGATCCAGTCGCGCGCCACCGCCTGCGTCGCGCGCGGTACCTATATCTTCGCGCTTCCCGGATCGACCGGCGCGGTCAAGGACGGCTGGGACGATATCCTGTCCACCCAGCTCGACATCCGCCACCGCCCCTGCAATTTCGTCGAGCTGATGCCCCGCCTGCGCGAGGAGTAGCCCTCAACCGCACCACGCGATCACCGCGCCCAGCGCGACATCGACCCCGACCCGCTGCCACAACCACCATCCGCCAGCGAGCAGCGCCGCGACGCCGATCAGCGCCAGCGCCTTCACGCCGCCGCCTCACGCAGCCGCGCGACGGGCCGCTCGGAAATCGGCAGATGGATCAACGCCGCGATGAAACCGAGCGCGACCGAGGCGACCCAGATGCTGTCATAGCTTCCCGTCCAGTCGAACATCAGCCCCGCGATCCACGCACCGCAAAAGCTGCCCAGCTGATGCCCCAGGAACACGACGCCGTAGAGTGTCGACAGATAGCGCATCCCAAAAATCTGCCCGACCAACCCGCTGGTCAGCGGCACCGTGCCGAGCCACAAAAACCCCATCGCCGCCGCGAACAGCAGAGCGCTCACCGGGGTCAGCGGCGCGGCGAGAAACGCGATCATCACCACGCCGCGCGCGGCATAGAGTGCAGCCAGCAGCCCCTTCTTGCTCCACTTGCCGCCCCAGACACCGAACAGATAGGAGCCAAAGATGTTGAACAGCCCGACCAGCGCCAACGCATTGGCGCCGATCGCCAGCCCCAGCCCCTTGTCGGTCAGATAGGCCGGGAAATGCGTCGCGATAAACGCGACATGGAATCCGCAGACAAAGAAGCCCGCGTTGAGCAGCCAGAAGCCGCGATGCCCCGCAGCCTCGCCCAGCGCCTGACGCAACGTCTGCCCCGCGCCACCAGCCTGCGGGCCCGCCGCCTGCGGCTTGCCCGAAACACCGACCGCGAGCGCGAGCATCACCGCGATCAACCCCGCCAGCGCGACCAGCGCCATGCGCCAGCCCAGCTCGCCGATCAGCAGCTGCCCCGCCGGCACCACCAGAAACTGCCCGAGCGATCCTCCGGCGGTCACGATGCCAAACGCCATGCTCCGGCGCTCCGGCGTCACCACGCGACCGACCGCACCCAGCACCACGACAAAGGTCGTCGCCGACAACGCCATGCCGACCATCAGCCCGAACGACAGATGCAGCCCGATCGCGCTCCCCGCAAATGAGGCGGCAATCAGCCCGGCGGCGTAGAGCAACGTCCCGCCCGCTACCACGCGCCCCGCGCCATGCCGGTCCGCCAGTGCGCCGACAAAAGGCTGGACCAGCCCGAACAGCAAATTCTGCAATGCCAGCGACAGGCCAAAGCTCGAACGCCCGATGCTCAGATCCGTGCTCATGTCGGGCAGGAACAGCCCGAACGCCTGCCGCACGCCCATCGCGATCGTCACGATCGCCGCCGCGCTGAAGATCACCAAGCCTGTACGCTTCATCCGGCCCTCCACGGCGTCCTGAGGTCCAACTAGGGCTCGTCTCGCGGTTCGGACAGTGGGGTTGATCGCGGCGAAGAAAAGCTTTGCGCGACACCGTTCTTGTTTTGTTTCAACGAGACGGCTAAAGATGCGCCATGGCCAGCCCCCGCCCCGTCCGCGGCGCGACGCATAATCGCGAAAGTGCACGCTTTGCCCTGCCCACACGCGAAGCGGATGGCGACTGGCTCGATGCGCGCACCGATATCGACGGCGCGGCACCCCCGCTGCGCACCACCGTCACGGTCGAGCATCCGCGCACCATCCTGTCGCGCAACCAGTCGCCGGACATTCCGTTCGATCGGTCGGTGAACCCGTATCGCGGCTGCGAGCATGGCTGCATCTATTGCTTCGCGCGCCCCACCCATGCCTGGCACGACCTGTCTCCGGGGCTGGACTTCGAGACGAAGTTGTTCGCCAAGCCCGACGCGCCCACCCTGCTCCGCATTGCGCTGGGCAAGCGCGGCTATATCTGTGAGCCGATCGCGTTCGGCACCAATACCGATCCCTATCAGCCGATCGAGGCGACCTGGCGGATCACGCGCAACTGCATCGCGGTGCTCGCCGAGTGCGACCACCCGATTACCATCACCACCAAATCCGACCGGGTCACGCGCGACATCGACCTGCTCGGGCCGATGGCGGCACAGGGGCTGGCGGCGGTGATGCTCTCGATCACCTCGCTCGATCCCAAGATCGCGCGGACCGTCGAACCGCGCGCTCCGCACCCCGAGCGCCGCCTCGCTGCCGTGGCAAAACTGCGCGCGGCGGGCATCCCCACGTTCGTTTCGCTCTCGCCGGTCATCCCCGCGATCACCGATCACGAGATCGAACAGATCATGGAGCGCGCAGCAGAGGCCGGCGCGCTCGGATGCTTCTACCTGCCCGTCCGGCTGCCGCACGAGGTCGCACCGCTGTTTCGCGCCTGGCTGGACGAACATTTTCCCGACCGCGCGGCAAAGGTGATGGCGACGATCCAGTCACTCCGCGGCGGCCGCGACAATGACCCGAACTTTCACACCCGCATGCGCGGTCAAGGCCCATGGGCTGAACTGCTGCGGACCCGGTTCCGGATCGCGGCGAAGCGGTTCGGGCTCGACCAGCCCTTCCCCCCGCTGCGCCGCGACCTGTTCCGCCCGCCCGCCGGGGATCAGGGGGAGTTATTCTAGGTCAGGATAACGCGCGCACCGTCCCGGCGCACCGCGACCCCATTGGCCGCCAGCAATTCGGTAATAAATGCCGCCGGATCGGGCACGCCGCGGTCAAGGAACATCCGCACGTCTGCCGCGCCCACCCCGCCAACCGCTGTGAATGCGCCGATCCAGTCGTCCGCAGTCACCAGTCCCGTTTTCCGGTTCGGTTCGATCAGCATTTGCAACCATGTGAACAGGTCGCTCTTGGCATCGCGCTTTCGCGCGGCCCCTTCGGCCGCCATCATCAGCACCGCGCCGCAATCGTAATTCGCGCGATGTTCGCCGCGCTCCAGCGCGCCCGACAGCGGCTTGCTGCCATTGACGGCGATGCACGCGTCGATCGAACGCTGCAGCCGTGCGCGCACATCATAGGCCGGGTCGTAATGCGCCAGGGCGCGCACTGCCATCAGGTCGGCGCCGCCCTCGGTCATCCATGAATCGCTGCGGCGTTTGGCGCGCACCGTCTGGCCCATCCAGAAATGAGCGCCCTCATGTCCGATGAACCATCGCGTCTGGGCGATCAGGGCGGGTTTGGGATCGACCATCCCCGTGCCCTTCAGGTTCATCACCACCATGCCGTCGAGCACGCTGCCGCCCTGCGACACCCCCTTGAACGCGGTGCCGCCCCATGCAGCGAGCAATGTCGGCCGGGCACCGGTCGGCTTGCCCAAGCGCTGAGTGTAGAAATCGAACAGGCGCGGCGTGAACCGGTCCAGTTCGTCGCGCGTCCACTGGGGCAGGCCCGGGTCGATGATACCGACAAAAGCGGGCGTAGCGACGGCACGCGCAGGTCCGGAATAGATATAGCTCTGCTGCTTTTCGAGCTTCAGTTTGATCGCGTCACGGTACAGCTTGCCCTCAAATAACAGCGCCTTGCCCGGATCGCGGACCGTCAGCCGCGTCGCCACCTGTTCGAACGGAAATCCGTTCAGGTCGAGTGGCAACTCTTTCGCCGCTGCACTCGATGCCAGCGGCGCAAGCAGGTGATGGTCGCTGTAAATGCCGACCCCACCGTCGGAGAAGGCGAGCACCGGCTGATAATCGGCGATGATCGGATCGATATAAGGCGTGACCCGAATGCGCACCGAACTCAGCGGGCGTCCATCTCCCACCAACACGTCATAATGCCCGATACGCTCAAGGCGAACGCCCGGCGTCTCGACCTGCAAGCTCCGGGCGCGCCACGGTTTGCCGTGGAGCGCGTTGGACGAGCGGACGAAGAACCATGCCGGTGCCGCGCGCGCGAAGCGGTATTCCAGCAGCCAAGCCCCGTCGCTGTCGCGGCTCAGCACCACTTCGGTCGGGCCCTTGGCTGGGCGGGCCGTTGCCTCTTGCAACGGCGCGAGTGTTGCGCAGGCCAGACCCAGCAGCGCCACGAATAGTCGAACGTTTCGCATCCGAAGTGTATTACATAGTCAACACGGTTGAGCAAGATGCGCTACCGTCCTACTCGGCGGGTCGTTCGCGCAGCTCCTTGCCTTACCCGCGGCATGGGGCGATGCTCCTCAGATGCGGAAGTCACGTTGGCCCGATCTGCTCTGGTGGCGACACGCCGCGCTTTACGGCGTGCTGCTGGCGCTGGCAGCGGCGCTGCTGCAGTGGCTGGATTATCGCTGGCTCGCGCGGACGTTGTCGTTCGAATTCTATCTGCTGCTCGTCGCGATCGGCTTTCTTGCGCTGGGGCTCTATGTCGGCGCGCGGGTGCTTGGCCGCCCGGCGCCGGTGCGCGAGCCCGGCAACCCGGATGCGCGCAAATCGCTTGGCGTCAGCGAGCGCGAGATGGCGGTGCTGGTCGAACTGGCGGCTGGCTATTCGAACAAGGAGATTGCCCGCCGGCTCGACGTATCACCGAATACGGTGAAGACGCATGTCGCGCGGCTGTTCGAGAAGCTCGGTGCGCGGCGACGCACCGACGCGATTGCGCGGGCGCGAGAGATCGGGCTGCTGTCCTGAGCCAAATTCGGGTGATCGGGGGCAAATCACCCTTTTGGACGATTGCCCGGTTTGGTCGCCAATGCCCAGTTCGCGCGACCTGAAGCAAAAGGAGGGACCAACATGCAGCGCATCATTTTGACCTATGGCGTGATCGCCGGTTTCGTTGTCGCCATTCCGCTGTTCCTGATGGGCACGCTGATGGCCGACAACCCGCCAAGTGGCGCGGTGGGCATGGCGATCGGCTATCTCATCATGCTGATCGCCTTCACTGCCATTTTCGTCGCGGTGAAGCGGCATCGCGACGATCACTGCGGCGGGGTGATCCGCTTTCTCCCTGCCCTTGGCATGGGCGCGGCGATCGCAGTGATCGCCAGCCTGTTCTACGTCGTCGCGTGGGAGGCGGTGCTGGCAATCAACGGCGGGAATTTCATTGCCGAAATGAGCGCGCGGTTGCTCGAAGAACGCCGCGCCGCTGGCGCCACGGCAGGCGAACTGGCTTCGCTGCAGGCGCAGATGACGCAGATGCAGGGACTCTACGCCAACCCGCTGTTTCGCGTGCTGATCACCCTGACCGAAATTCTACCGATCGGTTTGCTCGTCGCACTGGTCGCGGCCGCCGCGCTCGGAACCCTGCCCCGCCCGTTTCAGAAACGCCGGGCCTGAGCCCTACCGGCGGCGGGTCACCCCGCCGCCGCAAAGCGGAAGTCGCGATATTGTTCGCGCAGCGCCGTCTTGAGCAGCTTGCCGGTCGCAGTGTGCGGCAGTTCGGCGACGAAATGGATTTCGTCGGGCAGCCACCATTTCGCGACCTGCGTCGCCAGATGATGCTGCACCTGCATCGCCGTGACATCGCTCCCCGGCTTACGCACCACCAGCAGCAGCGGGCGCTCGTCCCATTTGGGATGATAAATGCCGATCGCCGCCGCCTCCGCCACGCCCGGACAGCCGACCGCGGCATTCTCCAGTTCGACCGAGCTGATCCACTCGCCACCGGACTTGATCACATCCTTGGCGCGGTCGGTGATCTGCATGATTCCGTCGGGATGCAGCACCGCGACATCGCCGGTATCGAACCAGCCATCCTCGGTCAGGCACGGGCCGTTCGTGTCCTGGAAATATTGCTTGATGATCCACGGCCCCTTGATCTGGAGCCGACCTGAGCTCACCCCGTCGCGCGGCAGCAGATTGCCGTCTTCATCCACGGTGCGCAGCTCGACCCCGAACGGCGCACGCCCCTGAAACACGGTCTTGTCGACCTTTTCCTCAAAGCTCAGTTCGTCCCAGTTATGGGTCGGCGCGCCCATCGTCCCGATCGGTGACGTTTCGGTCATGCCCCAGGCGTGGTTGACCCGCGCGCCCATCTTCATGATCCGCTCGATCATCGCGCGCGGCGCAGCCGACCCGCCGATCGTCACGACCTTCAGGTGCCGGGGCGCCTCACCGGTCGCATCGATATGCTGGAACATCGCGAACCACACGGTCGGCACGCCAGCCGTATGCGTCACGCGTTCGCGGTTCATCAGGTCGCACAGCGTCTTGCCGTCATTGACCGCCGACATGACCAGCTTCACCCCCGCCATCGGCGCGGCAAAGGGCAGGCCCCAACCAACGGCGTGGAACATCGGCACCACCGGGAGCACCACCGCCTGCGTCGACAGGTCGAACACTGCCGGCTGCAGTTCCGCCATCGCATGGATCATCGACGATCGGTGGGTATAGAGCACGCCCTTCGGATTTCCCGTCGTGCCGCTGGTGTAGCAGAGCATGCACGGCTCGCGCTCGCTGCCCTCGACCCAGTTGTACTTGCCGTCTTCGGCCCCGATCACCGCCTCGAAGCTGTCCGGGCCGCCACCATCGAACACGATATAATGCTCGATCGTCTTCCATTGCGACTTCAGCTTGTCGACAATCGGCTGGAACATCCGGTCATAGATCAGCACGCGATCCTCGGCATGGTTGCCGATATAGGCGAGTTGATCCTCGAACAGGCGCGGGTTGATGGTGTGGACGATGCCGCCCATCCCGATCGTGCCATGCCATGCGACCAGATGGCGGCTGTGGTTCATCGCCAGCGTCGCCACGCGATCGCCCTTGCGAACCCCGCGCCGTTCCAGCGCCTGCGCGAGCTTGCGGCTGTCCCGCGCAATTCCCGCCCAGTCGGTGCGCGTCTCGCTGCCATCGGCCCAGCGGCTGATGATCTCGCGCGATCCATATTCGCGCTCGGCATGCTCGATCACCCGAGGTACCCGAAGCTCGAAATCCTGCATCGCGCCCAGCATCGCTCTCTCCTTGTTCCGCGCGGGTTTCCGCGTCCGTCAACCCATCCTGCGGGTTCGAAAGCACAGATGCAAGAGGTGCTCTTTCCTCCCCCAGCTCGCTGGGGGAGGTGGCAGCGCGCAGCGCTGACGGAGGGGCCGCCCTCGCAGAGGGCGGAATTTTGCCGAGATGAGCTCGGCCGTCTGCGCGGCCGCCCCTCCACCGCCTTCGGCGGTCCCCCTCCCCTGCTGCGCAGGGGAGGAATTTGATCAGCTCGCCAGCGCCAGTCTCGGCTGTTCGGTCGGCTTGAGTTCGGCGCGCTCGATCCCCGGCAATCCTTCGATGCGCGTCGCCAGCTCGCCGTCGAGCCGGAAGTTGCGCCCCAGCACCAGTTCCGCCTCCCCGCCATCGGGCAGCGGCGCGTCGATCACCACCTCGCACCGCCCGCCGCGCGCGTCCTCCAGCAATTTGGCGACCGCCGCCAGCGCTCCGGCTTCGCGCACTGCCATACGCAGCGTCAGGCGCACGTCCTTCGCCATCCCCTCGAACGGCTGCACCTTGCGCACCGTCACGCGCGCGCTGTCCTCGCCCGGCCGCCGGTCGAGCTCAACGGTCAGAATGCCGCACCCGCCGACGCGCGCCGCATCCTCCATCTCCTTGGCAGTATGCTCCTCGAAACAGGTGCACGGTACGCTCCCGCTCGCGTCGGACAGCGTCGCCATCATGTAACGCTTGCCCCGCGCCGAGGTACGCCAGCGCGCATCCTCAATCAGCGCGGCGATCGTCGCACCGGCACGCCCGCCCTCGGCAATCTCGATCTCGTTAAGGCTGGCGATGCTCCGCGCCGAATGCAGCTTGGCGAGATGCTGGTAACGATCGAGCGGGTGCGCCGAGAAGAAGAATCCGAACGCCTCCTTCTCCGCCTCGATCCGCTGACCCAATGTCCAGTGCGCGCTCTTGGGCAGCTGGATCGCCGATCCCACCGGCTCGGCTTCGCCGAACAGGCCGCCCTGCCCGCTGGTGCGGTTCTCATGCGTGCGCTGCGCCACCGCCATGATCGTTTCGGCGGCGGCGTGGACCTTGGCGCGATCCGGCGCGACGCTGTCGAACGCCCCCGCCCCGGCCAGCGCCTCGACCTGCCGCTTGTTGAGCAGGCGCGGATCGACCCGCCGTGCGAAATCGTCGAGGCTCTGGAACCGCCCCTTGGCCTGACGCTCCTCGACCAGCAGCTCCATCGCGCGCTCACCCACGCCCTTCAGGCCCGCCAGCGCGTAACGCACGGCGAACCCTTCCGCCGTTTCCGCGACCGAAAACTCCGCCTCGCTCGCATTGATGTCGGGCGGCAGGCAGGGCGTGCCCAGCCGCTTCATATCCTCGACGAACACCGCTAGCTTTTCGGTCTGGCCAAGTTCGAAGCACATCGACGCGGCATAGAATTCGTGCGGATAATGCGCCTTCAGCCACGCGGTATGATAGGCGAGCAGCGCATAGGCCGCCGCGTGCGACTTGTTGAAGCCGTAGCCCGCAAACTTGTCGATCAAGTCGAACAGCTCGTTGGCCTTGGCCTCGGAGATATTGTTGACCTTGGCGCAGCCCTCGACGAACAACGCGCGCTGCGCATCCATCTCCGCCTTGATCTTCTTGCCCATCGCGCGGCGCAGCAAATCCGCGCCGCCGAGCGAATAGCCGGCGAGGATCTGCGCGGCCTGCATCACCTGTTCCTGATAGACGAAGATGCCGTAGGTTTCCTTGAGGATCCCCTCCAGCAACGGGTGCGGATATTCGATCGGCTCCAGCCCCTGCTTACGCCGCCCGAACATCGGGATATTGTCCATCGGACCCGGGCGATAGAGCGAGACGAGCGCGATGATGTCGCCGAAGTTGGTCGGCCGCACCGCCGTCAGCGTCCGCCGCATCCCTTCGGATTCGAGCTGGAACACGCCCACCGTCTCACCGCGCTGGAGCAGTTCGTACACCGCCGGATCGTCCCAGCCGAGCGCGGCGAGGTCGATGCTGATGTTGCGCGCGGCGAGCAGGTCGACCGCCTTTTGCAGCACCGACAGCGTCTTGAGGCCAAGGAAGTCGAATTTCACCAACCCAGCGCCCTCGACATATTTCATGTCGAACTGCGTCACAGGCATGTCGGAGCGCGGGTCGCGGTACAGCGGCACGAGCTCCGCCAGCGGACGGTCCCCGATCACGACGCCCGCCGCGTGGGTAGACGAATGGCGCGGCAGCCCTTCCAGCCGCATGGCGAGGTCGATCAGATGGCGGACATCGCTCGCGCCGTCATACTCGGCCTTGAACTCGCTCACCCCGTTGAGCGATCGCGACAACGTCCACGGATCGGTCGGGTGGTTGGGCACAAGCTTGGCAAGCCGGTCGACCTGACCATAGCTCATCTGCAGCACGCGCCCGGTATCCTTGAGCACCGCGCGCGCCTTCATCGTTCCGAAGGTGATGATCTGCGCGACTTGGTTGCGCCCATATTTCTGCTGAACGTAGCGGATCACCTCGCCCCGCCGGGTTTCGCAAAAGTCGATGTCGAAGTCGGGCATCGACACGCGTTCCGGGTTCAGGAACCGCTCGAACAGCAACCCCAGCGCCAGCGGGTCGAGGTCGGTGATGGTCAGCGCCCAGGCGACCACGCTGCCCGCGCCCGAACCGCGCCCCGGCCCAACCGGAATCCCGTTCGCCTTGGCCCATTTGATGAAGTCCGCAACGATCAGGAAGTAGCCCGGAAAGCCCATCTGCACGATGATGTCGGTCTCGAACGCCAGCCGGTCGAAATATTCCTGCCGCCTGGCCGGGTCCGTGATCCCCGCCGTCTCCAGCCGCGCCTCCAGCCCAGCGCGCGCATCGGCGCGCAGCTGCGCCGCCTCGCCCTCGATATCGCCGGCCAAGCTGGGCAGGATCGGCTTGCGCTTCGGCGCGGCAAAGGCACAGCGCTGCGCCACCACCAGCGTATTGTCGATCGCCTCGGGCAAATCGTCGAACAGCCGCTTCATCTCGGTCGCAGGCTTCATCCACGCATCGGGCGAGGAGCGCTGGCGGTCGTCGCTCGCGACATAGGCGGACCCGGCAATGCACAGCATCGCGTCATGCGCCTGATGGAAGTCGGGCACGGCATAGCAAGCCGGATTGGTCGCGACGATCGGCAGACCGCGGTCATAGGCGAGGTCGAGTAGCTTGGGCTCGGCGCGCGCCTCGACCTCGTCCAGCCGCCGGATGATCTCGATATAGAGCCGGTCGCCGAACAACGCCTGCAGCCTGTCGGCATAGGCCAGCGCCGCATCCTCCTGCTCCTCGGCGAACAGCCGCGCCAGTGCGCCCTCACGCCCGGCGGTCAGCGCGATCAGCCCGTCGGTGCGCCCCTCCAGCGCCGCGAACGGGACATGTGCGTCCTTCTCGATCGGTCGGTCGAGATGCGCCATCGACACTAGGTGGCAGAGATTTTCATACCCCGTCGCATCCTGCGCAAACAGCGCCAGCCAGTCGAGCGCCGGGGTTACGCCATCGGGCACATCCGGCCGCTCGACGCACAGCAACGATCCGACGATCGGCTGCACGCCCGCCTTTTTTGCCGCATCCGAATAGGACATGGCGGCATAGAGCCCGTTGCGATCGCACAACCCGGCGGCAGGAAACCCCAGCTCCCGCGCCCGCGACGCAATCGCCTTCGGCTCGATCGCACCCTCCAGCATCGTGTAGGCGGAAAAGACGCGAAGGGGCACGAAACCGGAATGAGGCATGGGGTGGTTATAGGTGCGCGAACCGGCTGGGGTCAAAGCGGCCGGTCGCGTTTTCCACAGTTAATCGCGATCAAATGCCAACCGTCACCCCCGCTTTCGCGGGGGTAACGAATATGGTTACGGCGAGCTCCTAAAGCAGCTTCTCAATATCCGCCGCAATATCCTCAGGCTTGGTCTGCGGCGCATAGCGCTCGACCACGTTCCCCTCGCGGTCGATCAGGAACTTGGTGAAGTTCCACTTGATCCCCTCGGTCCCAAACAGCCCCGGGGCCTGTTTCTTGAGCCAGCGATACAGCGGCGCCGCATCCGCGCCATTGACGTCGATCTTCCCGAACACCGGGAAGGTCACATCATAGGTCAGCGAACAGAAATTCGCGATCTCCGCCGCATCCCCCGGCTCCTGCGCGCCGAACTGGTTGCACGGAAAGCCCAGCACCTCGAACCCGCGCGCGCCATAGCGGCGGTGCAGCTCCTCCAGGCCCGTATATTGCGGCGTAAACCCGCATTTCGACGCGACGTTCACGATCAGCAGCACCTTGCCGGCGAAGTCCGACAGATCGGCCAGTTCCCCGCTCGCTGTGGTGACGGGAATTTCCGTGATCGTCGTCATGCCGTTTCCTCCAGCAACCCCTCATGCAACCGCACCACGCGGTCCATCTTCGCCGCCAGCCGCTCGTTATGCGTTGCAATCAGCGCCGCCGCGCCCTCGCCGCGCACCAGCCGCAGGAATTCGGCGAGCACTATGTCGGCGGTCTTCTCGTCCAGATTGCCGGTCGGTTCATCCGCCAGCACCAGTGCCGGACGGTTGGCGAGCGCGCGGGCGACCGCGACGCGCTGCTGCTCGCCGCCGGACAGCTGGCTGGGGCGGTGCGTCAAGCGGTGGCCAAGGCCGAGTGCGGTCAGCAGCGCCTCGGCCCGCGCGCGCGCATCGGCATGCGTCGCATTCTGGATCAGCTGCGGCAGCACGACATTCTCGGTCGCGTCGAAATCGGGCAGCAGATGGTGGAACTGATAGACAAAGCCGAGCTTGTCGCGCCGAGTCAGCGTCCGTTCGTGACTCTCCAGCTTCGCGACCTCGACGCCGGCGATGCGGATCGATCCCTCGAAACCGCCCTCAAGCAGGCCGACCGCCTGCAACAGCGTCGACTTGCCCGAGCCCGAAGGGCCGAGCAGCGCGACGATCTCGCCCGGCGCGACCGACAGGTCGATGCCGCGCAGCACCTCGATCGTCGCATCGCCCTGTGTGAACGCGCGGCGCAGGCCCTGGGTCTGGAGGACGGCTTCACTCATAGCGCAACACCTGTACCGGATCGGTGCTCGCGGCCTTGAACGCGGGGTAGAGCGTGGCGAGGAAGCTGAAGCCCAACGCCATCAGCGCGATGCTGGCGACCTCCACCGGATCGGTCTTGGCGGGCAATTCGGTCAGATAACGCATTGAGGGATCCCAGATTTCCTGCCCGGTGATAAAGCCAAGGAAGCTCAGCACCCCCTGCCGGAAATACAGCAGGACGAAGCCGAGGATCAGGCCAGCCACAATGCCCAGCCCGCCGATCGCGGTGCCGACCGTCACGAAGATCTTGATCAGCCCGCTCCGCGTCGCCCCCATCGTGCGCAGGATCGCAATGTCGCGCGTCTTGGCACGCACCAGCATGATCAGCGACGACAGGATGTTGAACACCGCGACCAGGATCAGGATCGACAGCACCGTAAACGTCACCAGCCGGTCCACTGCGAGCGCCTCGAACAACGTTGCATTCAGCGTGCGCCAGTCGGACAGCTGCGCGGTCTGCACCACCTTCTGCTGCAGCGGAGCGAGAATTTCGCCGACCCGGTCGGGATCCACGGTATCGATCTCGACCATGCTGACCGAATCGCCCATCAGCAGCAGCGTCTGCGCGGTCTCCATCGGCATGACCACGAACGCCTTGTCATAGTCATAGACGCCGACCTCGAAGATGGCGGCGACTCGATACGACACGATGCGTGGGACGGTGCCGAACGGCGTCGACGGCCCCTGCGGACTGATCAGCTGGACGCTGCTTCCCACCGACGCGCCCAGCGTCATCGCAAGGCGCGAGCCGATCGCCACGCATTCGCACTCCGGGGTCAGCTCAGCCATCCGCCCCGCCACGACATTGCGGTTGAGCGTCGGATTGGCGCGCAGGTCGCTGACGGTCATCCCGCGAATCAGCACGCCTTCGACCCGACCCTGAAAGCTCGCCATCAACGGCTGTTCGATCAGCGGGGTCGCGGTCGTCACGCCCGGCGTCTTGCGCGCTTCGGCCACCACCTCGCGCCAGTCGCGCAACTGACCGCCATAGCCCTGCACCACCGCATGGCCATTCAGCCCGGTGATCTTGTCGAACAGCTCGGCGCGAAAGCCGTTCATCACGCTCATCACGATGACCAGCGCGGCGACGCCCAGCATCACCGCGACGAGGCTGATCGACGCGACCAGCGCGATAAAGGCCTCGCCCCGGCCCGGTAACAGGTACCGGCGCGCGATCATGCGTTCATATCGGGAAAGGAACATGGCGCGGTGTTAGGGGGTGGCGCGGGCGCGCGCAATCGCGCTGTTGCCAAATAAACACAGGGCCGCGGCAATCCGCTGTCGTGACGCCAACGCCCCGTGACAACCGCCTGTCGCCATCCTAGCACACTCCCACGAAGCAATGGCAACGGCCGTGGTTCGGGGAGGCTCTTCAGCCCCGTCTTGCAAAGGACGCGCGGGCAGAAGTGGCCACTTAAGGGGGCTGACGAGGCATCGTCACGCAGGGGCCCGGGTCGGAAACGGCCCGGGCCTTTGGCATTTCTCATAACCTGCACTCGCCCCGAAAAGCCCGACAAGCGAGTCGGGGAGGAAGCCCTGGGAGCCATCCCGACTCCCTCCCCTGTCCGTTGACGTTCGGTCCCGCGTTCAGGACCAGCGTCACCGGCATCTCGTCAGAAGCTGAAGCTCACCGTCCCGCCCCAGGTGCGCGGATCGCCGACACTGCCCGCGATCAGGCCGGTGTTGCCGGGCGTGGTCGCCAGCACATCGAAATATTCGACATCGAACGCATTGCGGACCCAGGCGAAGACATTGATCCCGTCATCGGCGCGGAAGCCGAGCCGCAGGTTGGTCAGCGCATAACCCTCGATATCGGTGTAGATCGATCGCGACGCGTTGGACGAAAATTTGGACCGCGTACTGGCGTCGACGCCGAGATAGACTTCCCCCGCCTTGCCTAGGATCGACGCTGGCTGATTTGCCTCCCCGCCGAACGAGAAGGCCCAGTTGGAAATGCCCGGCAGCCACTGGCCCGAAATGTCGCACGCAATCGGGCTGTTGGTTCCCGGCGTCCCGGGCGCACCGATCACCGCACCGCTGCCTCCGCCTGCCAGTTCGGGCGGGCATGGCGCGTTGGTAAATTTGACATATTCGTGGTCGGTATAGGCGCCATTGGCGTACAGGCTGACCCGCTCGCTAGGCCGGATCGAGAAATCGACCTCGACCCCGCGCACCCGCACTTCGCCAGCATTGGCGAGATAGCCGCGCAGGGTCGCGTTGGCGCCGTCATTGACCAGCGCCTGATAGTCCTTGATCACCGTCCAGAAACCGGTGGCGTTGAGCGTCACCTTGCGATCCCAGAACTGGGTCTTCGCGCCCAGTTCGAAATGATCGACCTGCTCCGGCTTGACCTGCGCGAACTGGGTCTGGGCAACTCCGCTGACAACCGGGACGCCGTTCAGATTGAGCCCGCCGGATTTGAACGTATGCGCGTAGGTCGCATAGAGCAGTGTGTCCGCGCTCGACTTGTACGAAGCGGTCACGTCATACGACACGTTCCACGCGCGATAGGCTTCATCGCGAAACGCCTGGGGGGTGAGCGCCGCACGCTGCTCCACCTGGCGCGGGGTGCCGCCGGTCGCAGGCACCAGATTGCCCTCCCCGTCGCGGACGATCGAGACATAGCTGCCAACCTTGTCGTCATAATTGACGCGCACGCCCGGCGACAGCGTGAGCTGATCGGTCAGCTTCCAGTTCAGCTTGCCGAACAGCGCCCCACTGAAATTCTTGAGGCGAATGTCGTTCGATGCGGTCAGCCCGTCCAGTACCGTCGGATCGTTCGACAGCGCGTTGGTCGGATTGATCAGCCAGCGGCTCGCCGCCGGTCCCTGACGCTGGGTCCCGGTGGTGTGGATGTCCTGGTAGAAGGCGAATGCACCGAGCACATAGTCGAACCCAGTGCCCTCCCCGGCATAGCGGAATTCCTGGGTAAACTGGTCCTGCCGCGTCGGATTCTGGGACAGGGTGGTGATCGGCAGCCCGGTAAAATCGCGGTCATTGGCAGGGAGCCAGTCCCAGAAGCGCCACGCGGTCACCGACGTCAATGTGCCGCTGCCCAGATCAAGCTCCCCACGCAGCGACACGCCACCCAATGTGTTGGTCGCGTTCAAATCGGCATCGACGTCGGTCAGCCGATCGAACGGATTGGTGCTCGGCACGGCATAGCCGAACGCAGCCGTCAGCGCCGGATATTGCCGCGCTGCCGCGCGCTGGGTCGGGCCATAGCGCACATAGATTTGCGCGCAGCATTCGGGATCCTGCCGGTTATAGTCCGCGCTCAGCGTCAGATCGAGCGCGTCGCTCGCCCGCCACAGGATCGCGCCGCGCAGGCCGATATTATCCTGCTCGTTCACATAATTGCCGGTGGCGACGTTGTAGATCGTGCCACGTCGTCCGGTCGCCGCCACGCCAAATCGCGCCGCAACGGTTTCGCCGAGCGGCCCGGAGATCGACGCCTTTGCCTGTTTGAAGCCCAGGCTTCCCACACTGACCTCGGCCCGGCCCTCAAAATGGAAGCTCGGCGCCTTGGACGTGATACTGATCGCCCCAGCAACAGTGTTCTTGCCATACAGCGTGCCCTGCGGCCCGCGCAGCGTTTCAACTTGCTGCACATCGAGGAAATCGAGCGTCGCGACCGCCACCCGGCTGAAATAGACCTGGTCGATATAGACGCCGACGCCCTGATCGATCCCGTCATTGGTCAACCCCAGCGGCGCACCAAGCCCACGGATATTGACCGAGGAGTTGCGCGGATTGGTCGAGTAAAATTGCAGCGTCGGCTGAAGCTGGGCGAGCCGCGCGACGTTGAAGCTGCCGGTATTGTCCAGTTCCTTCACGCCGACGACCGAGATCGGAATTGGCACGTCCTGCGCCTGCTCGCTCCTGCGGCGCGCGGTGACGACGATTTCCGATGCGGCGGTGCTGCGCTGGACATCCTCTTCGTCGCGCCGCTGCTCGCCCGGAACGGTTGGTGGCGCAGTATCCTGAACCGTCACGTCGGCCGCTTCCTGTACAACGAAAGGCGCGGCGGATGACAGCAGCAACAGCGATAGCGTGGTCAGGCTCATTGGAAACTCCCCTTGTGGATCGTGCGCCTTAAACTCCACTGATCCACTAGGGTTTAACCAGACAGGAATTCTATTCCTATCGCATTGATGGGCTTTATGCCGCGATATTCTCTCGCTTCGTCGCTCTTGAAAGCCGGATCACAGTTCCCAAATCTCATTCGTTCGGTGCCTTCGGGGCCGAGCGGACTTGGCATCGCGGATGATCCGGATGCCGCAAGACGTTGAAATTGCTCATTGGAGGATTACGCTATGCGTCAGATTGATTTGACCCCCTTCCGCCGCTCGACGATCGGCTTCGACCGGCTCTTCGACATGCTCGAAGCGACCGCGCGCCAGTCCAGCAGCGAGAATTATCCGCCCTTCAACCTCGAACGCGTGTCGGACGACCGCTACCGCATCACGATCGCCGTCGCCGGCTTCAAGGCTGACGAGATCGAGATCGTCGCCCAGCAGAATCTGCTTCAGGTGACCGGCAAGAAGGGCGAGACCCAGGACAACAACCCCGCACAGATGCTGCATCTCGGCATCGCCAATCGCGGGTTCGAACGCCGCTTCGAGCTGGCCGACTTCGTGCGCGTCGAGAGCGCGGACCTCACCGATGGCCTGCTCGTAATCGAACTGGTGCGTGAAGTGCCCGAGGCGATGAAGCCGAAGAAGATCGCCATCGGCGGCGGTACCGAAAAGACCGCGATCGAACATCGCGACGTCGCCTGATGTAACACCCCCGGGCGCTGCGCTGACCCCTTGCGCATCGCCACAAAAGAGGGCGTCCGAACCACGGTTCGGACGCCCTTTTTGCTGCCCGTATCAGGCGCTGGCTGTCACACCAGGCGCGACTGGCGCACCGCCGCTTCGATAAAGCTGGCGAACAGCGGGTGCGGGTCGAACGGCTTGGACTTGAGCTCCGGGTGGAACTGCACGCCGACGAACCACGGATGGTCGGGGCGCTCGACAATCTCGGGCAGCATCCCGTCGGGCGACATGCCGGAAAAGACCAGCCCGCCGGCCTCGAGCCGCTCGCGATAGCCGGTGTTCACTTCGTAGCGGTGGCGATGGCGCTCGCTGATCGCCTCGTCACCATAGATCGACGCGACCACCGAATTGCCGTCGAGCTTCGCCGGATAGGCACCGAGCCGCATGGTGCCACCCAGATCGCCGCCCTCTTCGCGCTTCTCAATGCCGTCCTTGCTCATCCATTCGGTGATGATGCCCACCACCGGCTCCTCGGTCGGGCCAAATTCGGTCGAGGACGCGTTCGCGATCCCGGCCATGTTCCGCGCGCCCTCGACGCACGCCATCTGCATGCCGAAACAGATGCCGAAATAGGGCACCTTGCGCTCACGCGCGAAGCGGACGCTGGCGATCTTGCCCTCCGCCCCGCGCGATCCGAATGCGCCGGGCACCAGAATGGCGTGGCACGGCTCCAGATTCGCCGCAACCTCGGCATCGTCGCCCTTTTCGAACAACTCGGCGTCTATCCAGCGGATATTGACCTTCACCTTGTTGGCGATGCCGCCATGGACCAGCGCTTCGTTGAGCGACTTGTAGGCGTCCGGCAGGCCGACATATTTGCCGACCACACCGACCGTCACCTCACCTTCCGGATTGAACAGCCGGTCCGTAATCTCGGTCCAGCGCGACAAATCGGGTGCAGCGCCGGGCTCGATGCCGAATGCGCGCAGCACTTCGCTGTCGAGCCCCTCGGCATGATATTGCAGCGGCACCGCATAGATGCTCGGCGCATCGAGCGCGGGGATGACTGCGCTGGCCGGCACGTTACAGAATTGCGCGATCTTCGCCCGGTCGCTGGCGGGCAGCGGCTTTTCGGCGCGGCACACCAGAACGTCGGGTTGCACACCCAGCGATGCCAGTTCGCGCACGCTATGCTGGGTCGGCTTGGTCTTCAGCTCGCCCGCCGCCGCGATATACGGAACCAGCGTCACATGAATGCTGATCGACTGGCCCCGGCCCAGCTCGTTCTTGAGCTGGCGGATCGCTTCGATGAAGGGCAGCGACTCGATGTCGCCGACGGTACCGCCGATCTCGCACAGCACGAAGTCCAGATCCTCGGTCTCCGCCTGAGCGAAGTCCTTGATCGCGTCGGTCACGTGCGGGATCACCTGAACGGTCGCGCCAAGATAGTCGCCGCGGCGTTCGCGCTCGATGATCGTCTTGTAGATCCGGCCCGACGTAATGTTATCCGACTGGCGGCTCGCGACCCCCGTAAACCGCTCATAATGGCCCAGATCCAGATCGGTCTCGGCCCCATCGTCGGTCACATAGACTTCGCCATGCTGATAGGGCGACATCGTGCCGGGATCGACGTTGAGATAGGGATCGAACTTGCGAATGCGGACCTTGTACCCACGCGCCTGAAGCAGCGCGGCGAGGCTCGCGGCCATGAGGCCTTTGCCAAGCGAGGAGACCACGCCGCCGGTGATGAAAATATACCGCGTCATGGGAGTCACCGCTTATCCTTCAAGCACGAGTTGGGGCAAGCGCCCGACTCCGGACGCCGCCAAATAAAGTTTGTAAATGCCGCTTAGTTGGCGAGCGGAACCGCGCTGTTGTCCACCGGCGCAGCGGGAACCGGCTGCGTCGCGGGCGCGGTCTGCGTGGTTGGAGCCGTCGCGCGGCTGGTGTCGATCGCGGTGTCGCCGCGGGTCGCCGCCAGCACCGCCAGCGTGATGCTCATCACCACGAACGCGCCTGCCAGCACCGCCGTCGCGCGGGTGAGGAAATTGGCCGCGCCGCGCGCCGACATCAGGCCCGACGGACTGCCACCCGTGGTCAGGCCGCCGCCTTCCGATTTCTGCATCAGGATCACCGTCACCAGCAGAAACGCAATGACGGCATGAACGACGAGGAGGAAGGTGAACAGCATGGCGGTCTTTCTCGGGAAAGCGGCCACATAGGCAACCCGCGGGCGCGGATCAACCGTCGATCGCCATCCGGGGTCGCGCCGGGATTGTCACCGAAACGGAACATTTCGTCATCGCGCTGAAACCCGTTGGCCATCGGGGCGTTAATTACCCGGAATGACCTGTTTCTTTGCGGGCCTGTAACGATAATGACGAGTAGTGCGATGAATGCCATGACCGACCAGTCGCTGGACCAGTGGAAGTCGACGCTGATCGATTATGTCCGGTCGGGCGAACCCGATCTGACCAACCGCCAGATGGCGCTGATGCTGCTCGTCTATCTCGATCCGGGCCCGCACACGGTGCGCGGACTGGCGCGCGCGCTCAACGTATCAAAGCCTGTAGTCACACGCGCCTTGAACAGGCTGGGCGCTCTAAGCTATCTGCGCCGCCAGCGCGATGAAACCGACAAGCGAAACATCTTCGTCGCGCGGACACCTGAAGGGGCGGAGTTTCTTGCAGAATTCGGACAATTCGTTACCGGCGACGG
>JASBRX010000053.1 GCA_030149245.1 Sphingomonas bacterium
CAGGAGAATTCGGGCCGTGGCGGTCCGATCAAGACCTGGTCGCGTCGTTCGACCATCCTGCCGCAGTTCGTCGGCCTGACCTTCAACGTCTACAACGGCCGCAAGTTCGTGCCGGTGTCGGTGAACGAGGACATGGTCGGCATGAAGCTCGGCGAGTTCGCCCCGACCCGGTATTTCCCGGGTCACGCGGCTGACAAGAAGGGTAAGCGCTAACATGTCGAAGCCCAAGGCTCCCCGTCGCGTTGGCGACAATGAGGCGCTGTCGGTCGGCACGCAGATCCGTGGTTCGGCGCAGAAGCTGAACCTGGTCGCTGGCCTGATCCGCGGCAAGAAGGCCGGCGACGCCCTCAACATCCTCTCCTTCAGCACGAAGGCGATGGCGGTTGATGCGCGCAAGGTGCTGGCTTCGGCGATTGCCAATGCCGAGAACAACCACAATCTCGACGTCGACGCGCTCGTCGTCGCCGAGGCGTCGGTCGGCAAGTCGATCACCATGAAGCGGTTCCACACCCGTGGTCGCGGCAAGTCGACCCGCATCCTGAAGCCGTTCAGCCGTCTGCGCATCGTGGTGCGCGAAGTGCAGGAAGAAGCATAATGGGTCACAAGAGCAACCCGATCGGTCTGCGCCTGCAGATCAACCGCACCTGGGACAGCCGCTGGTTCGCCGAGGGCGCCGATTACGGCCGCCTGCTGCTGGAAGATCTCAAGATGCGCCAGTACATCATGAAGACGCTGCCGCAGGCGGCGATCTCCAAGGTGGTGATCGAGCGTCCGGCCAAGCTGTGCCGCGTCAGCATCTTTGCTGCACGTCCCGGCGTGATCATCGGCAAGAAGGGCACGGACATCGAGAAGCTTCGCAAGAAGCTCGGCGAGATGACCAGCTCGGACGTGTCGCTGAACATCGTCGAGATCCGCAAGCCTGAAGTCGACGCCAAGCTCGTCGCACAGGGCATTGCCGATCAGCTGGAGCGCCGCATCGCGTTCCGCCGCGCCATGAAGCGCGCCGTTCAGTCGGCGATGCGTCTGGGCGCGGAAGGCATCCGGATCAACTGTGGCGGCCGTCTGGGCGGCGCGGAAATCGCGCGTTCGGAATGGTATCGCGAAGGCCGCGTTCCGCTGCACACGCTGCGCGCGAACGTCGATCACGCAACCGCCGAAGCCCACACCGCCTATGGCGTGTGCGGCGTCAAGGTCTGGATCTTCAAGGGCGAGATCCTGGGCCATGATCCGATGGCGACCGATCGCCTGAACATGGAATCGCAGACGTCGGGCGTTCGCCCCGCGCGCGATGACCGTCGCTAAGGGTTAGAGACAATGTTGCAACCGAAGCGCACCAAGTTCCGCAAGGCCTTCAAGGGCCGGATCAAGGGTGAGACCAAGGGCGGGGCGACGCTGAACTTCGGGTCCTATGGCCTGAAGGCGATGGAGCCGGAGCGGATCACCGCACGCCAGATCGAGGCGGCCCGCCGCGCGATCACGCGTCACATCAAGCGTCAGGGCCGCCTGTGGATCCGCGTGTTCCCGGACCTGCCCGTGTCGAGCAAGCCGGCCGAAGTCCGCATGGGCTCGGGCAAGGGCTCGCCTGAATATTGGGCGGCGCGCGTGGCGCCCGGCCGCATCCTGTTCGAGCTGGACGGCGTTCCCGGCCCGCTCGCAGCGGAAGCGTTCGAGCGTGCGGCGATGAAGCTGCCGATCAAGACCAAGGTCGTGGCCCGCCTCGGCGACACGTCGCACCTGGAGGGTTAAGAGATGACCAAGGCAATCGATCTGCGCGCGAAGAGCGACGATCAGCTGACCGAGGAGCTGGGCAACCTGAAGCGCGAGGCATTCAATCTGCGTTTCCAGGCTGCGACCAGCCAGCTCGAAAAGCCGAGCCGCGTGAAGGAAGTCCGCAAGGACATCGCCCGCATCAAGACGCTGCAGAACGAGCGTTCGCGCTCGGCTGCGAAGTAAGAGGACACAGGAACCATGCCGAAGCGCGTGCTGACCGGGCAGATCGTGTCCGACAAGGGCGACAAGACGGTGGTCGTGAACGTGGAGCGCAAGGTCAAGCACCCGCTCTACGGCAAGATCATCCGCCGCTCGAAGAAGTATCACGCCCATGACGAGGCGAACGAGTACAAGGCTGGCGAGACCGTGCGCATCGAAGAGACCGCACCGATCAGCAAGCTGAAGACCTGGAAGGTGATCGAGCGGGTGAACACCCACGCGACCCCCGAGCGGGCCGACATCGCTTAAGACCTCGCAAGGGTCTCAAGAGTTCAACTGGAACCCCCGGGACGTGTCCCGGTAGGCCAAGAGAGAAGGAACCGGATCAATGATCCAGATGCAGTCCAATCTCGACGTCGCTGACAACAGCGGCGCGAAGCGGGTGCAGTGCATCAAGGTGCTGGGCGGGTCGAAGCGTCGCTTCGCCGGCGTCGGCGACGTCATCGTCGTCAGCATCAAGGAAGCACAGCCCCGCGGCAAGGTGAAGAAGGGTGACGTGCATCGTGCCGTCATCGTCCGCACCGCCAAGGACGTTCGCCGCGCCGATGGCTCGGTCATTCGCTTCGACGGCAATGCTGCCGTTCTGGTCAACAAGAACGAGGAGCCGATCGGCACCCGTATCTTTGGCCCGGTGGTCCGCGAGCTGCGCTCGAAGGGCTTCATGAAGATCATTTCGCTCGCCCCTGAGGTGCTGTGATGGCTGCTGCCAAGATCAAGAAGGGCGACCAGGTCATCGTCCTGTCCGGCAAGGACAAGGGCAAGACCGGTGAAGTCGTCAAGTCGATGCCGAAGGCCGACAAGGTCGTCGTTTCGGGCGTCAACATCGCCGTGCGTCACACCAAGCCGAGCCAGGGCGACCCGCAGGGTGGCTTGAAGCGCGCCGAGGCGCCGCTGCACGTGTCGAAGGTTGCGCATGTGACCAAGGACGGCAAGGCGACCCGCGTCCGCTTCGAGGAGCGTGACGGCAAGAAGGTCCGCGTTGCGGTCAAGACCGGGGAGGTCATCTGATGGCTGACACCTATATCCCGCGCATGAAGTCGAAGTACGACTCGGAAATCGTCAAGGCGATGACCGCGAAGTTCGGCTACAAGAACGCGCTCGAAGTGCCGAAGATCGAGAAGATCGTGCTCAACATGGGCGTCGGCGAAGCGACCCAGGACAAGAAGAAGGTCGAGCAGGCGGCTTCCGAAATGGAGCTGATCGCCGGCCAGAAGCCTGTCGTGACCAAGGCCAAGAAGTCGATCGCGCAGTTCAAGCTGCGTGAAGGCATGGCGATCGGTTGCAAGGTGACGCTGCGTCGTGAGCGCATGTACGAGTTCCTCGACCGCTTCATCACCATCGCGCTGCCGCGCGTGCGTGACTTCCGCGGCCTGTCGGACAAGTCGTTCGATGGCCGTGGCAACTATGCCTGCGGCATCAAGGAACAGATCGTGTTCCCCGAGATCAACTATGACCGCATCGACAAGGTGCGCGGCATGGACGTGATCGTGACCACCACCGCCAATACCGACGAGGAGGCCCGCGAGCTTCTCCGTCTCTTCGGTTTCCCGTTCCCCATCGAGGCGGACGGCGAAGCGAAGCAGGCAGCGTAAGGGAAAGAGAACTTAAGTCATGGCGAAACTGAGTTCCGTGCTCAAGAACGAGCGTCGCAAGAAGCTGGTGAAGAAATATGCCGGCCGCTATGCGAAGCTGAAGGCGATGGCCAACGACAAGTCGCTCGATGAGACCGAGCGTCTGATCGCGCGCCTGAAGATGGCCGAGATTCCCCGCAACGGGAACCCGACCCGCATTCGCAACCGGTGCGAGCTGACCGGTCGTCCGCGCGGTTATTACCGCAAGTTCCGTCTCGCACGTGTCATGCTGCGCGATCTGGCCAACAAGGGCCTGATCCCGGGTGTCACGAAGTCGAGCTGGTAAGGATCACGAAGATGGCATTGACCGATCCTCTGGGTGATATGCTCACCCGCATCCGCAACGGCCAGCGCGCCCGCAAGGACTCTGTCCTGACGCCGGCAAGCAAGCTGCGTGCGCGTGTCCTCGACGTGCTTCAGCGCGAGGGTTATATCCGTGGCTACAGCGAAGAGCAGATGGGCCCCGCGGCCGGCATCCGCATCGAGCTGAAGTATTTCGAGGGCCAGCCCGCGATCAAGTCGATCGCGCGCGTCTCGAAGCCTGGCCGCCGCGTCTATTCGGGTTCGAAGGAGCTGCCGAAGGTGCGCAATGGCCTGGGCATCACCATCGTTTCGACGCCGCGTGGCGTTCTGTCGGACGCCGAAGCGCGTGAGCAGAATGTCGGTGGCGAAGTGCTCGCGGAGGTGTTCTGATGAGCCGCACCGGTAAGAAGCCGATCACCGTTCCCGCCGGCGTCACCGCCAGCGTCGAGGGCGGCAAGATCAGCGTCAAGGGCCCGAAGGGCACCCTGACGATGCCGACCGCTGACGACATCGCGTACGAAGTGGGCGATGGCACGATCACGGTGAAGCCCGCCAACGACACCAAGCGCGCCAAGGCGTTCTGGGGCATGCAGCGCACGCTGGTCCAGAACCTGGTGACCGGCGTGACCGAGGGCTTCACCAAGAAGCTGCTCATCACCGGCGTCGGCTATCGTGCGAACGCACAGGGCCGCAAGCTGAAGCTGCAGCTCGGTTACTCGCATGACGTCGATCTGGACGTGCCGGAAGGTGTGGAGGTCAAGACCCCCGACCAGACGACCGTCGAAATCTCGGGCAACGACAAGCAGGCTGTTGGCCAGTTTGCCGCGGAAATCCGTCGCTGGCGTAAGCCTGAACCCTATAAGGGCAAGGGCATCAAGTACGACGGCGAGTTCATCTTCCGCAAGGAAGGGAAGAAGAAGTAATGAGCAAGGGTCTCTCTCTCTTCGAGAAGCGGCGTCGCCGCAACCGCACCGCGCTGCGCGCGCGTTCGGGCGGTCGTCCGCGGCTGTCGGTGCATCGCTCGGGCAAGCACATCTATGTGCAGGTGATCGACGACGCCCAGGGCAAGACCCTGGCCGCCGCTTCGACGCTGGACAAGGACGTGCGCGGCCAGAATGGCGGCAACATCGATGCGGCCAAGGCCGTCGGTGCACGCATCGCGGAAGTCGCCAAGAAGGCCGGCGTGACGCAGGTCGTGTTCGACCGTGGCGGTTTCCTGTTCCACGGACGCGTCAAGGCGCTGGCGGATGCCGCGCGTGAAGGCGGATTGGAGTTCTAAGATGGCTGACGAACAGAACCAGACGCCCGTCGAGGGCGCAGCAGCCGAAGCCGGCACCGAAAACCGTCGCGGCCGTGGCGGTCGTGGTGGCGACAATCGTGGCGGTGGCGGCCGTGGCCGTGACGGCCGTGGTCGTCGCGACGATCGGACCCCGCGCGACGAGCAGGGCGAAGAGCTGATCGAAAAGCTGGTCCACATCAACCGCGTCAGCAAGACCGTGAAGGGCGGCAAGCGCTTCGGCTTTGCAGCTCTGGTCGTTGTCGGCGACGGCAAGGGCCGGGTCGGTTTCGGTCATGGCAAGGCACGCGAAGTGCCGGAAGCGATCAGCAAGGCGACCGCTTCGGCCAAGAAGAAAATGGTCCGCGTGCCGCTGCGCGAGGGCCGGACGCTGCATCACGACGGCAAGGGCCATTTCGGCGCTGGCCAGGTGACCGTCCGCTCGGCGCCTGCCGGTACCGGCATCATCGCCGGCGGTCCGATGCGCGCCGTGTTCGAGAGCCTGGGCGTTGCCGACGTGGTGACCAAGTCGGTCGGGACGTCCAACCCCTACAACATGATCCGCGCGACCTTCGAGGCACTGGGCGACCAGTATTCTCCGAAGGCAGTGGCCCAGCGTCGCGGCAAGAAGATTGCCGACCTGCTCGGCCGTGGCGGTTCGCAGACCGCCGAGGCTGATGCCGCGGCGATCGTGGAGTAAGCGACATGGCAACGATCAAGGTGAAGCAGATCGGTTCGCCGATCCGTCGGACCAAGGACCAGCGCGCGACGCTGATCGGTCTGGGCCTCAACAAGATGCACCGGGTCAGCGAACTGGAGGACACTCCCGAAGTTCGCGGCATGATCCGGAAGCTGCCCCATCTGGTCGAGGTCGTCGAGGGCTGAACCCCCGGCATCTTTTCCAGGTGACAATATGAGGGGAGGGGGCTATCGGCCCCCTTTCCGATTTTCCCGGCCCGTCCGGGAATTCAACCAGCGCGACTAAAGCGAAAGCGAGTGCACGACATGAATCTCAACGATATCCGCGATAATGAGGGCGCCCGTAAGGGCCGGATGCGCGTCGGACGCGGCATCGGCTCGGGCAAGGGCAAGACCGCGGGCCGCGGCCAGAAGGGTGCGAAGGCACGCTCGGGCGTCGCGATCAACGGCTTCGAGGGCGGTCAGATGCCGCTCCACATGCGCATCCCGAAGCGCGGCTTCAACAATCCGCGCGGCAAGGATTATGCCGAGGTCAATCTGGGCATGATCCAGAAGCTGATCGACGCCGGCAAGCTGACCGCAACCGAAATCGACCACGCCGCGCTGCAGGCCGTTGGCCTCGCCCGTGGTGGCAAGAACGGCGTCCGCCTGCTCGCCAAGGGTGAGCTGAAGGCGAAGCTCAGCTTCACCGTCGCCGGTGCGTCGAAGGGCGCGATCGAGGCGGTCGAGAAGGCTGGCGGCACCGTCACCATCCCGACGATCGTTCCCGCTGCTGACAAGCATGCTGCAAAGCATCGCGTGAAGCAGAAGGAAATCGCCGCGAAGAAGGCCGGCAAGGCCTGACTTTAGCTGTGGACGGGGCGATGGATGTGCATTGCCCTGATCCGACAGTAACCTATATGGGCGGCGGGGGAGCGGCAAACGCTTCTCCGCCGCTTTGGTTTCCGGGATAGAATTTCAATGGCATCCGCAGCCGATTCAATGGCATCCGGCCTCAACCTGTCCAAGTTCGGACAGGCCACCGAACTCAAGAAGCGCCTGTGGTTCACGCTCGGCGCGTTGATCATCTTCCGGATGCTCAGCTTCGTGCCGCTGCCCGGCGTCGATCCGACGCAACTGGGCCTGCTGGCCGACCGCACCCAGGGCGGCGTGCTCGACTTCTTCAACACCTTTTCGGGCGGTGCGCTTGAGCGCATGTCGGTGATCGCGCTGGGCGTGATGCCGTACATCACCGCCTCGATCGTGGTGCAGCTCGCGACCTCGTTGTCGCCGACGCTCGCCGCGATCAAGAAGGATGGTGAGAGCGGGCGCAAGCGGCTGAACCAGTACACCCGCTACGGCACCGTCGCGCTGACCGCGATCCAGGGCTATTTCATCGCCGTGGGTCTCGAGACGCTGGGCGCGAGCCAGGGGCTTGCCCCGGTGGTCGAACCGGGCATGCTGTTCCGCATCGCGGCCGTCATCTCGCTGATCGGCGGTACCATGTTCCTGATGTGGCTGGGTGAGCAGATCACCAGCCGTGGCGTCGGCAACGGCATTTCGCTGATCATCATGGCCGGTATCGTCGCGCATCTGCCGACGACGCTGGTGCAGCTGTTCGAGGGCGGCCGCTCGGGGTCGATGAACCCGGTGACGCTTGTCGCGATCCTCGCGGCGGTGGCGGGCCTGATCCTGTTCATCTGCTTCATGGAGCGGGCGCAGCGCCGGATCCTGATCCAGTATCCCAAGCGCCAGACCCAGCGCGGCGTTCAGAGCGAGCGCAGCCATCTGCCGCTCAAGATCAACACCGCGGGCGTGATCCCGCCGATCTTCGCCAGCTCGCTGTTGCTGATGCCGCTGACGATCAGCCAGTTCGCTGGTCAGGCTCAGGCCGGCCAGAGCTGGAGCGGTGACCTGATCATCACGCTGAACCAGTATCTGCAGCATGGCAGCCTGGTCTATATGCTGCTCTATGGTGCCGGCATCATCTTCTTCTCGTTCTTCTACACTGCGGTCGTGTTCAACCCGGAGGAGACGGCGGAGAATCTCAAGAAATATGGCGGCTTCATCCCCGGCATCCGCCCGGGGAAAAACACCGAGGCCTATTTCGATTATGTGCTGACGCGCATCACCGTGATTGGTGCGGCGTACCTGACCGTCATCTGCCTGTTGCCGGAATATCTTGTGTCGGCGCTCGCGATCCCCTTCTATCTCGGCGGGACCAGCCTGCTCATCGTCGTCAACGTGACGATGGACACGGTCACGCAGATCCAGTCGCATTTGCTGGCACACCAGTATGGCGACCTGATCAAGAAGGCGAAGCTGAAAGGCGGCCGCCTGCGTTAAGCAGGGGCATGGAAGGGGAAGCCAGTTGAACATCATCCTGTTGGGGCCTCCGGGCGCAGGCAAGGGGACCCAGGCGTCGCGGCTCGAAAGCGAGCGCGGCATGGTGCAGCTGTCGACCGGCGACATGCTGCGTGCCGCGGTCAAGGCGGGGACGCCGGTCGGGCTGCAGGCGAAGGCGGTGATGGAGGCGGGCGAGCTCGTTTCCGACGCTATCGTCAGCGGCATTATCGGTGAGAGCCTGGATGCGCTGGGTGAAAAGGGCGCGATCTTCGACGGCTATCCCCGCACCGCGGCACAGGCGGAATCGCTCGACACCCTGCTGGCCGAGCGTGGCCGCAGCCTCGACCATGTGATTGAGCTGGTCGTGGACGAGGACGCGCTGGTCGAACGCATTACCGGCCGCTTCACCTGCGCCAATTGCGGTGCGGGCTATCATGACAGCTTCAAGCAGCCGGCGGTGGCGGGCGTGTGTGACGTGTGCGGGAGCACCGAGTTCAAGCGCAGGCCCGACGATAATGAAGAGACCGTGCGCACGCGCATGGCCGAATATCGCGCGAAGACCGCGCCGATCCTGCCGATCTATGAAGCGCGCGGACTGGTGCAGCGCGTCGACGGTATGGCTGACATCGCAGAAGTGACTGCAGCGATCGAGGCGATTCTCGACGGGCAGAGCTGAAGCCGCGCGCTGCGGCGGGGAACCTGCCGAGCGCTGATCGATTGACGGGGGTGCGCAGCGACCGCGTGTCCCCGGCGACACCTATTGCCCAGCACCCGGCACGCGACCCGATCGCGTGCGTTTGGGTGCGCGTTAGTTTATTGGAACGTACCATGTCTTACAAAGAGCCCTCATTTCAGGATCGCACCGCCGCCGCCGCCAAGGCAAAGCAAAGGGCGCTTGAACTACTGCGCGCCAAGCCGGCGGTAGATCCGGCCGAACTGGAGGCGCGGCGCAAGGCGCAGGAAGCGCGCGACCAGGCGCTGGCCGAGCAGCGCGCGGCGAAGGCCGAGGCGCTGGCTGCGGCCAAGGCAGAGAAGCTGGCGAAGAAGCAGGCTGAGGCTCAGCGCAAAGCTGAGGAGCAGGCCGCCGCCGAGGAAGCTGCAGCGCTGAAGGAGGCGCGGCTCAAGCCGCCGAGCGCGGCGGAGATGAAGGCAGCGCGGGATGCGCGCTATGCGGCGCGGAAGGCGCGGAAGTAATCAGAAAATGGGCCGCCCTCCTTTCGGACGGCGGCCCTTTTTCTGTCCGTTCAGCGGCGCGCGCGGCGCTTGAACTGGTCGAGGCTGACGACGTTGGTCGGGCGCTCGATCGCGATGCCCGAATAGAGCGTCGCCATTGGTTCGTCGGTGACGGTGTGAACGCTGTCCTCGCCGAAGCCGTTGAACGCGGTGCGCATGGCCGAGCCATAGGCGCCGAGCATGCCCACCTCGATATAGTCCCCAGCGATGATGTCCGAGGGCAGCTCGAACGGACCGGCCATGTGATCGAGATCGTCACAGGTCGGGCCATAGAAGCTGTATTCGGTCATCTCCGTCGCTTCATCGGCGTCGTCGCGCAGGACGCGAACCGGGAAGCGCCAGCCGACATGCGCCGCGTCGAACAGCGCACCATAGGCGCCGTCGTTGATGTACAGCTCGTCGCCGCGGCGCTTTTCGACGCGGACGATCAGCGAGCTATACTCGGCGCACAGCGCCCGGCCCGGCTCGCACCACAGTTCGGCGCTGTACGAGATCGGCAGATTCTCGAACGCATTGTGGATCACGCCGAAATAGGTTTCGAGCGGCGGGGGCTCCATCCCCGGATAGGTCGACGGGAACCCGCCGCCGACATCGACGATGTCGACCGTGACCGACGAGGCGACGATCGCCGCGCGGACGCGCTCCATCGCCTCGGCATAGGCCGCCGGGGTCATCGCCTGGCTACCGACATGGAAGCAGATGCCCAGCGCGTCGGCGGCCTGGCGGGTCGCGACGAGCAGGTCGGCGACATCCTCGGGCTCCGCACCGAACTTCGCCGCCAGGCTCAGCTTCGAATGATCGGACGACACGCGGATGCGGACGCACAGGTTCAGGTCGGTCGCGCCACGGGTGGAGCGAACGATCTTTTCCAGCTCGTCCATCGTGTCGAGGCTGAAGGTGCGGACGCCGTGAACGAAATAGGCTTCCTCGATCGCTTCCTCGGCCTTGACCGGGTGCATGAAGCACAGGGTCGCCTTGGGCAGGGTGCGGCGCGCCATGCGCACCTCACCGATCGACGCGACGTCATAATGCGTCACACCGCTGTCCCAGAGGATCTGGAGCAATTCGGGAGAGGGGTTCGCCTTGACCGCATAGAGCACCGTTCCCGGAAACTTCTCGACAAAGAAGCGGGCGGCGCGCTTTGCAGCGTGCGGACGAACGAGCGTTACCGGCTCGACGGGACGAAGGGCTTTCGCTAGCCCCAGCGCGCTATGATGCTTGTGCAACTCAAGGGACCTCCAATTGCCTTGCGGCAGACGATAAGAACACTGCCTTGCGGTGGAAGTCCCATGGGGCAGCGGAGGGGTCATCTAGGGTCGGGGGCCCCCCTTGTAAAGCGGATTCGGGGACTATCGTAATGATGCGGGGTGATTTGTGACAATTTTGCGACAACCGACCCGGGCCGGGGTGCGTGATGCGGCGGCCAAGGTAGCGGCGATCCTGCCGCCAACCCCTTTGTTCGTCGCCGAAATCCGCGGCGTGCCGGTGATGTTCAAGGCCGAATCGCTCCAGCCGATCGGCGCGTTCAAGATCCGCGGCGCGTGGCACCGGCTGACCGCGATCGATCCGGACGTCCGCGCCAAGGGCGTGGTCGGATTTTCGTCGGGCAACCATGCGCAGGGCGTGGCCTGGGCGGCGAAGCGACTCGGGGTGCCGGCGGTGATCGTGATGCCGAGCGACGCCCCGGCGTTGAAGCGGGAGGCGACGCTGGCGCTGGGGGCCGAAGTGGTCAGCTATGACCGGATGACCGAGAATCGCGACAAGATCGCCGCGCATCTTGCCCATGCCCGTGGTGCCACTTTGGTGCCGCCATTCGATGACCCCTGGGTGATCGAGGGGCAGGGGAGCCTGGGGATCGAGGTGCTGACCCAAGCGGCCGAGATGAAGCTGCCCGATCCGGCCAGTGTCGCGGTGCCGTGCGGCGGCGGTGGCCTTGCCGCCGGGGTCGCACTGGCGCTGCCCGATGCGCAAGTCACGGTGGTGGAGCCCGAGGGCTGGGACGATATGTGCCGCAGCCTGGAGGCAGGGTGGATCGAGCCGGTCGGCGATAATCCGCCGCCAACGGCATGCGATTCGCTCCAGACGCTGCGGGTTTCGCCGCTGACCTTCGACGTGCTGTCGCGGCGCGGGGCTACGGGCGTGCGGGTGACCGAGGCTGAGGTGCGGGCGGCGCAGCGCTGGGCGGCGCGGAAGCTGCGACTGGTGATCGAGCCGGGCGGGTCGGTTGCTTTGGCGGCGCTGTTGGCAGGGAAGGTCGAGGCGCGGCCCGACCTGCTGGTCGTGCTGAGCGGAGGGAATGCCGATCCTGCGGCCTATGCCCGGGTTCTGAACAGCGACGACTGACGGGGCTGCGGAGGCGTCCGGACGAAGCGGACAAGAAATGCGGGGTTTTGGCCTGAGTGGACGGGTTCGCGACCGGCTGACACCTGCCACGCGACCGTGACGCGACACGTGGCCGACGCGCGAGCGACAGGCGGGCGACGGCGACGCGACACGTTCCCGACGCGTGTCAGGGGCGTGGGTTTCGGGCGGGGAGTGAGGTGGGTTGGGGTTCACCGATCAGTTTAGATCAGGGAATTTCCAACATTGGAAGGGGGTCAGATCAGCCGCAATTCCCGCGCGCGGATCGCGGCTTCGGTCCGGTTCGCCGCGCCGACAGCGGCGATCGCGCTGGCGACATGGGTCTTGATCGTGGCGGGGGACACCCCGAGTTGCCGGGCGATTTCCTTGTTCGATTGACCTTTGGCGATTAGCGTGAGGACCTGGCGTTGGCGATCGGTTGGCGGGCGGATACCGGGGTCGGCTTCGGGGACAGTGGTGGCCGGGGCAATGGCGAGTTCTGCGACACGTGGCGGGAGATAGCGTCCCCCCGCCATGACCAGCCCGATCGCGGCGATGAAGACGGCGCTGGAGCTGGTTTTCTGAAGAAAGCCATGGACCCCGGCGTCGAGCAGGTCGAGCAACAGATTGTCGTCATGGGTTCCGGTGACGACGATGGTGCGGGCGTCGGATGCGATCTGCATCAGGCGGGTGACGCCCGCTAGCGGCGCGGCACCGGGCATGATGAGATCAACCAGACAGAGATCGGGCGTGTCGGTCGCCGCACTTTGCCATGCCGTGTCGAAGCTGTCGGCCAGTGCGATCCGGGCGTTGGGCCAGCGCGCGGCGATTGCCGTCGCCAATGCGTCCCGCATGAGCGCATGGTCATCGCAGATCAGGCAGCTTTGCATGGCTGTCCTTCATCGGCTTGCGGGGCGCGCGGGGTGGTGGGAACGGCGTCTAGCTGGAGAATGAAACATGCGCCCCGGCGCCAGCGCGGCTCGATCTCCAGATCGCCGCCCATGGCGCGCGCGGCGCGGCGTGAGGAGGGCAGGCCGAGGCCGTAATGGCCGGGACGCACCGCAGTGGCGGGCTCGCCGTCGAACAGGCGCGCGGGATCGCCTGCAATGCCGTGTCCGCAGTCGATGACGTGGATCCGGAGCCGATTGCCGGAGCGACGCACCCCGATGAGCAGCCGATCGGTTCCAGAATGGGCGAGCGCGTTGACCACGAGATTGCCGAGGATGCGAAGTAGCGCGATCGGATCGGCATGAGCGACGGCGCGGGTGGGCGCGATGAGGATCGCCACGCCCGCCTGGTCGGCGCGTGCCTCATGTTCCAGTGCGATCTCGGCAAACAGCGGGCCGAGCGCGACGGGACCGGCAGCAGTCACGCCGCTTTCGAAGCGGAGGTGGTCGAGCATGTCGCCCAGCAGCGCCTGAGTGGACGCGAAGGCGCGGCGCGCGCCATCAATCGCGCGGTCGCGATCCGGCGTCATAGCGGCGTCGATCGCGCGGTCAAAGAACAGGCTGGCGGCCTGAACCGGTTGTTGCAGGTCGTGCGAGGCGGCGGCGAGAAAGCGGGTGATCGCATCGCGCTGTGCCTCGCTCTCGCGCAAAGCGAGGTCGAGTTGCGCGCCGGCCCGTTCGGCGAGAAGGCGGGCGCGGATCGCATCGAGGGTGGTGCGGCGGAGCAACCGGCGGAACGCAAGCATGCTGGCCGCGAACACCAGCAGGAACAGCGCAAGGGCGATGCTGTAGGGGCGCGGGTTGAACAGTTCGTAGAGCGCGAGCGACCCCGTCACCAGCACGGTCGCGCTGTGCGACATGCCGCTGGCGCGGGTTTCGGCCATCAACTGTACGACGATGAACCAGATGTAGAGCGCCGTCATCAAGCCGCGCAGATCGGCATCGGCGACCGGAAGGAACAACCAGACACTCGCCGCGGTCAGCGCGTTGGCGATGAAGGCAAGGCTGCGGAGCAGAGGCAGCCATAGGCGCGCAATCTCCGCATCGGGCGGGGTTCGGAAGAAGGGGAGGAGGAGGATCGGGGTCCAGACCAGGAAGACCAGAGCGAAGGCGCCCGCCCACAGCGTCAGGCCCAGCGGATCGACCAACGGCGCAAAGGTGATGCTGGAATAGGCGACGCCGACAAGCAGCAGCAGGACGCCCAATGCGCCGCTCGCGCGACCGGCAAGCAGTTCGCGCATCTGCACCGATCGGTCGAGCAGCGCCGTATCGCTCGAAGACACCCGTTACGCTCCTTCGACCCATCGCCCGATCGGCTCCGCCATATGGCCGATCCCCCTGGGGCAGACTGTTACAATAGAATGCCCGGCGAACAAGCACTTGGCGCGATCTCATTCGACGCCGGGTCCGCATCGGCCGCGCCGCCCGGTCATTTGCGTCAGTCCATCGGGCGGCGGGGGACTTTCATGCGTAGCTATCTGATTTTGGCCGGAACCGCGCTCGCCACGCTCGCCGCGACGCCCGCCGTCGCGCAGGACGATGACAAGGGGATGTATGTCGCATTCAATGCGGGCATCGCCAACGTATCCGACACCGAAGTGATCTATTATGATGTGGGTGGCACCTTTGGCGGGACCGGCACCACCGACAGCGCCGAGGCGACTGCGGACGTGAAGGGCGCGGTCGCGTTCGGCGGCACGATCGGTTATGATTTCGGCACGCTGCGCGCCGATCTGGAAATCAACTATGTGCGCAACCGGGTGAAGTCGATCACGATCGACCGCGTCAACGGCACCGCCGTCACGCTGAGCCCCGCAGACGCAGCAGACGTCTGTGACTATCTGGAGGTCGCCGGCTGTTCGGTGTCGGGCAACACCATTGCGTTCGACGATGGCCCGCGTCTGCGCCAACTGAGCGCAATGGCGAATTTGTGGTTCGACCTGCCGGTTGGCGACACCGTCGTGCCCTATGTCGGGGGCGGGATCGGCGCGGTCGGGTTCGAGATGGACGGCGAGGGCACCGGAAAGTTTGCCTGGCAGGTCGGCGGCGGCGTCGCGTTCAAGCTGTCGCCGTCGGTCGCGGTCACTGCTGACGTGCGGCATCGTCAGGTCAGCGGCGAGACCTTTCCGTGGGATGCCAATTCGGGCTTTTCGGTCGGGCGGTTGAAGACGACGAGCGTTGCGGCCGGGATCCGCTTTGGGTTCTGAAGTCCGGTAGCTTCTCACTGTCCCTCAAATGCCAACCCGGGGCGGGGGGGGCGGGCGGCGAAGCATTTCGCCGCCCGTTTCCGTTCGCTCCAAGCCGAGTTGCTCCCGCATCCGTTGATCCGGCGCGAGCTTCGACATCCGCCCCGTGCGCGCCAAGGCATAGAGTGTTCCGATCAGTCGGATGTCACGCAGGCCCATCAACCCGCACCGCACTCACCACCCATTCCGCTCCAGCATCGGCTTCATGAACGCGTTCAGCCCGGAGGCCAGCAGGGCAAGACTAGCGCGGCGGGGGGTGGGGAGGTGGCGGGCGTCGACGGCCATATATTCGATCATCCCGCGTGCGCCGCGGCTGCGTTTGAATTCGGCCGCGCCGGACGAGCCGTGAAAGCGCAGCCCGGCGCTCATCGCGGCTTCGGCGGCCATGTAGCTGGCGATCCGGTACAGCCCCTCGCTCTGCGGGCGGGTCATGTCATAGCCCATTAGCGGCACCGTGCCGACCCCGCCAGCGCTGCGCAGCGCGGAGAAGGCCATGATCGCACCCTGCGCATCGCGCGCCACGAGGAAGGTCAGCAGGCCGATGGTGGCCGCCGCCTGAATGAAGTCGGGCGTGAAGATCGGGTTGATCGCCGAATAGCGCCCGACATAAAGCTGATGGTAGAGGTCGGCGATCCGTTCGCAGTCATCGCGGCTGAGATTGCGCGCTTGCCCGGTCTGCAATCCCGATCGGCGCAGCGCCTTGGCATCCGCGCGTGTCTGGCCGCGCGGGAGCCAGGCCGTTGCCAGATCATCGGTCACCCAGACCTGCCGTGCGGGCAGCAGGGTCCAGCCGTCGTGGCGGACGGCGTCCAGCAGCGCCGGGCAGGTCCAGGGATCGAGCGAGCGGATGATCAGGAAGTGATCGGGGAAGCGGGGGGCCAGCAGCTCTCGCATTCCGGCGAGACCCGCGCCGTCCCATGTTCCGTGCAAATTGGTCGAGAGCAGCCAATTGTCGAGATGCACGGCGCGGTTGAGCCGCATCGTGCGCAGCAGCGCGCTCAGCGTTTTCAGCACGGCTTCGGCGGCGAAGCGCATGCGCCCGAGACCGAGCAGCGCGATCTCGTCACGGGCATAGAGCACATAGGCGCTGTGCGGGCTGCTGACATAGGAGTGGCCCAGCGTCCCGTCGTCCACGGTCACGGGGAGATCGACGCGGCCGGTGCGCAGCAGCAGCATGTGGCTGGCGGCGTTGGTCACCAGCTTGCGCGTTCCGTCGCTGGCGAGGCGCGCGACATAGGACCCGGCCAGCGTGTCCGGCGCATGCGATGGCAGTGCCGCCCCCTCGATCAGTTCGGGGGTGTCAGTGTCGGGAAATATGGCGAGCACCGGTGATGTGCGCTTTCTTCACCAGCGGCGATGGCAAAGGGAGCGGAATGCGCGGAGTTCGGTCTGCTGCCGACGATCACGAAATGCCATCCGACCCCGATAGCCCGGTATCGTGACGCGGTTGTGAAACCTGGGCGGGGGCTGGCCTTAGCCTCGCATCCGGCCATCCGGTGCCAGTTTCACCGTCCGCCCGCTGCGCGCCGCGGCATAGATCGCCTCGATCAGCCGGATGTCGCGCAAGCCCATCTCGCCGGGGGTAAGGATCGACGCATTGTCGCAAATGGCGTTGGCGAAATGGTCGAGCTGGCCGGCGAACTGGACATTCGGGTCGCCGGGGGTGAGTTCGCGCGCGTTCTGGCCTTCGATCCGCATCTTCTGGCCGGAATAGCCGGTGGCAGGGTCCATGATCAGCGTGCCTTGCGTACCGCGGACCTGGGCGAAATTGGCGCCGGCGCTGTCGTAGGAGGTGGCGAGCTGGGCGACGGCACCGGAGGGGAAGCGCAGCTGCGCGGCGACGTGCGCGAAGATTTCGGTGAAGCGCGGGTCGTCCTTGGGCTGGAAGGTCGTCGCGCTGATGCTCTCGGGCATCTCGCCGCTGAGGTAGAGCGCCGATTGCAGGCCGTAGAGGCCGTAATCCTCGAGCGGGCCGCCACCGGCGAGCGCGCGGTTGAAACGCCAGTTCTGGGCCGGGGTGGTCGGGCCGGCGCGATAGGATTGTTCGGTGCGGATCAGGCGGATGGTGCCGACCGTCTGCTCGCGCATCAGCCGCATCGCTTCGACATTGTACGGCTCGAAGTGGCAGCGATAGGCGATCATCAGCTTGCGGTTGGCGCGCCGGCTGGCTGCGATCATCGCTTCGCATTCGGCGCTGGAGAGCGCCATCGGTTTTTCGCACAGGACATGCTTGCCGGCCGCAAAGGCGCGGATCGTGAAGTCGGCGTGGAAGGCAGTGGGGAGGATGATGTAGACCGCCTGGGTGCGGTCGTCGGCGGCGATCTTGTCGAACTCTGCGTAGGAGTAGCGCGCGTCGGCCGGGACGCCATAGGCGTCGCCGACCTGAGCCAGTTTGGCGGGGTTGCCGGAGACGAGCGCGCTAATGTGCATGCGCTCGGTCTGGTCGATGCGGGGCATGATCTGATTGAGCGCATAGCCGCCAAGCCCGATGATCGCGATGCCGACGCTGTCGTCGCGCTTGCGACGCGGCGGGGTGGCGGGGAGGCGGACGCCGCCGGGGAGGGGGAGGCCCTTGAGTTTGGGGCGGGGATGCGGGGTCGTTGCTGCGGCGCTGGTGGCCGTCGTCAGCGTGGCGGCGAGGGCGCCGGTCGTTTCGATGAAGCCGCGTCGTGAGATGGTCTGGGGCATCGCCGTCCTCTCCGCTTAGTTGTGCGGAGGGATGATAGCGTTACCATAGCCGCGGGGGCAATCGGGGAACGGCAGCGATAGCCAATTCCCCTCCCTGAAAGGGAGGGGTTAGGGGTGGGTGTGCGGCAAGCGAGGCTCGATGCCTCGATTGCCGCATTTGTGGCGAACGGCTTAAGCCTCTGGAGCGCGCAGACGCGCGCACGCACCCCCGACCCCTCCCTTTCAGGGAGGGGAGTTTGAGGCTCAGCCGACGAACGCGCGTTCGATGACGTAGTGGCCGGGCTTGCTGTTCGAGCCTTCTTCGAAGCCCATGCCGTCCAGCATTGCCGAGAGATCCTTGATCATCTCCATGCTGCCGCACAGCATGATGCGGTCGGTTTCGGGGTCGAGGCGCTTTTCGCCCGCCATGTTCGGGCCGGTGAACAGCGCGCCGTTTTCGATCAGCGTGCCGATGCGCTGGTTGGTCGGGAACGGCTCCCGCGTGACGGTGGGCAGGTAGCTGAACTGCACCAGCGCCTGATCCTGCACCAGCGGGTCGCCGGCGAGTTGCGCCTCCAGCTCTTCGCGGAAGGCGAGGTCGCTGACGCGGCGGACCGAATGGACCAGCTGGACCTGATCGAACATCTCATACACGTCGGGATCACGCGCGAGGCTCAAGAACGGGGCGAGACCGGTGCCGGTCGAGAGGAAGAACAGGCGCTTGCCCGGCAGCAGCGCGTCGGTGACGAGCGTGCCGGTCGGCTTGCGGCCGAGGAACAGCTGGTCGCCGGGCTGGATCAGCTGAAGCTTCGAGGTCAGCGGACCGTCGGGCACCTTGATCGAGAGGAACTCCAGCTCCTCGGCCCAGGCGGGGCTGGCGATCGAATAGGCGCGCAGCAGCGGGCGGCCTTCGCCCGGCAGGCCGAGCATCACGAATTCGCCCGAGCGGAAGCGGAAGCTTTGCGGGCGCGTGATGGTGAAGCTGAACAGATGCTCGTTCCAGTGACGGACGCTGAGCACGGTCTCCACGGTGAGCGCGGCGGACGGGGCGAGGGGGATGGCGTTACGGTCGGACATTGGCGGCTCGGCTAAAGGCCAGCGGTGCGCGGCGCAACCTTTTCTGGCTAGGGCGATGAAAGGCTAAACTTTCAGCGCCCCTTGGCAGCGGGTGTGTTGCGAGTCAATCGCATTAACGATCCTGACACTCGACGGGGGCGGGAAAGCGCGGCAGGAGGGTGGGCATGCGCCCCGAATTGTCCGCCGCCGCCAACATGACCCTGTCGCTGCTGCTGATCGCGGCGGTGGTGCTGGTGTGGGGCGGGGTGACGATGATCCGCAAGGGTGACGGCGCAGGCGGCAACCGGACCAAGGGGCTGCTGATGATCGTGTGCGCGGCGGTGCTGGTCGGGAATGTGCTGATCTGGACGGTCTGACGCCGCGACGATTTCGCTTTCGCTCCCGGTTGCCCGGGCTAGACTGATGCGAAATCGGGGGGAAATCATGAAGATATGGGTGGCAGCGGCGCTGGCCGGGGCGACGATTCTGGCGGGGACGCCCTCTGCGCGCGCGGACGAAGCCAAGGCGCGCGCGCAATTGCAGAAAGCCTATGAGGCGGCCCGGAAGGACGATTGCCCCACCGCGCTCAAGCTGCTGCGTCCGACGCTGAAGCCCAAGGCGATGGCCGAGCTGCCCGGCGCGGTCGCGGCGCTGACCTATCATCTCGTTGCCGTATGCGAGATGCGCGGCGGGCGGATCGCGGAGGCGCGGGCGGCGACGGTGGCGGGCACTGCGATCGACGCGGCGAGCGACGATCTGTGGCGGCTGCGCTTCGGTCTTGAGCTGGACATGGAGGATCATGCCGCCGCGACGGCGACGGTCGTGGCGATGAGCCAGGGGCGCGGCGCGGCGCTGAACGGGATCGAACTGCGCTGGCTGTATCAGCTCAGCCGCAAGCTGCGCGAGGCGAAGCAGGATGCGCTGCAGCTGCAATTGCTGACCATCCTGACCGACCCGGCCTTTGACCCGACCGAGCCGCTGGCGGACAAGGACGGGTTTCGCGAGCGGCTTGCCGGGCTGATGGCCGAGCGCGGGGACGCGGCGCGCGCGCGGGCATTGGTCGCGGAGATCGAGTCCGCAGCGACGCTGTTGGACATCAGTTTCGACCGGCGGCTGCGCACGTTTCTACCCGGCGATTTCGACGCGCGAAAGGCGGTCGAACGCGATCTGGAACGGGCCAGGGCGGCGGCGGCGCGCTATCCGAAATATCTGCAGCCGCTGACCGAGGGCGCGCGGTCGCTCCGTGCGCTGGGTCGGCCCAAGGAAGCGCTTGCCCTGCTGGAAAGCGCGCGGGCGGGCGGCAAGTCGCTGTCCGATTATGACGATGCCGGCGAGTGGCACAATTGGTGGTGGGACAGCGTCGCGCGAACCCAGGAGATGCTGGGCGACTATGACGCGACCGTCACCGCCTTTGCCGAGGGGGCGAAACTGGGCGAAGAGGGCATCGCGAACGTCAGCCAGGTAATTAACCGCGCGCATTCGCAGAACCGCTTCGGGCGGCCGGCGGAGACGCTCAAGACGCTGGCGGCGGCGGAGGGTGATTTCCCGGTCAGCCCCTATGGCGCGATGGAGCTGCGGCTGGCGCGCGGCTGCGCCAATGCCGCGCTGGGCAATGCCACGGCGCTGGCGGAGGACCGCGCATTCATGGAGGCGCGGGCCAAGGATCATCGCGAGGCGCTGACCTATGTCCTGATGTGCATCGGCGACATGGATGCGGCGGCGAAATCGCTGATCGCCGCGCTGGATGACCCCGATCAGCGGGCGGCGACGCTTGCGCGATGGAGCGACTATAACCCGCCGCTTCCGGGTGAGCCGGTATATTCCTTTGCCAAGCGCATGCCCGAGGTGAAGGCGCGCGCGGATGTGAAGGCGGCGATCGAACAGGCCGGAGGGACGCGCCGCATCGCGCTGCAGCCGGGCGAGTTTTAGGGTCAGTCCCGGTCGGGCGCCTGCTTGTTGCTTGCCGCGATCGCGGCGGCCCAGTCGGGGTCCTGCGCCTCGGTCGCGCCTTCGTCGTGCAGGGCGGGGAGGGTGTCGAACCACGGCATGCGCGATTCGCTGCCCATTTGCGTGCGCGGCGGGAAGGCGGCGGGGTCGTCGAGCGCGCCGATGGTGAGGTTGGTGCGCCCGCTGTCGCCGCGATAGAAGAGCGGGGTGCCGCATGCCGCGCAAAAGCCGCGATCGACATGCGCGGAGCTGCGGAAGGTTGCGGGCGTGCCGCGCGTCCATTCCAGCGCATCGTTGGGGGCGGCGACGAGCGCGGCGAACAGCCCGCCGGTCGCCTTCTGGCACATGCGGCAATGGCAGAGATGGGCATTGTCGAGCATCGCGGTGGCGCGGTAACGGACCGCGCCGCACTGGCATCCGCCGGTCACCGTGATGTCGATGCGGTCCATCGTCAGCCCTGCTGGGTGATGCGCAGCGCCCAGCGGTCATAGCCCAGTTCTTCGACCCGGGTGAGGAGCGACTGGATCAGCGCCGGGTCGGGGCGAGGGTCGCGGGCGAGGAGCCAGAGATAGCGGCCCGACGGTTCGCCGACGATCGACCAGTCATACTCGTCGCCATGGTCGAGCACCCAATAGTCGCCGGTGTAGAGCGGGCCGAAGAACGAGACCTTGAGCTTGGCGTTGGTGACCTCGTCCGCGACGATGGCGGTGCCTTCGCTGACGTCGCGTTCGGGTTCGCCGGTGCGGATGCCGCTGTTGACGATGCTGACCTTGCCGTTCGGTTCGAGGCCATAGTCGGCGGTGACCGAATCCATGCCCTTCTGGAAGCGATTCTCGTGCCGCGCGAGTTCGTACCAGGTGCCGGTGTAGCGGGTCAGATCGACCGGCTTGGCAGGCTCAGGCACCTTCGGGTTGATCACCGGCGGCCGGGTCGCGCGGGAGTAGAGGAACAGGCCGCCAATGGTGGCGGCGGCGACGCCGGCGGCGAGTTTGATCGCGGTGGATTGCTTCATGGGGCGATCATGCTTCGGGCGGGGACAAAAGCAAAGGGCCGGAGCGATGCCCCGGCCCTTTGACTTTGAAAAAGAAGAAGACCCTCCCCAACCCCTCCCGCAAGCGGGAGGGGCTTAAGAAGCAGAGGGTGGCTTCACCGGATCGGCGAATTGGGGTCGAGGCGCATGTCGAGGTAGTTGTCCACGCTGCGCATCAGCTGGTCCATTTCATGTTCGAAGAAATGGTTCGCGCCGGGAATCGTGTCGTGGTGGATGGTGATGTGCTTTTGCGTGCGCAGCTTGTCGACCAGCTTTTGCACCGCGTTCGGCGTCACCACCTCGTCGCCCTCACCCTGGATGATGATGCCCGAGCTGGGGCAGGGGGCGAGGAAGGTGAAGTCGTACATGTTCGCCGGCGGCGCGACCGAGATGAAGCCGCGGATTTCCGGGCGGCGCATCAGCAACTGCATGCCGATCCATGCGCCGAAGCTGACGCCGGCGATCCAGGTGGTCGATGCCTCGGGGTGGAAGCTCTGCACCCAGTCGAGCGCGGACGCGGCGTCGCTCAGCTCGCCGATTCCGTTGTCGAACGTGCCCTGGCTCTTGCCGACGCCGCGGAAGTTGAAGCGCAGCGTCGCGAAGCCGCGGCGCTGGAACGTCTTGTACAGTTCCTGCACGATGCGGTTGTTCATCGTGCCGCCGGCATTGGGATGCGGATGCAGGATCATCGCGACCGGTGCGCGCGGGCGGGGGGCGGGGGCGAAACGCCCTTCGAGGCGGCCTTCGGGACCGGGAATGATGACTTCGGGCAAAGTGGACCTGCTCTATTGATGGGCGCGCGGTAGCGCGGAAACGGGTGCAGGCTATATAGTCCTCACGCCCCGACAAGCAATTGGAACGATTCCCCTGACCGACCGCATCTATCTGGACCATGCCGCAACCACGCCGATGCTGCCGCAGGCGCAGGCCGCGGTGATCGAGGGCATGGCGCATTGGGCCAATCCGTCATCGCCACATGCCGAGGGGCGCGCGGCGCGCGCGGCACTGGAAGGCGCGCGGCGCGCGGTGGCGGGTGCCTATGGCTGGGCGCACGAGCTGATCTTTACCAGCGGGGCGAGCGAGGCGCTGCACATCGCGCTGCGGCGCAGCATGGCGCGGGCGACGTTGATCACGGCGGTCGAGCATGACGCGGTACTGCGGCTGGCGGAGGGCGCGCGGACGCTGCCGGTGGATGCGCAGGGCATCATCGACCGCGACGCACTGAAGGCGGCGGTGGGGCCGGATACGGCCTTGTGCGTGCAATGGGCGAACAGCGAGACCGGCGTGCGCCAGCCGATCGCCGACATCGCGGAGATCGTCCATGCGGCGGGCGGCATGTTGATCGTCGATGCGGCGCAGATGCCGGCCGGGGCCGATCCTGCGATCAAGCAGGCCGATTTTGTGGTGGTGTCGGCGCACAAGCGCGGCGGGCCGCCAGGCGTCGGCGCGCTGCTGGTGCGTGATTTTGGCAAGCTGATCCCGACCGGAGGGCAGGAAAAGGGCTATCGCGCGGGGACGGAGAACCTGCCCGGCGCGCTCGGCTATGCCGCCGCGCTGGCGGTGCCGGAGGACTTGGCCGCGATGGCGCGGTTGCGCGCGCGGCTGGAGGCGGCTTTGCCGGGGGTCGAGGTGGTCGGGGCGGCGAGCCCACGCAGCCCGTTGATCGGGGCGTATCGCATGCCGGGCGTGTCGTCGGCGGCGCAGCTGATCCGGTTTGATCTCGCCGGGATTTCGGTGTCGGCGGGCAGCGCGTGCGCTTCGGGCAGCTTGCGGCCAAGCCATGTGCTGACCGCGATGGGCTGGGACGAGCCGGCATTGCGTGAGGTGGTGCGGGTGAGTTTCGGGCGGACGACTACGGAGGCGGACGTCGATGCCTTCGCGGCATTGTGGCGTCAGATCGCCGACGAAGCGCGGGCGCGGGCGGCATGATCTATCTCGATTATCAGGCGACGACGCCGCTGGCACCCGAGGCGCGCGACGCGATGCTGCCGTGGTTGGGCGATGATTTCGCCAATCCACATTCGGCGCATGCGGCCGGCCGCAAGGCCAAGGCGGCGGTCGAGGTGGCGCGCGAGCAGGTTGCCGGGCTGATGCCCGCTGGCGGGATGGTGAGCTTCACCAGCGGCGCGACCGAGGCGCTCAACTGGGCGATCAAGGGCACGACCGGCGGGATCGTGACGATCGCGACCGAACATGCCGCCGTGCTGGACACGGTGGCGGCGGAGGCGAGGCGCGGACGTCATGTGACGGTGCTGCCGGTCGGGCCGGAGGGGTTGGTCGATTTGAATGCCGCCCGCGCGGCGATCGGGCCGGGGACGGGGCTGGTTGCGGCGATGCTGGTCAATAACGAGATCGGGGTGATCCAGCCGGTCGAGGCGCTGGCGGAGCTTGCCAAGACTGCGGGCGCGTTGATGCTGATCGATGCGGTGCAGGGCTTTGGCCGCGTCGCGATCCCCGATGGGGTCGATCTGGTCGCGGTGTCGGCGCACAAAATCCACGGGCCGAAGGGCGTGGGCGCGTTGTGGGTGCGCGAGGGCGTCGAACTGGAGCCGCTGTTGCATGGGGGCGGGCAGGAGCCGGGGGGGCGATCGGGGACGCTGTCGCCCGCCTTGTGCGCGGGCTTCGGGGCGGCGGCGGCGCTGGCCAAGCAGCGCTTTGGCGCGGATCGCGCGCATGCGGCGCAGCTGTTCCGTGCGGGGTTTCAGGCGCTGGGGAGTGCGGGCTGGACGCTCAACGGGTCGAAGGACGAGCGTTATCCGGGCAATCTCAACCTGTTTTATCCGGGGCTGGACGTTGCACGGCTGATGTCGGAGCTGCGCGACATCGCGTTTTCGGCCGGGTCGGCGTGCGCCAGCGGATCGGGGCGGCCGAGCCATGTGTTGCAAGCGCTGGGCCTGAGCGATGCCGAGGCGCGGTCGAGCATCCGGCTGGGGTTCGGTCGCTATACGAGTGAGGAGGATCTGTTGGACGCCATCCAGCGCATTGACGCGGCCGCCCGCGCCCAGCGGATCGCGGCATGATCAAGGTGCGGTTCCTGACCCCCGATGGCGATCTGGCCGTCGAAGCCGAGGGCGCAGCGGGCGACCGGCTGCTCGAAGTTGGACAGGCGCGCGGCATGCCGCTGGAGGGGACGTGCGAGGGGCAGATGGCCTGCTCCACCTGCCACGTCATCGTCGCGGCGGAGGATTTCGCCCGGCTGCCGCGCGCGAGCGAGGAGGAGGAGGATATGCTCGACCTCGCCGTGGGCGCGACGCGGACCAGCCGGCTGTCGTGCCAGATCGTGTTGACGCCGGAGCTGGATGGGCTGACGGTCAGCCTGCCTTCGGAACATCGCAATATGCAGGGACGCTGATGATGACCACTCGCCGCACCGTAATCGCGGGCGCCGCCGCGCTCGCCGCCGCTCCCGCCTTTGCGCAAAAGGTCGGGCCGTTCGACCGTATCCGGGCCGAGACCGGCGGGCGGCTCGGCGTTGCGGTGTATGACAGCGGCACCGGGCGGCGCTTCTCCGACGGAGCCGAGGCGCGCTTTGCGATGTGCTCGACGTTCAAGGTGCCGCTGGTCGCCGCGGTGCTGGCGCGGGTCGATCGCGGCGAGCTCGATCTGGCGCGCGAGATCCGCTTCGGTGAGGCGGACCTGCTCGATTATGCGCCGGTGGTGAAAGCGAATTTGGCCAAGGGCGCGCTGTCGATCGGCGCACTGTGCGAAGCCGCCGTGGTGATGAGCGACAATAGCGCGGCTAACCTGTTGTTCGGGCAGATTTCCGGGCCGCGCGGGCTGACCAAGTTCATCCGCGACGCGGGCGACCAACTCACTCGGTCGGACCGCGACGAGCCGTCGCTCAACAATGTCCGCAATGGCGAGGTGCGCGATACGACCACGCCCGAGGCGATGCTGTGGCTGATGAACCGCTTACTGCTGGGCGATGTGCTGACGCCGGCGTCGCGCGCGAAGCTGATCGGCTGGATGGAAGCGTCGCCCACCGGCAAGGACCGGCTGCGCGCGGGGTTGCCCAAAAGCTGGCGCGTCGGCGACAAGACCGGAACGAGCGGTGAGGGCTATTTCAACACCATCGCGATCGCGACGCCGCCCGGGCGCAAGCCGATCCTGATGACCTGCTATCTCGACGCGCCGGGACTGGAGACGGCGAAGGCGAATGCCGCGCATGCGAAGGTGGGGGAACTGGTCGGGGCGCTGTTCGCCTGACCCCTCACCACAATTGCGGTTTGGCGACCATCAGCCAGAACACCGCCGTCAGCCCGAGAAAGGCGGGCCAGCCGAGGATGAACCACAGGCGCATCGCGCGGTGATAGTCGGGGCCGAGCGGCTGGCCGCTGGCGAGCGCCGCGCGGGCGAGGTCGCGGGCGCGGATCTGGAGGCCGACGACCGGCACCCAGCAGGCGAAGGCGAGCAGATAGAGCGCGACGCTCGCCAGCACCCAGCTTTCGGTGAGCGAGATGCCGAGCAGGTGAAGCAGGATCAGGCCGCTGACCGGCTGAACCACGCCGCTGGTGCCGGTGAATATCCAGTCGGCGCGGACGACCATGGTGCCCACGCTGGCGATGGTCGCCGGGTCACCGCTGCGATGCGCGGTCCACAGATACCAGGCTGTCCCCGCGCCAAAGCCGAACAGCACTGTCGAACTCAGGATATGCACCCATTTGACGAGCAGATAGGTCATCGCCGGTCGCCGATGGCGCCGTGGACGAGGATCAGCAGCAGGATGGGGAGGTTCTTGAGCAATGGCCCGAGCGGATCGGTCCAGAGTGCAGGCAGGCCCAGCGTGAGGACGAGGGTGTAGCCGGTGACGACCGCCAGCTGGACCGCTGTGGCGGTGCGTGCGGTGCGGTCGCGCAGAACGAGCGCGGCGATGGCGAGGTCGAGCAGGGCGGTGCCGATCTGGAGGGGGAGCGCGGCACCTTCGGGAGCGCCAATCGCGGCGAGCCATTCGAGCGTCTGCGCGCGTCCTGCAAACAGGCCGAGCAAAGCCGAGGCGAGCCAGAGCAGCGCAAGGCCCCAGCGGATCGCGGGGGCGAGGAAGAACAGCCGCGCGTGCCAGCGATCCTGCACCCCGGCGGCGCGGTCACGCATTGCTTGCGCCACGCTGCGCGGGCGGAAGCCGACGGCCTGCGCAAAGGCAGCGCCGTCGGCGGCGTTGCCCGCGACCAGCTGGGTCAGGCTGTTGGTCGAGACCGGGCCGGACCCGGCCAGGTCGCCGATCCGCCCGAGCGCGCGCATCACCGGCATCGGCACGCGGACCAAGCGGCTGGGACCAAGGCCGAGCCAGTTGCGGTAGCGCGTCATCAGATCGCGCAGGGTGAGCGTTTCCGGGCCGGCAGGCTCGAAGCTCTGGCCGACGAACCAAAGATCCTCGCACGCCAGGCGGACCGAGCGCGCGAGATCGTCGGCATGGATCGGGGAGAAGGTGAAGTCGCCGTCACCCGCCAGCGGCTGCGCGAAGGGCAAAGCGGCGAGGCCGCGCAGCAACGAGGTGCCACCATAGCTGCTCTCCGCGATCACCAAAGACGGTCGGAAAATGGTCCAGCGCAGGCCTGATTCGCGCAAAGCTGCTTCGCCTGCGAGCTTGGATTGCGCGTAGTCGGTGGCGACATCGGGCCGCGCGCTGACGGCGGAGATCAGGACGACGCGGCGCACATCGGCGCGCTTGCACGCGGCGTGGAGCGCGCGCGGCATGTCGACATGCACCGCCTGCATCTCCGGCCCGCGCAGCACCCCGGCGGCGTTGACCACGCAGTCGATGCCCGCGAGATGCGGTCGCCAGCCTTCAGGATCGGTCGCGCGAGCAAGGTCGATCGCGACCCACTCGGCACCCGGCTCCGCCTCACGCAGCCGCGCGACATCGCGGGCGACGGCGCGGACCTGGTGCCCGCTCGCCAGCAATTCGGACAGGATATGCCGGCCGATGAACCCCCCGGCGCCCAGCAATAAAATGCGCATCGCACAGCGGCTTAGCAGGCACATGCGGCGGAGTCATTGCAATCGCGCACACTTCCGCCTATCTGCGCCGCGGGAGTCGGGCGGACGATGCCGTCGCCAACCCGGTCAGATCCGGAAGGAAGCAGCCGTAACGATTTTCGTGTCGGGTCGTCCCGGCTCCCACCTTCCCCACATGACGCGCGCCGCTTGACCCGCTAGGGTCTTCTGCAATGTCCGATTCATTCCTTGGCCTCGACGAACCACCGCAGCCGCGCGACAGCGTGTATCGCGTGCTTGCGCGCAAATACCGGCCGCAGACCTTTGCCGAACTGATCGGGCAGGATGCGATGGTGCAGACGCTGGGGAATGCGATCAAACGCGACCGGCTGGCGCATGCGTTTCTGCTGACGGGCGTGCGCGGGGTCGGCAAGACGTCGACCGCGCGGCTGATCGCCAAGGCGCTGAACTGCATCGGGCCGGACGGGCAGGGCGGACCGACGATCGATCCGTGCGGGGTGTGCGAGCCATGTCGCGCGATTGCCGAGGGGCGGCACATCGACGTGATCGAGATGGACGCCGCGAGCCATACCGGCGTCGACGATGTGCGCGAGATCATCGATGCATCGCGCTATTCGGCGGTGTCGGCGCGGTACAAGATCTACATCATCGACGAAGTGCACATGCTGTCGAAGAACGCGTTCAACGCGCTTCTGAAGACGCTGGAAGAGCCGCCGGGGCATGTGAAATTCCTGTTCGCGACGACCGAGGTGCAGAAGGTGCCGGTGACGGTGCTGTCGCGCTGCCAGCGGTTCGACCTGCGCCGCATTCCGGCGGAAAAGCTTGCGGCGCATTTCGGCGAAGTGGTCGAGAAGGAAGGCGCGCAGGCCGAGCCCGAGGCACTGGCGATGATCGCGCGCGCGGCGGAAGGGTCGGCGCGCGACGGGCTGTCGATTCTCGACCAGGCGATCGCCCATGCCGGGATGGAAGGCGGGGCGGTCACTGCCGATGCGGTGCGCGACATGCTCGGCCTGTCCGACCGGAATGCGATCCGCGACCTGTTTGGCCTCGTGATCGCGGGCGATGCGGGCGGCGCGCTGGCGGCGCTGCGCGGGCAATATGATCTGGGCGTCGATCCGCAGGCGGTGCTCAAATCGCTGCTGGAAATGGTCCACCGCGTGACGCTGGCGAAGCTCGGCAACACGGTGATCCCGGGACAGGCGAGCGAGGAAAGCGCGGCGCTGGCCGAATGGGCGGGGAAGCTGGGCTTTCCGGCGCTGCACCGGCTCTGGCAGCTGCTGCTCAAGGGGCATGATGAGGTGATCCGCGCCGCACTGCCGATCGAGGCGTGCGAGATGGCGCTGCTGCGGGTGATCCACGCCTCGACCCTGCCCGATCCGGGCGAGTTGGCGCGCAAGATTGCCGAGGGCGCGCCGATGGGCGGTCCCGCTCCGGCTGCAACGCCAGCTGCGCCCACAGAGGCGCCGGCTCCACGCAACATGGCCGAGCTGGTCGAGCGGCTTGCGGCGGCGCATGAGGAGCATCTCGCCGCGCGGGTGCGGAACCTTGTCCGCCCGATCCGGTTGGAGGAGCCAGTAGTCGAGGTCAGCAGCCACGGGCTGCCTGCCGATCTGGTCCATGATTTCGAGAGCACGCTGCGGCGCGTGCTCGGCAAGCGCTGGTCGCTGCGTGTCACCGATGCGCCCGGCCAGAAGACGTTGAACGAAGAGCGCGCGGAGCGCGAGGCGGCGGAGCGCGACGCGGTGCTGGCGTCGCCGGTCGTCGCTGCCGCGCTCGAAGCCTTTCCCGATGCCGAGCTGATCGGCTGGACCCGCGAAAACAGGAGGTTTGGGTGAAAAGTATCGAAGACATCATGGCGATGGCGCAGAACGTCCAGAACGAGCTTACCAAGGCGCAGGCGAATCTCGACGGGATCGAGGTCGAGGGCGCGTCGGGGGGCGGGCTGGTCAAGGTCAAGGCGAGCGCCAAGGGCCGGATCATCGGCGTCGACATCGACGAATCGCTGCTGGCGCCGAGCGAGAAGCAGATGGTCGAGGATCTCGTGGCGGCCGCGCTCAACGATGCGCGGGCCAAGGCCGATGCGGCGGCGTCGGCCGAAATGTCGAAGCTGTCGAGCGGGATCCCGCTGCCCCCGGGATTCAAGCTGCCGTTCTGATTCTTCTTGTTGCGGCACCGGCCCGCTCCCCCACCCGGCCACCCAACGACAGTGTATTCTATGGGTGGCCGGGTGGGGGAGCGGGCCGGTGCCGCAGCACATCAAGGCGCCTGAACATTTCACAACGGGAACAATGGCTTTTGCCCCCGCGTTGGGCCGCCAATGTTCCTTTGGGAGATGAGACATGGCTGAAGAACGGATTGTCGAGCGCACCGATGGCGTGACCGCCGAGCGGGTGACTGAGCGCAACGCTGGCGGCACCACCACGGTGATCGAGCGGCGCGGTGGTGGCGGCGGGCTGATCCTGGGGATCATCGCACTGGTGATCGTTGTGGTCGGTGCCTTCTACTTCCTCAGCAATAATTCCGAGACCCGCAAGGACGCGGCGATCACCGAGGCGGCGCAGGCCGTGGGTGAAACCGCCGAGAAGGCCGGCGACGCGATCGACAAGGCGGTTCCTGCGGAGAAGAAATAAGACCCGCGCGCCCTTCTTCCGTGTAGGAGGGGCGCAGGGAGGGCATGGCGGTGGACTGACGTTGCCGCTTCGGCGATCCGCCATGTCCTCTCCTTCTCCCAGCGCGTCGGTGCAAGAAGCGGATAGCCTGGGAGATCCGTTGGCTTAGGCTCATGACATTCAATCGCCCCGGGGGGAGGCGCTGTCGAGCAGTCGACCCAAATCCGTTTGCCCTGAGCTTGTCGAAGGGCCGCTAGCGCAGGCTTTGGTGCTTCGACAAGCTCAGCACAAACGGCTGTCAGATGCCCGACGAATTTGCACCCGTTACCGCAGGCAGGCGTCGAGGCCGTCGCGCTGGACGACGCCGATCCGGGCAGCGATCGAATTGCCATAGCGGCGGGTGAAGCCCTTTGGAGCGGTGGCCGCGCGCTTCTTGGGCAGTGGCAGGACGGCGGCGATGCGCGCGGCCTCGGCGCGGGTGAGATTGCCCGCGCCCTTCTTGAAGTAGCGCCGCGCACCGGCTTCCACGCCATAGGTACCGATCCCGGTCTCCGCGACGTTCAGATACACTTCCATGATGCGCTTCTTGCCCCAGATCGCTTCGATCAGGACGGTGAACCACGCCTCCAGCGCTTTGCGGAAATAGCCGCCGCCCTGCCACAGGAAGACGTTCTTCGCGGTCTGCTGGCTGATCGTCGATCCGCCGCGCAACACCTTGCCGCCCTGCGCATTGCGCAGCATCGCGGCGGCGATCGAGTCATAGTCGAAGCCGGAATGGGTGCAGAAGCTGCTATCCTCGGCGGCGATCGCGGCGCGCGCCATGTCGGCGTCGATGCGCGACAGCGGCACCCATTTCTTGGTCACGCCATGACCGGTGAAGATGTCGCCCATCATCGTCAGCGTGAACGGCGGGGGGACGAAGCGGTAGAGCGTGACCATCGCCACCGACACCAGCACGAAGGCGAGTGCGCCCTTGAACAGCCAGCCGATGATGCGCCGGCCGATCGGCTTGCGGGGCTTTTTGGGTTTCACGGGCTGTATGCCGATACCGTTCAGATGGTGCAAGTCGGGAAGCGGACGCGGGCCGAGCGGGGGAGGTGAGGGGGCGCGGTCGTCATCGCTCATCCGCCGCGAGATGCCGGATGTGGGCAGGCGGGGCAACTGGGAAAGCGCGGCCGCGTGTATCGGCTTGGCGCGATCACCTGCATGCGGCAGGATCGCCCGGGGCGATTGGGAGGCGGGCATGAAGATCATGTGGGGACTGGCGGCGCTGGCCGCGCTGCTGGGGCCGGGTCCGGTGGCGGCGAGCGAAGCGGACGATCTGTCGCGCCTGCTCCGCGACAATAGCTGGAAGGTGGAAACAAGCGCGACCGGGCTGAGCGGTCCCGGCGCGGCGCAGATCGTTGCATGGTCGCGCGAGGCGCAATTCTTCCTGCTCGGCGAGAATCACGGCAGCGCCGGGATTGCGCGGTTCGCTACCGGCGTCGCGAAGGCGCTGGGGCCGGTGGGATTCCGGCACACGGTGGTGGAGGCCGACCCGCTGGTCACCGACCATATGGTTCGTTTGCTCAAACAAGGCGGGATGCCGGCCTTCGCCAACTGGCTTGCCACCGATCAGCGCCAGCGCGCTGTGCCGTTCTTTGCGTGGCGGGAGGAGGCCGATTTCGCGGTTGCCGCGCTGGCCAACGGGCCGGTGTGGGGCGTCGACCAGAGTTTCCTCGCGGCGGCGCATGTCCATCTCGACGCGATCGCCGCGCAGACCCGCGATCGTAGCGCCCGCGCTATGGCGCAGGCGATGGCGGCGGAGGCGCGCGCGGATGTGATCGGTTGGCTGGCCAAGGTCGATCGCGCGCGGATCGTGGCGTTGGGCGATGCCATTCCCGCGCGCGACGCGGCGGCGCGTCGGATCGCGGACCTGCTGGCCCAGTCGGCGGCGATCTATTCGCCGTTTTCGGGCGGGCAGGGGTCGTGGCACCGCGCCAATCTGGCGCGCGAGACGCTGATGAAGCGCAGCTTTCTTGGCTATTATGACGCAGCGGCCAAGCGGGGCGGGCGGCCGCCGCGCGTACTGTTCAAATTCGGTGCCTGGCATCTCCAGCGCGGGCTTTCGGAAACCAATGTGCCCTCGCTCGGCAACTTCCTCGCCGAGCTTGCGCTGGCGCGATACGACCGGCCGGTCTTCAATCTGCGGGTGATGTGCGGACCGGGGGCCGAACAGGTGACGTTCGACGGGAGCGTTCAGTCGTGCGCCGATGAGTTTGCGCCGCTCGCGCCCGCTCTGGGCGCGGCGCTCTCGCCAGCGGGAGCGACTGTGTTCGACCTGCGTCCGCTGCGCGACAAGCCGCGGCTGTGGCGGGACTGGCCCGCCGAAGCGAAACGGCTGGTGTGGACCTATGATGCGGTGGTGGTGATCCGGGGCGGGGGCGCGGCGACGTTCATCGCACCCCCGCCGAAATAGATCAGCCGACGGTCAGCAACCGGCGGTCACCCGCCAGCCGCATCATCGCCTTTTGCAGCTTTTCAAACGCGCGCACCTCGATCTGGCGGACGCGTTCGCGGCTGACGCCATAGACCTGGCTCAGCTCTTCGAGCGTCTTGGGATCGTCGGTCAGGCGGCGTTCGGTGAGGATGTGCTTCTCACGCTCGTTGAGCTCGTCCATCGCCTCGGTCAGCATCGAATGGCGGACATCCGCCTCCTGCGCTTCGGCCACGACCTCATCCTGCAGGGCACTGTCGTCCTGCAGCCAGTCCTGCCACTGGCTCTCGCCGTCCTCGCGCATCGGCACGTTGAGCGACGTGTCGCCGCCCATCGCCATGCGGCGGTTCATCGACGTGACCTCTTCCTCGGTCACGCCCAGATCCTTCGCGATCTTGGCCAGATCCTCGGGCTTGAGGTCGCCATCCTCGAACGCGTCGAGCTTCGCCTTCATCCGGCGCAGGTTGAAGAACAGCTTCTTCTGCGCGGCGGTGGTGCCCATCTTCACGAGGCTCCACGAACGCAGGATGAATTCCTGGATCGACGCGCGGATCCACCACATCGCATAGGTGGCAAGGCGGAAGCCGCGATCGGGCTCGAACTTCTTCACGCCCTGCATCAGGCCGATATTGCCCTCGGAAATCAGTTCGCTGACCGGCAGGCCATAGCCGCGATAGCCCATCGCGATCTTCGCCACGAGGCGCAGATGCGAGGTCACCAGCTGCGCGGCCGCTTCGGGGTCGCCATGCTCCTGAAAGCGCTTCGCGAGCATATATTCCTGCTCGGGCGCGAGGATCGGAAACTTCTTGATCTCAGCCAGATAGCGGTTGAGGCTTGCCTCACCACCCAGGGCTGGGATCGTCGCCGGGACGTTGCTTCCGCGGGCCATGGTCACTTACTCCCTTTCAAATGGCTTCCCCCCTGTAGCGGCAGGGATGCCGGTCGACCCTCCATCCGGACGGGTCAGATCACCTATACGATGAGACTATCCATCAGTTCCTGCATGTCCGCAGGCATTTCGCTATCGAACGCCAAAGCGTTACTATTGATAGGATGGATGAACCCCAACCGGGCGGCATGCAAGGCCTGACGGCGGAAACCCATGGTTTCCAATACCTCCCGATGTTCTTTCTTCGTTCTACCATAAACCGGGTCGCCGATCAACGGGTGACCGAGCGACGCCATGTGCACGCGCACCTGATGCGTGCGACCGGTTTCGAGCCGGCATTCGACCAACGCCGCCTCGTACAGCGGCTTGACCAGGGTCCAGTGGGTGACCGCGCGCTTGCCGCCGGGCTGGATGGCGATCTTCTTGCGGTTTTGCGGCGAGCGCGCAAGCGGCGCATCGACGGTTCCGCCTGACGTTTTCGGTCGGCCGGACACGATCGCCTTGTATCGGCGGTCGATCGAGTGATCCTTGAACTGCCGGGCGAGGCCGACATGCGCGCGGTCGGTCTTGGCCGCGACCATCAGGCCCGACGTGTCCTTGTCGATGCGATGCACGATGCCCGGGCGCGCGACCCCGCCGATGCCCGACAGGCTGCCCTGGCAATGGTGGAGCAGCGCGTTGACGAGCGTGCCGTCGAAATTGCCCGCCGCCGGGTGGACGACCAGGCCGGCCTGCTTGTCGATGACGATTAGATGTTCGTCCTCATAGACCACGTTCAGGTCGATCGCCTGCGCTTCGTTATGCGCGGGTTCGGGGTCGGGGACGTTCAGCGTGAACAGCGCGCCGCCGGGCGCCTTTTTCTTGGGATCGCGGATCAGGCCATCGGGGCCGGTGACGTTGCCGGTGGAGATCAGCGCCTTGATCCGCTCGCGCGACAGGGTGGGAAGCGCATCCGCCAAAGCCCGGTCGAGCCGCCAGCCATCTGCTGAGTCCGCGATCCGCGCTTCGAGTGTGGAAACCCCCCGGTTCATTGCGCTACGCAGATATGGATGGGATTGCGGATTTCAAGCTGTGTTATTGCACTAATCCAGCAGGCGGCGGCGGAGGCCGCGCCGCTGGAGGCGTGCGGGTTGCTGTTCGGGGTCGATGGGGTCGAGCGGGCGAGTGTGACGGCCAATGTGTCGGACGATCCGTCGCGGCGGTTCGAGATCGATCCAGCGGCGCTGATTGCCGCGTTGCGCGCCGAGCGTGGGGACGGGGACAGGGTCATCGGCTATTGGCACTCGCATCCTTCGGGCGACGCAACGCCATCGGCAACGGATGCGGCGATGGCGGCGGCGGACGGGAAGATCTGGGTGATCGCTGCGGGGGACGCCGTGACCGCGTGGCGTGCGGGGGCGAGCGGGCTGCATGGGCGGTTTGAGGGGGTGGAGGTCGAGGTGGTCCTCTCCGGATCGTCGCCCCCGGCTTGACCCGGGGTCCCGCTTCTTCGGGCGGTCAAGGTAGCTGGGCCCCGGGTCAGGCGCGGGGTGACGATGGGAGTGCGGTTCACGCCACCATCCGCACCACGATCTTCCCCTTGGCGCGCCCGGACTCGAGATGTGCGAAGGCGTCGGCGATCTGGTCGAACGGGACGACGCGGTCGAGGATCGGTTCGAGCTTCCCGGCATCGACCAAGGCGGCGAGTTCGGCGAGTTCGGGGCCGCTGGGGTGCATGAACAGGAAGCGGTAGGCGACGCCGTGGCGGTGGGCCTTGGCGCGCAGGCCGAAGCTGGCGAGCCAGAACAGGGCGGCGAGGGCGGGGCCGCGGCCCAAATCCCTGGTCGCGGTCAGCGGTTCGGGGAGCGCGGCGACCGAGACCACCTTGCCGCCGGGTTTCACCACCGCGAAACTCGCGTTCAGCGTGTCGCCGCCGATCAGGTCGAACGCGCCGTCCATGTCGCGGACGTGGTCGGCGATGCGCTGGCTGGTGTAATCGACCACAGCATCCGCGCCGAGCCGTTCGACCAGTGCGCGGCCGCGCGGGGAGGCGGTGGTGGTGACGTGTGCGCCGAGATGTTTGGCGATCTGGATCGCGAAGGTACCGACACCGCCTGCGCCGCCGGGGATGAAGACTTTGGCGCCCGGTTTGAGATGCAGTTCGTCACGCAACGCCTGAAGCGCGGTCAGCGCGGCGAGCGGGATCGCGGCGGCGGTGGGGAGGTCGATCGAGGATGGAGCATGGGCGAGGACCGCGGCGGGGACTGCGGCATACTCGGCGAATGCCCCCATCGCGCCCTTCGGCGTGCGCGCGAAGACGCGGTCGCCGGGGGCGAAGCCGGTGACGCCCGCGCCGACCGCCTCGACGACCCCGGCCAGTTCATTGCCCATCACCACGGGCAATTCGTAGCGCTGGATGACCTTGAGCTTGCCCTCGCGCGTCTTGAAATCGACCGGGTTGAGGCCGGCGGCATGAACGCGGACCAGCACCTCGCCCGGCCCCGCGACGGGGCGGGGCATGTCCCGCATCTCGGCGACTTCAGGCCCGCCATAACGGGTCATTACGAATGCGCGCATCGTTTCGGTCATGCCCCGTCTCCTGTGGTCAGGCGTGTTCGGCCTGCGCCGCCTTTACCATGGCGGTGAGCTGATCGAGAGTCGCGTCGAAGCGGCCCTCCGCCTCGGCGTTGCGCAGGAATTTGACGCGCTCGACCAGCACTTCCTTGGGCGTGGGCGACTGGACGAACAGCGCCATCACCTCGTCAGCGAACTCGTCGAGCGGTTGGTAGCCGGCGCGATTTCGCTGGCCGGGGGTGAGGTCGGTCTGGACGGCGGGCGGGGCGAGTTCGATGACCTCGACCTGGCCCGCGAGCGCGTCGCGCAGCGAGATGGTGTAGCTGTGGATCGCCGCCTTGGTCGCGCTATAGGTCGCGGTGGCGACCAATGGCACGAAGGCGAGGCCGGAGGTCACGTTGACGATCGCGGCATCGTCCTGCGCCTTGAGATGATCGACCAGCGCGTTGGTCAGTCGGATCGGGCCGAGCAGGTTGGTGGTGATCGTCGCTTCGGCATCGGTCAGGTCGCGGCGCGCGGACAGGTCCTCATAGCGCATGATGCCGGCATTGTTGATCAGCACGTTGAGGCTGGGGTGGGCGGCGATGACCTCGGCAGCAAAGGCTTCGATCGCCTCCGCGCTGTCGATGTCGAGCGTCACGGCGTGCAGGTTCGCGCGACCCGCGATGGCGGCCTCGAGCGCGTCGCGGCGGCGGCCCGCGATCACGACCGTATTGCCCGCATCGTGCAGGCGATGCGCGAGCGCCTCGCCGATACCCGATCCGCCGCCGGTGATGAGGATGGTGTTGCCGGACTGTTTCATACGCGCCTCCTTGAATTGGTGACGCGGATTTAGGTGGCTGCTATCCTTTGGAAAGAAGGCACCCGAAAGTTTTATACTTACCGAAAAGAGAGTGTGGGCAATGGGCAATGGCGAGTGGCACAATGCGGACCCGCGCGTCGATGCGCTGGTTAATGAACTGATTGGTGCGGTGGCCGACAAATGGTCGATGATCGTGCTCGAAACGCTCGATGAGCAGGGCGAGTTGCGCTTCACCCAGATTGCGAAGGCAATCCCGGGGATCAGCCAGAAGATGCTGACGCAAACGCTGCGGCGGATGGAGCGCGACGGGTTCGTGACGCGGACGGTGCATGCGGTGGTGCCGCCGCGCGTGGACTATCGCCTGACCCCGCTGGGCGAGAGTTTGGGCGAAGCGTTTTGCGGAGTGTGGCTGTGGGCCGAGGCGAACCTCGACGCCGTGGCCAAGGCGCGGAAGGGATTTGACGGGCGGATGGGGTAAACCACACCCGTTTGCCCTGAGCCTGTCGAAGGGCGGAATACCACCCCTGTTGGGGACGGTGCTTCGACAAGCTCAGCACAAACGGAGTTTCGTGCTCCCGCTTTTAATCCCCCTTCGGCCCCAGATAGTCCGCGCCATACACCGCCTTGCGAATATCCGTGTGCAGCGTGCCGTCGAACGGGAAGGTCTGGACGAAGAATACCACCGCCATGTTGTTGGCGGGGTCGACCCAGAACAATGTGCTCGCCGCGCCGTCCCAGAAGAATTCGCCGACCGCGCCGCGATTGCGGTCGGGCGTTGCGGGGCGGGCGGTGCGGACGGCGAAGTTGACGCCGAAGCCCCCGTCGATCTTGCCGGGCAGCCACTCGCGCTCCTTGATCGCCGGGTCGAGGTGATCGGTCGCCATCAGGCGGATCGTCGCAGGCTTGAGCAGCCGCGCGCCGTCAAGCTCCCCGCCGTTGAGCAGCATCCGGGCGAAGCGCATATAATCGTCGATCGGTGCAACGATGCCCGCGCCGCCCATCGTCAGCGGAACGCCGGGGAAGTTGCGCTCGCGCATCGCCGCCTCGGGCTGTCGGGTCATGCCGTTCGGCCCCTTTACATAGGTCGCGGCGAAGCGGGGGAGGCGGTCCATCGGCTGGTGCCAGCCGGCTTCGCGCATCTTGAGCGGATCGAAGATGTGCTTCTGGACATAGTCGGTGAACTTCATGCCCGACAGGCGCTCGACCAGCAGCGCCTGGACATCGACCGACACGCTGTAATGCCATTCGGTGCCGGGTTCGGAGAGCAACGGCACCTTGGCCAGACGCCGGCCGAACTCCGCCAGCGTATTCTGCGGGTTGAGCGGATCGGCGGCGACGAACGCCTTGTGCGCCGCGGTCGGGCCGTCGCCATAGGCGAAGCCTGCGGTGTGGCGCAGCACGTCGCGGATCGTGATCGGGCGGCTGGCGGCGCGCCACAGCGGCTTGCCATCGGGGCCGGTGCCGTCCTGCACCTGCATGGTCGCGAAATCGGGGAGGTAGCGGGCGAGCGGGTCGTCGAGGCGGAACTTGCCCTGCTCCCATAGCTGCATCAGCGCGACGCCGGTCACCGGCTTGGTCATCGAATAGATCTGGACCAGCGTGTCGCGGGCGAAGGGGCGGTTCGCCTCCCGGTCTGCGGTGCCGCGTGCGGCGAAATGGACCTCGCGTCCGTCCTTCCACACCAACACCGACCCGCCGACCGCGCGTCCGTCCGCGACCATCTGCGCGAGCATCGCGTCGATCCGCTTGGTGTCCAGCTTGACCGCGTCGGCAGGCGCGGCGCGGGTCTGGGCGAGCGCGGGGGTCGCCGTCGGGGTGAGCGCCAGTACCGTCAACGCTGTCATCAAACGCCGCATCCAATCTCTCCCAATCGATTTACGGCGGACGCTAGCGAAGAACGGGCGGCTTGCGAAGAGGGCGCGCTTGCAGCGGCGGCGCGGCTGGGCCAAAGGGGCGATGGAGCAATGGGAGCATCCATGAACATTTCGCCGACCGACTTTGCCAGCCTGCTCTGCTCGCGCCTGTGCCACGATTTGTTGAGCCCGGTGGGCGCGCTCAACAACGGGCTGGAACTGCTCGCCGACGAGCATGACCCGGAGATGCGCGCGCGCTGCCTCGAATTGCTTGCGGAGAGCGCGAAGGCGAGCGCGAACAAGCTCAAATTCTTCCGGCTGGCGTTCGGCGCGGCGGGCGGGTTCGGCGATACCGTCGACACCCGCGAGGCGCAGGCGGCGATCGACGGGCTGTTCGGCGACAATCACCGCGTGTCGATCGGCTGGATGGTCGAGGATCCGGTGCTGCCCAAGCAGGTGATCAAGGTGCTGCTCAACCTCGCGCTGATCGGCGGCGACGCGTTGGTGCGCGGCGGGCAGCTGGATATCGGCGCGGAGGCGCGCGACGACATGGTCGAGATCGTGGTACGCGCCGAAGGGCCGCGCATCGTGCTGGACGGCGAGCTGCGCGGGGCGCTGAGCGGCGATACCGGCGATTCGCCGGTGACCCCGCGCGCGGCGGCGGCGTATCTGGTGCATCAGCTGGTGACGCAGGGCGGGGGCGAGCTACAGGTATCGCCGCCCGACGCCGACGTGCTGCTGTTCGGGGCAGCGTTCAAGGTCGCCTGATGAGCCAAGTCCGCGTCGCGGCGCTGTATCAATTTACCCGGTTCGACGACCCGGCGGCCATTCGCGGCCCGCTGCTGGCGCTGTGCGTCGCACAGGGGGTGAAGGGCACGCTGCTGCTGGCGCGAGAGGGGATCAACGGGACGATTGCCGGGAGCGATGCGGCGATCGACGCGGTGCTGGCGCATGTCCGTGCGCTGCCCGGATGCACAGACATCGAAGTCAAATTCTCGCACGCCGCAGCGATGCCGTTCCACCGGATGAAGGTGCGGCTGAAGCGCGAGATCGTGACGATGGGCCAGCCGGACATCGATCCGCTGGCCGGGGTGGGGCACTATGTCGCACCGGCCGAGTGGAACGACCTGATCGCCGACCCTGACACGGTGCTGATCGACACGCGCAACGATTATGAGGTGGCGATCGGCACGTTTCGCGGCGCGATCGATCCGCAGACGCGCAGCTTCAGCGAATTCCCAGACTGGTTCCGCGCCAAGCGCGCCGAGATCGAGGCGGAGGGGCGCACGCCCAAGATCGCGATGTTCTGCACCGGCGGGATCCGCTGCGAGAAATCGACGGCGTTCGCGAAGGCCGAGGGGGTGGAGCAGGTCTATCACCTCAAGGGCGGTATCCTCGCTTATCTGGAACAGGTGCCGCAGGACCGCAGCCTGTGGGACGGCGAATGCTTCGTGTTCGACGAGCGGGTCGCGGTGAAGCATGGGTTGGAGGTCGGTGAGCACGTTCTGTGCCGCGCGTGCCGGATGCCGGTCAGCCCGGAAGCGGGACAGTCGCCGGATTATGTCGAGGGCGTGAGCTGCCCCGCCTGTATCGGCACGCGCACCGAGGAACAGCGCGCCAGCTATGCCGAGCGGCATCGCCAGGCGCTGCTGGCGGCGCAGCGCGGCGAAGCGCATGTCGGCGCGGTGTTTCGCGAGCATGAGGCTGACTGACCCGATCCTCTACAGCTTCCGCCGCTGCCCCTATGCGATCCGGGCGCGGCTGGCGCTGGCGGTAAGCGGGACTGCGGTCGAGCATCGCGAGGTGAAGCTGCGCGACAAGCCGGCGGAGATGCTGGCGGCGTCGCCCAAGGGCACGGTGCCGGTGCTGGTGCTGCCCGAGGGGCGGGTGATCGACGAAAGCCTCGACATCATGCGCTGGGCGCTGGAGCGGAACGATCCGGAGGGCTGGCTGGCGGGCGACGATCCCGACCTGATCGCCGCGAATGACGGCGCGTTCAAGCACCACCTCGATCGCTACAAATATCTCGAGCGGTTCGCGGCGGATGACGTCGATCACCGCGCGGCGGGGCTGGCGATTCTGGAGGGGCTTGAGGCGCGACTGGCGGAGCGGGCCTATCTCGGCGGCGAGCGGTTCGGGCTGGCGGATGCGGCGATCCTGCCGTTCGTGCGGCAATTCGCGGCGGTGGATCGCGAGTGGTTCGCGGCGCAGGATCTGGCGCGCGTGCAGGCTTGGCTGGCGGCGTTTGTCGGGTCGGCGCTGTTCGAGGGGGTGATGGCCGTGCGGGAGGTGTGGCGGAGCGAACTGCCACCTGAAGCCTCTATGTCGTCCCGGACTTGATCCGGGACGGGGCTGTTCTGTCTGCAGTCGAAGAAGAAGCCTTGGCCCGGCTCAAGGCCGGGCTGACGGTGGGGGTGGGGGCGGACGGTGTGCGCCTTCTAGCCCTCTCCCGCTTGCGGGAGAGGGTTGGGTGAGGGTCTTCTTTCTTCTTTTTCTGAACTGCGCATCACCAACAGAAAGAAGAACAAGAAGAAGACCCTCCCCAACCCCTCCCGCAGGCGGGAGGGGCTTAAGAAATAAGGAGAAGGGAAGGGGCAGGGCCAAACCCTCACCCCTTCACATTCACCACCTGCCGCAACCGGTGGCGGATGCGCACCAAATCCTGTTGCGCGTCCATCACCGCGCCGATGTCCTTGTAGGCGGCCGGGCTTTCGTCCAGCACGCCTTCGTCCACCCGCGCCTCGATGCCCTGCATCGCGGCCTTGTGGGCCTCCAGGGAAATCAGCTTCTTCGCCTGTCCCCGCGACATCACCCGGCCGGCGCCGTGCGAGCAGGAGCAGAACGACTCCTGATTCCCCAGCCCCTCGACGATGAAGCTGCCCGTGCCCATCGAACCGGGGATGATCCCCAGCTCGCCTTCCCGCGCGCTCACCGCGCCCTTGCGGGTCACCCACACCTGCTCGCCGAAATGCACTTCGCGGGTCGCATAATTGTGGTGGCAGTTGATCGCGGCCTTGTCGGTCTTGAAGCCAGGCGCGTGCTTGCGCAGCGCCTCCAGCACCCGGACCATCATCAGCTCGCGATTGGCCATCGCGTAATCCTGCGCGAAGTGCATCGCCTCGATATAGTCATCGAACAGCTGCGACCCTTCGGTCAGGAAGGCGAGGTCCTTGTCGACCAGGTGGAAGTCGAGCGTCTCCTTCACGATCGCCTCCTTGGCGGCGTTGATGAAGTAGGTCCCGATCCGGTTCCCCGTGCCGCGCGATCCGGAGTGGAGCATCACCCACACGCGCTGCGCTTCATCGAGGCAGACCTCGATAAAGTGGTTCCCCCCGCCCATCGAGGCGAGCTGGTCGCTGGTCTTGCCGTCGACCTTCGGGTTCTTCGCGACGATCTTGCGCCAGCGGTCCTCGAACCGGTCGTACCAGGCGCGCGACACGCTGTTCGGCGTGCTCGCCCAGCCGCCCTTGGCGTGGTTGGCCGACGGGTTGGACTCCATCCCCTTGGGCACGGCGCGCTCGATCTCGGCACGCAGCGCGGCGAGGCTGTCGGGCAGCTGGCTGGCGGTGAGCGAGGTGCGCACCGCCATCATCCCGCAACCGATGTCAACGCCGACCGCGGCGGGCACGATCGCGCGCTGCGTCGCAATCACCGAGCCGACGGTCGCGCCCATGCCCCAATGGACATCGGGCATCCCGGCGACGTGGCGGAAGATGAACGGGAGCGAGGCGACATTGCGCAGCTGCTGCATCGCGCCGGCCTCGAACGGTCCGGCGCTGTCCCACAGCTTGAGCGGCGCGTGGTGCGTCTGGTGAACGGAAAACTGGGTCATCGGAACTTCCTTGTCAGGCCTTGCGGCACCGGCCCGCTCCCCCACCCGGCCACCCATAGAATACACTGTCGTTGGGTGG
>JASBRX010000001.1 GCA_030149245.1 Sphingomonas bacterium
GCGGGAAATCCCCGCCAAAAACAGTGAGCTGCATCATGGCCGACAAGCAGACATCCCTTCAGGACCTGTTCCTCAACGCGCTGCGCAAATCCAAGACCCCGGTGACCATGTTCCTGGTCAAGGGCGTGAAGCTGCAGGGGATCGTGACCTGGTTCGACAATTTTTCCGTGCTGCTGCGCCGCGACGGTCAGTCGCAGCTGATCTACAAGCACGCGATTTCGACCATCATGCCATCGGGTTCGGTGGATGTGGCGTCGATCGTCGATGCGATCCCCGACACCCCGTCGAAGAACCCGGTTCTGCAGGAAATCTTCTTGGGCGCGGTGAAGCGTCAGCAGGAAAATGTGACGATGTTCCTGGTCAATGGCGTCATGCTGCAGGGTGGGATCGCGGCGTTCGACCTGTTCTGCATGCTGTTGCAGCGCGATGGCGTGTATCAGCTGGTCTACAAGCATGCGGTGTCGACGATCCAGCCGGCGCATCCGCTGGACCTGACCGATCACGGCGAGGAAGCCTGATCCTTTTGGAAGTTGCCCGATGAGTACCGGATTTGACCGCGACCCCGACGAGTTTACGCGGGGCGCGCGGGCAGTTGTCGTTTACCCCGACCTCGGCGGATCGAGCCGGGATGCGGAGGCGCGGCTGGAGGAAACGGCAGGCCTTGCGGTCGCGATCGGTGTCGAGGTGGTCGAGCGTGTTGCGCTGCGCATCCGCGCAGCCAAGCCCGGCACGCTGATCGGATCGGGGCAGGTCGAGGCGCTGGCTGAGACGGTGCGCAACCGCGAACTGGGGCTGGCGGTGTTCGACGCAGCGCTGACGCCGGTGCAGCAGCGCAATCTGGAGACCGCGCTCGGTTGCAAGGTGATCGACCGCACCGGCCTGATCCTCGAGATTTTCGGCGAGCGCGCCCGGACTGCCGAAGGCCGGTTGCAGGTTGAGCTGGCGCATCTCGACTATCAGGCGGGGCGGCTGGTGCGCAGCTGGACCCATCTTGAGCGTCAGCGCGGTGGTTTCGGCTTCCTGGGCGGGCCGGGTGAGACGCAGATCGAGGCTGACCGCCGGCTGATCCGCGACCGCATGGCGCGGTTGCGGCGAGAGCTCGATTCGGTGAGTCGGACGCGCGGGCTGCATCGCGAGCGGCGGCAGCGTGCGCCCTGGCCGGTGATCGCGCTGGTTGGCTATACCAATGCCGGAAAATCCACGCTGTTCAACCGCTTGACCGGTGCTGACGTCATGGCGGAAAACCTGCTCTTCGCGACGCTCGACCCGACTTTGCGGCAGATTTCGCTGTCCGGGATCGACAAGGCGATCCTGTCGGACACGGTGGGGTTCGTCTCCGAACTGCCGACACAGTTGGTCGCGGCGTTCAAGGCGACGCTGGAGGAAGTGGTGTCGGCGGATCTGCTGATCCATGTTCGCGACATCGCGCACCCGGACAGCGAGGCGCAGCGGGACGATGTCGAATCGGTGCTCAAGGATATCGGGGTTGCGCCCGAGACACCGCGGTTCGAGGCGTGGAACAAGCTCGACCTGCTCGACAGCGAAGCGCGGGAGGACGTGCTGGCCGAGGCGGCGAAGCGCGACGATGTGCTCGCAGTGTCCGCGCTGAGCGGGGAGGGGGTCGATATCCTGATCGAGCGTGTCGCTGCGCGGCTGACCCACGGGCATCGCCGCTATCAGGTGACGCTGACCGCCGGCGACGGCGCGGGGGCGGCATGGCTGCACCAGCATGGTGAGGTGATCGACCACTGGATCGACGGCGAGACCGCGATCTACGACGTGCGCATGGCGCCGAAGGATCATGAGCGGTTCGCGGTGCGCAACGGATGACGGCACGGCGTGCGGTAATGCTGGGGCTGGGCGCGCTACTGCTGGTTGCCGCGGGGCCGGCGGCGCGTGAGCCGGCGACGGTCCGCGTGCGGCTGGTGACCAGCGCCGGAAACATCACGCTGGCGCTGGACGCGCGGCGGGCGCCGCTGACCGTCGCGAATTTCTTGCGCTATGTCGATGATGGACGGCTCGAAGGCACGCATTTCTATCGCGCAGCGCGGCGCAAGGGCGATCCGACCAAGGGCTTCATCCAGGGCGGCATCGGCACCGATGCGCGCCGCATCCTGCCGTCCGTGCCGCTGGAGCCGACCAGCAAGACCGGGATCAAGCATCTGAGCGGTACGATCTCCATGGCGCGGGCGATCCAGCCCAATTCGGCGCATGGCAATTTTTCGATCATGATTGGCGATAACCCGACGCTCGACGCGCGCCCGGGCAAGCCTGGCTATGCCGCGTTCGGTCGGGTGGTCGGGGGCATGGATGTCGTGCGCAAGATCCTGGCGATGCCGACCGGGGGCGGGCGCGAGGAAATGCGCGGTCAGATGATCCTTCAGCGCGTGAAGATCCTGCGCGCCGAACGGTTGGACGGCAAGGCCAAGCCGACGGGCGGCCCCAAGCCATGGCTGATCGTCCTGCCGTGGCGGCGGAATTAGGATCGAGCGGCCGTAATTTCACCTAAGCGGTGCGTCATGACTTGCTGCGATGCAGCACAGTCGCCATATTGTTGCGATGGATACCGAGAAGGGGGCGGAGACAGCGCCCAACCCAACGCCAATCGTGCTGGAGGGGATCGTCAGGCAGAAATGCATGAACGCGATCTATAACCGCACGCGCATGGTGCTGGCGCCGCACATTCTCTACACGCGTGGCGGGTCGCTCTATGTCGACGCGCAGGTAATTTCGCGCGACTTCGTGATCCCGCGCGAAGAGAAGTTCGGGACGTTCAAGGTGGACGGGCTTAAAAGTCTCGCGCTGACCGAACGCGATTTCGCGATCAGTCGGCTGTATTTGCCTGAGTCCGAGAAATATGCCGGGACGACATTGATGGCGGTCGAGCCGCAGGGCGCGTCGGTCTGAGCCTTACTCGGCCGATTTGACCGCGACCCAGAGGTCTTCCTGTTCGTCCAACGACAATCCGACGAACGTGTCGCCCGCCTTGGCCTCCATCGCGCGGAAGCGGCGTTCAAACTTGGTGTTGGCGGCGCGCAGGGCGGCCTCCGGGTCGATGCCGAGCTTGCGTGACCAATTGACCGTGGCGAAGAGCAGGTCGCCGATTTCCTCGGCACGGTGATCGTCGCTCGTCGCGGTTTCGACCTCCGCCAGTTCCTCGTCGATCTTGGCGCGAGCATCCGCCGGGTCGGTCCAGTCAAAGCCGGTGCGCGCGGCGCGCTTCTGCAGCTTTTCGGCGCGGGTGAGGGCGGGGAGGCCGATCGCGACGCCGTCGAGCGCCCCGCTTGTCCCCTTGCTCCCCCGTTCTTCGGCCTTGATTTGTTCCCACAGATGATGGCCGCCGTTTTCAGCGCCGCGGAAGATGTGTGGGTGGCGGCGCTCCATCTTGTCGCAGATGCCGGCGATGACGTCGGACAGGTCGAACGCGCCGAGTTCCTGCGCCATGCGGCTGTGGAAGATCACCTGGAGCAGCAGGTCGCCGAGTTCGTCCTTGAGGTCGGTCAGATCGTCGCGGGCGATGGCGTCGGCGACCTCATAGGCTTCCTCGATCGTGTAGGGCGCGATCGTGGCGAAGGTCTGGACGGTGTCCCACTCGCAGCCTCTCACCGGATCGCGCAGTCGCGCCATGATCGCCATCAGCCGTTCGATCCCGGGGGGCGTGATTTCGCTGTGGTCCGGCGCGGGGGAGACCGCCTGCTCGCTCATGCCTTAAGTCCGATAATATAAATTATGTTAAATTCGTATCGCCATGAGGTTCGAGGATCAGGACGTTCCCCTCCACCCGCCACGATTTGAGCCGGGTCAGGAAGTTCATCCCCAGCACATCGAGATCGCCGAAGCTCGGCGCGACGAACACGGTGAGATCGTTCGTAGCGAGCGATCCGACCGCAACCCGTTCCGCCTGAGCGCGGCGCGCATCGACGGTTCCGTTTGCGGTGGATACCTGTACCGGCATGCCGCGTGCGTATTCGATGCCGGCGGCCTGCGCCGTGCTTTCGCTGATCGCACTGACGGTCGCGCCGCTATCGATCAGCATGCGGCGCTCGACGCCGTTGATCGTTGCGCGCGCCCAGAAATGGCCGTCGGGCGACAGGCGGATGCGGACGGTTTCGCCCGACGTGACCTGCGCCGGTTCGGCCAGGCCGACGCTGGTCGTGATCGCTTCCAGCTGGTCGCCGATGCGATTCTTGTTGATCACCACGACATAGATCAGCGCAGCGATGGCAGCCCAGCCGATCACGGTCTTGACGATGAAGCTGAATTGCATGTTGCGCACGCTGAGCGAGCCCAGCACCAAGGCCAGGAACCCGACCAGCGAGACCAGCTGGATGATCTGCATTTCGGTCAAACGTGCAACTCCATGCCGTCATGGCCCGGCTCGACCCCGGCGGGCAGCTCAGCCTTTAGCGTCATATAGTCCATCGAGTTGTCCATGTGCACAAGAACCGTGCGGCGCGCACGACATTGCTGCGCCCAGGCGAGCGTTTGCGCGAGATGCGGATGGGTCGGGTGCGGCTCGCGGCGCAGCGCATCGGCAACCCATAGGTCGAGATCGCTGTAGAGTGTCGCCATCTCATCGGTGAATATATTGAAATCAGTGGCATAACCGACTGACTTGCCATCATGTTCGAAGCGAAGCCCTGCGCTGGTGATGCCGCCATGCGGCTGATCGACGGTTCGAATGGTGATGTCGCCGATCATCATGCCATCGCGTAGCGGCTCGATTGTCGCGGTCGGGCGATAGGGCCCTCCCCCCTCGAACACATAGCGGAAGCGGTCGCGCAGCCGCTCTTGGGTCTTCCAGTCTGCCAGCCCGCAGACCGGGGCGCCGCGCAGATGCATCAACTGGCGGAGGTCATCGATGCCGTGACAGTGATCGGCATGGTCGTGGGTCCAGATGACCGCGTCGATATCGGCGACATCGGCGGCGATCAGCTGCTCGCGCAGGTCGGGGCTGGTGTCGACCAGGATGCGTGTGGCGCCGGCCTCGACCAGGATCGAGGCGCGGGTGCGGCGGTTACGCGGATCGGTCGGATCGCAGCGGCCCCAGTCGTTGCCGATGCGCGGAACGCCCGAGGATGTGCCGGAGCCGAGGATGCGGACTTTCACGCCGCGGCCAGTGTCTTTGCGAACAGGCGGTGGAAGTTTTCGCGCGTCGCCTCGGCCAGCTCCTCCGCATCCATGCCGCGCAATTGGGCGAGGAAGCGACAGGTGTCGGCGACGAAGGCCGGCTCGCCGGTCTTGCCGCGATGGGGGACGGGGGCGAGGAAGGGGGCGTCGGTTTCGATCAACAGCCGATCGAGCGGGAGCCGCGCGGCGGTTTCCTGAAGATCGCGGGCATTCTTGAACGTCACGATGCCGGATATGGAGATATAAAAGCCCAATTCCAGTGCCTTGTCGGCGAAAGCTCCACTCGCTGTGAAGCAGTGGATCACACCGGGATAGGCCCCCTTCCCCATCTCATCGGCGAGAATGCTGGCGGTATCCGCCTCCGCATCGCGGGTATGGACGATCAGCGGGAGGCCGGTTTCGCGGCTCGCGGCGATGTGCGCGCGGAAGCTGGTCTGCTGCTGGGCGCGGTCGCTATGGTCGTAATAATAATCGAGCCCGGTCTCGCCGATGCCGACGACGCGGGGGTGCGCGGCGCGCGATATCAGCTTGGCGGTATCGATATGCGGGTGCTCGTCCGCCTCATGCGGGTGGATACCGACGGTCGCCCAGACATCGTTCTCGCGCTCGGCAGTGGCAAGCACCTCATCCCATTCACGCTCGCGCGTTGCGATGTTGAGCATCGCCACCACGCCGGTTTCGCGGGCGCGGGCGAGCACTTCGGGCTGCTGCTCGCCCAGGCCCTTGTAATTGAGGTGGCAGTGGCTGTCGGCGAGCCTCATGCGGTTGTCTCCCCGGCGAGGACGAGGCGCGGGAAGACGCCGGTCGGCGGGTCGAGGCGGAAGCCCGACGCCACGGCGGCATCGTACCAGCCCTTGTCATCGAGCGCGGCATGGTCGCGCGCGTCCTGACCGAGCTGGTCGAGGATCTTGCCGGCGCTTTCGGGGATCACCGGCAGGACGAGGATCGCGAGATCGCGGATCGCGCGGACCAAAGTGCCGAGGACGGCGTGCATCCGCTCCAGATCGGTCTTGCGCAGCGCCCAGGGGGCCTGAACGTCGATATACTGGTTGCAGGCGAAGACGGCGCGCATCCACGCCTCCAGCCCCTGATTGAGCGCGAGGGTGTCGAACGCGGCGCGGAATTCGCGGCCAGCCTCGTCGATCGTCGCGAGCAGTTCGGCATCGGCCGGGTCGCTCCGGCCAGCCTCAGGCAGTGCGCCTTCGAGGTTCTTGGCGATGAACGATAGCGTCCGTTGCGCCAGATTGCCGAAGCTGTTGGCGAGATCGGCATTGGCGCGCGTCACGATCGCCTCATCGCTGAAGCTGCCGTCATTGCCGAACGCGACCTCACGCAGCAGGAAATAGCGCAGCGCATCGACGCCATAGAGCCGCGTCAGCTCCATCGGATCGGCGACATTGCCGGTCGATTTCGACATTTTTTCGCCGCGGTTGAGGATGAAGCCGTGCGCGAAGACCTGTTTCGGCAGCGGCAGATCGGCGGACATCAGGAAGGCGGGCCAATAGACCGCGTGGAAGCGCGTGATGTCCTTGCCGATCAGGTGCAGGTTCGCCGGCCAGTAGCGCGCCAGATCGCTCCCCGCATCGGGATAGCCGGTGCCGGTGAGGTAGTTGGTCAGCGCGTCGACCCAGACATACATGACATGGCCGGGCGAATTGGGCACGGGCACGCCCCAGTCGAAGCTGGTGCGCGAGACCGACAAATCGACAAGTCCGCCCTCGACGAACTTCACCACTTCGTTGCGCGAACGCTCGGGGCGGATGAAGTCCGGGTTTGCGGCGTAGAGGTCGAGCAACGGCTGCTGATATCTGGACAGGCGGAAGAACCAGGTTTCCTCGGCGGTCCATTCGACCGGGGTTCCCTGCGGCGACAGCTTGACGCCGCCCTCCCCCTCGGTCAGCTCCTTCTCTTCGTAAAAGGCTTCGTCGCGGACCGAATACCAGCCCTCATAGCGGTCGAGATACAGGTCGCCCTTGGCCTCCATCGCGGCCCAGATCGCCTGGCTGGCGGCATAATGATCGGCATCCACGGTGCGAATGAAACGATCATATGAAATGTTCAGATCACGCGCCATATCACTGAAATAGGCTGACATTTCATCCGCGAGCTGACGCGGCGTGAGGTCGCGCGCGCGTGCGGTCTGGGCGATCTTCAGGCCATGTTCGTCGGTGCCGGTCTGGAACCGGACGTCGCGCCCGGCCTGACGCTGGAACCGCGCGATCGCGTCGGCGGCGATCATCTCATAGGCGTGGCCGATATGCGGCTTGCCGTTGGGGTAATGGATCGCGGTGGTGATGTAATAGGGTTCGGACATGGGGGCGCTCTAGAACAATGCGGGACGGGTTTGAAGCACCCCCGCTCCGTTTGTGCTGAGCTTGTCGAAGCACCTCTCCGGCGCTTTCCTTCTGCCCTTCGACAAGCTCAGGGCAAACGGGCGTCGGTTAGCGCTTCGCCAAGCGCGCGAGGATGCCGCCCATTTCGAATACCGTCGCCTGCGCGTCGAGCGATTGAGCGAGCGCGACGGGCCCGAGCTGGGAGGCGGCTTCATACACCGCAATCGCTTCGGCCAGCGCTGCGCCGTGCCGACCGCGGGCTTCGGCGAGCGCAAAGGCAGGGACACGGGCTAGAAACGCCTCATAGCGGGGTTGTGCTGCCTTCGCGCCCAGCGTGCGGGCTAGGCGCGCGCGGATCGCGTTGTCGGGGTCGCCGCGTGCCGCGATGGCGGCCATTTCGCTGTCGATTGAAGCGAGGTCGAGACCGGCGAAGCTGAGCGCTCGCCCCGGCGACCCCTGCCCCGCGCGGACCAAAGCCTCGACCTCCGCTGCGCTTGCCTCGGGCATTGCTGCGCGCACGGCTGCTGCGACCTCGCTATCGGGCAGCGGGTCGAAGCGCAGCACACGGCAGCGTGAACGGATCGTGGGAAGCAGCCGCCCCGGTGAATGGCTGACGAGCAGGAAGATCGTCCCCGCCGGCGGTTCTTCGAGGTTCTTGAGAAGCGCGTTGGCGGCACCCGGGCGTTCGACATCGTCGATCGCGTCGATCACGATGACGCGGCGGCTCGACATGCTCGGCTTGGTCGCGAACATCGGGTTGAGCGCGCGGATCTGGGCGATGTTGATCGAGCGCGCGATATTCTCGCCCGGTTTGTCCGGATCCTTGGGCAGGCGGACCAGCACGCGATAATCGGGATGCGCGCCGGACTCGATCAGCTTGCGGGTCGGGTTGTCTTCGGGGAGGTCGAAACTGTCCGATGGGGACACCTGCCCCGCCCCTTCGGCCAGCAGCCGCGCGGCAGCGGCACGGGCGAAGCTGGCCTTGCCGAGCCCTTCGGCACCCGCGATCAACCACGCATGATGCAGCTGTCCGCTCGACATGGCGGCGCGAAACGCGGCCTTTGCCGCGGCGTTCGGGCCGGTTGACGTCATGGCAGCAGATCGGTCAGCGCGTCCATCAGTGACGCCGTGACGTCATCCATGGTCCCCGAGGCGTCGACCAGCCGGACGCGGTCGGGCTCGGCCCCTGCGATGCGGCGGAACTGTGCGGCGACGGCGGCGTGGAAGTCCGGCCCGCGCGCGCCGAAGCGGTCGGCGGCCCCGCCGTCGCGCTCCAGCGACCGGGCATGGCCTGCGCCGTCGGGCAGGTCGAGCACGAGCGTTCGGTCGGGCAGCAGCCCCTTCGACCCGAAGCCGTGCAGCGCCAGGATCGCGGCGTCGTCGATGTCCTGCGCGCCCTGATAGGCGCGGGTGGAGTCGACATAGCGGTCGCACAGCACCCAGCTGCCCGCCTCGACCGCGGGGCGGATCAGCTTTTCGACGTGATCCGCGCGGGCTGCGGCGAAGAGCAGCGTTTCGGTGTGCGCGCTCCAGCGGGTGACCGCGCCCTGCATCAACAGGCCGCGGATCGCCTCTGCCCCCTCGGTCCCGCCGGGTTCGCGGGTAAGCACGACATGGATGCCGCGCGCCTCAAGCGCGGCGGCGAGCCGTTTGGCCTGGGTCGACTTGCCCGCGCCCTCCCCGCCTTCGAGGCTGAGGAAGACGCCCCTCACGCGCCGAACAGCGAGAGCAGGCCGGCCCAGATGCGGCCGAAGAAGCCAGCCTCACCGACATCGGCGGCGGCGACCAGCGGCAACCGCTGTTCGGGCAGACCGGGCGAGGTGACGACGAGGTCGGCGATGTGCTGGCCGGCCTTGATCGGGGCCTTGATCGGCCCTTGATAGACCACGGTCGCGCGCAGATTGGGGTTGGCGCCGGAGGGGATGGCGATGGCGAGATCGCGCGGGGCGACGAGGCCGACCTGGGACGCGTCGCCCAGCTGGACATCGGCCTGTTCAACCGTGCGACCCTTGCTCACCAGCTTGCGCGAGGACCAGGCGCGGAAGCCCCAGTCCATGAACTTGACCGATTCCTCGATCCGCGCATTGAAGCTGTTCAGCCCGGCGACGACCATGACGAGGCGACGGCCATTCTGCTCCGCCGAACCGGTGAAGCCGTAACCGGCCTCCTCGGTATGCCCGGTCTTCAAGCCATCCGCCCCGCGCACGCGCCCCAGCAGCGGGTCGCGGTTTGCCTGCGTGATCGGCGCACCGCCCAGGGTGGTGCCGTAGGTGAAGCTCTCCTTGGAATAGAAGCGCTTGTAGAGATCGGCGTGGTTGGTGATCGTCAACTTGGCGAGCTTTGCCAGGTCACGGGCAGTCACCACGGTGCGGCCCTCGTCAGGCCAGCCATTCGACGTGCCGAAGCGGCTGGCGATGAGACCGATTTCCTTCGCCTTCTGGTTCATCAGGTTGACGAACGCTTCCTCGGTCCCGGCGATATGCTCGGCGAGCACGACGCAGGCGTCATTGCCCGACACAACGACGATACCGTTGAGCAGATTTTCGACGCTGACCTTCGAACCCGGCGACAGGAACATGGTCGAACCCGCTGACGGGCCATGCCATTTCCGCCAGGTTTCGGGCCGAACATCGGCCATGTCGGACAGCTTGAGCTTGCCCTGCTTGATCAGGTCGAACGCGACATAGGCGGTCATCATCTTGGCCATCGACGCCGGCGGCATCGGGCGGTCGGCGTCCTTGGCATAGAGCACCGCGCCCGACGACAGATCCTCAAGATAGGCAACCGGGGCGGTCGTCTCGAACGGGGGCGTCTGCGCCGTGGCGGGCGCGAGCGCGAGGGAGACGGCAGTGGCGGCGAGGATCAGCTTCTTCATGGGGATCATAAGGTCCGCAGGTTTGAGGGTTCAGGGAATCGAGATGATGCGCGCATCGCCATAACCGCGCCGCGCGACATCCGCACGCGCGCGTTCGGCGGCGCTGGTGTTGGGATAGGGGCCGATCTGCACGCGGTAGACGCCGCCGCCGGGTCGGACAAAGCCGCCCAGTTCATCGGCGAGCGCGCGAGCGCGCGCAGCGCTGGAGAGTGCGGCGACCTGCACGAACAGGCCGCGCGTTGCGGCCTGTGTGGGGCGCGGGGTCGGGCGGGTCGCCGGGCGGGTCGGGCGTTCCGCCGGGGTTGCGACGGGTTCGCGCGGTGTATCGCCAAGGCGGCGGCGCAATCCCGCAAGCAACGCTGGCGGGGCATCGGCGCGCATCGGCGCAGCCTGGCCGGCGGCGAGCAGGGTCGCATCCTGCCCGGTCACGGTAACGCGGCGGACGCGGACGGGCGGATTGCCGCTGACGCCCAGCTGACGCGCGGCCCCTCCCGAAAGCTCGATGAGGCCATTCCCCTGTCCACGGATCAGGATCAGGATCGTCTTGCCGCTGTCGAGCGCGGTGACCTCGGCATGGCTGCCCTGCGGCAGCACGCCGCTGAGCGCGAACACGCCCTCCCCCGCCCCCGCATAGCCGGCATAGCCGACGCGGTCATAGCGTTCCTCGCCGGGGCGCAGGCGCGAGCTGCCCTGCGGGCCCTCGCCGGTCGCGGGACTGCCCTCGGGCGCGCCATAGCCTGCGCCGGGGCCAGCCGGAGCCTCTGCCTGCGGCGCGGCAGGCGCCGGCGGCAGTTCCTCCAGATCGTCGCGCCCGCCAAAGCCGCACCCGCCCAGCAGCGCGGCCATGGCGATGACCCTAATGTTCGACTTCATCGGCCAGCAGCCCCACCGAAAGCGCATAGAAATTCGAGCAATTATAATCGAGGATCACGCGGTAATTGCCGGTGAGCAGATAGGCGGTCTTGCCCGGCCCGTCCGGCTCCAGCAGAGTCGCCTGAATGTGATCCGCCGGCCAGCGCCCCGATTGCGGGACCACGCCTAGCGCGCGCCACTCGGCCATCGTCCGCCATTGCGAATGCCGTTCGAACACGCGGGTGCAGCGCGTCGGCACGGTGCGGTTGACCAGCGACGCGCGATTGAGGTCTCCCGGCACATTGACCGCGACCCCCCAAGGCTGGCCCGGACGCCAGCCCGACGCGACGAAATAATTGGCGATCGACGCCAGCGTATCCGCCTCGTTCGACCAGATATTGGCCACGCCATCGCCATCGCCGTCGCGGGCGAGGCGCAGATAGACCGAGGGCAGGAACTGCGGATAGCCGAACGCGCCCGCCCAGCTGCCCTTGAGCTGTTCGCGCGGGACACCACGGTCGACCATCTTCATCGTCGCGATGAACTCGCCCGCGAACAGGGTGCGGCGGCGCCCTTCATAGGCGAGCGTGGCGAGGCTGCGCGGCAGGTCGAACCCGCCGGTATAGGCGCCGTAATTGGTCTCATGGCCGAAGATCGCGACCATGATCGACTCCGGCACCCCGGTTTCGCGCTCGACCCGCTCGAGCCGCGAGCGCAGGCGGCGATAGGTTTCGCGCCCGCGGTTGATCCGCGCGGCGTCAATATGGCGCGCCTTGTACGGCGCGAAATTGGGGATCGGCCCGGTCGAGCTGCCGCCCGGCTGGTCGCGGTCGAGTTCGACCACGCGCGGATTATAGGTCAGCGAAAGCAGCACCGCATCGAGCGTCCGCGCGCTCACGCCCTCGCGCAGGGCCTGCTCACGCAGGGGCCCGTTGATATAGGCCTGGAACCCCGCCTCATCCTGCGCCACCGCAGGCGCGCCGCCGACGCCGAGCGCCAGAACCGCCGTTCCGACCAAGATGAAGCGCCGTACATGGCCTGTGAAATTCCGCATGGCCATTCTCTGCCACAGGGCGCGGCGGGCATGAACCCCCTTGGCAGCGGAATTTGCGCCCTCTTGCGGAAAACACGCCGAACAGCCTAAGGCGCATGCCGCGCGGAAGGGTGGCCGAGTGGTTTAAGGCAGCGGTCTTGAAAGCGACCGGAGCACGTCGTAGTCGGTAGCGTGACTGGAGAATGTTAAGGGACTAGCCGTTAAACCAGCGACGGTGTGACCCGTTCGAACTCCATTTCTTCGGCGACTTTGGCAGAATTAGTAGGCAGAAACTGGGATGTTTGATGCCGAAAGACCAATCATTGTCCTCGTTGGGCACTCAGGAGTCGGCAAATCAACCCTTGGCCCTCTGCTGGCGAACGCTTTCGGCTACACCTTTTTCGACATCGACCAAGAGATCGCGGACCTGCCAAATGTACGCAGACGTGATGCAGGCCTGAGGCGTGAAATTATCAGTGAATTGACGTTATTAAATGGCGTAGTGTTGGCGGCGGGTTGCCAGGACTTTTGCGATCAAATTATGACTCAAGACGTCAAGAGGAGAGTTTTTTCAGTGTGGATCACCGCAAACACCGATGGGCGGTCGGGGCGGACGGTGCAGATTTATACAGAATTCTATTGGCTTAGTACCATCGAACGAGATAGACTTTTCGGTTTTGCTGACTTGACTGTCAAACTTGGTTCCTTAGAAATTTCTGAAGCAAGTGAATTGCTCATACATTCGGTCAAGACAGCTCTTTCACGCCAAAGTCGGCAGGCATGAACCCTCCGAGGCGGTAAAATCACGCCGCACTTGCGGAAAACACGTCGAACAGCCTAAGGCGCATGCCGCGCGGAAGGGTGGCCGAGTGGTTTAAGGCAGCGGTCTTGAAAACCGCCGTAGGTGCAAGCCTACCGTGGGTTCGAATCCCACCCCTTCCGCCAGCTGGCCGCTTCGGACCGAGCCCGCAGATCGGCGGAGCCTTTCCGGCCCCACCAACCTTACAAGCCGGCACCCTAGTCCGGATTGACCGGGTACTCGCCATCGCTGCAAATATAATAGCCCATCACCAGATAGGGCTGAAGATTGGGGTGCGGATCGACGGATTGTGTGGCTGTGCCGTAAGCGACCGAAACATTCATCCCCAATTGGGTCTTGTCGCTCGCGCCCAACGGCGGCGTATCAAACGCGGCAATGGTCTTGGCCGCGCTGGTCATCGCCCGGCTCAGCAGTGAAGCCCCAACCCCGTTGGTTGCGCCCGCGACGCTCGTCATGCCCGTTGTCGATGCACCGGACAGCTTGGCGTTGAATTGGTGGTTGTGCGACGGGGCCTGTGCGTTGGTCAGGGTCACCGTTTCCTGCCCAACCTTTGCGGCAAACACGAACGGCTGGCTTGTCGGGGAGGACGCGCCGGCGTTCACCGGTATGCGTCCGTTCAAATTGGGGAGATTGAAGTAATTCCGGCCATCGCCACCAAACCGGTTGCCCAACAGCGCGTACAGCGCCTGATACTCACGAATGGTCGCTTGCTGACCACTGCATGCCAACCACCCGATCGGCGCATAGCCATAGGGAAACATGCGAATTTCACCAATAAATGCGTCTGCCATGACGGCCTCCCGAATATCAGTTAATCGGCGTAAACTGGGTACAGCCCCTGGACAGCGATCGCGTAGGACAGCACCAGGCTGGGCTGGACGTTGAGATGCGGTTGGTTCCCGCCGCCAGCGACCATCACCGTTTCGGCGTTCGTTTGCAGCACGGTGCCGGTTTGCGTCTGGTTGCAGTAATAATAGTTTCCGTTGACGTCCCCGGGGGCCAAGTTGGCGCCCGGCGTCAGGCTGGAGGCGCTTGTTTTGGTCACGGACACGGTATGGGAATGCGGCGGCACGGTCGCGGATGTCAGCTGCACCTGTTCGACCCCCACCTTGGTCCCCAGCGCATAGGTCGATCCGCCCGGCAGCGTGCCATAGTGTACCGGAGTACGACCGCGCAGATCGGGAAGGTTGAAGGTGCTGACGCCGTCACCGCCATAGGTGGTGCCGATGAGCGCGAACAACGCCTGATAGTCTGACACGCGCAACGAACGGCCGTCACACGGCATGAAATTGGCGGGTGCATATTGGTTGAAAGCAAACAGGCGAATCTCGCCGACAAAATATTCTGCCATGGGTTCCTCCACGGATGAGGGGGACGAGGTCAGTTGCGCGACGGCCACAGGCCCTGGGTTGCGATGCAGATTTGCAGGCCCAGAACCGGCTGGCGATTTTCATGCGGGCCGCCGCCGCCCGATTGCGTGATCGTCGAACTATGGAGCGGCACCCAGTTGGCGTCGGTGGGAGACGTGGGCGCTGGCGCATACAGGCTGAACGGCTGTGCCGCCGCGGTTGCCGTCGCAACCCCGATATAGTTGCCCGCTGGGGCCTGAGACGTTGTCGAGGTCGACGTTGACGCCACGATCGCGTGGATGTGCGGCGGCGTTTGCGCCGCGGTCAGGGCGACCGATTCAGCCCCTCCGGTTTTGCCGAGCTGGAATATGGTTGCGCCCGGATCAGCTTGCCCGGTGCCAATGGCGACGCGTCCGCGCAGATCGGGCAGCGCGAAATTGACCTTCCCATCCCCGCCGAAGGTGTTTTGGATCAACGCAAACAGCGCCTGATATTGCTGAACCGTCAGCAGCTGGCCATTGCAAGGCAGCCAGCCCCGCGGAACGCCTCCGAACGCAAAAACCCGCAACTCTCCCAAGAAGTTATCTGTCATTGCACTCTCCTCCGACCGATGGGGCTCGACATGCTCCGGATAAGCGAGGCGTACGACGGGGCTGGTCAACTAAGCGGTTAATGTGCCGAGATATGTTCAGTTCAAAATAGCTGACATTGCACCAGGCCGTGCGGAATCGCCGCGTTCGTTTGGATTAATCCGAACGTTGATGGACCAGGCTCTTAGAAAATTTCCGGAGACAGGTTTGATGTGAACGCGAACGCGAGATGAGTATGAACATGCAGCGCAGTTTTTGCCAAGCACTTTGACGAGCATGAATTGGTCCGTGCTTGAGCTGATCTTGCTCAACGACGGATATATCACGCACAGCACGATAGTGCCGACCGACCGCCGGCTGGTCGCCCATAGACGCGCGGCTTCACCCTAAGCTGCGCGGGTTCAATGAGCGCTCATCGATAGCTTCAATTTGGATGCGAAACTACGCCGCGTGGCGCAATATTTGCATTTTGCGAAATGCGCGCGGAGCCTCAGCCCCGCCCGATCAACCGCATCGCGATCCGGTCTGCCACCGCGCTCGCCGGATCGCCGGTGCGGTCGCTTTCGTCCCAGACTTCGTTCAACCGGTCGGGGATCTTCGCGATGCGTGCCTCGACCTCGGCGCGGTCGCCCTGGCCGAGATATTCCAGGCCGACATTGATGATGCCGCCGGCGTTGATGACGTAATCCGGCGCGTATAGGATGCCGCGCGCGTGGATGCGGGCGCCGTCGCCCTGCTTCGCAAGCTGGTTGTTCGCGCCGCCTGCGACGACCTTGCATTGGAGGGCGGCGATGCTGTCTTCCGTCAGGATCGCGCCGAGCGCGTTGGGGCTGAAGATCTCGGCTTCGACCGTGGCGATCGCATCGGCCGCAACGACGTCTGCGCCCAGTTCGGCGGCCAGCGCCTGCGCCTTGTCGGCGTTGACATCGGCCAGCGTCAGCTTTGCGCCATCGGCGGCGAGGCGGCGGGCGCGGCCGCCACCGACGCTGCCCACGCCCTGCACCGCGATATGCACGCCGGCCATCGAGTCGGCGCCCAGCGCACGCTTCGCCGCCGCCTTGACGCCGAGATAGATGCCGAGCGCGGTGAACGGGCCGGGGTCGCCACCCGCGCTGCCGCCTGCGACGGGCAGGCCGGAGACGTGACGGGTGCGGGTCGCGATGACCTTCATCCGCGCTTCGGACATGCCGACGTCTTCTGCGGTGACGTAGCGGCCGCCGAGCGACTCGACCGCCTCGCCGAACGCGATCAGCTGCGCCTCGCTGATCGTCGCGCCGGGTTCGGGGGCGAGCACCACGCCCTTGCCGCCACCCAGTGGGAGGCTGGCCATGGCATTTTTGAAGCTCATGCCCCGCGACAGGCGCAGCGCATCGGTGATCGCGGCATTGCCATCGGCATAATGCCAGAAACGCACGCCGCCCGCCGCCGGACCGAGATTGGTCGAATGCACGGCGATCACCGCGCGCAGGCCGCTCGCAGGATCGGTGATGAGGTGAACCCCCTCATGCGCATCGAAATCGGGCAGGTCCCACACGGCAGTCATGGCGCTTCCAGTCGGCTAACAATATTTCGAGGGCGCGTAATATTCTTCCGCGCGGCGCAGCGCCAGTCCAAAATGTCGGCGATGGGGAAATGGGGCGATCGACGGGACTTGAACCCGCAACCCCCGGCATCACAAGCCGGTGCTCTAACCAATTGAACTACGATCGCCGTGGAGTGGCGCGCTTAGCCGTGCGCCTGATCAGCGTCAAGCACCTGTAGTCATGCCATCAGCAGATGCGGGTGCGGGGCGGCCGTGACCGATCCGGCCCCTGCGGCCCGCGCGATCCGGATCGCCGCATCGACGGTAATCCGGCCCTCCCGCGCCAGCGCGCGTGCCGAAGCCGCCAGCGTCGGCGCGCGGACAAAGGCGTGCCGCGCGAGGATGGCGACATCGCCCCCTTCGGCCAGCAGTCGGCGCAGGCCAGGATCGATGACGACCGACTCGAACAGCATCACCGATCCGGAAAAGCCGTCATGGTCGCACGCCGCACACCCCATGGCGCGATAGATCACCGTGCCCGGATCGACCCCGAGCAACGCCGATTCGGACCCTTCCGCCTGAGCCGGGCGGCGGCAGGCTGGGCAGAGACGCATTTCGGTGCGCGCTGCAATCGCGACCCGCAGCGCAAAGGCGAGCAGATGCCGCTCGACCCGCGCTGCACGCAGCCGGGCGATCGCCGCCATCGCATCGGGCGCTTCGATCCCCAGCACGATACGCACGCCGCGCTGGGCGTGATCAAAGGCCGCTGCCAGCAACCCCCGGTCATCGCCCGGTCGGAGTAAAACTGCGTCGCAATCCATCCGTGCAGCGGCGTCGAGGTCGCCGCGGTCGGCGGCGATGTCGAGGACGTGCCGTTCGCCCGGCGCGGATGCGGCTGCGGTCATCGCGCGCGCCATCGCGGCGGGATCCTCCGAGGCAATGACGATCACGCCGCCCGGCGCTAGCAGCTCGCGCTCGATCGCGGTGCGCATCGATCCGGGCATGCCGAGTTCGGCAAAGCCGCCCGCACCCGAGTCGCGGTTCGACAGATCGATGACCACCCGCGCGCCGCGCCGGGTTGCATTGGGCAGCGCCTGCGCGGCTTCGAGCCATTCGGGGGTGGCGACAACGCTGTGCACCGGGGCGAGGCCGGACACGGCGCGGACCAGAATGCGAACGCGCTCGCCGTCACGCACCAGATGCACCGCCGGGATGCCGGCGGCGATCGCGGCTTGAACAAGTTGGTCGAGAGTGTCGGCGTCGCCCATGTTGCTGCGCTATTGCGCAATTGTGACGATTTGCCTGCGCTTCGGCGAATTTTTTAAGTCGGTGGCAGGCTCTGGATGCGCGCGACCGCTTCTGGCAGATACGCCGGATGATCGCCCCCTCCCCCGCCGCCGGATTTCCGATCGAGCCCGTGATCGAGCGCCTGACCGCCCGGCCGGGTGTGCAGCGGGTGCCGACGCCCAAGCTGACGCTGTTCATCCGCAAGGGGTTTCTCGACGCAGCCTTCTGCGCCGAGCTGATCGCAATGATCGAGCGCGACCGGCGGCCGTCGCTCGTCTCGGACTATAATGGCGATGCCGTGTTCCGGACGAGCGAGACGTGCGACCTGCCCGTCGCGAGCGATGCCTCGGCCCGGCTCGATGCAATGATCTGCGACTTTATCGGTCTCGACCCGGCGCATGGCGAGCCGCTGCAGGGCCAGCGTTATGCGGTGGGGCAGGAGTTCAAGGCGCACACCGATTACTTCGAGCCGACCGGCGTCGATTTCGAGAAATTCTGCGCGGTGTCGGGCCAGCGCACCTGGACGGTGATGATCTACCTCAACGATGTCGAGGCGGGTGGCGCGACGCGATTCAAGGCGATCGACAAGCTGGTCCAGCCCGAACCGGGCAAGCTCCTCGCGTGGAGTAATTTGCGGCCCAATGGCACGCCCAACCCGTCGACGCTGCACCATGCGATGAAGGTGCGCGCCGGGACCAAATACGTCATCACCAAATGGTTTCGCGAACGCCCCTGGGGCTGATGAGCGGCCCTACGCCCATTCCTCCCCTGCCCCGCAGGGGAGGTGGCAGCGAAGCTGACGGAGGGGCCGCCGTCGATAGACGGCTGAATTTTGCCGAGATGTTCACGGCTGTCTGCGCAGCCGCCCCTCCACCACCCGCTGCGCGGGCGGTCCCCCTCCCCTGAGACAAGCTCAGGGGAGGAACGCGTTCAGAACTTCGCGCTGATGCCCAGCGAGAACTTCCGACCGACATCATAGGTGTTGGTGTCGGCACGGACACCGTTCGCGAACGTCTGAAATTCCTGATAGCGCGTCTTGGTCAGGTTGCGGGCTTCGAGCTTCAGCTCGAACTCCGCGCCTGCCAGCTCAAAGCCCTGGCGCGCGACCAGGTCAACGGTCAGGCCCGGCTTTTCGATGATGTCGGGCAAGCGAACGCCCTCGACCACCGGACCGCGGTTGGTGACGCGCTCGCTCGCATAGTTGAGCAGCACGGTCAGCTGCGAGAGCGAGGCGGTATCCTCGAACCCGATCTGGAAGTTGACCAGATGGTCCGACTGACCGACCAGCGGGCCGCCGTCGTTGAACAGCAGCGAGGCCTGCACCGGCGCCGCACCCAGGATTGGGCTGGCAACCAGCTCGTTACCGGCTTCGATCTCCGACTTGGTGTAGGTGTAGTTCGCGATCAGCACGAGCCGCTTGGTATCGAAGAAACCGCCGCCGAGCGTGTCGAGTGCGATATGCTTCTGCGCCTCGATCTCACCGCCCCACAGCTTGGCGCTGGGCGCGTTCGAGAAGCCGGTCTGCAGCGACGTCGAGCCGCCCGCGACGAACGCCACCGCCTCAATCGGATTGTCGATCTTCTTGAAGAAGCCGGCCGCCGTGATGCGCTGATCCCGCGCGAAGAACCATTCGACGCGTGCTTCGGCGTTATACAGCTGTGAGTCGATCAGCAGCGGGTTGCCGAGGAACTGGCGGCTGCTCTCGAAATCCTGATACAGCTGCGGTGCCAGCTCGCGGAACTGCGGGCGGGCGATCGTCTTCGACCCATGGACGCGCAGCTGCATGTCCGGAGCGAAGTTCCACGTCACCGTGGCTGCGGGCAGCCAATAGTCGTTGTCGAGGTTGGTCCCGGCAACGGCGCCGGTCGGCAGCACCTGCTGCTTGGCGGTTTCGTAACGGACACCGCCCGACACGCGCAGGCCGTCGGCCAGCTCGGCCTCGCCCTGCAGATAGCCGGCATGGACCACCAGCGAGGCGTCATAGGCCGCCGCACCGGTGCCGGTCGATTCGTTGCGCAGCGTGATGCCGTAGGTCTGGATGTTATAGTCCGACAGCAGATAGTCGGGACGCTGCTGCGCCACGGTCTGGTTCACGCCGCCATTGTTCGGGCCGATGAAGCGGAAGAAATAGCGGTACGACTGGCGCTCGGTATCGGTATAGGCATAGCCGGCCGAAACGGTCAGCGGGCGATCGGTGTTGAACTCATACGACAGATCGACCGCACCGGTCCACAGATCCTCATTAAGGTCGCTGAACGCGATCGTCGCGCCGCTCGGGCTGTTCAACGTGTTGATATAATCGTTGAACGTATTGCTGTAGATGTAGCGGAACGCGCGCTCATAGGGTGCCTTGCGCTTGGTGTTGGCATAGGCACCGCGCAGGTCGACATCGACCGCGCCGAAATCGAGTTCCGCGACGATCTGGCTGGTGAACAGCTGACGCTCGAACCAGTTGGTGTTCTGCGTCGCGAAGGTCGGCACGCCGAACGAACCCGGAATACCGAAGTTTTCCTCGTCGAATTGGCCGATAATCGCCTGCTTCAGCGTGTCGTGGATATAGACATTGGTGAAGCGGATCAGATGCTCGCCGAATTCGAAGCCGACACCGAGCAGGCCGTTGGCGATGATCCGGTTGTCGGTGGTCACCTGGTTGCCGTCGCTGGCAAGGCCACCATTGGCGTCGACCGCCACCTGCTGCCGCTGCGCGCGCGTGCTCCAGCTGTTCGACAGACCGCCGGCACCGATCACGCCGATGCGAAGACCGCCGGTGTCGAAGGTCTTGGCGAAGCTGGTGCTGGCCGACCAGTTGGCGGGGATATGGTTGTTCTCGAACACGACCGTGGTCGGTGCGTTCGACAGCTGCATCAGCTGCCCAGCGTCGGTCACCGACGTGCCATTGGCACCAGCCGCAAGGATGAAGTTCGGGATGCTGCGCTCGCCATCGTCATAGCCGAAGACATCGTAGCTGCCGCCGTCATAGGTGTAGCCGAGTTCACTGGTCGTCGCGGTGTCGAAACCGACCGATCCGCCGATCTCGAAAAAGCCCTCGCGCGGTGCAGCGCGCGTGGTGATGTTGATCGCACCGCCGCCGAACTCGCCGGGGTAATTGGGGGAATAGCTCTTCTGAACCAGCGCCGAGCCGACAATGTTGGTAGGGAACAGGTCGAGCGGCACCACGCGGCGCAGCGGCTCGGGGCTGGGCAGCGGCAGGCCGTTGAGCAGCGACGAGGAATAGCGGTCGCCAAGGCCGCGCACGTACACAAAGCCGTTGCCGACGACGCTGAGGCCGGTGACGCGGGTCAGCGCGCCGGCGATGTCGCCTTCACCCGACCGCGCGATATCGGCGGCCGAGAGCACCGACACGACCTGTGGGGTCGTCTTGATGACATTGGGGATGTTGCGGCCGATGACGACGATCTCTTCGCTCGAGTCGCCGGCACCCGGGGCGGAGATTTCGACCTCTTCCTCTTGGGCCTGCGGAGCGGCCTCGGCTTCCTGCGGCGCGGCTTCGGCGGTCGCATCCTGCGCAGCCTGGGCGAGCGCGTGCGGCGCAACGAGTTGCGAGGTCAGAAGCAGCAGACTTCCGAATGCGGTGCTCTTTTTCATCTTTGACGTCCGTTTTCAGAGGCTGGCGTTTGCAGAGGCTGGCGCCTTCAAATGCCTGGTCCCGCCAAGGAAAACCGGAACCGGCGGCCCCTTTCCCGCCGGCTCCGGTAGTCGATCACGCTTCGATCAGGTGACCGGAACGGTGGTGCAGGCGCTGCCGGCCGCGCCGAAGTTCGCGCGGTTCGAGTTGCAGGTCCAGCCCTGGTACCAGGTGTCGGTCGGGCCGCTGACCGCGCCGATATAGCTGGTGGTCACCAGGAACGACGAACCCGACGGGTTGAGCAGCGCGGCGTTGTAGGCAGTGACCGCAGTCGCGCCGGTGCCGGGCAGATAGCCCGAGGTCAGTGCGTTCGCGGCGGTGCCGTTCTTGACGTTGTTGGTGCCCGCGTCGACGACAGCTTCCTGCTCGGCGTTGGTCACGGTGAAGCCGTTGACCGCCGTTTCGGCGCTCAGGGCACCGGTGCAGGCGAAGTAGTTCGAACGGAACACCGGCGGGCCCTGCTCGTCCAGCGTCGCGTCGGCTGCGCGGATCGTCGACTTGTCGGCGGTACCGGCAACGATGTTGAGGCACGGACGACCCGACACGATGATGCCGTTGACGAAGCTGAAGTCCGCACCACCGCGCAGACGCAGACCGGCGTTGGTCGCCGAGCTGGTGTGAACGAAGGTGAAGTTAGCGATGCGGCCGTTCTGGCGCGGCAGCGCGTCTTCGCTGTTGTTGGAGTCGATTTCCATGACATAGTTGTCGCTGGTGGTGTTCGACGGCTTCTGGATCGCAATCGCGAACTGGATGAAGCCCTTCCAACCCACATCACTGTCGATGCTGTCGTCATCGGCGCCGGTCACGACCCAGTAACGGCCGTTGTGCGTCCCGCCGAAGATTTCGATGCCGTCGTCCGAGCTGTTGTGGATCTGGATATATTCGATGCGGGTGCCGCTGCCGACGCCGCCGGTGGTGATGCCCTGAAGCTCGTTGTTCGGGCTGATGACGGTGCCCGAATAGCGAACCTGGACGTAACGCAGCACGCCCGAGTTATCGCCCGGGGTCGCGCCACCATAGAGTGCGTTGCCGGTGCCTTCGACCACGTTTTCGCAGTTGACGGTGCCGCCGGTCACGCCAGCGAGGTTGCAGTTCGAGATCGGCGCGCGACCGGCCAGGATGATGCCGCCCCACAGACCCTGCGACTCGTCGGTCACGCCGCCGGTCAGGTTCTGCTGTGCGGTGAAGATGATCGGCTGAGCCGCGGTGCCATCGGCGTTGATGGTCGAGCCGCGGTTGACGACCAGGAAGTCGTTATCCGAGTTGGTGGTGTTCGCGTACACGATCACGCCCGGCTGAACGGTCAGGGTTGCGGCGGTGCCGCCGGTGCCCGAGCCACCACGATCGACGCCGACGTCGACGCGACCGTTGATCTCATAGGCCACGCCCGGCAGCTTCTGCAGCGTGACGGCGGTGGTGATGAGCGAGGGGATGCGGCAACCGCGGAAGCTGCCGACGACGCCGGCATCGGTGAAGCCCGACGGGCAGCTTGCAGCCGGGGTACCCGGTGCAGGGGTCGGCGACGGCGTCGGCGTCGGAGCCGGGGCAGGCGCCGGCGCCGGAACGACGATCACGCCTTCGCCGGGCGAAGCAACGCTGGATGCGCCGTCGCAAGCGGCGAGCGTGGCGCCCGCGACGCTGGTCATCAGGATGAGGCTGATACGCTTGAAGTCGGCCATGAAATTCTCCGTTCCGGTCGATCCCGGTTTGCAGGATGATGGGCGAGCGCCCTGGATCGACTCGGAACATTCCCCCTGCCGATCACGCTTGCCGCGCTAGGTTGCGTGCGTGACGGGGGGATGGGATTTGCGAGAAACTTCAGTGACTTTGGAATGACAGAATTGTGAATTGAGTTACGAAGATATGACATTCAGCCGGTGCGCACCGTGCTACACCATTGATAAATAGCGTTTTGCTGTACGTCGGTCGCATCGGCATCTGGCGTCAACGGTCCGATCTGCCCCCGCCGGTCGCGCGATCCACGCCGAGTGTTGCCGCACCGCCACACCACACTGATCCGAAACGCAAAAAGCCCGTCGGCACTGCCGACGGGCTTTTAGAATGGTGGGCGCGGCTGGGATTGAACCAGCGACCCCTGCGGTGTGAACACAGTGCTCTACCACTGAGCTACGCGCCCGAACCGGGGCCGGAATGGATCCGGCGAAGCTCGGCGCCGAGTTAGATCCAACTGGACCGCCCGGCGGAGCGATGCCCCTAGAGAAGCGGTGGAGGCTTGTCCAGCCCCCTTCCCCGCCCCGTTCGCGGCATCGAATGATGTGTTTAGTTGACCGCGTCCTTCAGGCCCTTGCCGGCCTTGAACTTCGGCTGCGACGACGCCTTGATCGTCATCGGCTCGCCGGTGCGCGGGTTGCGGCCGGTCGATGCCTTGCGCTTCGAGACCGAGAAGGTGCCGAAGCCGACCAGGCGAACTTCGTCGCCTTTCTTGAGCGCCGCGGTCACCGCGTCGAATACGGCCTCGACCGCCTTGCTGGCGTCACCCTTTCCGAGACCGGCGGTATCTGCGACCGTGGCGATCAGTTCCTGTTTGTTCATGCCCGTTGAACCCCTGCTTTTTTTGATAGGCGTGTAATGAAACCCGCTCGGCGCCGTAACGCCGGTGGGACAGGAAAACGAGTCCGCGCGCCCGTGTAAAGCGGAAAGCGGTACAAATACGGGGAAAGGGCGGAAAAAGAGCCTTTATCCGCCCTCAACCATCAATGGCGCAGCCCATCGGGTGTCGCCGCGGGCGGCACGACCGCCAGCTCGTCGGCCTCGGTCCAGTCGATTGCAGTCAATGGGCCGGTCAGCGCCAGCTTCAGCACCTCATCGACATGGGCCACGGGGATGATCTTCAACCCCTCACGGATATTTGCCGGGATTTCGGCGAGATCCTTCTCATTTTCCTGCGGAATCAGCACCGTGGTGATCCCGCCGCGGAGCGCTGCCAGCAGCTTTTCCTTGAGCCCGCCGATCGGCAGCACGCGCCCACGCAGCGTGACCTCGCCGGTCATCGCCACGTCCTTGCGCACCGGCACGCCGGTCAGCGTGGAGACGATCGAGGTGACGAGGCCGATGCCCGCCGACGGTCCGTCCTTGGGCACCGCGCCTTCAGGCAGATGGACGTGGATGTCCTTGCGCGCAAAGATGCTCGGCTTGATGCCATAGCTCGGGCTGCGTGCGCGGATGAAGCTGAACGCCGCTTCGACGCTCTCCTTCATCACGTCGCCGATCTTGCCGGTCGTCTTGATCGCGCCCTTGCCGGGCACGGTGACGCTCTCGATCGTCAGCAGCTCGCCGCCGACCTCGGTCCAGGCGAGACCCGTGACCGCGCCGATCTGATGCTCCTCCTCGCCGATCCCGAAGCGATACTTCCGTACGCCTGCGAACTCATGCAGGTTTTCGGGCGTCACGACGACGCTCTCGACCTTGCCCTCCAGGATCCGCCGCAGCGCCTTGCGTGCCAGCTTGGCGATTTCGCGCTCCAACGTGCGCACGCCGGCTTCGCGGGTGTAGTAGCGGATCAGGTCGCGCAGGCCCGCCTCTGTCAGCTCGAACTCGCCGTCCTTGAGGCCGTGCGCGTCGATCTGCTTGGCGATCAGATGGCCCTTGGCGATCTCGACCTTCTCGTCCTCGGTATAGCCCTCCAGCCGGATGATCTCCATGCGGTCGAGCAGTGGCTGGGGCAGGTTCAGCGAGTTGGCCGTCGTCACGAACATGATGTCTGACAGATCGACGTCGATCTCCAGATAATGGTCGTTGAACTTGCTGTTCTGTTCCGGGTCGAGCACCTCGAGCAGCGCCGACGCCGGATCGCCGCGGAAATCCTGGCCGAGCTTGTCGATCTCGTCGAGCAGGAACAGCGGATTGCTGGTCCCCGCCTTTTTGAGGTTGGTGACGATCTTGCCCGGCAGCGAGCCGATATAGGTGCGGCGATGGCCGCGGATCTCGGCCTCGTCGCGCACGCCGCCCAGCGACTGGCGGATGAACTCGCGCCCGGTCGCCTTGGCGATCGACTTGCCGAGGCTGGTCTTGCCCACGCCCGGCGGGCCGACGAGGCACAGGATCGGCCCCTTCAGCTTGTTGGTCCGCGCCTGCACCGCGAGATATTCGATGATGCGGTCCTTGACCTTCTCAAGCCCATAGTGATCCGCGTCGAGCACCGCTTCGGCCTCGACCAGATCCTTCTTCAGCTTCGACTTCTTGCCCCAGGGCAGGCCCAGCAGCACGTCGAGATAGTTGCGCACGACGGTTGCCTCGGCACTCATCGGCGCCATGGTCTTGAGCTTCTTGAGCTCCGCCTGCGCCTTGCCGCGCGCTTCCTTGCTCAGCTTGAGCGTGGCGATCTGCTGGGTCAGCTCGGCGACCTCATCGCCCTCGCCTTCCTCACCCTCATTGCCCAGCTCGCGCTGGATCGCCTTCAGCTGTTCGTTGAGGTAATATTCGCGCTGGGTCTTCTCCATCTGGCGCTTCACGCGCGAGCGGATCTTCTTCTCGACCTGCAGCACGCCGAGTTCGCCCTCCATGAAGGCGAACACCATTTCGAGGCGCTTTTGCGGGTCGGCTTCGACCAGCAGGCTCTGCTTGTCGGCGACCTTGACCGCGATATTCCCGGCAACCGCGTCGGCAAGGCGCGAGGCTTCCTCGATCTCGCCGAGCTGGACGGCGGTTTCGGCGGGCAGCTTGCGGTTGAGCTTGGCATAATTCTCGAACTGCTCGACCACCGAGCGCATCAGCGCCTGCGTTTCCTTGCCCGTCGCGTCCATCTCCGCAACCGGGCTGACGGTGGCGGTGAGGTAGCCATCCTGCTCGGCCATCGTCTCGAGCTTGCCGCGCTCCTTGCCAGCAACCAGCACGCGTACGGTGCCGTCGGGTAGTTTGAGCAGCTGCATCACCTCGGCCGACACGCCGATATCGTAAAGGTCGTCGCGACCGGGGTCGTCATTGGCGGGATCGAGCTGGGCGACGAGGAAAATTTCCTTGTCGTCGGCCATCGCGGCCTCAAGGGCGGCGACCGACTTGTCGCGCCCGACGAACAGCGGCACGATCATGTGCGGGAAGACGACGATGTCGCGCAGCGGCAGGACTGGATAGGAAGACTTCATGAACACTCCGGTGCTGCCCGCAGGGGGCAGAATCAGTCAACTATATGGGGATCGCACACGCGGCATCAATGCAGTGTTTGCCGCGATGCTGGCGCTGACCGCGCTGACCCCCGCCGCGTGGGCGCAGAAGGGCGAGCCGCCGATCACCGACCTCACCGCGCGTTCTGGCGGCGCGATCGAGCCGGAACGCGCGGCGCTGCGGCTGGAGCATGTCGATCTGGACCTGGAGGTGGATGCGGCGCGCAAATATCTGGCGGGGACCGCGACACTGACGCTGAGCACCAGCGCGCGGCAGACGCGGCTGCTGATTGATCTCGATAAGAACTTTCATGTCTCGGCGGTGACGATCAACGGAAAGCCGCTTGCCAATGGAACATGGCGCAATCCCGAGGGGCGGCTCACCATCGACCTGCCCGCGCCGGTCATGGCGGGCGGCAAGGTGGTGGCCCGCCTCGCCTATGCCGGGCGGCCGCATGAGGCCGTCAATGCGCCGTGGGACGATGGCATCGTCTGGTCGAGCTGGCAGGGCAAGCCTTGGGTGGCGACGACGGCGCAGGGCTATGGCTGCGATCTGTTCTGGCCCTGCCTGGACTTTCCGGCAGGTGAGGTGAAGTCGATCCGCATGGCGATCACCACTGGGGGCGGGGCGGCGATCGGCAATGGCAAGCTGGTGTCGGTCGAGAAGCTGGCGGGAGGCCGGGCGCGCTGGACCTGGGAAGCGATGAACATCAACCCCTATCTGGTCGCAATCAACATCGGGCCATATCGCGAGATCACGGGCAGCTATGTCAGCAAGTTCGGCAACAAGGTGCCAATGCACCTGTGGCACCTGATCGGCAAGGACAAGCAAGCCGCCGGGCTGTTCGCGGAGTTCGCGCCGACGCTCGACTTTTACGAAACGATGATCGGCCCCTTCCCCTTCGCGCACGAGAAGCTGGGCGTGGTCGAGACGCCGCATCTGGGCATGGAGCACCAGACGGTCAACGCGTACGGCAACGACTACCGCAAGGATGCGACCGGGTTCGACTGGCTGTTCCACCATGAGCTGGCGCATGAATGGTTCGGCAACCAGATGACCGCCGCCGATTGGGACGATTTCTGGCTGCATGAGGGCTATGGCCAGTACATGCAGCCGCTCTACGGCCAGTGGCGCGAGGGCGAGGCGCGCTACGCCGCGATGATGGCCGAGCAGCGCAAGAACATTCTCAACCGCCAGCCTTTGGTGTCGGGACGGTCGCGCACCTCCGACGAGGTGTATCAGCTCGAAAAGGGCGGGCCGGGACAGGACATCTACTACAAGGGCGCGTGGGTGCTGCACACCCTGCGCTACCTGATCGGCGACAAGGCGTTTTTCGATGCGACGCGGCGGCTGGTCTATGGCCGCCCGGACCCAAAGCCGGGCAATTTCAAGCCGCGCTTTGCCAGTACGCCGGAGTTCGAGCGGCTGATGAGCGACGCTGCCGGACGCGACCTCAGCTGGTTCTACGACGTCTATCTGCGCTCCGCGGCGCTGCCCGAGCTGATCGAGACGCGCGCCGGCGATCAACTGACGCTGGAATGGCGGACGCCACGCGACACTGCCTTCCCGCTTCCGGTCGACGTGCAGGTCGATGGCGTCTTGCAGCGGGTCGCGATGGAGGGCGGGCGTGCCACCATCACGGTGCCGGCGGGCGCGCATGTCGTGATCGACCCGATGGCGCGGGTGCTGCGCCGCTCACAAGCAATCGAGGCGATGCAGGCGCGGCGCTAGCCGTTCAGTCGGCGAGTATGTGGCTGTCGCCGACGCGCAGCTGGTTCCGGCCCGAGCGTTTCGCGGCGTAGAGCGCGGCGTCGGCACGCGCCATGGCAAGCTGGAGCGGCTCGCCGTCGAGCGCGACGATGCCGCCGGAGCAGGTCATGGGCGCGCCGTCGGGCCGTTCGATCAGCCCGTTGCCGAGGCGTCGGCACAGGCGCTGGAGGATGCCGGCGGCCTCGCTTTCCTTCGTAGTGGGAAAGAATACCGCGAACTCCTCGCCGCCCCAGCGTCCAACGCAGTCCGCCTTGCGTACGCCGCGCGCCAAAAACGCCGCGAAATCCTGAAGGATCGCGTCGCCCACGTCATGGCCGAAGCTGTCATTGACGGATTTAAACTTGTCCAGGTCGATCAGGGCGATCGTGCCGTCCCCAGCGCTTTCGACGCGGGCAAGGAAGCCGCGCCGGTTGAGCAGGCCGGTCAGCGGATCGCGATGCGCGGCCATGTCGAGTGCCGCAACGCGAACCTTGGTCGCCTCGCTCGCACGCGTGACCCCGGCGAGGAGCTCGGTCAGCATGTCGCCATCGCTGACCGCCTCCAGCGCCTCGGCCTGTTCGCGTTCGAGCGACTGGACTGCCTGGGTGGCCGCGCGGACCGGGGCGAGCAGACCGTCGATACCAAAGAGCGTGAACACGGTCCCTATCAGCGTCGCAGCTAGCACGATCCCCAGATCGGGCCAGTCGGTCTTGCCGGTTGAGAATTGCCACGCAGCAAAGGCGAGCAACGGGATGTGCGTCCCGATGAAGCAGATGGTGAACATCCGCAGCCGCAGACTCGACGGGAACAGGAACCGAGTTGCCTTATAAAACCGCAAGTTAGCCTCCGCATCATCCCCAGCAGCAGCGCCAACAAAGCGTTAGGAGGCGTTAAGCAGGGACGAACGAGGTTGGTTAAACCTGTGGATGAACCGGCCGACGCGACGGCCGCACAGGCCAAACGCAAAACGGGCGCCGGTCGCCCGACGCCCGCTTGATTGGCCAGGATCGGCGCGGATCAGGCCGCGTCGCCGGCCTTTTTCTTCTCGGCCGAATAGACGCGGACCGGCTCCTTCGATCCGGCGACGACATCCTTGTCGATCATCACTTCGTCCACCCCGTCCATGCCGGGGAGGTCGAACATCGTGTCGAGCAGGATGCCCTCCAGGATCGAACGCAGGCCACGCGCACCGGTCTTGCGCTCGATCGCCTTTTTGGCGACCGACACCAACGCGTCATCGGTGAAGCTGAGCTTCACATTCTCCATGTCGAACAGCTTCTGATACTGTTTCACCAGCGCATTTTTCGGCTCGGTCAAAATCTTGACCAGCGCCGGGATGTCTAGATCCTCCAGCGTCGCGACCACGGGCAGACGCCCGACAAATTCGGGGATCAGGCCGAATTTGAGCAGATCCTCCGGCTCGGTCTGGCGCAGCGTCTCACCGGTGCGGCGTTCCTCCGGCGCGGCAACATAGGCGCCAAAACCGATCGACTTGCCCTGCAGGCGATCGCCGATAATCTTTTCAAGGCCCGAGAACGCACCGCCGCAGATGAACAGGATATTGGTCGTGTCGACCTGCAGGAATTCCTGTTGCGGATGCTTGCGCCCGCCCTGCGGAGGAACGCTGGCGGTGGTGCCCTCCATCAGCTTGAGCAGCGCCTGCTGCACGCCCTCACCCGACACGTCGCGCGTGATCGACGGGTTCTCGGCCTTGCGGCTGATCTTGTCGATCTCGTCGATATAGACGATGCCGCGCTGCGCCCGCTCGACATTATAGTCGGATGCCTGCAGCAGCTTGAGGATGATGTTCTCGACATCCTCACCGACATAGCCGGCCTCGGTCAGCGTCGTCGCATCGGCCATGGTGAACGGCACATCGAGGATGCGCGCCAGCGTCTGGGCCAGCAGCGTCTTGCCGCAGCCGGTTGGGCCGACGAGCAGGATGTTCGACTTGCTCAGTTCGACATCGGCGCCCTTCGCGCCATGATTCAAGCGCTTGTAATGGTTGTGCACCGCCACCGACAGCACGCGCTTCGCACGGCTCTGCCCGATGACATAATCGTCCAGCACGTCGCAGATTTCCTGCGGCGTGGGCACCCCACCGTCCTTTTTGCTGACGAGTGCCGACTTGGTCTCTTCGCGAATGATGTCGTTGCAGAGCTCAACGCACTCGTCGCAGATGAACACGGTCGGTCCGGCGATCAGCTTGCGCACTTCGTGCTGCGACTTGCCGCAGAACGAGCAGTAAAGCGTGCTTTTCGAATCGCCGCCGCTTAGCTTCGTCATTCAGTCTTCCTTTGCGTGCCGGGCCGCAACGCAGCCCGGCATCCTACAGCCGGGACAACGCCCGGCAACTCAAATTCGCCCCATAACAGGGGAAGGTGAGCGTCAGATTAAGACGCCGCGCCTTCACTGTCAGCAGGCTGGGGCCGCTTTTCATACACTTCATCGACCAGACCGAACGCCTTGGCCTCCTCCGCCTCGAGGAAGGTGTCGCGGTCCATCGCACGCTCGATCTCCTCAAGCGGCTTGCCGGTGTACTTGACGTACAGGTCGTTCATCCGGCGCTTGATGCGCAGGATTTCCTTGGCCTGGATCTCGATATCCGACGCCATGCCCTGTGCACCGCCCGAGGGCTGGTGGATCATGATGCGGGCGTTGGTCAGCGCGACGCGCAGCCCCGGCTCACCGGCCGCGAGCAGGAAGCTGCCCATCGACGCGGCCTGACCGATGCACACCGTGCCGACGCGCGGACGGATATATTGCATCGTGTCGTGGATCGCCATGCCGGCGGTGACCACGCCGCCCGGCGAGTTGATGTACATCCAGAGGTCCTTCTTCGGGTTCTCGGACTCGAGGAAGAGCAACTGGGCGGTGATGACCGAGGCCATGTGGTCCTCGACCGGCCCGGTCAGGAAAATGATCCGCTCACGCAGCAGACGCGAATAGATGTCGAAGCTGCGCTCGCCGCGGCTCGACTGTTCGATGACGATGGGAACGAGCGCGTTGGTGATGGGATCGCGCGTAAAGCCTTCGGGGGTCATGAGACCGGCAAGGGGGTGCATGTGGGATGTTCTCGTCAAATCTGTTTTTGCCCAGCCGACTACATCGGCGCTCGGGCGACGCGGCGCAAGGGGGGAAGAGGGTGAACACGAATGCAGCGCGCTGCGGGCAGCCACTTTGGGTCCTCACGGAGGCGCGCTGCAACCAATTCTGAACGCTTCTGTGCAACGCTAAGCCCCAACCGCCAGTGGAAAGGGGCGCCGATGCGCCAGGATAGACGAACAATTCTGGTCTTTGCGCTGCTCTATGCGGCCTTCGCCGCCGTGGGCCTGTGGCCGCTGTTCGGCACGGGCGGATTCAATGATGCAACGTTCGGCATCGGGATGGTGATCGCGATCGCGCTGTTCCCGGTGACCGCGATCGTCCTCACCGTGTTCGCGCCGTTTTTGCTGGACGGTCGAGTGACAAAGGCAAAAATGCCGCAGGTCGCCCGCCGCTCCGTCGAACAGATCGCGGAACGCGAGCATTTCGACTTCGCCTTCGCCGCTTGGAACGGGATCGAGTCCGCCGAGGCGGTCACCCGCCTCTCGCGCCGCCTCCATGCACTCGAAATCACACATCGCTTTGACGGTGGTGAGATCATGGTAGTCGAAGACGCGGTGCGCTGGAAGGTCGCGCCGGTCCCGGGGGCGTTGCGTATCGCGGGATGGGTCGAGGCACCCGACCCGGAAACCCGCGCGATGATCGCCGCGGCGGTCGAGGAATTCCTGATCGACGAACTGGGCATCCGCCTCGAAAAGCTGGCCGCCTAAAGATTCGCCGGGGCCGGCTGCGCCAGATAGGCCAGCCGCCGCACCTCACGCCGCCCCCGCACCACCGTGTCGAGGATCAGCCCGGCGAAGCTGCTGAGCGCGGCGAGGATCACGAGGCCCGTCGCCAGGATCGCCGTCGGGAAGCGCGGCACCAGCCCCGTCTCGAGATAGGTCATCGCCAGCGGCACCGCGAGCACGACGGCCAGCAGCGCCAGCGCCAGCGCGATCCAGCCGAAGAACAGCATCGGCTTTTCGATCCGGTACAGCGTCAGGATGGTCCGCGCGATCCGCGCCCCGTCGCGATAGGTGGACAGCTTCGACGCCGAACCCTCGGGCCGGGCGAGATAGCGGGTCTCCACCTCCCCCACCGGCATCTTCAGTTCCAGAGCATGGACGCTGATCTCGGTCTCGATCTCGAAGCCTGCGGACAGGACCGGGAAGCTCTTCACGAACCGGCGCGAAAAGACCCGATAGCCGGAGAAGATGTCGGTGAAGCTGCGCCCGAACAGTCGGGCGAGCAGGCCGGTCATCGCGCGGTTGCCCAGCACATGGCCGCGGCGATAGGCGTCCGCAGCCTCGTGCACGCGGGTGCCGACAACCATGTCCAGCCCCTCCTCGCGCATCTTGGCGATCATCGCGGGGGCAGCGGCGGCGTCATATGTCGCGTCGCCATCGGCCATCACATAGATGTCGGCATCGACATCGGCGAACATGCGCCGCACGACATTGCCCTTGCCTTGCATCCGCTCGGTCCGGACGATCGCGCCGGCTTCGCGCGCCACCGTCACCGTGCGGTCGCTGCTGTTATTGTCGTAGACATAGATGGCAGCGCCCGGAAGCGCCGCGCGAAAACCCGCGACCGTCTGCGCGATCGCGGCTTCCTCGTTATAGCAGGGCAGGATCACTGCGATGTTCGGTTCGGTCTCGGACATCGCCCCCAACTCCGTTCAGACTGAGCCTGTCGAAGCCCTGCCCTTCCTCACTAGTGGAAGAAAGACAGCCCTTCGACAAGCTCAGGGCGAACGGTGAATTACTCCGCAGCCTTCTTCTTGGCCGGAGCCTTCTTCTTCGGCGC
>JASBRX010000007.1 GCA_030149245.1 Sphingomonas bacterium
GAAGCTGACCACATCGATAAAAAAGCAACGAATATGATTCGCACCACCCTGCTCCTTCAAAGATTCCCTACATCACCGCCAGCAGCGACTTGATCGACACGAATGCGAACGCGACCGAGCTGTCCGCGACGCCATAGGGGATGAAGATCGAGTCCCCATGGCGGATCGCGCCGCACGAATAGACGACGTTGGGGACATAGCCCTCGCGATCCTCGCTCGCCGCGGCCAGGATCGGCGCACTGGTGCGGCCGATCACCTTCGACGGGTCGTTCTTGTCGAGCAAAGCCGCGCCGATCGAATATTTGCGCATCGCCCCGACGCCATGGGTCAGCATCAGCCAGCCCTCTTCCAGCTCGATCGGCGGGCCGCAATTGCCCATCTGGACCAGCTCCCACGGGAATTTGGGCGTGATCAGCTTCACCCCTTCGTCCCAGTGCGTCAGGCGATCGGATTCGATCAGGAAGATATTCTCCCCGTCCTGCCGCCCAATCATCATAAATTTGCCGTTCACCTTGCGCGGGAACAGACCCATGCCCTTGTTGCGCGCGGCGCTGCCGGTCATCGGCACCAGATCGAACGCGCGCCAGTCGCGCGTGCGCAGCATCTCCGACTGGATCTGCGACCCGTTATAGGCGGTGTAGGTGCCCAGCCATTCCTCGCTGCCATCGTCATGCTGGAAATGCGTCAGGCGCATATCCTCCAGCCCGTTCGACTGGGCGCGCGTGATCGGGAACAGCAAGGTGCCGGACAGCGTCGAATCGCGGTGGCGATGCACCGTGACCGCGCCCTCCGGCACATCATTCTCGTCGCCGAACGTGTCCGCCGCCGTAGCAAAGGGCGGCTCGGGCGCGAGCGTCAGATCGTTCGTGTCGGTGATGATCCCCTCACGAAAGGCAACGGAGGAGATATGCCCCTCCCCCACCGCGCGCAGGCTCATCAGGATGCGCAGGCTGCCCTTGGGCATCCCCGACTGGTCGTAGTGCGGCACCGCGCTGGGGTTCATCAGCGCCGCCGCAGCATAGCTATATTCGTGACAGAAATAGGCGCCGATCAGCTGACGCTTCTCATCCCCGATGTTCGCGCCATCAAGGCCCATCTGCGCCTCGATCTCGTCATAGCGGGTCATGAACACGCGCCGCGTCTGCCAGTGGCGCGCTTCGAAATCCTTGAGCACTGCGTCAAGCTGTCCGCGCGCCTCGCCCGGCGACATGTCGAGCACCGCGCGCACCAGCCGCTCCATGCGCGAGGGTGCGCCGTTCACCGACTGCCAGGCGATATGAAACGGGCGGACGACGACGCGCGACGGGTCTGCGCGCAGGCGCAAGGGATGGTGGTAAAGATCGATCATGCGTCCCCCGGGGCCGAACTGCGCTGTGCCGTCCGGTTTCCCTAAGCGACGGCTTGTTCCCTAACTGCCATGTTTTGCGTGCGCTGCAACAGATCGGTCATCGCGCAACTCGCCAATTGCAGTGCCAGAATCGATTCCGCCCCCTGATTCCGGTTCAGCCCGTGCGGCGTAAGCCCGTCGAAACACCCGCCATCGGCGGTGCTGGCGAGCGGCAGATCCAAATCGTTCTGCCCCAGATACCAGCGATAGGCCCGCTGCGCCTCATCGACCCAGCGTGCGTCACCCGTCGCATGATAGGCGGCCGCACACGCATCAATAGTCGCCTGCGCCTCCAGCGGTTGCTGGTCGAACGGCATAGGGTCGGCATAGGGTCGCCCGAAACTCTCGGTCCCGATCGCGCGGAACCGACCCTCGGGCGAGGTCTGCTGCCCGACGATCCAGCCGAGTGTCGACAGGCCGCAGGCGGTGAAGTCAGGCCGGTCGAGCGCACGCCCCGCGCGAATCAGTGCCTCGGGCAGCCGGGCATTGTCATAGGCGAGGACGATTTCGAACCATTCCCACTCCGGTCGTCGCGCCTCATCCAGCAGCGCGACCAGCTCCTCACCAAACCGTTCCAGCAGCGTGCGGGACAGCGCGTGCCCCGGATGCGCATCCAGCATCGCCGCTGCGCCCAGCATCGCAAAGGCGCGCGCACGCGGGCTGCCAAAGTCGAACGCAATCGACGCCGTCTGGTCGAACAGGATGCGGCCCCAGTCGCGATATTTGACATCGCGCGCTTCGGCGGCGGTGACGCCCAGCGCCCACAAGGCACGCCCGTTCGAATCCTCCGACCCTTCATCCTCGCACCAACTGCGATCGAAGCGCATGAAGTTGCGGAAGCGCCGCGTGTCCGGGTTCCACGCGAACTGGACGAACGCCGCGAACACGCTGGTCCACCGGTCGCGCTCGCTGTCACCGACGGTGTCAATGCGGTGCATCAGGATCAGTGCGCGGGCATTGTCGTCGATACAGTATCCGTGACGCCGGTCGGGCACGGCATAGATCGAATGCTGGAGCATGCCGGTCGCGTCGCTCATCCGCTCGACCGCGCGAAAGTCGGTCGGCAGCACGCTGGCACGCTGCGCTGGTCCCGGAATGATGCGCGGCGGGCGCGTATCGCGGACTTGACCCAGCAGATCCGCGACCGCCTCCGCGATCCGCGGCCAGATCATCGTTCGCCCACGCTGATACGCCCGCTCCGCCATTGCAGAGCGTGCCTCATCATCATCGAGCAACGCGCCGATCGCCTGCGCGAACGCACCGCTGTCGCCGAACGGCACCAGCACGCCATGATCGTCCGCCAGAATCTCGGTCGCGTGGACATAAGGGGTGGACACCACCGGCTTCCCCATCGCGACCGCGTAGGACAGGGTCCCCGACGTGATCTGCGCCGGGTTGGGATAGGGCGTCGCATAGATATCCGCCGCCTGCAGATAGTCGAGCAGTTCATCCTGTTCGACAAAGGCGTTCACGAACGCGATGTGCCGCTCCACGCCAAGCTGCGCGGCAAGTGCGTGCAGCCGGTCCCGATACGCCTCGCCCTCATGCGCGACCAGATTGGGGTGGGTCGCCCCGAGAATGACGTAGAGTGCATCGGGATGGCGCTCCACGATGGCAGGCAGCGCCTCGATCACCGTCTCGATCCCCTTGCTCGGCGCGAGCAGGCCAAAAGTGAGGATCACCTGCCGCCCGTCCCAGCCGAAGCGGCCCTTCATGCTGTCCGGCGCGACATAAGCGCGGTCGGGGACGCCATGCGGGATCACCATCACCTTGCGCGGATCGACGCCATGCGCGCGGCGCAGGATGTCGCGTCCCTTCTCCGCCATCACGATCACCCGCGCGGCGCGGCGCAACAGCGCTTCCATCACGCGGCGTTCGTCGGGATTCGGCGCCTCCAGCACCGTGTGCAGCGTCGCGATCACCGGCAGCCCGCTGCGATCGAGCAGCGCGAGGAGATGGTCGCCAGCCGACCCGCCATAAATGCCATATTCGTGCTGGACCCAAATCGCCTGCGCGCCCGACGCATCGATCGCGCGCGCCGCGTCGAGATAGGCGGCGCGATCGTCCTGCGGGATCGTCGCGGTCACTGCGCTGGGAAAGTCGTAGCTGCCTGGGCGATCGTCCATCGCATAAACATCGACCCGCATGTCGGGGAAGCGGCTGCGCATCGCCTCAAAACTGTCGGTCGTGAAGGTCGCCAGCCCGCATTTGCGGGGCAGGAAGTTACCGATCAGCGCGATGTGATCGACCCGGTCCGATAACGGCGACGTTCGCGTCATCCCGAATTCCTTCGCAACAGCAACATGGGTTAAGCCCGGAAATTGGGCGTGCGATCTCCAAACGTTATCGTGACACTATGGTTGCATCGATGCTGCATTGCAACATCGCTAAATCGGTCAGCCGCGTCCGCGATAGCCCGGCACATCCTGCGCCGGGATCCATACGCCCGCAGGCGCCTCGCCCGATTGCCAGAACACGTCGATCGGGATGCCGCCGCGCGGATACCAATAGCCGCCGATGCGCAGCCATTTGGGCTTCATCTCGTCGAACAGCCGCTGGCCGATCCCGACCGTGCAATCTTCATGGTACGCGCCATGGTTGCGAAAGCTGCCGAGAAAGAGTTTGAGCGACTTGGACTCGACGATGGTGTCGCCGGGCACATAATCGATCACCAGATGTGCGAAATCCGGCGCCGCCGTGATCGGGCAGAGCGAGGTGAACTCGGGCGAGACGAAGCGGACCAGATAATCGCTTCCCGGACGCGGGTTAGGAACATAATCGAGCACCGCCTCTTTGGGCGATGCGGGGAGCGCGCTGGTCTGGCCTAGGAATTTAGGTGTCATGGCGCGCGATGTAGGAAAGGCGTTGCGGAAATGAAACGGGGGATCGACACGCTGATACCGGTCTTGGGCGACCAGCTGTCGCCCGGCCTGTCGGCGCTGCGCGATGCCGACCCGGCACGCAGCATGATCCTGATGATGGAGGTCGCGGAGGAAGCGACCTATGTCCGCCATCACAAGAAAAAGATCGCGTTCCTGTTCGCCGCGATGCGTCACCATGCCGCGGCGCTGCGCGACGCCGGATGGCAGGTCGACTACGTCCACCTCGACGACCCCGGCAATAGCGGCAGCCTGACCGGCGAACTCGCCCGCGCGATCGAACGCCACGCCCCGGCGCGCATCGTCGCGACCGAAGCCGGCGAATGGCGGCTGCGGCACGCCGTGGAGCATTGGCCGGACAAGTTCGACGTCCCCGTGGAAATCCGCGAGGACGACCGCTTCATCGCCAGCCATGCCGAGTTCGACGCCTGGGCCGATGGGCGCAAGCAGCTGCGCATGGAGTTCTTCTACCGCGAAATGCGGCGCAAGACCGGCCTCCTGCTCACCGAACGCGGCGAGCCGGAGGGCGGCCAGTGGAATTTCGACAAGGAAAACCGCAAGCCCGCCGCGCGTGACCTCACCATGCCGCAGCCGCTGTCGTTCGCGCCGGATGACCTGACGCAAGAGGTGATCGCGCTGGTCGCCGACCGCTTCGCCGATCATCCCGGGACGCTCGACGGATTCGATTTTGCGGTCACGGTGCAAGATGCGGAGCGTCAGCGCGCACATTTCCTGCGTTATGCCCTGCCGCAGTTCGGCGATTATCAGGACGCGATGCTGACCGATGTGCCGTTCCTGTGGCACTCGCTGCTGTCGCCCTATATCAATTGTGGGCTGCTCGATCCACTCGACCTGTGCCGCCGGGTCGAGGCGTCATACCGCGCCGGCCATACCCCGCTCAACGCCGCCGAGGGGTTCATCCGCCAGATCATCGGCTGGCGCGAATATGTGCGCGGCATCTACTGGCGCGAGGGGCCGGACTATACGGCGCGCAACTTCCTGGATGCGAAGCGCCCGCTCCCCGGCTTCTACTGGACCGGCCAGACCGACATGCACTGCATGGCGCAGGCGATCGGCCAGACGCTGCAGAACGCCTATGCCCATCATATTCAGCGGTTGATGGTTACGGGCAATTTCGCACTGCTGATCGGTGCCGATCCGGCAGAGGTCCAGCGATGGTATCTCGAAGTCTATGCCGACGCCTATGAATGGGTCGAGGCGCCGAACACGCTGGGGATGAGCCAGTTCGGCGATGGCGGGCTGCTGGGGTCGAAGCCCTATGCGTCGTCGGGCGCGTATATCGATCGGATGTCCGATTATTGCGGGCATTGCCGCTATGACGTGAAGGCGCGCACCGGCCCGAAAGCCTGCCCGTTTAACGCGCTCTACTGGGACTTTCTGGCGCGCAACCGTGACAAGCTGGGGAGCAACCAGCGGCTCGCCATGCCGTATCGCAACTGGGACCGGATGGAGGCCGACACGCAACGCGCGCTGCGGGCACAGGCGAAAGCGTTTCTCGCCGGGCTGGATGGCGGTTAGGGTCGAATGATGGACTCACTCGTTTCCACGCAATGGCTGGCCGATCATCTCGGCCACGCCGACCTGCGCATCCTTGACGCCACCTGGTTCCTGCCAAGCGAGCCGCGCGACGCCGTGGCGGAGTTCGCGGCGGCGCATATCCCTGGCGCGGCGTTCTTCGACATCAACGCCATCGCCGACCGCACCAGCCCGCTGCCGACGATGCTGCCATCGGCCGAGCAATTCGCCGCGCAGGTCGGCGCGCTGGGTGTCGGCGATGGCGACCGCATCATCCTCTACGACAATGCCCCGCACCACACGGCGGCGCGCGCCTGGTGGATGTTTCGCAGCTTTGGCATCGCCACTGCGATCCTCGACGGCGGCTTCGCCAAATGGCGGGCCGAGGGGCGGCCCATCGAAACCGGCGCGGCTTCCCCTGCCCCACGCACGCTGACGGCAACGTTCGACCCCAGCGTAGTGCGGACCATCGCTCAGATCCGCGCCAACCTTGAAAGCCGCGCGGCGCAGTTGGTTGACGCGCGCTCGGCCACGCGATTTGCCGGGAGCGAGCCCGAACCGCGCCCCGGCGTCGAGCCCGGCCATATTCCGGGCAGCGCCAACCTCCCCTATTCCGAATTCTTCAACGCCGATGGGACGTGGAAGCATGTCGCCACACTGCGCGCACTGTTCGAGGCGGAGGGGATCGAGGTCGAGCGTCCGGTCATCACCACCTGCGGATCGGGGATCACGGCGGCAGTACCAGCGTTCGCGCTGCATCTGTTGGGACATCGCGCCGCACTCTATGACGGCAGCTGGAGCGAATGGGGCGGAGACCCCGACAAGCCCAAGGCAAAGGGAGCTGCATGAGCGGCACGGACGATAGCAAGGGTAATGGCACGAAGGTCGTCGGCGCGGGACGGCGACCCGAATGGACTCAGGGGATCGTCAGCCCGCCGGTGTGGCGCGCCTCGACCATCCTCTATGACACTGTCGCCGATATGCGTGCCGCGGGCGGGCGCGACACCCACCACCGGCTCTTCTATGGCCGTCGCGGCACACCGACGCAGTGGAGCCTCGCCGACGCGCTGACCAGCCTCGAGCCGGGGGCCGTGGCAACGTTCCTCTACCCCTCCGGCGTTGCCGCAGTCTCCGCCGCATTGCTCAGCGTCCTCTCGCCCGGCGACGAGCTGCTGCTTCCCGACAGCGCCTATGATCCGACGCGCGGCTTCGCGACCGGCTTCCTCGCGCGCTTCGGCGTCACGACGCGCTTCTACGATCCAATGATTGGCGGTGGCATTGCCGATCTGATCGGCGAGCGCACTCGCGCAATCCTGATGGAAAGCCCGGGCAGCCTGACGTTCGAGGTGCAAGACGTCCCCGCCATCGTCGCTGCCGCCAAGGCGCGCGGGGTGACCACGCTGATCGACAATACCTGGGCGACGCCTTTGCTGTTCCCGGTGATCGAACTCGGCGTCGACCTGTCGATCCTCGCCTGTACCAAATATATCGTCGGTCATAGCGACGTGATGCTCGGCAGCGTCACCGCCGCGCCATCGCATTGGGAAAAACTCCGCGACACCAGCTTCGCGCTCGGCCAGACCGCCAGCCCCGACGATGCCTGGCTGGGCGCGCGCGGGCTGCGCACCATGGCAGTGCGACTGAAGCATCACGGTGCGGCGGCGCTGGAGATCGCGCGCTGGCTGGAAACGCGGCCTGAGGTTGCGCGCGTCCTCCACCCTGCTCTGCCCTCCTGCCCCGGCCACGACCTGTTCCTGCGTGACTTCAAGGGTGGGTCCGGGCTGTTCAGCTTCGTCCTGAGTGGCGGGAACGAAGCCTCGCGCGCCGCGCTGATTGACGGGCTGGAGCTGTTCGGGATTGGCTATAGCTGGGGCGGGTTCGAGAGCCTGGCGATCCCGATCGACCCGCAGCGTCACCGCAGCGTCACGCGCTGGGAGGCCGAAGGGCTGGCCGTGCGCCTACAGATCGGGCTGGAGGATCCCGCCGACCTGATCGCCGACCTCGCCGCCGGTCTCGACCGGTTCCGGGCGGCGACATGATCCCGCCCGCCCTCGCTCGCTGGCTTGCCGAAAGCGGCTTTGGCGCGCCGACCGCGCCCGACCTGGTCGAAGCAGCCTTTGCCGGCGGCATGGCGATCCTCGCGCTCGCCGCCGGGTGGCTCGCCGGGCGCAGGCTCGGACCGCCGATCGCGGCGTTCTGGCAAGCGCGCGTCGGCAATCACGTCGAAGGGCTGGCGCACCGCATGGGCGCACTGGTCCGCCACGGCAGCGCGGCGCTGCTGCTCGCGATTGCGCTTAATGCCTGGCCCTGGGCGGCGCTTGCGCGGGCGGAACTCGGCTTTGCCCTCGCATCGGCGAGCGCGATGACGATGCTGGTGTTCATGCGCGGGCTGCACATGCCGCGCTGGAGTGCCTGGGCGGCGGCGACGGCAGTGTTCGCCGCGATCCTCAGCCACGCGATCGGCGGGTTCAATGTCATCACCGGCACGCTCGACCGGATCGGCATGGATGTCGGCACGCGGCGCATTTCGCTGCTCGCCGTGGTCACGATCCTGATCACCGCCATCGCGCTCTACGCCGCCGCGCGCCTCGCCAACCGGGTCATCGCCCATTCGATCGCGCAGGCGCGCGGGTTCGATGCGACGCAAAAGCTGCTGGTGCAGAAGCTGGCGAGCATTGCCGTCATCGTGGTCGTGTTCTTCTTCGGCATCGACCTGCTCGGGATCGACCTGACCAGCTTCGCCGTCTTCTCGGGCGCGATGGGCCTCGCGGTCGGTTTCGGCCTGCAAAAGACCGTCGGCAACCTGATCGCCGGCATCATCCTGTTGATGGATCGCTCGATCAAACCCGGCGACGTCATCGTGGTCGGCGACAGCTTTGGCTGGGTCAACAAGATCGGCGTACGCGCCGTCAGCGTCATCACCCGCGACGGCAAGGAGCATCTGATTCCGAACGAGAATCTGATGACGCAGGAGGTGGAGAACTGGTCCTTTTCCGACCGCAATGTCCGCGTCCGCATCCCGGTCGGCATCGCCTATGAATCCGACGTCAAGCTCGCGCAGAAACTGATGCTCGAGGCCGCGCTGGAAAGCCCGCGCGTCCTGCAATCGCCCCGCCCCAATGTCTGGATGACCTCGTTCGGCGACTATGCACTGGAGCATGAGATCCTCGCCTGGATCAGCGATCCCGAAGGCGGGGTCGGCAATGTCAAATCGGACGTGCTCAACCGCCTGTGGGTCAAGTTTCAGGAACACGGCATCGAAATCCCGTTCCCGCAACAGGTGCTCCACTTCCGCAGCAGCAAGGGCGACCGCATCGGCAGCGTCGCGGGCGTACGCAGCGAAACGCCAGTTGGCGGACTCGAGGATGCTCCCTAGATACAGCGCGTGCCGGAACCCATTTCAGCCCGCATCGCCGAAGGAGTCGCGTCGATCCCGGCGGCGCAGTGGGACGCGTGCGCGGGCGACAGCAATCCGTTCCTCAGCCACGCATTCCTCTCCGCACTGGAAGCTTCGGGATCGGTTGGTGCGGGAACCGGATGGCAATCGCTCCCGATCGTGATCGAGAACGCGAACGGCATCCCCGCCGCCATCGCCCCCGCCTATGCCAAGAGCCACAGCCAGGGCGAATATGTGTTCGACCACGCCTGGGCCGACGCCTATGAGCGGGCGGGCGGGCGCTATTACCCCAAGATCCAGGTCGCGGCCCCTTTCACGCCCGTCCCCGGCCCGCGCCTGTTGCTGCGCGATCCGGCGCTGGCCCCCGCGCTGATCGCGGGAATTGAGGCGGTGACCGACAACAACCGCCTGTCATCGGCGCACGCTACCTTTGTCGACGAAGCCCAGTTGCGGGTGTTTGTGGAAGCCGGGTGGCTGGTCCGCGCGGGTACGCAATTCCACTGGCACAATCGCGGCTATGCCGATTTCGAGGCGTTCCTATCCGACCTCTCCTCCCGCAAGCGCAAGGCGATCCGCAAGGAGCGCGCGCGGGCGGTCGAGGGGCTGACGATCCGGCACCTCACTGCCACGGAGATCACCGAGGCGCATTGGGACGCGTTCTGGGTCTTCTACCAGGATACCGGCAGCCGCAAATGGGGCCGTCCCTATCTCACGCGCCCCTTCTTCTCGCTGCTGAGCGCGGCGATGGGCGACCGGTTGCTGCTGATGTTCGCCGAGCGCGACGGGCGGCCGATCGCCGGGGCGCTCAACCTGATCGGCGGCGATGCGCTCTATGGCCGCTATTGGGGCTGCGTCGAGGACGTGCCGTTCCTCCATTTCGAGCTCTGCTATTATCAGGCGATCGAGGCGGCGATTGCGCGCGGACTACCGCGGGTCGAGGCTGGCGCGCAGGGCGAGCACAAGCTGGCACGCGGCTATGTCCCGGTCACCACCTGGTCGGCCCATTACATTCCCGATCCAGGCTTTCGCCGCGCGATCGAGGAGTATCTGGAGCGTGAGCGCGAGGCGGTGGCGCAGGAGCAGGAATTTCTGGGCGAACTGACGCCGTTCAAAAGGGGCGGCTAAGCCTCCTTCTTCGCGCGCTCCCACGCTTCCATCTGCTTCTTCTTGTCGCGCTCCAGAAACTCGCGCACCTTCTGGATCTGGCTGCGATAGGGACCGAGATCGTCGGGGTTGAGTACCGCCGCCGGCTGGCCATGGTCGATCTTGAACAGCGCGCTGTTCCCGTCGCGCCACACCGGGATCAGCCCCGCCTCAAGCCGTTTGTCGTACGGCGGCGGGCTGATCACCCACAGATAGTCATAGGCATGGCGCGGGAAGCGCGCGAGGCTGACAGCCACGGGCCGCCACCATTCGCGCGGACATTTGGTGTCGGTGACGATCTGCGACGGATCATGGCTGAACCCCCGCGCCTGTTTGTAGCGAACGGTTAGCAGCTGCCCCCCCGCCATCGACCATTGGTCATTGGTATAGGCCAGCCGCCGCACCATCGCCATGCCGGGCAGATGCTGCAGCCGGGTCATCGTCCACTCGTTGTAGCAGGTCTCCCCGACAAAGCTCAGCAGCCGCGCACCTTCGGGGACATGCTCCAGCGCCTTCAGCTCGCGGTCGTACGACTTGTCGTAGAGATAGTTGCTGTAGGTCGTCGTCCCCATGCGGACGAGGAAGAAGGCCAGCCCCGCCATCGCCAGCACGCTCGCGCCGCGGATCGTCATGCCGGGCTTGGGCCGCAGCGCGATCACCGCGATCGCAATCATGTACGGGGCAAGCCGCATGTCGGCATAGGCCGAGCCGAACACCACGCGCGGCAACAGGATGAACACCGCGATCAGGAACAGCGCAGAGATGCCCAGGTGGCGCGAATATTCGATATTGGGATCGCGCAGCCCCTTGAGCAGCACCAGGAACAACACGCCGAGACAGGCAATGTCGAACAGCTGCCACCGGTCGCGCAGCACCATCATCACCCACCAGATCTTGGCGCGCCAGTTGAACCAGTCGCCGGTGACCCCGCTGACATCGCCCGCGCTGCGCCACATCAGCATCAGCACCGCGGCGGGGACCAGCGACAGGCAGTGGATGCCCGCCATGAACCACGGCACGACCCAGCTCTGCACGAAGTTATCCCGCCAATGGCCAGTGCGCGGCCCGCGCATATCGTGCTGGCGGATCAGTTCGGCGGCAAAGCACAGCACGCCCAGCGTGCCCCAGCCAAACGTATGGGTGACCCAGATCAGCATGCCGATCGGCACGAAGATCACCGCGCGCAGCTTGATCTTCCCCAGCCGCGCCAGCCGCAGCCACAGCGCAAAGGCGTTGAGCGCCAGCGCCATCGACAGCGCGAAATTGGCGAACCCGAAATGGAAGGCGTAGTTGTACGCCAGCGGCAGCGCGAACAATGCGGTCGCCGGGATGCGGCCATGCACCTCGCGCGCGATCCACAGCAAGCCGGTGACGGTCAGCACCGGAATGGTGATGACGATCAGCTTGACCGCCAGTTCGAGCCCGAAGATCGGCTCGAGCGGGATGATCAGCAGGTCGAGCCCGAGATTGCCGATCAGGCTCCATTCGAAATTATACCAGTCGTTGAGCCACGGCACCTCGCCATGGCTCAGCTGGACGCGATAGCGCGCCATATGCCCGGGCAAGTCGACCTGCGGCGGGATATCCGGCCACAGCAACGGGATCGCCGCCGCCAGCGCCGCGAACAGCACGAACCAGCGCGTCTGCCACCAGCGTGGCATCTCGGTCGGATTTTCCCCCAGCATCCGACCGCCTTTACTGCGGCGGCGCACCTGCGGGCAAGCCGCTTGCCGAACGGTCGATCGCATAGAGCGCCGAACCGTCCTGTTTCCAGACGGGGCGCAGGCCGCGCAGGGCTTGCGGCGGCGTCGGCGCGTCGATCAGCCAGACATGGGTGAAAGCGTCTCGCGGGAAGGCGGCCAGCGCCCGGTCGCGCGGAAGGAGGTTCGGATCGTGCGGACAGGCGGTCTCGACCGAAATCTGCGACGGATCATGCGCGAAATAGCCGAGCGGAAGCGTCACCCGCAGCAACGGCGCGCCCTCCATCCGCCATTGGTCATTGGCAAAGGCCGCGCGGCGCGCGGTGGCGAAGGCGGGAAGGTGGGTGCGGCGGCTATGCGCCCAGGGCTGGTCGCAGCCGTCACCGACCAGCGCGAACACCCGCGCGCCGCGCGGCAGAGCATCGAGCGCGGCAAGCTCGCGCCGCCAGTCCGCATCGTAAAACGCGAAGCTCGCCGTCGTACCGAGCGTGCGGACGAGGAAAAATGCGAGGCCTCCCAGCGCGATGATACGAACTGGCGCACCCTCGCGCGGGGCCAGCCCCGCCAGCGCTACGGCGAAGGCGAAAGGCAGCAGGCGCAGATCGGCATAGGCCGAACCGAGCAGCGTGAACGGCAGCAGCAGGAAGGCCAGCGCCGTCAGTCCAGCAGCAGCGGCAGCCTGCGGCACGAACCGCCCCGCCTCGCCCCGGATCCCGGCATAGACCGCCAGCACGATCACCAGCAGTGCGGGGAGGTCCAACCACATCCACCGGTCGCGGAGCACGCTGCCCAGCCCTTTGAGCTTGGCGATCAGGTCGAAAAATCGCCCGGTGTCCGCCGGCGCCCCCCCACCCCACCAGACGAGCATCGCAAGGACGGGTGGCGCGACCGGCAGCGACGCGATGCCCGCATCGAACGCAGCGCGGAACACCGACCGATCCTTGGCCCGCGCAGCCCACTCGCCCGCAAAGACGAACAGGCCCAGCATGGCCCAGCCCATGGCATGGCACGTCCACACGACCAGCCCGAACGGCACGAAGATCGCGGCGCGCAACCCGATGCGCTGTAACCTGCCCAGTCGCAGCCACAGGGCCCAGCCGCCCAGCGCGAGTGCCATGGCGAGGCAATAATTCACGAACCCGAACTGAAACGGGTAGCCGTAAGCCAGCGGCAGCGCGAACAGCGCCCAGGGGCTCACCCGCCCGGTCAACTCGCGGCTGAGCCAGAGCAGCGCGCCGGTGGTCAGCACCGGGATCGCGATCACCACAAGCTTCACCGCTGGTTCCAGCCCCATCAGCGGCGCCAGCGCGGCGACCAGCAGATCGACCCCCAGATTGCCGACCAGCCGCCACTCGAACGTATAATAACGGTCGAGCAGCGCGGCCTCATCCCCCAGCATTACGCGATACCGCCCGATATGGCCGGGCAGATCGGTCAACGGGGGCACGGCGGGCCACAGCAATGGCAGCGCCGCGAGCAGCATTGCGGCGGCAAAAAACCACCGGCGTTCCCACCAGCGCCCGGTCATCGCGCCACCCGATAGACGCTCGCGCCCGGCGTAACCGGGGTCAGCCAGTCGGGCGGCGTCCCCGCCCGCAACGCGGCGCGCAGCGATCCGGCGGGCGGCGCGCCCAGCTCGTCCCACGCCCCGCCGCATGTCGCGATCAGGTCGACCCGCAACCGCTCTGCCTCGGCCCGCGCCGCGCCGACAGGCATCTCGACCAGCCGATAGACCGCCAGATTCCCCGCCGCATTGCGATGATAGGGCGCGGCAAGCACGCGGTGCCGCGTCTCGGCCAGCGCATAGGCCCCGAGGTCGATCGGTGCAGCGACCGTCCCGACGGGCTGCGCGCCAAGCTGTGCCAGCACCGCCCCGCCATCGCACGTCGCGGCGGGCGTGGGCGGCGCGACCAGGCTGCCCAGCGCCGGATAGGCGAACCCCGCCGACGCGATCCAAGCCCCCGCCAACGCCAATGCGCCCCGCTCGCGCGCGCAGGCGATCAACGCCGCCAATCCCGGCGCGGCGAGCAGCGTCCCGGCATAGATGCCGCGCAATTGCACCAGCGCGAGCGCGAGCGCCGCCAGCTGGAACCCGGCCAGCACCGCCCAGCCCGTGCCGCGCGTCCGCCACCACTGCCACACTGTCGCGATGACCCCGGCCAGCGCCAATCCGACATAGCCGATCGCATGATCCAGCGGCGCGACGAACAGCGGTTGCGCCTCCGCCACCCGGCTCAGCCACAGCCGCTCCAGCAACGGATCGACCCCGCCATAGGGCGACAGGCACGCAGGCGAGAGCGTGAGCGCGGCGGCTGTGGCAACGCTGCTCAAAGCAACGGCGACGACCAGCCGCGTCCGAAGCGTGCCAAGCCAGCGTCCGGAAAGCGCCAGCGCGAGCGGCGCAACCGCGGCCACCTGCGCCGCCCGCCACAACTGCGCAGCGAACGCATCGCAGGTCGCGACACCCCACCCGCTCGTCCGAAACAGCAATGCCGCCAGCGCCAGCCCGGCAACCAGCGATGCACCATAGCCGAGCAGGCGAAGCCGCTCGCCTGCCCCGTCTGCGACCCAGCGCAGCGCCAGCACCGCGCCGCCCAGTGCCAGAAACGGTGCAGTCTCCATCCCCACTACCAGCGAAGCAACACTCGCCACTCCCGCCGCAACGCCGCTACGCCACCCGCCGGGACCGATCACGGCGCGGACCAGGATCAGCAGCAGCACCAACTGCACCCCATGATGATCGATCCGCCCGGGCAGGAACAACGCGCTCGCCGGATAGGCCAGCGCGGCGACGATGACCGCCACCGGCGCGGGAACCCTGACCTCACGCGCGATCGACCCAACCAGCATCAGCGCGGCCGCGAACAACAGCAGCGGCCACAGGATCACCGCGACCAACTCCGCCCCATGCGATCCGATCAGCGGCGTCAGCACCGCAATGATCGCGCCCGGCAGCAGATCCGGCAGCCGTGACCAGTGCATCTCCAACCCCGCCGCGCCCAGCCGATGCTGCGCCAGATCGCCAAACCCCTGGCCGCCCAGCCAGTCGCGAATCTGCTGCAACCGCATCACATCATCGGTATCGGGCAGGCGCAACGCCGCCAGCGCCGCCCAGTCCCGCCACGCCCACACGACCGCGAGCAGGAGCGCCAGCGCCGCCGCCATTGCGTTATCCCGCCAAACCGTGGATCGCCCCGCCCCCATGGGTACCCGCTATCCCATCCCGGTTAAATTTCGTCGAGCGCCATTGCGAGCCCACCAGTCCCGGTTAGGCTGACGCAATGAAGCGCGTCCTCCTAATCGGTCTCATCCTTGGCTTGGCCGTCGCGGGCTTTGGCTATTGGGGTGCGCTGCGCGATCCGATTGTCCGACGGGCCACCGTCGCTATGGCGGATTGGCCGAACGGACAGGCACCGCTGCGCGTAGCCCTTCTCAGCGACCTTCATGTCGCGGGACCGGATATGCCGCCCGAACGGCTTGCCGGGATCGTCACTCAGGTGAACGCGCTCAAGCCGGACCTGGTGCTGATCGCCGGCGATCTGGTCAGTGACAAGCGCGTCTCGACGCACCGCTACAGCGAGGCTGAAGCCGTTGCACCGCTTGGCGGTCTGCGCGCGCGGCTGGGGGTGGTCGCGGTGCTCGGCAATCACGACCACTGGCGCAGCACTGCCGGCATCCACCGCGCTCTTAAGGCCAATCATGTTACCGTGCTGAGCAACAGCGTCATCCGCCGCGCCGGGCTGATCCTCGCCGGGGCGGATGACGACTTCACCGGTCGCGCCGATCCGGCGGCACTCGCCAAAGCCGTCACACCGCTCAAGGGGCCGGTGGTGACGCTCAGCCATTCGCCGGATATCGTGCCCAAGTTAGCGGGACGCTTCGGGCTGATCCTCGCCGGCCATACGCATTGCGGCCAAATCGCGCTGCCGCTGATCGGACGGCCCGCCACCATGTCGCGCCATGGCGACCGTTTCGCGTGCGGCCTGATCCGGGAAGGCGACCGCACGATCGTGGTCAGCGCGGGGCTCGGGACCAGCCTGTTGCCGGTCCGCATCGGCGCCCCGCCCGACTTATGGCTGCTGACCCTTACTGGCCCCGCCGCCCCAGCAACCGCAGCCGCAGCGCGTTGAGCTTGATGAAGCCCGCCGCGTCGCGCTGGTCATATGCGCCCTGGTCGTCCTCGAACGTCACGACCTTTTCGCTGTACAGCGAGTAAGGCGACTTGCGCCCGACCACATAGACCCCGCCCTTGTAAAGCTTCAGCCGCACGGTCCCGGCGACCTTTTGCTGCGAATAGTCGATCGCGGCCTGCATCATCTCACGCTCCGGCGCGAACCAGAAGCCGTTATAGATCATCTCGGCATAGCGCGGCGCCCATTCGTCCTTGAGGTGCGCGGCGCCGCGGTCGAGCGTGATGCTCTCGATCCCGCGATGCGCGAGGTGATAGATGGTACCGCCCGGCGTTTCGTACATGCCGCGCGACTTCATGCCCACAAAGCGATTCTCGACCAGATCGAGCCGCCCGATGCCATGCTTGCGCCCGAGATCGTTGAGCGCCGCCAGCAACGTCGCGGGCGACATCGCCACGCCGTTGAGCGCGATGCCGTCGCCCTTTTCGAAATCGATCGTGATATATTCGGGCGTGTCCGGGGCGTCCTCCGGGTTCACCGTGCGCGAATAGACATAGTCCGGCGTCTCGTCCCACGGATCCTCGAGGACTTTGCCTTCCGACGAGGTGTGCAACAGGTTCGCGTCGGTCGAGAACGGCGCTTCGCCGCGCTTGTCCTTGCTCACCTGGATCTGGTGCTGTTCGGCAAATTCGATCAGCTTGGTGCGGCTGGTCAGATCCCATTCGCGCCACGGTGCGATGACCTTGATGTCGGGATTGAGCGCATAGGCCGACAGTTCGAAGCGGACCTGATCATTGCCCTTGCCGGTCGCGCCATGGCTGACCGCGTCAGCGCCGACTTCCTTGGCGATCTCGATCAGGCGCTTGGAGATCAGCGGGCGCGCGATCGAGGTGCCGAGCAGGTACAGCCCCTCGTACAGCGCATTGGCGCGCATCATCGGGAACACGAAATCGCGGACGAACTCCTCGCGCAGATCGTCGATATAAATGTGCTCGGGCTTCACCCCGGCGTTCAGCGCCTTTTGCCGCGCGGGCTCCAGCTCCTCGCCCTGCCCCAGATCGGCGGTGAAGGTCACCACTTCGCACTGATATTCCTGCTGCAGCCATTTCAGGATCACGCTGGTGTCGAGACCGCCCGAATAGGCAAGCACCACACGATTGATCTTGTCGGCCATGTCTTCAGCTCCTGAACGCAATTTGCGGGCGCTCTACGTCCGGGGGGCGGCTTCCGCAACACCGGCGAACAGCCGCGGCAACTGGATGGCGAGCAGCCCGGCGCGAAATCCATAGCTCGCCAGCAGGGCCAGCCACAGCCCGGTCGCGCCAAGCGGACGCAGCAAGAGGTCGGTTGCGATATACAGCGCCGTCGCAAGGATCGCGGCGTTGCGCAGCGCCCGCCCCTGTGTCGCGCCGATGAACACCCCGTCGAGCAGCCAGGCAGGGACGCCGACAATCGCGGCCAGTGCCGCGAGCGGCAAAACCGCGCGCGCCGCCTCCCGCACCGTTGCATTGGTGGTGAGCAGGTCGATCAGCGCACCGCCGAACAGCAACGCCGCCAGCGTCGCCAACAGGCCGAAGCCGAGCGAAAACTCCCCCGTCAGCCGGATCGCGCGCTTTAGGTCGCTCCGCGATCCTCTTCCCACCGCCTGCCCCACCCGCGACTCGGCGGTGAAGGCGAATCCGTCGAGGACGAAGGCAAAGATGCTCACCAGCTGCATGAGCACATGGTTCGCGGCGAGCTGCACCGTGCCCAGCCGCGCCCCGGCATTGGCCAGCCACAGGAACAGCGCCAGCAGCGCGATCGTGCGCACCATGATATCGGCATTGACCGCGAACAACCGCCGCCATGCTTCGCCGTGGAAGAAGCCCGTACGCTGGCTGAGCAGGGCGCGCGGCCCCGCGATCCGCACCACCAGCACGATTCCCGCGATCAGCCCGACCCATTCGGCAATCGCGGTGCCCAGCCCTACGCCGCGTGCGCCCATGTCGAACTGCCACACGAACAGCAGGTCGAGCGCGCCGTTGACGAGGTTGACCAGGATTTGCAGCGCAAGCGTCGCGCGCGTCCGCCCCAGGCCGTAGAGCCAGCCATTGATCGCGTAGAAGCCGAGCGCGGCGGGCGCGCCGAGAAAACGCGCGGTGACGAACTCGCGCGCCGCCGCGTCGAGCGCCCCGCCGCCCGCCAGCACCGCAAATGCGACCGGGACCAGCAAAATCTGGAGCGCGACCAGCACCGCGCCGATCCCCAGCCCCGCCACGACCCCGCGCACGAGCAGCCCGTCGACTTCGCCGCGCGCCCCGCGCCCATGCGCCTGCGCGGTCAGCCCGGTCATCCCCATGCGCAGGAACCCGAACGCCCAGAAGATGAAGCTGATGATCGCCGTCCCCAGCGCTACCCCGGCCAGCGCCGCCGCGTCTCCGGTCCAGCCGATCACCGCAGTATCGACCAGCCCCACCAGCGGCACCGTCGTCTGGCCGAGCATGATCGGCCAGGCCTGCGCCAGGATCGAACGGCGGGTGAGCAGCTGCGATTGCATCGCCGCCCTGTGCGGCTAGACTGGCCGAAAATCCAGCGAGGTCATGCCGTGGCCGATGTGAAGACCAAGCCCACCCCCGTCGATGTCGCCACGTTTATCGACGCGGTCGAAAACCCGGTCCGGCGCGACGATGCCAAAATGGTTTGCGCGATGCTTAAGCAACTGACCGGCGAGCCCCCGAAAATGTGGGGACCATCGATCATCGGCTTTGGCAGCTATCACTATAAGTATGAAAGCGGGCACGAGGGCGACATGTGCCGCCTCGGCTTTTCGCCGCGCAAGGCCGAGCTGGTCCTCTACATCCTGACCGGCGAACCCGGCGAAGCGGAGAAGCTCGCGCGGCTTGGCAAGCACAAGACCGGCAAGTCCTGCCTCTACATCAAGAAGCTGGCCGATGTGGACATGGCGGTGCTGGAGGAGATCGCCTCCGACGCGCTGAGCTATATGGACCGCAAATATCCACGCCACTGAGCGGGGTACCGCTCGGACTGGCTGAATCGGGACGCACTCCGTCGATTCACGCCATTGCCCCGCACGCGCGCATGGGCGATAGAGATTTATGACAGATCTGCGACAGGCACCGCCTGCACTCGACCGGATTCAGCAAAATTGGCTGGCCACCGGTGAGCGCCGCATCCTCAATTGGCTGTGCGCCCACATGCCCCGCGCGATCACGCCCGACATCCTGACGGCGACCGGAATGATCGGCGCGGTGATGGTGTTCCTCGGCTATGTCGCGAGCAATTGGGGCGTCGCTTGGCTCGCCGTTTCGCTGGTCGGCTATGCGGTGCAGTGGTTCGGCGACTCGCTCGACGGCAGTCTGGCGCGCTGGCGGCGGATCGAGCGCCCCTCCTATGGCTATTTCATCGACCATAGCTGCGACGGGCTGGCGAACCTGCTGATCGTCGCGGGGATTGGACTCAGCCCGTTCGTGACGATGGACGTCGCGATGATCGCTCTCGCCGGCTATCTGCTGATGTCGATCCACACCTTCCTGTCCGCGCGCGTCGTTGGCGAACTCCGCCTGTCCTATCTCGCCGCCGGACCTACCGAATTGCGCCTGATGCTGATCGGCATGACCGTGATGATGTGGGTGCTGGGGCCGGATCGCGGGCTGTTCGGCATCATTTCCGGCTTCGACCTGTTCGTCGGCACGATCGGCGCAATCCTGATCCTGCTGTTCGTGGTTCAGACGATGACCACCGGTCGGCGGCTCGCAGCGCAGGAGCGGCGGCGGTGATCGCCCTGCTGCTCACACTGGCCGCGCTTCAGGGTCCGGCGGATCCCGGCCGGTTCGCCGATTTTGACCTCAACGAAGACGGATCTATTGAGCGCGACGAAGTGCGGGCGCGGTTCGATTTCGAGGCGAGCGCCGAAGCGACCTATCAGGCCTCACGCCAATCGGCCAAGGCCAGCGCGCCGCGTCCGGCGGTAACTGCTCCGCGCACCGACTGGGCGGCGGCGGATGCGTGGTTCGCGGCGGCGGACAAGGATGGCGACGGCAAGCTCACACAGGCCGAGTTCAACACCCAGTTGGCAGCTTCGCCACACTAACTCAGCCGCGCAGCCGCGCCTCTTCCTCCGCCATATAGTCGCGCGTGATCGGCAGCGCGGTGCGCGACCGGCTGTACTGCAGCTGGTAATTGACCAGCCCGCCATTCTCGAAGCTCACCAGCGATCCGGCGAGATAATAGGTCCACATGTTGAAGAAGCGCTGATCATACAGTGCGACGATCTGTTCGCGCGCCGCCGTGGCGCGGTCATACCAATGCTGAAGCGTGTGGCCGTAATGCAGCCGCAGCACTTCGACATCGGTGAGGAAGAAGCGCAGATTTTCATGCCCGCGCAAAATCTCCGACAGCGCCGGGATATAGCCGCCGGGGAAGATATATTTGGCGGTGAACGCATCGGTTACCCCCGGCCCGCCCGCGCGCCCGATCGTGTGGAGCAGCATCACCCCCTCGGGCGTCAGCAACTCGCGGCATTTGGCGAAGAAGGTGCGGTAATGCGCCGGACCGACATGTTCGAACATGCCGACTGAAACGATCCGGTCGAACTGTCCGGTGACATGGCGATAATCGATCAGCTCGAACCGCACCTTGTCCGTAACGCCGGCGGCTTCGGCCCGCTCGCGCGCGACCTTGAGCTGCTCTTCGCTCAGCGTGACGCCCAGCACCTCGGCCCCGGTCTTTTCGTGCAGATACAGCGCCATGCCGCCCCAGCCGCAACCGATGTCGAGCACCGTCATCCCCGGCCTCAGCGCCAGCTTGGCGGCGATATGCGCCTTCTTGTCGAGCTGTGCCTGTTCGAGGCTGTTGGCCGGATCGGTGAAATACGCCATCGAATATTGGCGGTCGGCGTCGAGGAACAGGTCGTAGAGCCGCGCCGACAGGTCGTAATGATGCGCGACATTGCGCTTCGATCGCCGCGCCATGTTGATCCGGTCGAGCCGGAAGCGGACGCCATCGATCGCGCGCTTGAACGCGCCCGGCGTCAGGTTGCCGGTCGCATCCTCCCATTTGTTGTTCGCGGTGACGAGGCGGAGCAGCGCAAGGATGTCGCCGCGTTCGATCACCAGTCGCCCGTCCATGAAACTCTCGGCCGCGCCCAGCGCCGGGTCGGTCAGAATACGCCGGGCAACGGACGGATCGGTGAAGCGGATCGTGACCGGCGTCAGCGCCGCGTCCGGAGATCCGAAACTGCGCGCGCTGCCATCCGCATGGATGACGGTGAGCTCGCCGCGCTTCACCGCGCGGGTGAAGAAATGATCGATCAGCGCCATGCCGGTCACGCTAGCGATTGAGGTTCGTTTCGCAAGTGCGAAGGTCGCAGGAACGCGTGCTAAAGTCGTATTCAGCAAGGCTGAATCGGCACCCGCCCGCTCCCCCACCCGGCCACCCAACGACAGTGTATTCTATGGGTGGCCGGGTGGGGGAGCGGGCCGGTGCCGCCCAACTAGAAGCGACTCTAAATCCCCGCATACCATTCGTAATCGGCGACATCCTCCCAATAACCGCCCTTGCCGCGGCCGATCCCGTCGAGCGACGCCACCGCCTCGATCCGCATGACATATTTGGCGTGCTTGTAGCCCAGCTGCCGCTCGACCCGCAGCCGCACCGGCGCGCCATGCGCGATCGGCAAGATCGCATCGTTCATCGCCCAGGCCAGAATCGTTTGCGGGTGAAAGGCATCGATCAGGTCGATCGATTCATAATAAGCTCCGCCGCGCAGACTGTCCGCGCAGTGGAACACCAGATAGCGCGCATTGTCGCGCAGCCCCGCCGCGTCCAGAATCCCCGACAGCTTCGGCCCCTGCCATTTGCCGATCGCGCTCCACCCCTCGACACAATCGTGCCGCGTGATCTGTGCGCGCTGCGGCATGGCGCGCAGATCGGCGAGCGACAGGCTGAGCGGCCGTGTGACCAGCCCGTCGACCCGCAACCGCCAGTCGGCAAAGCGGTTGGCGGCCAGCGCCTGATAGGCGGGCGTGCCGGGGTTGCGCGTGCCGTTCGAGCGGAAGCGCGGCGACATGTCCTCCGGCGAGAATTCACGGGCGAGCGCATTGCGGTTGGTGATGACGCGCTGCAGGCTGCGATGCACCGCCTCGGCCATGAACAATATGTCGCGCCCGGTCTCGCTGCTGCCGACGCGGTCGCATCCGACGAGCAGCCCGCCCGCCCCTGCGACGATCAGATTGCGGCGCGTGATCAGCGTCATGCCCCCTCCTCCGGCGGCACGCGCCATTTGCCGGTCAGCATTGACCGCACCTCGTTCAGCGGCCCGGCCAGGATCACCAGCGCCAGATGCACGATGATGAACCCGGCCAGCAGCATCGCAACGATGAAATGGATCGACCGCGCACTCTGCCGACCGCCGAAAATGTCGAGCAGCCACGGCCACGCCGCATTCATCCCCGGCGACATCGCAAGGCCGGTAAAGATCACCAGCGGCAGCAGCACGAAGATCACCCCCGCGTAGCTGATCTTCTGGAAGATATTATAAGCCCGAGGGTTCTCGGGATCGTGGAAGCGCAGCGCAAGATGCGACTTGAAATCCGCGATCAGATGGCCGCGCGACAGCTCGCTCCGCCGGATGCGCAGATCATTCTGGAAATGCCGATTGATCAGGCTGACGATCATATAGGCGAGCAGCGCAAAGCTCAGCACCAGCGCAAAGAACAGATGCCAGCGCCGCGCGATCGACAGGCTGTAGCTCGACGGGATTGTCAGCCACCCCGGCACGCGCGCGGTGTCAAAGAACCAGATCAGCTTGAACCAGGGCTGGTCGTAATTTGCGCCATATTCGCCCCAGTAAAGCTGGCCATGCGCGTTCAGGATCATCAGCCCGCTGCCGAGCAGGATGATGACACTAACCGCCGTGGTCCAGTGCCACAGCCGCGTCGCCAGCGTGTGGCGGCGAATGACGTCGGTGCCTTCCGGTTCGCTCATGTCCGCCACTTCGCTGGAGGGTTGGAAAAGGTTACAGCCGGGCGAAGAACAGGATCGTCGTTCCGGCGGTGACAAGCAAGGTCCAAATCCGCACGACCCGCGCCGACAGTCGCTTCCCGATCGCCGCGCCGCCAAACCCGCCAAGGATCGACCCCGCCAGCATCGGCAGGCCCGCGCGCCACTCGACCATCGCGAAACCGATGAACACGAATGCGGCGGCCAGATTGGCGACCGCCAGCATCAGCGTGCGGATCGCGAACAACGCACGCGGCTCGATATTGGCGAGCAGGCCATAGGTCGCGGTCGTCATCAACCCCACGCCGCCCCCGAAATAGCCGCCATAAATGCCCAGCAGCCCCTGCGCGCCGATCAGCGTGCGCCGCCCGATCGTTACCCGCGCATGCAGCCAGTCCGCCGCGCGTCGCCCGAACGCCATCACGACGAACGCGAACAGGAGCAGCCACGGGATGATGACGTCGAATGTGTCGGTCGGGGTCAGCACCAGCAACAGGCTGCCCCCCAGCCCCGCAACAAAGGTGATCGTCGCCAGCAGCAGCACCGACAGCCCCGCCACCGGGCCCAGCTCGTCGCGAAATCCCCATGCGCTCGCCGCCGCGCCGGGCAGCAGCGCCACGTTCGAGGTCGCATTGGCGATGTTTGCGGGCAAACCCAGCGCGATCAGCGCGGGCAGCGTCGCAAAGGTGCCCCCGCCGGCCAGCCCGTTCATCACGCCGCCGACGACCCCGGCCCCGGCGGCGAGAAACAATGCGGACCATTCCATTCTGCGCCACTAAGCGCGGCGCGCGTAAATGCAAAGACCACGCGCGGTATTCGCTTTGGGTAGGTGATTTGGCGTTCACGCAGCCCGGCGGGCGCTGCGCGGTCTAAGATGGTATCGGTAAATAACGATAACGGATAGGATTTCATGCACGAACGGGATCTGCTGGCACAGGTACAGGCAGCAATTGGCGCGCATGGCGCGTGGAAGCTGAAGCTGAGCACTGCGGTGTCGACCGGCCGCAGCGACGACGAACCTGCCTTGGTCTGCCGCGACGACCTGTGTCGCTTCGGCGTATGGCTGCACGGCCCGGATATCGATCCTGCCACGCGCGAAAGCAAACCCTATCAGGTCATTCGGCGTCTCCATGCAGAGTTCCACCAGTGCGCTGGCGCGGTGCTCGATCTGGTCAAGCGCGGCGATCAGGCGCGTGCGCGCGCGCTCCTTGAAGGTGAGTATACCGATCGTTCGGCAACGCTGATCCGCGCGCTGACCTTGTGGAAGAGCGAACTTCAGGCGGCGTCCGAACTCGCCTGAGTCCCCGACATCCGCCCCTTGCGCCAGCCCGCATCGCGGTCCAATCCGCCGGGCTGGAATGAGGAGCGCGACATGAAGCTGGATCTGGTCGATGTGTTCGGGGCGGACGGGAACACCGGCAATCCGCTCGCCGTGGTGCATGACGCCCAGGCGATGGACCCCGACGCCATGCTCGCGCTCACCCGCTGGCTGGGCTTTTCGGAGACGACCTTCCTCATTCCCGCGACCGATCCGGCGGCGGACTATCAGGTCCGCATCTTCTATCCCGCAGGCGAGCTGCCCTTTGCCGGGCATCCCACGCTCGGCACCTGCCATGCCTGGCTCGAAGCGGGCGGCGTGCCGCGCGATCCGACCCGCATCGTCCAGCAATGCGGCGTAGGGCTGGTGCCGGTCGCTCGGACAAGCGACATGCTGTCGTTCCGCGCCCCACCGCTGGTCCGCTCCGGCCCGCTCAGCGAAGCCGAACGCGCTGAGGTGGCGCGACTCGCCAATGTCCCGGCGGAAGCGATCGTCGATGCGGTGCACGCCAATAATGGCCCTGGCTGGCAGCTGCTGCGGCTACGCTCCGCCGCAGACGTGCTCGCGGTCGATCCACCCGCGCGCGCACCGCTCGGCACCGACATCGGACTTGTCGGACCGCACCCTGCGGGCAGCGCAAGTGCGTTCGAGGTCCGCGCCTTCTTCACTGATGGCAATGGGCGTTTGGTCGAGGACCCCGTGACCGGCAGCCTCAATGCCGCGACCGCCCAATATCTGTTCGGTGCGGGGCTGGCGACCGGCAGCTACACCGCCGCGCAGGGACGCATGACCGGATGCGATGGTCGCGTCGAAGCGCGGATCGACGCCGATGGCCATGTCTGGATCGGCGGACGCACGGCTACCGTAGCGCGCGGAGCCGAACTCGCCTGAATCAAAAAGGGCGGACCTTGCGGCCCGCCCTTTCCGTTTGTCACTTCGACCGAAAGATCAGAAGCGGAAGCCGACGCCGACGCCGGCGAAGTTCACGTCCGGACCCTCGACCAGGGTGCGGCGATACTCGACCTTGGCGAAGACGTTCGAGCCCAGGTTGTGCTGGTAGCCAGCGCCTGCGAACGCGCCGTCGTCGCCATCAGCGAAGCCGTAGCCGCCGAGCACATAGGCGCGGCCGGCGTCGCCAACCTTGGCGCCGACGCGACCACCGATGGTCCAGAACACGTCTGCGCCTTCGGTCAGAACCTTATCGGCCCCACCTTCAACGCCGATGAACGCGGTGTCGCCCAAGTCGAAGTCATAGCCGACTGCCACGCCGGCGAACGCTTCTTCAGCGCCCTCGGCCCATGCGATACCGCCGCGGACTTCGACGCGGCCTTCACCCGGAGCTGCGTCCTGAGCGAACGCGGGCGAAGCGACGGTGGCGGCAGCGAGCGCCGCAAGAATTGCGATCTTACGCATAACGGATTTCCCCAGCAGGATGTTGTTTTTGGTTTATGCAACATGTCGTTGCGGAGGCATAACTAGGCAGCGATCGCGTGCGTTACAAGTGTAACACGGTTCAATTTTGCAACATTGTAGAAATACCGTGATATATCGGCCACACCCGCGCGATCAGCCGAGCGCGGCCTGCTTCTCTTCGGCCAGCCGGTCCAGCTCGGCCCGGCTCTTTTTCTCGCTCGCCGTCTTCAACTGACCGCACGCGGCATCGATGTCGCGACCGCGCGGCGTGCGCGCCGGGGCGGAGATACCGGCCCCGAACACGATCTCCTGAAACGCCCGGATCCGCTCGGGCGTGGAGCATTCATAGGGTGCACCGGGCCAGGGATTGAACGGGATCAGATTGACCTTGGCGGGCAGTTTGTACTGCTTGATCAGCCGCACCAGCTCGCGCGCATCCTCGTCGCTGTCATTCTTGTCCTTCAGCATCACATATTCGAACGTGATGCGCCGGGCGTTGTTTGCGCCGGGATAATCGGCACACGCCTGAAGCAGCTCCTCGATCCCGAATTTGCGGTTGAGCGGCACGATCTCGTCGCGCACCTCCTTGGTCACCGCGTGAAGCGAGACGGCGAGGTTGACGCCGATCTCCTCACCCGCGCGCGCCATCATCGGCACGACGCCGCTGGTCGACAGCGTGATGCGCCGCTTGCTCAGCGCCAGCCCGTCGCCATCCATCACGATCTTCAGCGAATCGCGAACATTGTCGAAATTATAGAGCGGCTCGCCCATCCCCATCATCACGATGTTGGTGAGCATCCGCCCCTCGGGCGTGCTCGGCCATTCACCCAGCGCGTCGCGCGCCAGCATCACCTGCCCGACGATCTCGCCCGGCTCGAGATTGCGGACAAGCCGCATCGTGCCGGTGTGGCAGAAGCGGCAGTTGAGCGTGCAGCCGACCTGGCTCGACACGCACAACGTACCCCGATCCGCGTCGGGGATGAACACCATCTCATAATCCTGCCCGTCGTCGGACCGCAGCAGCCATTTGCGCGTGCCGTCGGTCGACACCTGCGCTTCGACCACTTGCGGGCGCGAGATCACGAAACGCTGCGCCAGCCAGGGCTGCATCGCCTTCGAAATGTCGGTCATCAGGCTGAAATCGGTGACGCCGCGATTATAGATCCAGTGCCACAATTGCTTGGCGCGCAATTTCGCCTGCTTCGGCTCGAGCTGAGATGTCTCCAACGCCATGCGCAGATCGGCCTTGGACAGACCAAGCAGGTCGATGCGGCCATCGGCGCGCGGCTTCAGGCTGCGCGGAACGGGCACGGGGTCAATGTGCCCGGGGATGGGCATGAGCGGCGTCGAGACTGACTGCATCCCGCGCATATAGCGGAGTTGGCGGCGCATTTCCATGCCCCCGCCGCCGGGTAGCACGCGGCGCAGCGGGGCCGAACGCCGCGCTTACCGCCGCGCGCACCCCATCGCCGCTGCATCAATCGCCGTCGCCGCGCCCCTGAGCGCATAGACATCGGCAAACGCACCGCCCCCGCGCGCGACGCTTTCGACGCTCATCGAGCGGCTGGACCGGATCGCCGCGACGATCGCGCGGTCGGTCCGTGCATCCGGAGCCCAGGCGTCGCTCGCCCCGGCGATCAGTTCGAACCGCCGCTCGCCAACCGCCAGCGTGACCTTGGCGCGGGGATCGCGCGCGCGGCTGAGGCGGATATGGATCTGGCCGCGCGCCCCCGATCGTGGCCAGTTGGCGACGCTGGCGAAGGCACCGCCCCGCGCGCGCACGGGCTGCCCGATCGCGTAGCAGCGCGCCGGAGCGGCATCGCGAAACGCACCCCAGGCGTCGTACACGCCCAGCGATTGGCGGCCCTGCGCCTGCGCCACCAATGCCATCGCGAGCAGCAGCGCGGTCACGCCGGAGCCCGTCCGCTGCCCAGATGCACGACCGTCTCTCGTCCCTGCTCGATCATGACGATCGACCCCTGCGGCAGTCCGTCCGCAACCGGCGTCGCAAACTCCGGATGCACGTCGCACCCGGTCATCACGCCGCGCAGCACGCGGCTGGATATGCCGTGCATGATAATCAGTCGGTCGCCCGGATCGTCATCGGTGTCTGCCAGCCAGGCCGAAACGCGCTCTGCAATTTCAGGATAGGTTTCACCATCCGGCGCCGGATAAAGCAGGCCGGTGGCGGCAACGACCGGCAGATCCCCCGCCATCAGCTCGGCATATGTGCGCCCGCCCCAGCTGCCCATGCCGATCTCCGTCAGCCGCGGATCATGCCGCGCGCTGTGCCAGTCGAGTTCGAGATGTTCGGCGATCACCGCCAGCGTTTGCAACGCCCTGCCAGTGTCCGACGCCCATAGGGTGAGGGTCGGCGCTGCGCCAAGCAGGCCAGCGAGCGCGCGTCCCATCTCATCCGCCTGCGCAAACCCGGCGCGGGTCAGCGGCGTGTGCAGATGATCCCCCTGCAGGCGCCGGGCGGCGTTGAACACCGTTTCCCCATGCCGGGCGATAAAGTCGCGTCCTTTTCGCATCGCCAAATGGAATGGGTGCCCTGTGGCACAAATGCAACGGGTTTCGCTGTTTATGCACCGTTCATGCAACTTGTGCGGCGCAGCGTCATTAGTGCCCCCGACCCGAAAAACGGGTTGAGTTAAGGAGTTTCAGTATGCGTATCGCAATTGCCGCCGCACTGGCCGCATCGACCATGATCGCCGCACCGGCCTTCGCCCAGGACACCGATCCGACCTTCACCGGCTTCCGCGCCGGCGTCGTCGGCGGCTATGACATCGTCCGTCCGGGCAGCACCGAGGACAGCGACATCGACGGCGACGACCAGAATGTCGACGGTTTCCTGTACGGCGTCGAACTCGGCTATGACATCGGCGTCGGTGGCGCGGTGGTTGGCGTCGAGGCCGAGCTGTCGGATTCAACCGGCAAGGTCGAGGCACAGTCGACCGATCCCAACTTCTTCGGCTTCGGTGAAGTCGGTGCGGGCCGCGACATCTATGTCGGTCTGCGCGCCGGTGTCCTCGCGTCGCCCAGCACGCTCGTTTACGCCAAGGGCGGTTACACCAATGCCCGCCTGAACGTCCTCGCCAGCGATGGCACGACCGAACTGCGCGAGAATTTCGAACTCGACGGCTGGCGCCTCGGCGCGGGCATCGAGCAGGCGATCGGCACCAACAGCTATGCCAAGCTCGAGTACCGCTACTCCAACTATTCGAACGCGAATTTCGAATATAGCAACGGTGCGATCACGGAAGATTTCGACATCGACACCGATCGTCACCAGATCGCAGTGGGCGTCGGCTTCCGCTTCTGACGGCGCGCCTGTCCACAAATGAATACGACGAAGGGTCGGAGCCGCTTGCTCCGGCCCTTTTTCGCGTTAAGGATAGCTTGAACTTCCGACGGCAATCCACGCGCCGTCTGTTGAATTTGGGCGACCGCCCGGGGGTTTGGAATACACATGAAAGCGACGATCGAACGCGCCACGCTCCTTCGGGGCCTCAGCCACGTCCAGTCGGTGGTCGAGCGGCGCAATACCATCCCGATCCTGTCCAACGTGCTGATCGAGGCATCGCTCGACGGATCGCTGCGACTGATGGCGACCGACCTCGACCTGCAGATCGACGAAACCGTGCCTGCGGCGGTCGATCAGGCCGGCGCGATCACCGTGCCCGCGCACACGCTGTTCGACATCGCGCGCAAGCTGCCCGAAGGCTCGCAGGTCGAACTGACCGCGGCCGAGGGCAAGATCAAGGTCAATGCCGGTCGCGCGAAGTTCGAGCTCGGTACGCTGCCGCGCGACGATTTCCCGGTGATCGCGGAGGGCGAACTGCCCACCGTGTTCGAGCTGCCCGCCGAAACATTGAAGCAGATCATCGACAAGACCCGCTTCGCGATCTCGACCGAAGAGACACGCTATTATCTCAACGGCATCTTCCTGCACGTCGCCGACGACATGCTGAAGGCCGCGGCGACCGACGGCCACCGCCTCGCCCGCGTCACCGTGCCGCGCCCGGAAGGCGCAGAGGCGATGCCCGATGTGATCGTGCCGCGTAAGTGCGTGGCCGAGCTGCGCAAGCTGCTCGACGAGGTCGACGGGTCGGTCGGCGTGTCGCTGTCGGGATCGAAGATTCGCTTTGACCTCGGCGCCGCAATCCTGACGTCGAAGCTGATCGACGGCACCTTCCCCGATTACAGCCGCGTGATTCCGACCGGGAACGACAAGATCCTCAAGATCGACCCCAAGAGCTTCATGCAGGGCGTCGACCGCGTCTCGACCATCGCCACGGAGAAGACCCGCGCGGTCAAGATGGCGCTCGACCGTGATCGCATCACCCTGTCGGTGACCAGCCCGGATAATGGCACTGCCGCCGAGGACGTCCCCGGCGAATATGCCGCGCAGCCGTTCGAGATCGGGTTCAACTCACGCTATCTGATGGACATTCTCGGCCAGATCGAAAGCGATCTGGTCGAAGTCCACCTCGCCGACGCCGCAGCGCCGACGCTGATTCGTGAGAATGACAAGTCGCCGGCACTCTATGTGCTGATGCCAATGCGCGTCTGACCGGACCGGGAAGGCGCCACGCGCGCCTTCCCGCCCGCGTTCTTCAGAGCTGGCCGAGGCCGCGGCGAAAGCCGATCCAGGTCGACACGACCAGATACACCGCCATCACCAGTGTGATCAGCGTCCAGCTGTCGATCTCAGCGACGAGCCCGAGCTTCGCCAGCGTGGCCCACACGAACAGCGCCAGCTGCGCCCCCCAGAAACACACTGCGCCGGCCATCACTGTCACCTGCCGGACAAGCTCGTCGCTGGTGCGATAGAGCCGCCAGTTGAGCCAGGTCTGGAACGCCAGCACCGCCAACACCGCCGCCGCACCGATCGCGCGCCCGTTATCGCCCAGGCCCAGATGTGCCAGCACCGGCGGCGCGGCGAGGATCGGCCCGGTCAGCGCGATGATCACGCCCTGACGCCGGATCGCCAGCATCGAGTCGCGATCGGGCGGCTCGCTGCCCGGCTGGCGAAAGGCAACCAGTCGCCGCCAGCGCGCTTCCGACGCGCTCATCACCAGCACGAAACCGCCCATGAAGAACAGCATGAATGCGATGCCGAGCGAGGCAAGTTCGGCGATCGTCCAGCGCTCGAACCCGGTCGCATCGACAAAACTGGCGATGCCAAAGCCGAATCCTGCGCCGATTACGCCGCCGATCAGCGCCTCCACGGCATGCCGCCGCATGCGTTGCCCGCGCGTCATCTCAGTCACGCTCGGGTGCAATCCAGTCATCGAGGAAGATTTCATCGACTGCCACTCCAAAGATTTTCGCCATCCGCAACGCCAGCGGCAGGCTCGGGTCATATTTGTCCGTCTCGACCGCATTGACGGTCTGGCGCGAGACGCCGAGCAGGCGTGCAAGGTCCCCCTGACTGAGCCCCGCCTCTGCCCGCAAGATACGCAACCGGTTGTTCACCGGAAATGTCCAGAAGTCTTGTCCATATGACAAGAGCTCTTGTCATGATTCGGTCTGGCATGTCAAGAGCTCTTGTCACCTTGCAAGGGTGGGCGTAATCACTTATTGACACATCTGTCAGTAACGGTGGTTCCCATGGCAACTCAGGCAATCGACTGGAGCAAACCGCGCAAGCGCGAATGGGGGACGGCGTTGACTGCGCTGCGCCGTCTGCTCGCCAATGGCGACGATACGGTGCAGGTGTTCCGCATCATGCGCGCGCTGAACGGCGATACGGTGGGCAAGAATTACCGCCGGTTGCTGACCACACCCGATGGCGGCCGCATCGCCTATCGGCGCACCGAGCTGGCGGAGAAATTCTCCGACCGCGCCTGGATCGATTCGTTACCTGAAGGCAGCGTCGGCGCGGCCTATCGCGCGTTTCTCGATCGCACCGGCTATTCCGCTCAGGGCCTTGCCGATGTCAGCTATGCCGATGCCGATGTCGAACGCGGGATCGAGCATCCGCACGCCTGGTATGGCCGGCGCGAGCGTGACATTCACGACATCTGGCACGTCATCACCGGCTATCAGGCCGACGAGCCGCTCGGCGAAGCGTGCCTCGTCGCCTTTTCCTATGCGCAGACCGGCGGGCTTGGCTGGGCATTCATCGCGCTCGGCGCGGCGCTCAAGAGTCTGCGCGTCACCGGATCGCGCAGCTTCGCCAAGGCGGTGCGCGAAGGCTATCGCCACGGCAAGGCCGCGCGCTGGCTGTCGGGCGAGGATTATGAGTTGTTGCTCGCCGAACCGCTCGCCGCGGTGCGCAAGCGGCTGAACATCGGTGATCCGGTGCTCTATCGCGCGGCGCAGGCCGAATTGCGCGAAAAGGGCCTGATCGGGATCTGAATACAACGTTCCGTTTGTGCTGAGCCTGTCGAAGCACTGCGCCTGTCGCTGATGTCGGGCACGCCCTTCGACAAGCTCAGGGCAAACGGGTGTGAGACATGCCCGCCCCTAACGCCGCACCCCGCGCATCGGGCTGTCATCCTCGACCGGGGTGAGCACCTTGAGGTCTTCGCGCAAGGTCTTGCGATCGCGCACCGTCGCCGGCAGCATCAGCACCGCTCCCCGGAAACGCGCCGGGCCGAAGCGTTGTAGCCGGTACAACTCCATCGTCTGTCCCGCCTCACCCCGCACCGACAGGCGCAGCAATGTGCCCTTGCCGAACAATTCCGCTGCAGCCTTGGCGAGGTTGCGGCGCGTGCCCTCGGGCTCCAGCGCGGCGACATCGGCGGGCGCCATGTGCATGCGGATCAGCCGCCCGACCTGCGCCAACTCCGGATCGCTCGACATCACCGCTTCCAGCCCGTTGGGGCGCGGGTCGCCGACCGCGCTGAGCCGCCAGACCTTGCCGCTGCGACCGCCAACTTCTTCGGTGCCGACCGGGACGACCTGAAACGTAACCACCGGCGGCGGCGTGATCAGCATTTCGCGCCCATCGTACAGGCGTACGACCCGTGTGCCGTCCGGGCGCAACTCGCCCGACGCCTTGGCCGCTGCCTCGGCCTGCTCCACGCGCTTGCGTTGCGCATCCGCCAGCGCAGACAATGCCGCCATCACGTCGCCGCGCAGCGCCGCGACCGGCTCCATCTTGTACTTGGTCTTGTCGATCGCGACGCGGCGCTCGTTCATCAGATAATCCTGGCCGTCGCGGACGATGATGCCGCGCCGCTTGCCCGCCCACAGCCGCGCATTGCCATCGTCATCGAAGTTGATCGTGATCGCGTCGGCGCGTCCCTCCTTGCTATAGCTCGCCTCGATCCCGTCGATCACGCGCGTTGCCGGATCGCCGCCGCATCCGGCCGTGCCGAGCAGGATTGCCGTAACAATCAGTCGCTTCATAAGTCCCCCCGGACGCTATCGCCGCGTGAACGCTATCGCGCGCCACGCTGGAACGCTAGATGCCGCTGATGGCCCTCACCCGCCTCGTCCTGACCGATTTCCGCAACCATCGCGACACGATCCTGAATGTCGGGACCGGCTTCGTCGTACTGGCGGGCGATAATGGCGCGGGAAAGACCAATGTGCTGGAGGCGGTGTCCCTCCTCGCCCCCGGTCGCGGCCTGCGCCGTGCGCCGCTGACCGAAATGGCGCGACAGGGCGGCAGCGGCGGGTTCGGGGTGGCGGCGCGACTTAAGCCCCTCCCCTTCAGGGGAGGGGTTTGGGGTGGGGCCTCACCTCTAGACGATCCGCCTGGGGATAGGCCCCACCCCAACCCCTCCCCTGAAGGGGAGGGGCTAGTAGAGATCGGCACCGGCACCCAGCCCTCTGCGCCCGAGCGCCGCGTCGTCCGCGTCAACGGCGCGACCGCCGCGGCGACCTCGCTTGGCGAGTGGCTGACGGTGCTGTGGCTCACGCCCGCGATGGACCGGCTGTTCGCCGAACCGGCGAGCGAGCGGCGGCGCTTCCTCGACCGGCTCGCCCTCGCGCTCGTTCCCAGCCATGCCCACCACAGCGCGCGCTACGAAGCCGCGATGCGCGAGCGCAACCGCCTGCTGGGCACGGAGGAGCCCGCCGACCCCGACTGGCTCACCGCGCTGGAGGCGCGCATGGCCGAGCATGGCGCGGCAATCGACGCGGCGCGCCGCACCACCGTCACTCAGCTCTCCGAACGCCTGATCGCGCAACCCGAAGGGCCGTTCGCCCGTGCCGGCCTTGCCATCGAGGGTGACGACGCGACCGACCTCGCCGGGCGGCTGCGCGCCGGCCGCGCGCGCGATACCGCCGCGGGGCGCACGCTCACCGGCCCGCATCGTCAGGATCTGGCGGTCACGCATCTCGGCAAGGGGCAGGCCGCGCATCTCTGTTCGACCGGCGAGCAAAAGGCGCTGCTGCTCGCCATCGTCCTCGCCCATGCCGAACTGGTCGCCGACCGCACCGGCCGCGCCCCGATCCTGCTGCTGGACGAGGTTGCGGCGCATCTCGATCCCGCCCGCCGCGCGGCGCTGTTCGAACGGCTCGCCGGGCGCGGACAGGTGTGGATGACCGGCACCGAACCGGGCCTGTTTGCAGAAGCAGGGGCGGCGATTCGGCTTACCGTTCACGACGGCGCGATCCACCCCGCCTAAGGCCCATTTCGCTTCCGTTTTGTGACGGCGGACCCTATATGCTGGGCATGGCATCAGACGACAACAACACCACCGATTCCGCCCCCAACTCCAACGCCTACGGCGCCGACAGCATCAAGGTCCTCAAGGGCCTCGACGCGGTGCGCAAGCGGCCCGGCATGTATATCGGCGACACCGACGACGGTTCCGGCCTGCACCACATGGTGTTCGAGGTTTCGGACAATGCGATCGACGAAGCGCTCGCCGGGCATTGCGACAAGATCATCATCCAGCTGAACGCCGATGGATCGGTCTCGGTCGAGGATAATGGCCGCGGCATCCCGACCGGCATCCACTCCGAAGAAGGCGTTTCGGCCGCCGAGGTCATCATGACCCAGCTCCACGCCGGTGGTAAGTTCGAGAATACCTCGGACGACAATGCCTACAAGGTGTCGGGCGGTCTGCATGGCGTCGGCGTGTCGGTGGTGAACGCGCTCAGCGAATGGCTCGATCTCAACATCTGGCGCGATGGCGAAGAGCATTACATGCGCTTCGCCTATGGCGATGCCGTCGCCCCGCTCAAGGTGATCGGCCCGGCCAATGGCAAGAAGGGCACGCGCGTGACCTTCCTCGCCTCGACCGAAAAGACGCCGGGCGATGGCGGCACGTTCAAGAATCAGATCGAATATGATTTCGACAAGCTCGAGCACCGCTATCGCGAGCTGGCGTTCCTCAACTCCGGCGTGCGCCTGTTCCTGCGCGACGCGCGGCACGAAGAGGTCAAGGAAGTCGAACTCTATTACGAAGGCGGGATCGCAGCCTTCGTGAAGTGGCTCGACCGCAACAAGTCGCCGCTGTTCCCCGATCCGATTTCGGTGACCGGGCAGCGCGACGATATCGGCATCGACGTCGCGCTGGAGTGGAATGACAGCTATTACGAAAACGTCCTCTGCTTCACCAACAACATCCCGCAGCGGGACGGCGGCACCCACTTGGCGGCCTTCCGCGCCGCGCTGACCCGCACGATCAACAGCTATGCCGACAAGTCGGGCCGGCGGTAGATGGAAACGGTCACGCTGACCGGCGCCGACATGCGCGAAGGTCTGACCGCGATCGTCAGCGTCAAGCTGCCCGATCCCAAGTTCAGCAGCCAGACCAAGGACAAGCTGGTTTCGTCCGAAGTCCGCCAGCCGCTCGAAGCGCTGATGGCCGACAAGATGAACGACTGGCTGGAGGAAAATCCCGCGCACGCCCGCATGATCATCCAGAAGGTGATCGACGCCGCCGCCGCGCGTGAGGCGGCGAAAAAGGCGCGCGAACTCACCCGGCGCAAGGGCGTGATGGACATCGCCTCGCTCCCCGGCAAGCTCGCCGACTGTCAGGAACGCGATCCGGCCAAGTCCGAACTGTTCCTGGTCGAGGGTGACTCGGCAGGGGGTTCCGCAAAGCAGGGCCGCGACCGCCACTTCCAGGCGATCCTTCCCCTGCGCGGGAAGATTTTGAACGTCGAGCGCGCGCGTTTCGACCGGATGCTGTCGTCCAAGGAAATCGGCACGCTGATTCAGGCGATGGGCACCGGCATCGGGCGCGACGACTTCAACCTCGAAAAGCTGCGCTACCACAAGATCGTCATCATGACCGACGCCGACGTGGACGGCGCGCATATCCGCACCCTGCTGCTCACCTTCTTCTACCGCCAGATGCCCGAGATTATCGAGGCCGGGCACCTCTTCATCGCCCAGCCGCCGCTGTACAAGGCGAGCAAGGGCCGGTCGGAAGTGTATTTGAAGGACGACGCCGCGCTCGACGATTATCTGGTCGAGGCGGGGGTCGCGGGCAACCGGCTGGAAACCGCCACGGGGACGCGCTTCGGCGACGATCTGACGAGCCTGGTCGAGCATGCCCGGCGGATGAAGACGCTGATGCGCTACGTCCCGCGCCGCTACGATTCCTCGATCATCGAAGCGCTGGCGCTGGGCCGCGCGCTCGATCCCGAAGCGACGCGCGAGCAGCGTGGTGAGCGGCTGGCGGCGGTCACGCAGCGGCTCGACCTGACCGACGTCGACGCGCGCTGGACCGCGCGGGTGACCGACGATGGCGGCTTCCACTTCGAGCGCTGGTGGCGCGGCGTGACCGATCACCACATCATCGAAGCCGCGTTCCTGACCTCGGCCGAGGGGCGCAAGCTTCACGCGCTCGCGGCGGAACAGGCCGATAGCTATGCGCAGATCGCCAAGCTGGTCTCGGCCAAGGTTGCGCAGGTCGAGGAAGCGGCTCCAGCCGCCGAGGGCGACGAGGAAGAAACGCCGGTCGCGGCCGCCAAGGGCGAGACGCTGGTCGCGCGCCCGAGCGAGTTGCTCGACGCGATCCTCGCCTCGGGGCGCAAGGGCCTGTCGATCCAGCGCTACAAGGGGCTGGGCGAAATGAACGCCGAGCAATTGTGGGAGACCACGCTCGATCCGGCCAACCGCTCGATGCTGGTGGTGCAGGTCGATCAGGCCGACGTCGCGGACGAGATCTTCACGCGCCTGATGGGCGATGTCGTCGAACCGCGCCGCGAATTCATCCAGGAAAACGCGCTAAGCGTCGCCAATCTCGACGTTTGACCGCAGAATCCAAACAGTGCGGCGCTGGACGGATTGCCCTCCAGCGCCGCGTCTGTTTCACCCCCGCACCGAAAGGGGCCGGGGACTATGCGTTCGATCATCGCTGTCATCATGTTGACCGCGGCTGCGCCTCTCGCAGCGCAGGACGCCGCGCCTTCCACCGCCGCTCCAACAACCGCGACCGTGCTCGCCAGCGGCATGGCAAGCTATTATGGCGATGCGCACGCCGGCAACCGCACCGCCAGCGGTGAGCGCTTCAACCCCGACGAAATGACCGCTGCGCATCGCAGCCTGCCCTTCGGCACCAAGCTGCGCGTGACCGATCCGTCGACCGGACGCAGCGTGATCGTCCGCGTCAACGACCGCGGGCCGTTTCACAAGAGCCGCATTCTCGACCTGTCCGAAGCCGCCGCGCGCGAGCTGGGCATCGTCCGCCGCGGTCGCGCGCTGGTCGAGATCGCGCTGGCGGACGCTCCTGAGGCAACCGCAACCAACTGATTCCCGTTTCGGGCATGTAAGGACCATGCTATCGTCGCGCCGGGAGGTTCGACGCCATGTCCCTGTTGTTGCTTGCCCTCGCTTTCCAGTCCGGTGCCGATGACTCGCTGCTGCGCATCCATCGCGAAAAGACTCGCGCCGCCATCCCCTGCGAAAAGACGGCCGATCCCGATGAGGTGACGATCTGCGCGCTGCGTGATGCGGACAAAAAATATCGCGTCCCGTTCGTCACAGCCCGCGCGGAGGATAATCGCCCCGCACAGACAGAGCGGGTGCTGGAGGACACGATGTTTCAGTGCGGCGTATCCGGCCCGTTCCTTGCCCAGTGCAAGGGGATGGTGGGCGTGACCGTGGGTGTCGGATTTGACGGCAAGGTGGTGCGCAAACGCGAACCCGCGCCTTAATGCTTACTATCCCTCCCCTGCCCCGCAGGGGAGGTGGCAGCGCGCAGCGCTGACGGAGGGGCCGCCCTCGCAGAGGGCGGAATTTTTGCCGAGCCGCCAACGGCTGTCTGCGCAGCCGCCCCTCCACCACCGCCTTCGGCGGCGGTCCCCCTCCCCTGAGACAAGCTCAGGGGAGGAACAGAATATCACGCGCCCGCTCACTCGCCCAGAATATGCATCCACATCGGTTCGCCCGCGAGGCTCTGTGAGCCGCGCAGCTTTTCCAGCGCCTGCGCTACGCAGCGCTCCGGCCCGTCATGCGTCACGATCGCGAGCAGCACGCTGCCATCGGCCATCGCGCCGCGCTGGATCAGCGATTCGATCGACACACCCGCGTCGCGCATCGCGGCTGCGATCTCGGCGAGCACGCCAACCTTGTCGGGTACGGTGAAGCGCAGATAGGCGCGGCCCCGACGTTCCCCGCTCGGCGCGGCGGGTTCCTTGGCGAGGCTGGCAGCGGGCATGGCGTAGGGCGGGCCGAATTCGGTCCGCGCGATGTCGATCAGGTCGGCGACTACAGCGCTCGCGGTCGGGCCATCGCCCGCACCTGCACCCTGGAATAGCAGGCGCCCGACAAAATTGCCCTCCGCCACCACTGCATTGGTCGCGCCGGTGACATGCGCGAGCGGGTGGGCGAGCGGCACGAGGTGCGGGTGGACACGCTGGAACAACCCGTCGCCATTGAGGTCCGCGATCCCGAGCAGGCGCACGCGATAGCCCAACGCCGCCGCCTCGGCGATATCGGCGGCGAGCAGGTTGCGGATGCCGTGGATCGCGACGTCGCCGAATGCCGGCTGGGTGCCGAAGGCAAGGCTGGCGAGGATCGACAGCTTGTGCGCGGCATCCACGCCGTCGATGTCAAAGCTCGGGTCCGCCTCAGCAAAGCCCTTGGCCTGCGCCTCGGCCAGCACCTCGGCAAAGTCGCGGCCCTCCGCCTCCATCTTCGACAGGATAAAATTGCAGGTGCCGTTGAGGATGCCATAGACGCGGTCGATTACGTTCGCGGCGGCGCCCTCGCGCAGGCCCTTGATCACCGGCACGCCGCCCGCCACCGCCGCCTCGAACTTCATCGGCGTATCGGCTTGTTCGGCGACATGGGCGAGTTCGAGGCCGTGGTGCGCAATCATCGCCTTGTTGGCGGTGACCAGCCCCTTCCCCGCCGCGAGCGTCGCGCGGGCGAGTGCGAGCGCCGGGCCGTCCGACCCGCCGATCAGCTCGACCACGACATCGGCGCGCGGATGCTGCGCCAGATCGCGCATGTCATCGACCCAGTCAAAGCGGGTGATGTCGACGCCGCGATCCTTGGTCCGGTCGCGCGCGGACACCGCGACGATCTCGATCGGCCGCCCCGCGCGGCGTGCAATCAGATCGGCATTGGCGTCGATCAGACGAATGACGCCCGCGCCCACCGTGCCAAGGCCAGCCAGTGCAACACGGAGCGGTTCGGTCATCTCTTCATCCCTGTAAGCGGCAACGGCCCGGGCATCGCCCGAGCCGACTGTTCCGCCCATACTCCCGGGCCTTACCGGGAGGGGAGATATTTTTTCTATTTCTTCGTCAGCCCGATCTCGGCCAGGCGTTCGGCGAGATAGTCGTGCGCGGTGATCGGCGGCTCACGCTCGGGATTCTCCGCGGTCACCGTCTGCGGCAGCGCCTTGATCAGGAAATCGGGCGCCGGGTGCAGGAAGAAGGGCATCGAATAGCGCGAATGGCCGCGCCGCTCGACCGGCGGGTTGACCACGCGATGCGTGGTCGAGGGCAGGACATGGTTGGTCAGCCGCTGCAGCATGTCGCCGACATTGACCACCATCGCCCCCTCGGGCGGCTTGACCGGCAGCCATTCGCCATCCTTGTCGAGCAGTTCCAGACCCGCTTCCTCAGCACCGAGCAGCAGGGTGATGAGGTTGATGTCCTCATGTGCCCCCGCGCGAACGTTGGGGGCATCTTCGGTCACCGGCGGATAGTGCAGCAGGCGCAGCACCGAGTTGCCGTCCTTCACCGCATGGTCGAACCAGTCGGGCGCGAGGCCGAGATGCACGGCGATCGCCGAGAGCAGCTTGTCGCCGGCCGTGTCGAATGCCGCGAACAGCTCGATAAACGTCTCGCGGAAGCCTGCGGGCTGGTCGGGCCAGATATTCGGCGCCATCAGCTCCGAAAAGCGGTGCCCCGCCGCCAGCTCGCGACCGATATGCCAGAATTCCTTGAGGTCGACATGAGTCGCGCCCTTGGCGATCTCGGTCTTGAACGGGGTATAACCGCGCGCGCCACCACCGCCCGCGACGAAATAGCGGCGCTTCACATCCTCAGGCAGGTCGAAAAACGCCTTGGTCATCGCCCAGGCGCGATCGACCAGATCCTGCGGGATACCGTGATCGGACACCATCGCAAAGCCGAACCGCTCGAACGATCCACCCAGTGCGGCGGCAAATCCCTGCGGGTCACTCGCCTGATCGGCGAGGCTGACGAGCGGGACTTCGGCGAGAATGGTATCGGGCATTGCAAAGCGACTCCGGGAAACGAATCTCCTTCAAATAGTCGCCTTGATCAGACTCGAACAGGGGCGGGAAATTCCGGATGGAAAAGCGCGGGAGAGGCGCGGTGCCATGCACCCCTCCCGCTGCGCCGTCCGCCTACGCGTGGACGACGGATTGGTGGGTCAGTTTCCGGAAACCGTCAGCGTGCCACGGCTCTTTGCATCGCCGGTGCCGTCGATCTTGAGCGTGTAGGGGCTGCCCGACTTGGTCTTGCCGGTCAGTTCGTCACGATTGCCGGTGACGGTAAAGCCGGCACCCTCCATCTGCTCGCGGAACCAGTCGCGCACGCGCGCGGCGTCGGCCGGAGCATCGAAGGTCACGTTGACGCCGCCCGACTTGGTGCCGTCCTGACGATCGTCGATGTTGAGGCTGGAGACGGTCGCGCCCGGATAGAGCTTAACGCCGTCGATCTCAAAATTCTCGGCGCTGATATTGAACTTGGGCAGCTTGATCGAGCCTTCAAAGCCCGGCGCCTTGACCGACACCTTGCCGTCCTTGTCGGCCTGGGCGGTGACCGATCCATTGTCACCCTGGATCGAGATGCTGGTCCCCTCACCGTCCCCGCCACAGGCGGCGAGCGCGGCCGCGGCGGGAAGCACAAGCCAGATTGGTTTCATCGCAAAACTCCAAGCGTGTTATTTGAACAATACACTATCGCGCTTTTGTGCACAGGTCAAATCCCGGGGGTGACGCGTTGGTTGCAATGCGGCATGGGCCGCGCATGGACGCGCTTACCCAGTCTGCTCAGGCCAAGACGCCGGAAAATCGGTCGCCAATCCCGATGGGCGAGTTTGTCGCGCTGATCGCGTCGATCATGGCGCTGACCGCGCTCGGCATCGATTCGATGCTGCCGGCCCTGCCCGCGATCGCCGACCAATTGGGAGTGAGCGAGCCGAACCACCGGCAATATGTGATCACCGCCTTCATGCTGGGCTTCGCCGTCGCGCAGCTGGTCCACGGGCCGCTGGCCGACCGCTTCGGACGCAAGCCGGTGATTGGCGTCGCGCTGGCATTCTATGTCGTAACGAACCTGGTCGCAGCGAGCGCAAACAGCTTCGAACTGCTGCTGGTGGCCCGTGCTGCGAGTGGCGCGGCGGTTGCGGCCGGCCGCGTCGTCACGGTGGCGCTGGTGCGCGACTGTTTTCAGGGGCGCGCGATGGCGCGAGTGATGAGCCTCGCGTTCATGACCTTCATGGTCGTCCCCGTGCTCGCGCCCGCCTGGGGTCAATTGATGGTGATGCTGTTCGATTCGTGGCGGATCATCTTCGCGGGGATTGGCACGATCGCCGCCATCGTCTTGGCCTGGTTCCTGATTCGCATGCCCGAAACGCTCGACCCAGCCTCGGTCAATCGGCTCGACCTCAAGGAAATCTGGCGCGGCTACCGCATCATGTTCCGCGACCGCTGGGCCGTGGGCTATACCTTTGCCAGCTGCGCCATTTCCGGCTGCTTCTTCGCATTCATCGGTTCGATCCAGCAAATCGTCTATGACGTGTTCAAGCGGCCCGAGCTGCTGACCGTGGTGTTTGCATCGATCGCCGGGCTGATGGCGGCGAGCGCCTTTGCCAATTCACGGTTGGTGATGCGGTTCGGGATGCGCTTCCTGTCACACTTCGCCATCGTCGCGACGACGCTGCTCGCGGCAATCCACCTCGCGATCATCCTGTTTTACGGGGAAACGCTGTGGATTTTCATCGTGCTGCAGGCGCCGATGATGGCGGCGATGGGCCTCGCTAACTCGAACTTCTCCGCCATGGCGATGGAGAATATGGGCGATATTGCAGGGCGCGCATCGAGCCTGCAGGGATTCATCGCCACGCTTGGTGCGGCTGTCCTGGGGGCGGTAATCGGCCAGGCATTCGATGGCACGACGGTGCCGCTCTATATCGGCTTCACCACGCTGGGCCTGACTGCGCTGGTCATCGTGTTCGTCACCGAGCGCGGCAAATTGTTTCGCCGCAGCTGATGCCGTCCGTCGCACCGCACGGAACCAGCCGCCCCGCCCACCGTTCGCGCCTTCAGTTGAATGCAAGGAGACGGCAATGGGTGGTCACCAGGTGCAAGGTCATGGAACCGGCGACGACGGCTATGACGAAGACGGCTATGACGAAAGCCAGCGCGCGGAGATTCTGGAAGCAACGGTTGGTGGCCCCGGCAACGGCACGCTGCTGACCGATCTTGCGCCTGATCTCGGCGCGGAGATCGATGCGGATGAAGACGAAGATGCGGTCCTGCTGGCAGCGGATGACATCGCGGATGAGGCCATCGGCGACCCCGACGACGATGAGGACGAAATCGAGGATTCGCTGCAACAATCGTTCGAGGACGGGGCAGTTGAGGACGACGACCTCGACGACCCGGAAGCCACCACGCTGAACCCTTAACACCGACCGATTGACAGAGCGCGGGTCACGACCGACCGTGGCGGGGAGAGGAGCCGCGCCATGGCAACGGACCCGCGCATTGACGCCTATATCGACCGACAGGCCGACTTCGCCCGACCGATCCTGACCTGGCTGCGCGCACGCGTCCACGCCGCCTGTGCAGAGGTCGACGAAAGCATCAAATGGGGCATGCCGTTCTTTTCATATGGTGGCCGCCCGCTCGCCAACATGGCCGCGTTCAAGGCACATGCCAGCTTTGGTTTCTGGAACCGCGACCAGACGGCGACGGGGAAAGAGGGTGAAGCGATGGGCCAATATGGCCGGATCACATCGCTCACAGATTTGCCCGACGCGGCGGCGATGGAGGCGCAGATCCGCTCCGTCATCGCATTGATCGAGTCGGGCGTGGTGCCGCGACGGGCCGCCACAGTGCCCAAGGCCGAAGCCGAAATTCCCGCTGCTCTCGCCGAAGCGCTGGTGCGTGATCCTGCAGCCGCCGCCGCGTTTGATGCCTTTCCACCAAGCTGTCGCCGCGAATATTGCGAGTGGATCGCCGAAGCAAAGCGCGACGCGACACGCGACAAGCGCGTGGCCGAGGCGATCGCGTGGATTCGCGACGGAAAGCGCCGCAACTGGAAATATGAGCGCGGTTAGTCGTTGCGCTCGGCCCCGCTTGTGGCATGATACATCATCACTTTACGTGAGGAGGTTTCGATGCCCCGTGCTCTTGCCTATCGCCGCGCTGCGGATGCCGAACCGCTGAGCGCGCTCAACATCACCCCGCTGATCGACGTCATGTTGGTGCTGCTGATCATGCTGATCGTCACCATTCCCGGCATGACCCACAAGGTGCCAGTCGACCTACCGCAGGGCGACGGCGTTACCCCACCGGGCGTGCCGCATCGGCTCGACATCACCGCCGATGGTTCGCTGCGGTGGGACGGCGCACGGATGACGGACGCGCAATTGCCAAGGCGACTGGCAGCCGGGGTTGCGGCCGATCGCGCGTTGCTGATCCAGACCGACCAAGCCACACGCTATGCGCGGTTCGACGCCGTGCTGGCGATGGTGAAGCGTGCCGGCGTCACCAAGCTGGCCTTTGTCGGCAATGAGCGGATGAAGATCGATTGATCCTCCCATTTGCAGCGCGGCGAAGTTGCCGTAAACGTCAAGGATGCCGCGCTTCACCACAGCCATCACCGCCGCGCCCGAGGACATTGACGAGCTTGGCCATGTCAACAATGCGGTGTGGGTCCGGTGGATTCAGGATGTGGCGGTGGCGCACTGGACTGCGGTTGCCGCACCCGAGCATCGCGACGCCTATGTCTGGGTCGTGACCCGGCATGAGATCGATTATCGCGGCAATGTGAGCGCTGGCGAGACCGTGACGGCAGAAACCTGGGTGCCCAACCCGCCAAAGGGCGCGCGGTTCGACCGCCATATGCGCTTCACCGATTCCGAAGGGCGGGTGAAGGTCGAGGCGGTATCGACCTGGGCAATGCTCGATCGCGCCACCGGGCGACTCGTGCGCGTGCGACCGGAGATTGCGGCACCGTTTCTGGACGACGCCTAGAGTCGGTTCAGCCAAGCTGAATCGGCACCGGCCCCCGCCCCCACCCCGCCCCCCCCCCCCCCCCGCCCACCCCCCCCATGTGTATTCTCTGGGTGGCCTGGGGGGGGAGGGGCCGGGTGCCGTCTAACTTAAAGCGACTCTAGCCCGAATTGCGCAGCGCCGTCGCGATCGCGTTGATCGACAGCAGGATGCCCTGTTCGATCTTCGGATCGGTCTCGCCCGCGCGATGGCGCTTGAGCAACTCGACCTGAAGCAGGTTGAGCGGCTCGATATAGGGCAACCGCAGCTTGATCGAGGTTTCGAGCGCCGGGTGCTTTTCGAGCAGCCGCGTCTGGCGCGTGACTTCGAGCAGTTGGTCGTGGGTGCGCTGCCAGTCCTCACGGATGCGCCCGAAGATGGAATCAGCCAGGGCACGGTCCTCGACCAAAGCCGCATAACGCCCGGCAATGCCCATGTCGGACTTGGCCAGCACCATCTCCATATTCGCCAGCGTCGAGGCGAACAACGGCCAGCCCGCCGCCATCTCGCGCAACAGCCCACGGTCGGGGAAGGCCGCCAGCGCCTGTCCGACGCCATACCAGCCGGGCAGCATCACCCGCGCTTGCGCCCAGCTGAACACCCAGGGAATAGCGCGCAAATCCTCGATCGCGTCGCTCTTCTTGCGGCTGGCCGGGCGGCTGCCAATCTTGAGGCCGGCAATCTCGGCGATCGGGGTCAGCTGACGGAAGAAGCTGGTGAAGCCCTCGGTGCCATAGACGAGGTCGCGATAGGCCTTGAACGCAGTGGTCGACAGTTCTTCCATCGCGCCCTCGAACCGCGCGGCATCGGCGTCAGACAGGCGCTGCGGCTCAAGGCTGGCGAGCAGGGTCGCCGACGCCATCGCCTCGAGGTTGGTCTGCGCGCTCTCGCGGGTGCCGTACTTCGCCGCGATCACCTCGCCCTGTTCGGTGATGCGGATGCGGCCCTGCACCGTGCCGGGCGGCTGTGCCTGGATCGCGGCGAAGGACGATCCGCCGCCACGCCCGACCGCGCCGCCGCGCCCGTGGAACAGCTGCATGCCGATCCCGGCCTCCTCGAACACCGGGCGCAACGCGGTCGATCCCTTGCTCAGCCCCCAAGTAGAGGTCAGGTACCCGCCGTCCTTGTTTGAATCCGAATAGCCGATCATCACTTCCTGATGCCCGCGCTTGCTCGCAATCGCCGCGACCTCGGGCAGCGCGAACCAGGCGCGCATGATGTCGGGACCAGCGTCGAGATCGCCGATCGTCTCGAACAGCGGCACCGCCATGATATGCGCCTGCGCCGGTTCGCCGGGAATGTAGAGGCCGGCTTCCTTGAGCAGGACATGGACTTCCAGCAGGTCCGACACCGACTGCGCCATCGACACGATATACTGGCTGATCGCCGCGCGACCGTAGCGGGCGTGGACTTCGGCAGCGGCGTGGACGATGGCGAGTTCCGACGCGGTTTCGTCGGAGTAATCGGCATAGCGGCTGGTGAGCGGGCGCGGGCTGGCGAGTTCGCGGCGGAGCAGCGCGATGCGGGCGTCCTCGTCGAGCGCGGCGTAATCGGATTCGACCCCGGCGACCTTGAGCAGTTCGGCCACGACGCGCTCATGCACCGCGCTGTTCTGGCGCATGTCGAGCGTGGCGAGGTGGAAGCCGAAGATATCGACGGCGCGGATCAGCCGCCCGAGCGACCCGCTCGACGCCAGCGTTTCGCCACCCTGCGCGGCCAGCCCCTTGGCGATGGCCGACAGGTCGGCGCGGAACGCCGCCGGGTCGGGATAGCGCTCGCCCTTGAGCGCACCCGGACGCGACGGCGCCTTGCCGGTCAGGTCGCGATAGGTGGCGGCGAGGCGGGCGTAGATGCCGGAGATCGCGCGGCGATAGGGCTCGTCGCTGCGGCTCGCGGCATCGTCACCGCTGGCATCGGCGAGCGCCTGAACCCCGGCGTCGATCTGCGCATGGTGCGATGAGATCGAAATCTCGGCACCCAGCGCGTGGACCGCGTCGAGATAATAGGTCAGCACCGTCTCAGCCGAGCGCGCCATGGTGAGGCGCATCGAGTCGGCGGTGACGAACGGGTTGCCGTCGCGGTCGCCGCCGATCCAGTTGCCCGGCCGCAGGAAGGCCGGCACGCGGCTGCCCAGCGCGCGGTCCCAGCGGGCGTAGAGCGCGGGCAGCGTGGGCAGGAACACGTCGCGCAGATAGGACAGCACATTTTCGATCTCGTCGGCGACATAGAGCCGCTCGAACCGCAGCACGCGCGTCTGCCACAGCAGGGCGACCTGCCGCACGATCGCCTCATCGACCAGATCGCCGTCCTGCGTTTCGGTGACGCCCTGATCCTTCTTCCGCATCAGTTCGGCGATGCGGTTGCGGTGGTCGAGCATCGACTTGCGCCGCACCTCGGTCGGGTGCGCGGTCAGCACCGGTGCGACCAGCGCATCGGCCAGCAGTTCGGCGATCCGCTCGCGCCCGATGCCATGTTCCTTGAGCTTCGCGACAGCGTGCTCGATATCCGCGCCCGGCTCCGCCGCGATGCCCTGCCGGTCCTCGGCCAGATTGGCGAGCATCGAGAACAGCATGAAGCTGCGCACGAAATCGAGCGTCTCGTCGAGGCTGAGGCTATCGAGGCCGGGATCGATCGAGTCCGCGCCCGCAATTCCGCGATGCCGGTCGACCGACGCCGACCGGATATATTCGATCCGCCGGAACAGCGCCTCGCCGCCATAGGCACGGATCACGTCGCCAAGGACGCGGCCCAGGAAACGGACATCGGGATTGTTGGTGATCGGGGGTGCACTGGCCATGTCGCGCGTGCTGCACTGCAAGATGGATCGCGTCAACGAGTCCGTAACGTCAGTTACCATTCGAGCGATCATGCGAATTTTGCTGGCGATGACAGCGTTGGCGGGCATCGACAAGCCTGGCCCACCCCCCTATCGCCGCCATCATCCAAGGCAGAACAGGATCCGCCAGCCCCATGCAAACCGCCAGCCAGGTTCTCGACCGCGTTCTCGTCCTCGAAATGGTCCGTGTGACCGAAGCCGCCGCGATCGCCGCATCGACGCTGACCGGTCGCGGCGACGAAAAGGCCGCCGATGCCGCCGCCGTCGAGGCGATGCGCGCCTCGCTCAACGAACTGTACATGGACGGCACCGTCGTGATCGGTGAGGGCGAGCGCGACGAAGCGCCGATGCTGTATATCGGCGAGAAGGTCGGTTCGGCGCCTGGCAAGGGGCCAAAGATCGACATCGCGCTCGATCCGCTGGAGGGCACCACGATCTGCGCCAAGGCTGGTCCCAACAGCCTCGCCGTGCTTGCGATTGCCGAGGAAGGCAATCTGCTCAACGCGCCTGACGTTTACATGGACAAGATCGCGGTCGGGCCTGGCTATCCGCCTAACGTGATCGACCTCGACAAGTCGGTGACCGACAATATCTGCGCGATCGCTGCTGCGAAGGGCGTGGAGCCGCGCGAGATTATCGCCTGCGTGCTCGACCGCCCGCGTCACGAAAAGCTGATCGCCGAGCTGCGCGCGCTCGGCTGCGGCGTGGTGCTGATCGGCGATGGCGACGTCGCCGGGGTGATCGCAACGACCGACCCCGACACGACGATCGACGTCTATATGGGCCAGGGCGGCGCGCCTGAGGGTGTGCTTGCCTGCGCGGCGCTGCGCTGCGTCGGTGGGCAGTTCAAGGGCCGGCTGCTGTTCCGCAACGATGACGAGCGCAGCCGCGCGCGCAAATGGGGCATCACCGACCTCGACAAGCAGTACGACCTGTCGGAATTGGCCAAGGGCGACTGCATCTTTGCCGCGACCGGCGTGACCGACGGGTCGCTGCTCGCCGGCGTCAAGCGCAAGAAGGGCAAGATGACGACCGAGAGCGTCGTGATGCGCGCCAGCAGCGGGACGGTGCGCTGGGTCAAGGGCGAGCATCGCATCGATTGATGGGCGTCGCGCTCTTCGACGCCGTCCTGCTCATCGCGCTGATCGGCGCGTATCTCTGGTATGTTCGTGGCGACCGCAGCGGGCGGGCGCCGGTCGACCGGATCGCCAGCTACCGCCGCTGGATGCGTCGCGCGCCGCTGGCGTTCGGGGCGAGCGCGCTGATGGCGCTGATGGCCGCAGGACGCTGGGATGCGCTCGCGGTCCTGCCGGTCGAGTTTACGCCGCTGGTCCCCACCGCGCGCCGCCTTGCCGGTTTCGGCGGCAATGTCATGCAACTCAAGATCGCGGTACTCGCTGGATTTGCGGGCGGTGCGGTAATCGGCCTCGGCATTGCCTGGTGGCGCGCCTATCGCGGTCAGCGACAGCTGATGTCGGGCAAATTCGCCGCGCTGCTCCCGCGCACCCCCGGCGAGACCGGCTGGACTGCGGCGCTCGGCATCACCGCCGCGGTGGTCGAGGAGCTGTTCTTCCGCCTCGCGCTCCCCTTGTTCGCGGCGCTGGTCACGGGCGATGCGCTGCTCGGCATGGCGCTTGCCACCGCATTGTTCGCCTATGCGCACCGCTATCAGGGCTGGGCAGGTGTCGCGGCGTCGGCGCTGGTCGGCGTGACGCTGGCGATCCTCTACCTCGCCACCGGCCAGCTATGGTTCGCGATGCTGGTCCACGCACTGCTCAACCTCAACGCGCTGGTGCTGAGGCCGCTGCTGGTGCCCGTCAGTTCTTCAGACGCCAGCCGCTCTTGAAGATCCAGCCGATTACGACGAGGCAGGCGACCAGAAACGCCGCGGTGAAGCCAAGGCTGATCCCGATCGCCACATCGCCCTTGTCGAAGAATGCCCAGCGGAAACCGCTGACCAGATAGACGACGGGGTTGGCCAGGCTGATCGTCCGCCATGGCTCGGGCAGCATGTTGATCGTGTAGAAGGCGCCCCCCAGGAAGGTGAGGGGGGTCACGATCAGCGCGGGGACGAACGACAATTGCTCGAACCCCTTGGCCCAGATGCCGATGATGAAGCCGAGCATCGAAAAGGTGACCGCCGTCAGCACCAGCATCGTCAGCATCATGAACGGGTGCGCGATCGGCACATCGACGAACGCCATCGCGGTGAACAGGATGATCAGACCGATCGCGATCGACTTGGTCGCCGCCGCGCCGACATAGCCGATCACCATCTCCCACGCAGTCACCGGCGCGGAGAGCAGTTCGTACACCGTCCCGGTGAACTTTGGAAAATAGATGCCGATCGACGCGTTCGAGATCGACAGCTGCAACAGGTTCATCATGATGAGGCCCGGCACGATGAAGCTGCCGTACGAGACCCCGTCCAGCTCCTGCATCCGCGACCCGATCGCGCCGCCGAACACGACGAAATAGAGCGCGGTGGTAATGACCGGTGTGACCAGGCTCTGCCACAAGGTGCGCAGTGCGCGCGCCATTTCGAAGCGATAGATCGCCCAGACGCCGTGATGGTTGAATCCCTTCACGCCGCTTCCTCCCGCTTGGCCGCCACAAGGTCGACGAAGATGTCCTCAAGGCTCGACTTCGACGTGTCGAGATCCTTGAACGCGATGCCCAGCTCGCCCAGCTTGCGCAGCAGCGACGGAATGCCGGTCCGCTCTGCCTGCGCGTCGAAGGTATAGCGCAGCCGCGTTCCCTCGTCGGTCAGCGTCAGCTGCCATTCGGCGAGTTCGGGCGGGATCGCGTCCATCGGCTCGACCAGCGACAGATCGAGTTCACGCTTGCCGAGCTTCTTCATCAGCACCGCCTTGTCCTCGACCAACAGCAGTTCGCCCTTGTTGATGACGCCCACGCGGTCGGCCATCTCCTCGGCCTCCTCGATATAATGGGTGGTCAGGATGATCGTCACGCCGCGTTCACGCAGCCGGTGGACCAGCTTCCACATGTCGCGGCGCAATTCGACATCGACGCCGGCGGTCGGCTCGTCGAGGAACAGCACGTCCGGCTCATGCGCCAGCGCCTTGGCGATCAGCACGCGGCGCTTCATTCCGCCCGACAGCTCCATGATCTTGGAGTGGCGCTTGTCCCATAGCGACAGGTCCTTCAACACCTGTTCGATATGCGCGTCATTGGCGGGGCGGCCGAACAGGCGGCGGCTGTAGCGGGTGGTGGCCAGCACGGTTTCGAACATGTCGACCGACAATTCCTGTGGCACCAGTCCGATCATCATCCGCGCGGCGCGGGCGTCGGCGATCGCGTCGTGCCCGCCGACGTGGATCGTGCCGGACGAGGGCGTGACGATGCCGCAGATGATGCTGATCAGCGTCGTCTTGCCCGCGCCATTGGGGCCGAGCAGCGCGAAAATCTCGCCCTTGTTGATGTCGAGATCGACCGCGCCGAGCGCCCGATGCCCCGAGGCATAGGTCTTGCTGACGCCGCGAACGGATAAAATCGGTTGCATGCCTGGCCCCCGCATGTGGAGGGCGGCATCTAGGGACGGGACAAAGGCCGAACAAGGCCGGGTCGATTATTTCCCTCTGCGCCGAGCGCTTTGCACCGCCTGTTTCAGAACCTCATAGGGGACCATGCCGGAAATCACCTGCTCGCCAATTACCCAGCTGGGTGTGCCAGTGACGCCAAGCTTGCCCGCAACGTCCAGGTTGCGGGCGACCTCCGCCTCAACCTGCTGGCTGTTCAGCGCCTGCTGCGCCCGCGCGACATCCAGCCCAGCGGTCGCAGCGGCCGCCTCGATCGAAGCCTGGCTGAGCTGGCCACCCGAATAAAGCGCCATGTGGAACGGCTTGAACTTGCCCTGCTCGGCGGCGGCAAGGCCCCAGCGTGCGGCGACGCGGCTGCCCTCGCTCAGCACCGGCAATTCGCGATAGACGATGCGGACCTTGGGATCCTCCGCCACCAGCCGCGCGATCATCGGCAGGCTGGCGCGGCAATAGCCGCAAGCATAGTCCATCCACACCGACACGGTAACGTCGCCCGATGGATTGCCCTCCCACGCGCCAGCATAGGCGTCGAAGATCGCGGCGCGGTTGGCGCTGACCGTCTTGGCGCTCTCGCGCTCCTGCAGGCGCTTCATCGCCTCGGGCAGGATTTCGGGATTTTCGAGGACATAGTCGCGCACGACCTGCCCCATCGCCTTGTCGTCGCGCGCTGCCTGATCGGGGAGCAGCGCCTGGACGCCGACCACGACCAGCCCGCCGACCACGCCGGACAGCACCAGGGTGCCGGCCAGCGCCAGCGGGCTCTTCGCCAGTTTTTCGATCACTTGCGCTTCCTGTCCTGCATCATCGCCTGGCCCGCCATGACGATATCCTGCGCGCGAATCCAGTCGGGTGTGCCCTGCGGCAGTCCGGCCATTGCCGCCTGCGCGCTGGGGACGGCGCGACCGATGTCGCCGATCATGCTGGCACGTTCGGCGGTGGCGAGCGCGGCGCGGGCGCTGTCGCCCTTGCGCTCATAGAGCATGCCGAGCTGATACCAGGCGAACGGGTTTTCCTTGTCGCGCACCACCGACTGGCGCAGCACCGTCTCCGCCTCGGCCAGATGCGCGGGATCCTCGGTCGCGAGCAGCGCATGGCCGAAGGTGGTCGCAATCAGCGGCTGGAAATTGGTTTTCGCCGTCGCCGCGCGCAGCGGGGCCAGCGCATCGCGCGGCTTGCCGGATTCGAGCAGGATCTGCCCCTCCAGCTCCAGGAAATAGGGATTTTCGGGTTCGGCGCGGACCAGCGCCGCAGCTTCGCCCGCCGCTTCCTTGGGATAGCCGCCGAGATGATAGGCATAGGCGCGGGCATAGCGCGCGGTGACGCTGGTGTCGGTCGCCGGGTAGCGCCGCAGCGTATCCTTGGGCTCGGTGACATAGCCGCGCAGCTTGGCCTGCACGCGCTTGAACCGTGCCTCGATCTGTGGATCGTTGGGCTTGTTCCACGCCGGGTCGGCCTGAAGATCAGCCGTCAGCGTGGCGATGCGGTCGCCCGACATCGGGTGGCTCATCACATAGCTGGTGTCGCTGCCGCGCTTAAGGCCCCAGCGATATTCCTGCTGCTGCAGCTTCTTGAAGAAATCGAGCATGCCGCGCCCGCTGACGCCCGCGCCGGACAGGAACTTGGCCCCGGCGGCGTCGGTCGTCGCCTCCTGCGCGCGGCTGAAGGCGAGATAATTGCCCATCGCGGCGCGTTGGCCGAGCTGCATCAGACCCATCCCGGCGTCAGCGGAACCCGCCGCCATCGCCGCCGCGCCGAGCAGCAGGCTGAGGATGGTGATGCCGGTCGCGCCCTTCCCCATCCGATCGCCCAAGGGCACGTGGCCGCCGGTGATATGGCCGATTTCATGCGCGATCACGCCCTGCACCTCATTGGCGCTGGAGGCAGCGTCGATCAGGCCGGAATGGATGTAGACGGTCTGCCCGCCCGCGACGAAGGCGTTGATCGACTGGTCGTTGATCAGGACGATGCGGACATTGGCGGGCGAGAGGTTCGCCGCCTTGATGATGTCGCGCGACATATCGGCGAGCAGCGCTTCGGTCTCCGCGTCGCGCAGAATCGATTGGGCATAGGCCGGGCTGGTGATGCACAGCAGCAGCAACGCGAACAGGGATACAAGCCGCTTCATGCCGCCCATCATGGTGGTTTTTCCCCCGCGATCAACCGTCAGGGTGACGAGATGCGATTTGAACGGGATGGTCGAGGCGGCATGAACCGGCAATGAAAAAAGGGCGGGAGCATCGGCCCCCGCCCCTGTTTTCGCGATCAGGCCCCGAAGGTGCGCTGCCACCAGCCGCCGCGCCGCGGCGCTGCGTCGGCCTCGCCGCTTTCGGCGGCGCTTGCCTCGACCGGCGCAGCTTCAGCAACTTCAGTCGGTGCGGCCTCTGCCGCTGCGGTCGATGGAGCGAGGTCCTGCTCCACCTCCGCGGCCGGTGTTTCGTCTGCCTTTTTGCGACGGCTGCGCTTGGGCTTGGCCGGCGCTTCCTCAGCAGCTGGAGCCTCGATCGCCTCGACGACCGTTGGCGCTTCGACCGGTGCGGCTTCGGCGGCGGGAGCCTCCTCACCCTTTTTGCGACGCGTGCGCTTGGGCTTGGCGGGCGCTTCCTCGGCCGCCGGGGCTTCGATCGGCGCTTCCGCCGGAGCCGCCTCGACCGCTTCGCTCACCGGTTCGGCATCGGCCTTTTTGCGGCGGCTGCGCTTCGGCTTGGCGGGCGCTTCGTCAGCGACCGGTTCGGCGGCTTCTGCCGCGATCGGAGCCGCGTCCTCGGCATCGGCCGTTTCGGTGTCGGCACCAGCATCCTCGCCGCCCGCGCCGCGACGACCGCCGCGACGACCGCGACGACGGCGCTTGCGGCCCTCGCCTTCGCTCTCGGAGACCGGAGCTTCGGCAGCGGCTTCGACAGCCTCAGCCGAGTCGACCTCGTCCTCCGCAGCTTCACCATCCATGCCCTGCTCGGCATCGCCAGTCTGGGGCGCGTCGCCCTCCTCACGACGGCCGCGACGGCCACGGCGGCGGCGGCGGCGCTTGCGGCCCTCGCCCTCGCCTTCGGCACGCTCGCCACGGTCGCGACGCTCGCGCGGGGCGCGGGCCTCAACCTCCTCTTCCTCTTCGTCTTCCTCTTCGTCGATATCGTCGACGATGTCCTCTTCGATCTCCTGGATCGCGGCGGCGAACTTCGGCGCATGCGCGGGCGGCGGGCCGCTCGCTTCGACCGACATGCGCGCGCCTTCCAGCTCGCCGTCCGACAGGATCTCGACGCGGACGCCGTAGCGATCCTCGATCTCGGCGATGTCGGCGCGCTTGTTGTTGAGGACGTAGAAGGCCGCTTCCTGGCTGCAGCGCAGCGTGATGTGCGAACCGCGACCGCGTGCGGCCTCATCCTCAATCAGGCGCAGCGCGCTGAGGCCAGCCGACGATGCGGTGCGGACCAGGCCGGTTCCCTCGCAATGCGGGCACTGGCGGGTCGATGCCTCGAGCACGCCGGTGCGCAGACGCTGGCGGCTCATTTCCATCAGACCAAAGGCGCTGATCCGGCCGACCTGGATGCGGGCGCGGTCGTTCTTCAGCGCCTCCTTCATCGCCTTCTCGACCTTCCGGACGTTGGACGAATGGTCCATGTCGATAAAGTCGATCACGACAAGGCCGGCCATGTCGCGCAGCCGCAGCTGGCGCGCGATTTCCTGCGCGGCTTCGAGGTTGGTGGCGGTCGCGGTCTGCTCGATCGAATGCTCGCGGGTCGAGCGGCCCGAGTTGATGTCGATCGACACCAAAGCCTCGGTCGGGTTTATGACGAGGTAACCGCCGGACTTCAGCTGCACCACCGGGTGGTACATCGCCGACAATTGCTCCTCGACCCCGGCGCGCTGGAACAGCGGCACGGCGTCGCTGTAATGCTTCACCTTCTTGGCGTGGCTCGGCATCAGGAGCTTCATGAAGTCCTTGGCCTGGCGATAGCCTTCATCGCCCTCGACGATCACCTCGTCGATATCCTTGTTATAGATATCGCGGATCGCACGCTTCATCAGGTCGCTGTCGCCATAGACCAGCGCCGGCGCGGACGATTGCAGCGTCTTTTCGCGAATCTCGTCCCACAGCCGGGCGAGATAGTCGAAGTCGCGCTTGATCTCGGTCTTGGTGCGCTGAAGCCCGGCGGTGCGGACGATGCAGCCCATCGACGGCGGCAGCTTCAGGTCCGACATGATCGTCTTCAGACGCTTGCGGTCGGCGGCCGAGCTGATCTTGCGGCTGATCCCGCCGCCATGCGCGGTGTTGGGCATCAGCACGCAATAGCGGCCGGCGAGCGACAGATAGGTGGTCAGCGCCGCACCCTTGTTGCCGCGCTCTTCCTTGACGACCTGAACCAGCAGCACCTGGCGGCGGCGGATCACGTCCTGAATCTTGTAGCGGCGGCGCAGGTTCATGCGGCGCTGGCGCAGTGCCTCGACCTGATCGTCGCTGCCCTTGCGGCCGCGACGGCGGCGGCCCTTGCCATTCTCGCCCTCGCTTTCGCCCTCGGCAGTCTCGCCACCCTCTTCGTCTTCGTCGGAGGGACGCTCGACCACCTCGACGTCGCCATCCTCGTCGTCATGGTCGTGATCGTCGCTGTCGTCCGCCTCGCGCAGCGCGGCTTCCTCGGCGGCATGCTCCGCCTCTTCGCGCAGCAGCGCTTCGCGGTCTTCCTTGGGGATCTGATAATAATCGGGATGGATTTCGCTGAACGCCAGGAAGCCGTGGCGATTGCCGCCATATTCGACGAACGCCGCCTGCAGCGACGGTTCGACGCGGGTCACCTTGGCAAGATAGATATTCCCCTTGAGCTGCTTGCGCTCGGCACTCTCGAAATCAAACTCCTCGATTCGATTTCCTTTGACGACGGCCACGCGGGTCTCTTCCCGGTGGCGTGCGTCGATCAGCATACGCATGGTCATTAGTTGGTCTCCGGGCGCGCCAGGCGGGTGTCAGCCGCGGCGCGCGAACATGATTGCGCCCCATCACATCGGGGGCGCAGGGGTTTGGTGATGCCTCTGCTGCATTGGCACGGCCGGACCCGTGGGTGCCCGCCTCCGCCGCCTCGCGCGCGACCGCCTGAGCGGTGCGATGCGGGATGGACGGAAATTGCCTCATGCAGCGTCAACCTGAATTACCGGGCCAAATGCGCCCGGCGATGGATACCGAATAACCCAAATCGGGATCGGTCGACACGATGCCTAGCATCGGTGTGGCCGCGCGGCAACATTTCGCGTGCGACGCAAAAACAACGCTCCGCTCCCGGCAAGCCTTTGCCGCTTGCCGGCAAAAAGATGCCGAATGCCGGGTTAACCGCAAGGCTTCACCGCGCCGGAAGGTCCGGGTGATTATTCCGGTCGCGTCAGGGAGAATATATTTTGTGAGTATGAGTGCATGCTTTTGGGCTGGACCCCCCCCAGCCCGGCGCGGCATATCGCCCGGGTGTCCTTTTTCCTTGCCCTCTTAGCCGGCTTTCTAAGCGGCGCGCCGAGTTGGGCAGGAACCATACGTGCCATCGACGTGCAGTCGAACCGGATCGTCATCCGGTTTGACGAACGCGTCGCCGGTGCCAGCAGCTTCGTCCTTGCGGGTCCGAACCGGATCGCGCTGGACCTGATGGGTGCGCGCCCCGGCGCGACGCCCGATCTTAACCGTGGTCCCGTGGCAGCGGTGCGACAGGCGGCGCAGGGCGATGGCGCGCGCGTCGTGTTCGATCTGGCGCGCCCGGCAATCGTCACCGATGGCAAGTTCGGCGCCGACGGGTCGACGCTGACGCTGGAATTGCGCACGGTGGACGAAGCGCGCTTTGCGCGCGCCGCTGCCGAAGGCCGGCTAAGCTTCCTGCCACCGTTCAGCTTCGTGCGGGCATCATCCCGGCACAGCTACAGCGTGTCGGTCCCGGTACCGCCCAAGCCGATGCCGTTTGCCATGCCGCGCATCTATGGCGCCGACGATGATCGGCCGCTGGTGGTGATCGATCCCGGCCATGGCGGGCATGACCCCGGCGCAATCTCGGCCGACGGGATTCAGGAAAAGGAACTGGCGCTTAAGATCGCCAAAGCGATCCGCGACGAACTGATTGCGTCGGGCCGCGTGCGTGTCGCGCTGACCCGGGAGGATGACCGCTATCTGGTGCATCGCGACCGGTTCGAGGTCGCCCGTGCGCTCGGCGCGGCGCTGTTCATCTCGGTCCATTGCGACGCGGCGCTGCACCCAGGCGCGAGCGGCGCGACGGTCTATACCCTGTCCGAAGTGGCATCCGACAAGGAAGCTGCACGGCTGGCGGCGCGCGAGAACAAATCGGACGTAATTGCCGGAATCGATCTGGCAGGTACCAATCGCGACGTCTCGTCGATCCTGATCGACCTGACCCAACGCGAAACAATGAACGCATCGGCCAAGTTCGCCCGGCTGCTGGGGCGCGAGGCGCAAGGGCTGATCCCGGTCAAGGACAACCCGCACCGCATGGCGTCGCTGCTGGTGCTCAAGGCGCCGGACATGCCGTCGATCCTGTTCGAGGCGGGCTATATCTCGAACGCGAACGACGTCGCGCTGCTCAAGACCGCCGAGGGCCGCAAGCGCGTCGCGCAAAGCGTCGACCGCGCGGTGGCGATCCATTTCGCCACGCGGATGGCGGCGCGGTAGGAGACTCCTCCATTCCTCCCCTGCCCCGCAGGGGAGGTGGCGCCGAAGGCGACGGAGGGGCCGCCGCTGCAAGCGGCGGAATTTTGCCGAGCTGTTCACGGCCGCCTGCGCGGCCGCCCCTCCACCACCCGCTGCGCGGGCGGTCCCAATCCCCCTCCCCTCACCCCGTCGCATCCCCCGCTGGCAAGGCGGCGCTTTCCTGCTAAACCCCGCGCCCAATGGCGGACGACACCCAACCCAATTTCGTGCTGAAATTCACGCGTGAGGATGCTGGCGACCGCTTTGCGGCGATCCGCCGCACCTGGTGGTTCAAGCTGCTCGCGTGGCTGGCGCTGCTCGCGGGCGTCGGGACGATCGTGTTGTGGGCGCTGTTCCTGCGCGATCTCCCGTCAGTCGACAAGCTCCGCAGCTACGAGCCGCCGCTGCCGACCAATATCCGCGCCGGTGACGGCACCCCGCTGCGCAGCTACGCCCGCGATCGCCGGGTAGAACTGTCGTATGAGGAATATCCCAAGCTGCTGGTCGGCGCGTTCCTCTCCGCCGAGGACAAGACCTTTTTCCAGCATAGCGGCGTCGATTATCCGGGCCTGGTCCGCGCAGCGTGGCAGGGGCTGACCAGCGGCGAGACGCCGCGCGGCACATCGACCATCACGCAACAGGTGGCGAAGAACCTGCTGCTGACCAACGAGGTCAGCTATGTCCGCAAGGCGCGCGAGGCGATCCTCGCCTTCCGCATCGAAAATTCGCTGTCGAAAGAGCAGATCCTCGAACTCTACCTCAACCAGATCGCGCTGGGACGAAACGCGTTCGGGGTCGAGGCCGCGGCAAACGCCTATTTCGACAAGAGCGTGCGCGACCTCAGCATCCCGCAATTCGCCTATCTCGCGATCCTGCCCAAGGGGCCGAGCAACTATATGCCCGAGCGGCACGAGAAGCGCGCGATCGAGCGGCGCAACTGGGTGCTCGGGCAGATGCGCGAGAACGGCTATATCGATCAGGCGCAGCATGATGCCGCAGTCAGCGCGCCGCTGGGTGCGGTGCCGCGCAAGACGCCCAAGACCGACCCGCTCGGCGGCTATTTTATTGAGGAAGTGCGCCGCCAGCTGATCGACAAGTTCGGCGACGAGGAAACCGACGGCCCGTACAGCGTCTATGCCGGCGGCCTGTGGGTCCGCACGTCGTTCGATCCCGAACTGCAAAGGGCCGCGCAAAAGGCGCTGCGTGACGGTCTGCTCCGCTATGATCGCGGGCGCGGCTGGTCCGGGCCGATGCGCGAAAAGCCGTTCGAAGGCGATGGCTGGCGCAGCGCGTTGCTCAACGAGAATATTGACCTCGATTATGAGGATTGGCGCGCGGCGATCGTCATTTCCAAGACGGCGGGCAGCGCGCAGATCGGCTTTGGCGATGGCCGCACCGGCGTGCTGCCGCGCGGTGGCGCGCAAATGCCGGTGCGGGGCAAGGGCGGCACCGCTTTTGCGGCGCTGAAGCCCGGCGATGTGATTGCGGTGGCGCCCGAGGGCGGGGTGTTCGCTCTGCGATCGGTGCCGAAAATCTCGGGCGGCATGGTGGTGCAGGACCCGCGCAGCGGCCGCATCCTGGCGATGCAGGGCGGCTTCGACGCGACAGTGCAGGCGTTCAATCGCGCGACCCAGGCGCAGCGCCAGCCGGGATCGACGATCAAGCCGATCGTCTATGCCGCCGCGCTCGAAAACGGGATGACCCCGGCGTCGATCATCGTCGATGGCCCGTTCTGCGTGTGGCAGGGCGCGGCGCTGGGCGAGAAATGCTTCCGCAACTTCGGCAATACGCGGGGTGCGGGGCCGAAGACGATGCGCTGGGGCATCGAACAGTCGCGCAACCTGATGACCGTTCAGGCCGCCAATCAGACCGGCATGGACAAGGTTGTCGACCTGATGCAGCGCATCGGCGTCAGCCAGCAGAAATATCCGCCCTATCTCTCCTATGCGCTCGGCGCGGGCGAGACGACGGTGATGCGGATGGTCAACGCCTATTCGATCCTGGTCAACCACGGCCGCGCGCTGAACCCGACGCTGATCGACTTCGTCCAGAACCGCCATGGCAAGATCGTGTGGCCGGAGAATTGGCGTCCGTGCGACCGCTGCAACATGCCCGACTGGGACGGCAAGCCGATGCCGCGCCCGGTCAATCGCGCGCGCCAGGTGCTCGACGCGATGAGCGCGTATCAAATGGTGCACATTACCGAAGGCGTGATCCAGCGCGGCACCGCGACCGTGCTGCGCGACCTCAACCGCCCGATCATGGGCAAGACCGGCACCTCGTCCGGCCCGCGCGACGTGTGGTTCATCGGCGGCACGCCGCAGATGATCGCGGGTCTGTATATGGGCTATGACACGCCGGTGAATCTGGGCGGCTATGCGCAAGGCGGCACGATCGCCGCGCCGATTTTCAAGGCGTTCGCACAAAAGGCGCTGGAGAAGGAGGATGTGCTGCCCTTCACCGCGCCGGCCGGCATCCGCATGGTCCGCATCGACCGCACCACCGGCAAGCGGGTCTTCGGCGCCTGGCCCGGCACCGATCCCAAGGGCGCGGTGATCTGGGAAGCATTCAAGCCCGAAAGCGAACCGCGCCGCCGCAGCCGCCGCGACGAGGACGCCCCCAAGACCGAGGTGAAGAAGAAAGCGGTGCAGCAGGACGGACCGCGCGACAGCGACTTCTTGCAACGCGAGGGCGGAATCTACTAGCGGCACTATAACGTCGCCCCAGCGAAAGCTGGGGCCTCCAGCCTCACGCCGCTCGCTTGCGGCTTGAGACCCCAGCTTTCGCTGGGGTGACGGTTCAGTTTGAAAGGTTTTTTACGATGCGCGCCGAAGCGCAGGCATATGCCGACAAGATCAACGCCGCGCTCGCATTGCTGCGCCGCTTCATCGACTGGGACAAGGCGCTGCGCCGGCTCGACGAGCTGAACGCGCGCGTCGAGGACCCGACCCTGTGGGACAAGCCCCGCGAGGCGCAGGAGGTGATGCGCGAGCGCCGGCGGCTCGACGAATCGATCACGGCGACCCGCGCGATCGAGCGCGAACTGGCCGAGACCAGCGAGCTGATCGAGATGGCCGAGGCCGAGGGCGACGAGGACATGGCAGTCGAGGGCACGCAGGCGCTCGCCGCACTTGCCTCGCGCGCCGAGGAGGACAAGGTGAAGGCGCTGCTGTCGGGTGAGGCCGACGCCAACGACACCTATATTGAGGTCCATTCGGGCGCTGGCGGGACCGAGAGCCAGGACTGGGCCGAAATGCTGCAGCGCATGTACACCCGCTGGGCCGAGCGTCATGGCTTCAAGGTCGAGCTGATGGACTATCACGCCGGCGAGCAGGCTGGCATCAAGTCCGCGACGCTGCTGGTCAAGGGCGAGAATGCCTATGGCTATGCCAAGACCGAAAGCGGCGTGCACCGCCTCGTCCGTATCTCGCCCTATGACAGCTCGGCACGGCGGCACACCAGCTTCTCGTCGGTGTGGGTCTATCCGGTGATCGACGATTCGATCGATATCGAGATCAACGAAAGCGACCTCAAGATCGACACCTATCGCGCATCGGGCGCGGGCGGGCAGCACGTCAACACCACCGATTCGGCGGTACGCATCACCCACGTTCCCAGTGGCATCATTGTCGCCAGCCAGCAGGACCGGTCGCAGCACAAGAACCGCGCCACGGCGATGGGCATGCTGAAGGCCCGTCTGTACGAGGCTGAGCTGGCCAAGCGCGAAGCGGCGGCGATGGGCGAGTACAGCGCCAAGACCGAGATCGGCTGGGGCCACCAGATCCGCAGCTACGTCCTCCAGCCCTATCAGCAGGTCAAGGATCTGCGCACCGGCGTCACCTCCGTCTCGCCGTCCGACGTGCTCGACGGGGCTCTCGACCCGTTCATGGCCGCTGCGCTATCACAGCGCGTGACCGGCGAGACGGTCGAGGTGGAGGATGTGGATTAAGGTGCTGCGAAGCCACCAAACCCGTTCGTGTCGAGCGAAGTCG
>JASBRX010000008.1 GCA_030149245.1 Sphingomonas bacterium
ATCGCCGGCGGCGAAATCAGATAGAGTTGGCAGGCCGGGCGAAAGCCCTTTTCGAACTGCTCGGCAAAATGGGGGTCGAGCGCCAGTTCTTCGTCAGTGAAATCGGTCATGCGCGCCTTATAGCCGCTCGCGCGGCCGCGCCAAGTGCGGCTATGACCGCAAGCAAAGAACCGAAGGATATTCCATGCGCCACGCTTTCGCCGCCCTGCTGCTCCTGTCCGCCGCGCCCGTGCTGGCGCAGGAGGCGCCGCGGCCGCGTGCGCGGGAGGCTGGCGTGACCGTCGGCATCCTCCCGCCCGGTCCGCTCAACGCGATCACCGATGTCGCGGGGGTGAAGGTGGGCCAGGTGACGCTGCCGCGCAGCAAGGACGTCAACACCGGCGTCACCGCGATCCTGCCCCATGGCGGCAACCTGTTCCAGGACAAGGTGCCGGCCGGCTTCGTCGCCTATAATGCGTTCGGCAAGTTCATGGGATCGACCCAGGTTGCGGAGCTGGGCGAGATCGAGACGCCGATCCTGCTGACCAATACGTTGAACGTGGCGGAGGCCGGCGCGGCCTCGGTCGAATGGACGCTGGCGCAAACGGGCAATGAGGAAGTGCGGTCGGTCAATGCCGTGGTGGGCGAGACCAATGATGGCATGCTCAACGATATTCGCGGCCGGCATGTGACCATCGCCGATGCGCGGCGCGCGATCGAGAGCGCCGAGGCCGGCCCGGTCGAGGAAGGCGTGGTGGGCGCGGGCACGGGCACGGTGGCGTTCGGCTTCAAGGCGGGGATCGGCACATCCTCACGCAAGCTGCCGGCGTCGCTCGGCGGCTGGACCGTGGGCGTGCTGGTCCAGGCCAATTATGGCGGGGTGCTGACGATCGCGGGCGTGCCGGTGGGGGTGAAGCTTGGCCGCTACGACTATCGCCAGCAGGTCGAGGAAAAGAAGGCGGACGGATCGGTGGTGATCGTGATCGCGACCGATGCACCTTTGTCCGACCGCAATCTGCGCCGCGTCGCCGAGCGCGCCTTTGGCGGTATCGCACGGACCGGGTCGAGCTTCTCCAACGGGTCGGGCGACTATGCCATCGCCTTTTCCACCAGCGATGCGGTGCGGCGCACGGCGGCGAAGCGCAATGCGGTGGCGGCCTTGGACGACCTGCCCAATGACCGCATGTCGCCGCTGTTCCAGGCGACCATCGAGGCGACCGAGGAAGCGGTGTTGAACGCGCTGTTCAAGGCGCAGACCGTGGTCGGCAATCGCGGCACGGCAGAGGCGCTGCCGCTCGACAAGGTGCTGCCTATGCTGAAGGACGCGCGCTGAAGGCTGCGATAAAGGCAGCCGGATCGTCGAGCCGGTGGGCGAGGTAGCGGATCGTGCGCCGCCCTGCCTTGGCCGGTGGGTCGAGCGCGATGACGATGTTGGGGTGGGCGATCAGCGCGCCGTTGAACAGGCCCGCCGCCTTGAGATCCGCCAGGGTCCAGTCGTCGCATGGCCCCGCGACTTGCGGCCAGGGGATGGTAAGGCTGCGCAGTTTGCCCACGGGCCAAACCAGCGCATCCGGGCCGATCCGCACCGGATGGTCGCGGAAGGATCGGATGAAGAAGATGAACCAGGCGATCGTGGCGAGGCTCAGCAGCGAAAGGACAAGCGCCGCGCGCGGGCTCCATAGCGCGACCAGCAGATGGACCACGGACGTCTCTACGACCATCAGGCCCAATAAAACCCAGAGCATCGGCGCGACCGCGCGATGATAGGAAAAGGCGGCGCCGGCGGGACTTTCCCCCTGCCCGGCGCCGTCCATATGCGTCAGGCCGCGACTGGGGTCTTGGTGGCCGAAGCGGCGTAGATTTCGTCGATCGCACCGCCCAGCGACGCGTTGAATTCGTCGTCGCTCATCTGGTGGCGCAGGTCGTTCAGCAGCGCGCGGCTGAAGCTGGCGATGATGCCGCGATTCTTGGCGAGTTCGGCGCAGGCTTCGGTACGGCTGAAGCCACCCGACAGGGCGACGACGCGCAGCACCTTGGGATGATCGACCAGCGGATCGAACAGGCCCGCCTTGGCGGGCAGCGAGAGCTTGAGCATCACCTGCTCGCCTTCGGGCAGGGCGTCGAGCTGCTTGAGGATTTCCTCCAGCAGGATCTGGTCGGCCTCGGCGCGTTCGGGCGACTTGATGTTCACTTCGGGTTCGATAATCGGCATCAGACCGCCGGCCAGCACCTGCTTGCCGACTTCGAACTGCTGCGCGACCACGGCGGCAATGCCCTCGCGATTGGCGAGGTTGACGACCGAGCGTTCCTTGGTGCCGAACACGCCCAGGCCCTTGGCGCGGGCGAGCAGCGCGTCGAGTTCGGGCATCGGCTTCATCAGCTGCACGCCGTTCGCCTCATCCTCCAGGCCCTTGTCGATCTTGATGAAGGGTACGACGCCGCGTTCGATCAGCGCGGTCGGGGTCGGCTTGCCGTCGACGGTGCCGTCCATGGTACGCTCGAACAGGATGGCGCCCAGCACCTTGTCGCCGGTGAAGGCGGGCGAGGTGATGACGCGGCTGCGCATCGCGTGGATCAGGCCGAACATCTCCTCGTCATTGCTCCAGGCGCTTTCCTCGACGCCATAGCCCTTGAGCGCCTTGGGCGTCGAACCGCCGCTCTGGTCGAGCGCGGCGATGAAGCCCTGACCGTCGGAAACCTTCTTGACCATGTCCTGATCCAGCATCTGCACATACCTTCTCTTGGGGCGCGCCGCCCCCTCGGCAGCGCGGAAAGATGGAAGCCATCGGGCGAACCCGAGGGCATGACTGTAGCGCGCTGTCAGGCGCGCCGGTATCCGGGCTGTTAGCTAGTCCCATGTCGCACCGCAAGATGCTTGCCCCCCGCGCGGCGACGGGGCGGCCGCCAATATCGTTGGCGCGTGCGAAAGTGCCTGATAGGCTGTGGCCAAAGGTCTGAATCGGGGGAAGAATGGGGATCGGGAAGATGCGGCCCGTCATGGCGGCCGCGCTGATGCTGGGGCTGATCGATATCGGGGTGGCGCAGGCGGCGACCAAGCCGGTGGTCGGCGAGATGGCGCCGGATTTCGAGCTGACGCTCATCGACGGCAGCAAGGTGTCGCTGGCGGAGCTGAAAGGCCAGGTGGTGGTGCTCAATTTCTGGGCGACCTGGTGCGTGCCGTGCCGCAAGGAATTGCCGACGCTCGACAGCTATTATGGGCTCCAGAAGAAACATGGGCTGAAGGTGTTCGCGATCACCACCGAAGGATCGGTGCCGGTCGCGCAGTTGAAGAAATTGTTCGCGGCGATGCACATCCCGTCAGCCAAAAGGATCAAGGGCCCCTATGGCCCGCTGACCGGGGTGCCGACCAATTTCGTCATCGATCGGGCGGGCCGGCTGCGCTACGCCAAGTCCGGCGCGTTCGAGCTGGATGATCTCAACGCGCTGCTGGTGCCCTTGCTCAACGAGCAGCCGCCCGCCTGAGGTCAATTTCCGTTGCATTGCACAATGAAATTTCCGTCATCCGGTTGAAAGCCGGCCATGGCGGGACCATTAGGGCGGCATGACACATTCTGCCGCCCTGCCCCTGCCGCGCGATGATGCGCCCCTGTCCCGCTTTGCCATATTGCTGATGGCGGTCGCGTGCGGGACGATGGTCGCCAACCTCTATTATGCGCAGACGCTGATCGACGTGATCGGGCCGGAAATCGGCATGTCGGCCGGCGTCGCGGGCCTCATCACCACGCTGACGCAGTTGGGCTATGGCCTGGGCATCATCCTGGTGGTGCCGCTGGCCGACCTGTTCGAGAACCGGCGGATCGTGCTGATATCGGCGGTGGCGACGGTGCTGGGCTGTATCGCGATCGCCCTGTCCAATGGCCCGGCCACCTTCCTGATCGCATCCGTCATGACCGGCGTCGGCGCGACCGGGGTGCAGGTGCTGATCCCGCTCGCCTCCCATCTGGCACCGCCCGAGCGGCAGGGGCGCGTGGTCGGCACGGTGATGAGCGGGTTGCTGTTCGGCATCATGCTGTCGCGGCCGATCGCCAGCTTCCTCGCCGGATCGATGGGCTGGCGTGCGACCTTCCTGCTGTCGGCCGGGGTGATCGCGCTGGTCGCGGTGGCGCTACTGATCGCCTGTCCGCAGCGCCGGCCCAAGGGGGGCATGCATTATGGCGAAGTGCTTAGCTCCACCTTCTCGCAGCTCGGCAAATATCGCGTGGTGCGGATGCGCGCCTTCTACCAGGCGTCGATGTTCGCGGCGTTCAAC